>NZ_JAJUBC010000049.1 GCF_028683095.1 Enterovibrio gelatinilyticus | reverse complement strand
AGTAAAAG
The DNA here is from genome assembly GCF_028683095.1 of Enterovibrio gelatinilyticus. GTDB lineage: Bacteria > Pseudomonadota > Gammaproteobacteria > Enterobacterales > Vibrionaceae > Enterovibrio > Enterovibrio gelatinilyticus. The sequence goes on along the minus strand of NZ_JAJUBC010000049.1, from coordinate 17,080 downwards.
CTCAGGCTATCGTGAAAATCATGGAATGGATATCCCCAAAAGATGACAATGACAAAGATACAAGGTGCTCTCAGTTTGAAAAATCTTTGATACTAATGGAAGGCAATTTAGAGACTGCGCAAAGTCGTCTTGAGAGATGCCGACGATTTGCAGAAGGCTGGAATACGTTAGCTAATTTTATATCCACACTAGATACACGTGGTGTAAGAGACCTCAATTTTAAAGTGAAGGCGAAAAAAACCACTCAATAATTTTCCTCCAATCTTATGTTTAAGAGTGATATTATATGTAAATGACAAAACCTACTTTACAACCGTAAAAAATGCTGTTCTTTATAGAGAATTCTCCAGCGAAAACTACAGTGAATTTTCAGAAAAAATAAAAAACCCTCCCAACTGGGAAGAGAAAAAAATGGGAAATTTTATGACTATTAAAAGAAAGCATATTTTTATAATCGTATTTATTCTTATTGCCACATATATTGCTATTGAAAGCTACCCCAGTGGCTTTCAGCGAAAAATTGCCGAAGGTCCAAGTTTTCTGGCAAGGCAACTGTCTTCATATTTAGATGACAACAAGGTGAATAGTGATCCCTACGCTGCTAGCCGATATCGTCCAGAAGATCCACTGTATGCCCCACTGCTAGCCATCCAATATGGCAACAAAGAGAAAGCGGAAACTCTACTAGCACCTTTAGTAGAAAAAGGCGATTCAGAAGCCATGTTTTGGTTGGCAGAAATCACCTACGGACAAAGTATCTACTCAGGGGATACTGCAGGCGAATTATTTACAAAAGCTGCCAAACTCGGCAATCCATACGCGGCAATTAAATTAGACAGTAGAGACGTTGAATGTACTCGATATATGGGGTATCACTGCAGCGAAGAGTGGGGAGAAAAGGGTAGAGTAATACTTGAAAAATTGGCCGAAAGTGGTGATGCCAGAGCTGGATATTCTCTTTTTCAACATGACGTTATGTTAGAGGGGGGATATGGAGTTTCTTTAGGGGAGGATAGTTTCAGTACTTTGGCAAAAGCTGCCGTTGATGGTGTAAAGGACCATTACTATTACCCGCTAATGACATTACTATATTTTTATCAATTAAATGCTAGCTACCCAGTTTGGGTTATGAGCTACGATTCTGATGACGGCACTTATCTTCTTTCTGAGAAAGATAAAGAAATAATTAAATCTCTATATACGCTATCTGCAAATAATAATGATATCTACTCCATCAATGTAGACTTCTCATATAAAGAAAATGACCAAAAATCAATTATAGGTGAGGAATATATTGATAGCCAAAGAATAAGAACGTTACAGATCTGGAGCACAGAATTTGGATATGCTCCTGCCATTGCAAGAATCGCAACACTAGATAGAGATGCTCTTTTTCAAGGTGCCGCATGGGCAATAGTCAACGATATAAAACGAAATGATCATAGTTTCAATTATGGCAGTTGGCTTACTAGTTTTGAATATATAATTACGAATAAATTTAATCAGAAATTTTTAGACCAAAATGAACTTAGAAAAGCACAAGAGATCTCCAAGGAGCTAATACAAACGCTAACACCGACCATCTATCTCGATGAAAATCAGACTGATATTCTCTAATCATCGTCGTCTTGACTTAAAACCTTGAATACAGGCGACGAATTCAGCCTACCCCAACAACTTCCCCTTAATCCCATTGAACACCGCCAGCACCCTATCATAGGCTGGCTTGTGGTCGGCGATAAACGACAAACAGGCTAAGGCGCTTTCGTCATAATTTTTAGGTAATTTAACATTCAAATCCTTCGAAATGGTTCGGGCGTACTTGAGCTGTTTTTCTGTGGGTAGCTTTAGTTCATCAGGGATCGCTGCATGGATTGTGTCGGTAATATGATCCGCAAATACCGGCCATTGATTGAGGTCAACGGTGGTTTCTTGTTCGAGTCGTAAGAATTTCTTTTGCTCGGCGGTAAGCGAATATTTAAAAGTTACTGCTCCCACGGAAAAGGTTATGTCGTCCACTTCGTTCCCTGATAATGGCGTTTTTATTGCTGAATCTTACCAGTATGAAATGAATTTAAAGTGTCTGAACACTGTGTCGGTGATGTAATTAATGCAGGCACCATCCGATGTTTGTCACCATTCCCTCATTCTATAATTCGGCCAAATCTTGCTCAGCGAGCAACTTTTCGCCCGAACCACAAGCAATCCCTTGCTCAGTCAATCCCAAATTAAACATAACTGTTTGTTTTTATCGGAATTTAAAGCTGGCATGCCCTTTGCTTTTATCACCCGTTTCGTTGCTCGCCAAAATCTTGAGTATCTCGACCTACTGGTCGAAGTTACCTCAAAACATCAGAAACCCAGAGGTTACATTGAAGTGGGTGGCGAAGGTGGCATGATTTTCCAAACCCAGCAAATGTGGTTACTGTTCTTGATGAGTCTAGGTATCCCTGTCTGGCTGCTTTGGAGAAATGGAGGCGTAATGGGATCGACACATTAGAACAGATTTGGATGCAACTATGTCAGCCCAATGAGCCTCTAATACTTGGGTTGCCTATTTACCCAAGGGAGATAAACACCCAACACATTATTATGGCAACGGATTAACATGTTCAGAAAAAACAAAAGCCAAGAACTCGACTTAAAGCAAAAAGAACCTCAGGCAGGCGAGCGCCGAAAATTTCTGTCAGGGGAAGCTGTCTTTTTTTCACCGAAGCCCATGCCTGCGTATTACTTGAAAGACGATGACACAGTGGCCTCTTCAGAAATACTCGACATCAATGATGCTTATATGGACATTGGTGCTCGCTGCCAAGGCAAAGCGTATCAAGTCCAACTAGGGCATATATGTATTAATGCTGTAGGTCTCGTGGTACTTCTCATTCTCATTCATGCTGGATTTACATATAGAGGATCCTTTTTCGAGGCGTTTTTAAAAGGCTTTAGTGAAATAGATGTCGTCGTTTATTTATTTTACGCCATATTCGGTGGCGTCGTATGGTTCGTCACCATCAAGACATCGTTCGATTATGCACGCCAACGTCCCATTCGCTTTCATCGACAACGCCGAGAAGTCTGTTACTACCCTGATGGCAGTAAAACCCCTGTGATAGCACCTTGGGAGCAAATTGTTTCTTGGGTTGCCTTATCTAGAGGCACAACGGGCACCAACGTCATGACAACCTATACATTCGGCATGGCCATTCCGACACCTGACGGCAAAGATTATTGGCTGTTACGCCAACCCGTGTATTCAGTGGGTGAGGCGCAAAGAAAATGGGAAACCATGCGTACATATATGGATGAGCCAAAGAAAAAATGGCCAAGATCTCGACCATTTGTCAAAGAAGACCGCGCCATGTTTGATGCCGAGCGCAAACGTATCTGGTCTAAATTCCTAAAAGGTCCGAGAAAGTGGGTATCGTTCAAATTCACCGATCCGGCAGACTCGTATTTCACCTTATTTTCATATTATTTCTATCATATTCTCGCATGCTGGAAGATCCCCTACATGGTTTCAGAGTGGACTGATAAATTGAATAAAAAGCCATTGCCAGAAAATATCAATGAATGGTCAAAACCACTCCCAAAAGAAAAATGGGAAAAACCCAGTGAAGAGTTACTAGCGCAAAAAGCAGTAATAATGAAACATTTCGAAGCTGGTGGGACACTGGCAGATTTCAATCAAACTAAGGCATAGTTTGCTATTTGCTTAAACATATCTACCCCAACAACTTCCCCTTAATCCCATTGAACACCGCCAGCACCCTATCATGGGCTGGCTTGTGGTCGGCGATAAACGACAAACAGGCTAAGGCGCTTTCATCATAATTTTTAGGTAATTTAACATTCAAATCCTTCGAAATGGTTCGGGCGTACTTGAGCTGTTTTTCTGTGGGTAGCTTTAGTTCATCAGGGATCGCTGCATGGATCGTGTCGGTAATATGATCCGCAAATACCGGCCATTGATTGAGGTCAACGGTGGTTTCTTGTGTGAGACGTAAGAATTTCTTTTGCTCGGGAGTGAGCGAATACTTAAAGGTAACTGCACCCACTGAAAAGGTTATGTCGTCCATTTCGTTCCCTGATAATGGCGTTTTTATTGCCGAATCTTATCAGTACCAAAGCACATTTAGGTGTCTGATCACTGCGTCAGTGATGAAATTAACGCAGGCACCATCCGATGTTTGTCTCCATTACCCCATTCTATAATTCGGCCAAATCTTGCTCAGCGAGCAACTTTTCGCCCGAACCGCGAGCAATTCCTTGCCCCGCCAATTCCCAAATATATATAACCCTTTGTTTTTTTGTTCACAACAAAAGCTGGCACATCCCTTGCGTTATTTCCTGCGTTGTATCACCCGTTTCGTTGCTCGCCATCAAATGGTGAGCTTCCATTGAATAAGGACATCGCAATGCCAACTCCATGTTATATCGCCATCGAAGGCAAAACTCAGGGCAACATCACTGCTGGTGCGTTCACTGCTGACTCTGTCGGCAACATCTACGTCGAAGGCCACGAAGACCAAATGCTGGTTCAAGCCTTTGACCACATTGTAACCGTACCGACTGACCCGCAAAGCGGCCAGCCTTCAGGCCAACGCGTGCATAAGCCGTTCAAGTTCACTGTCGCACTGAACAAAGCCGTACCGCTGATGTACAACTCCCTAGCATCAGGCGAAATGCTGCCAAAAATTGAACTGAAGTGGTACCGCACGTCTGTGGAAGGTAAACAAGAGCACTTCTTCTCGACCATTCTCACTGACAGCACCATCATCGATATCGATTGCCAAATGCCTCATTGTCAGGACGCAAACAAAAAAGAGTTCACCCAACTGGTGACCGTGTCTGTGGCTTACCGCAAGATTGATTGGGAACACACTGTCGCGGGTACTTCGGGTGCCGATGACTGGCGTGCGCCGATTGAAGCCTAAGGCTTCTTCGCAAGGGGCGTAAGCCCTTTGTGACCAACCCGCCTTCAGGGCGGGTTTTGTCGTCAAGCCATGACGCAGGACGACCGGATTTTATTGATATATCGACTCTGACCACACAGGGTCTTGCTGGGATGGTTTATGGCTACGGAAAGCGGTCTCCAATTTACTCTTGCTGTTGAAGGCTTACCTGACGACGCCTTCGCGGTAGTCGGCTTCTCAGGCAGCGACTGCCTGTCTGAACCTTTTCTTTATCAGGTTCATTTAGCCAGCCGACAAGCCACCTTCACGGAAAATGACACCGTTGACCGTAATGTCACCTTAATGTTGTGGAGCGACGGCGAGCTTGAACAACGCTTTCATGGCATTGTGCGCCGCTTTACTCGCGGTGACACGGGGTTCAGCCACACCCGTTATTCACTGGAAATGGTGCCTGCCCTCTCGCGTTTATCCCTTCGTCATAACAGCCGTATTTTCCAGCAGCAATCTGTCCCTGAAATCATGAGTATTTTGCTGCAAGAAATGGGCATTGATGATTATGCTTTCTCCCTTTCAGGCAGCTCACAAACCCGTGAATACTGTGTGCAGTACCGCGAATCTGACCTTGCCTTCTTAACCCGTATCGCCGCTGATGAGGGCATTTTCTATACCTTCTTGCACAGCAAAGACAAACACACGGTGTTGTTCTCTGATGACACGCAGACGTTATCTTCGTCCGGCCTTGCCCTGCCCTATAATGCCACCGTGGGCGGCACTGCCAGTTCAACCTTTGTGAAGGGCTGGCAATTCTCCGCGCAGACTCGCCCTTCCTCCGCCCAACTGAAAGATTACAGTTTCAAAAAGCCCGCGTATGGCTTTTTGCATGACCACGCGGGCACTGAGATGGCCTACCAACGTGGCACGTATGAACACTATGATTTCCCCGGACGTTATAAGAGTGATGCCGCCGGTAAACCCTTTACCCAATACCGCTTAGAGCATCTTCGTCGCGATGCCATCACGGCAACAGCATCCAGCAATGTGCGCCAAATCCAAGCCGGCATGCTGTTTGATTTAACCGACCATCCCGATGAGGCCATTAATCGTGATTGGGTGGTGGTCAGCTCGACATGTGAAGGCACGCAACCGCAAGCACTGGAAGAGCATGGCGGTGAAGGCATGACCACGTACCACAATACCTTCTCGGTTATCCCGGCACACAGGCCTTGGCGCACCACACCGCAGGCAAAACCCTGTGTGCATGGCCCTCAAATTGCCATTGTCACGGGCCCCGCAGGGGAAGAAATCTTCTGTGATGAGCATGGGCGCGTGAAAGTGCAGTTCCCATGGGACCGATACGGCAACAGTGATGATGCTTCAAGTTGTTGGGTGCGCGTATCCCAAGGCTGGGCGGGCGGTCAATACGGCATGATGGCTATCCCTCGCATTGGTCATGAAGTGATTGTTTCTTTCTTAGAGGGCGACCCTGACCAACCGATTATCACTGGTCGCACTTATCACGCCACCAATGTGCCGCCCTACCCGCTGCCTGCCAACAAAACCCGCACGGTTATCAGAACAGAAACCCATCAGGGTGAAGGCTTTAATGAGCTGCGTTTTGAGGACCAAGCCGAGCAAGAAGAAATCTATGTGCATGCCCAAAAGGACATGAACCTGCTGGTCGAGAACGACCGCAAAGACAACATCAAACACGACTTGCACTTGGATGTGGAGAACGAGCGCTTTTCACACATCAAGGTGGATGACCACCTGACGGTCGATGGGCAAAGCAAAGCCCATGTCGCTGGCGATATCAGTCTGACCACAGACAGTTCACTGCACATCAAACAAGGCAAAAAACACCTTCTTGAAGCAGGTTCTGAGATCCATCATAAAGCTGGCGACAAAATCATTATTGAAGCAGGCACGGAAATCACCATTAAAACCGCCGCAGGCTTCGTCAAGCTCGACCCCGCGGGCGTACATCTTTCTGGTGCAGTGGTAAATCTGAACTCTGGCGGAAGTACAGGTAACGGCAGTGGCGCAACACCGACCCTTCCAAGCATTTCCAGCTTATTAACCAGCGTGATTGTCCCAAACTGGGTTGAGTTTGAATATCTAGGCCCTGACATGCAACCTTTCGCCAACACACCTTATCGCGCAATTCTAAGTGACGGTACAGAAGTGTCAGGCACACTCGATGGTGATGGCTATGCCCGCATTGAGGAAGTTCCGGCAGGTCCAGTGCGAATCTATTATGACCCGGATGCAGAATTCGAAGACCCGGAAAGAGAACCTATTGATTCGCTAACCAGTAGCGTTAAATCCTTGCTTGGAGGTAACAGCTGATGTGGGGAAATGACCTTTTCGCGTATCTCTTCGACAATCTTGAAGAAGCCTACAAATCAGGCGAACAATACATCGCTCAAAAAGCACAGGATGCCTATGACTCGACCATTGGTGCTCTCGAGTGGATATGGGAAGCACTTCAGGGGGATTTCAATGCTAATCAAACAACGGGGCAAATCGCCGCAAATGCAGCACTGGGTATCATTCCCATCGTTGATCAGGTGTTGGATTGCCGTGATTTAATCGCCAACTGCCGAAATATCCATAAAGACAAAAGTGATGTAAACGCATGGATAGCCCTTTGTTTTACACTTATAGGCTTAATACCATCACTTGGATCCATTGCAAAAGGTGTTCTAAAGATCCTATTCCTTTTCATCAGGAAAATGGGGGGGGATGTTTCAAAAGCCATTCGTCCCGCAATGGCGCCCATCATCTCCTTCCTACAAAATGAAAAAGTACGAAAAATCTTCGATGTTCCGCGAATTGATATTGCGTTGAAGAAAATCGCTGAGGCCATCAAAAGCGTTGGGAGCCAAGTCAACGCCGCCACTTTGAAAGGATATCTCGACAAAATAGTCAGCGCACTTACAGATACTGTTGCTCAAATTAGGTATTTTGCTCCTGCCAGCGTTAAAGTCTGGCTTGATGAGTCCGTACGTCTTGTACGCTCAGTTCAAAAATCTGCAGACAGCATGCTTGAACCAGCTATTGCCCCCGTGAAAAAGCTTCTCGATGATATCGAACAAGCATTACTCAAACAGGCTGACGAGTATTCACCAAGCTATCGAACTGACGTTAATGCGCGTACGGTTCATGAGTTAGACCCTAGCGTTGCAACGATTAACCCTCGTATTTTAACACGCACACAAAAAGGGTTATATGGTGAGATCATTAGTGACAACCATATGTTAAACAGTGGTCACCGCAACATGCTGCCGGAGTCAAGACAAGTTCGATCTTTAGAAGATACTCCTAGAGGCCGTGGCATAGATGGCATTTACGAAAAGCCGCCGAATGCTTTGCCACCGCCATATATAATCACAGAAACTAAGTATCGCACCGATTCAGGCAAATATATTGACTCAGATGGCTTAGCTAAGGACCGATCGCTTTCGAGACTTCGTGACGGAACGAAGCAAATGAGCGATGATTGGATCCAACCCAGACTTGCTGCCGAAGTTGGACGTGACACCGCCGACGACATCATGGATGAAGGCTATGAGCGATGGCTAATGATTGTCGACGAGTCCGGAGAAGTAGTAAACATTACGAGATTAGATGCCAATGCGAGAAGTATTGAAGAGGTAACGAGATGAAAGAGCAAACGCCGACATTTAATCAGATAAGAAGGGATGCGTTTCTCGAAGAATCTGTTTACGAAGAACAGCGTACGTATTTCAAAAAAGACAATTCAAAACGCTATCTCCATTTGACGGACGAATCCAAAGATATAACTCACCGTGCAAGGATAAGCTGGTCACTCTCTTTGGCCAAATTTGAACACGCTTTGCTGGAATATTCCAGTGGTGAAAATTTAGAAAGCGTACTGCATCTCTCTAACTTAGCTTTTCAAGATTTACAAAGACATAAAGAGCAATTTTCTTTCAAAGTTATCAATTACTGGGAGCCAGACGGCTATCAATTTCTACTTTTGATAACAGGCCTCGCTGTTCTCACTGGTAACACTGATGCGCTTTTTACCATTGCCCGAATCACTGGAAAAAACCCTCATGGCAGTGATGACAAAGCGATTGTTCAATTTTATACCCGTGTTGGCCTGCAAGGTCTACCAAGACAAGATTCGTTTGTTTTCGACCAACCTTACACACACCTATACGATGCAATTAAAGGTGATGGTGTATCACCAACCAAACCCGAACGCCAGACCGCACTCAGTACCTATCTGAAAGGTTGGTACAAGGGTATGAAAAATTGCTATTGGCATAATCGCCATAAAAGCAAACATGCTACTCATTTTGGCTACTGGTCACTGGAATCAGGCGCAGCCACCCTTCTTTTTAATCTTGACGACAGTCAATTCCGCAAATCACTTTATTACCCAAAAGACTGGGTCGACTATGCACGTGAAAAGGATTTTGGCTCTCTGTTCTCTCATCAAAAACTTCCCTTCCATCACATCGCTTTGCCAAATGATGAAGTGCCTGTATCAGCACAGTGGACATCAAATTTGAGCAATGATGTCCTTCGGTTGGAAGCAGGTGAACGCTTTGATGGAAGCAATGAGAACGAGCATGGTGATGCTGTGATTTGGATAAGCCGATGATCAGACTCGGTGCATCCTTTCTCTTTCTCATTTCTTCAGCGGTCGCGTCATGGGAGGGGAGCTACTCCACGCCCGTCGATTCTTGGACTTCACAACAATACATAGTTGGTGAATTTAGCGGCAAGCTCGCAATCGAAAATGCTGGCGATATCTATCTGGCGAAGGAAATGGATCAGTCCGAGAGAGCAGATTTCGCTGAATATCTTTTGATGGATGCTTCCGCGCTGAACGATGCAGCATGTCTGGTGACGCCATCTAAAAGCCGAACATTGATTGAAAAGGCAGCCTCATTCGCAGGCGCTGATGTCACCGAGGTGACTGCTTCCGGTGAATCCGCATTGACGTTTGTGGATGATCAGAACCAAAAATCGATCATTACGCTGACACCAAAGTACAAAATTCGTCAGGTTCTTTGCGTATCGGAAACAGAAATTGAGCTAGCCAAAAGCAAGATCTTCTTCTTTAGCAAGCTACTGGGCATGACCTCTCTGATTAAAAACTAAACACACAATTAAAGAATCAATCATAGGAAATGCAGTTCCATTAGGTGTAACAGGGAGCGATCACGATGCTCCCTGCTCGCTCCATTGACCGTAATTTGACCAAAAGGTAAGCCTTCTCCATTGAAAGTAAGGCTCTACTCTCTTCTTCTTTATTCTACCCACGTATTTCAACTCAGTGTCTTTTTTCATCTTCATTCCCTCCCTCTATTCGGCCAAATCTTGCTCAGCGAGCAAGTTTTCGCCCGAACCGCGAGCAATTCCTTGCTCCGCCAATTCCCAAATATATATAACCCTTTGTTTTTATTGACAACAAAAGCTGGCACATCCCTTGCGTTATTTCCTGCGTTGTATCACCCGTTAAGTAACTGGCAGTAGTAACTGGGACAGTCGCCTTTAGAGGAGACGAAAAATCGGCATGAACGCCTTTTCAGTTTCAGTAGTAACTGGGACAGTCGCCTTTAGAGGAGACGAAAAATCGGCATGAACGCCTTTTCAGTTTCGCGGAATAGTGAGCGATTTTAGATTGGCTTAGCGCTCTTCAGCACAGAAATGACTAAACCTGGTTATACCGGGAGATAACAGGCACACGAAAACCACCAAGACGTTGGTTATTCGAAGAAAACGAGTAACGACTGGGTGATGCTAGCTAACAGGTATACGAAATCCGCATAATCGCTTTCGCCCTAGCAGCGGTAAAGCATCTTTGATAGAGGTTTCAGTGCCCACCAGAGTTCCTTTTTCAACTTGGGCATAAATATCAAGCCACTCGTCAGAGTCAAACCCGAGCCGATTAAGTATCTCAGGTGTTCGGGTATCAATCTTACCCCGTTTATCTTCTCGGCTTTGACGACCAGTCCAATCAACGAGTTCTAGGTAATCCATCAAACGAAAAGGCAGCCCCTCTGGCATCAGCTCTCTCGGGTTTCCTGCAAAAGGAAAGAGGTGACGGGCGGTGGCTTCTTCTTTTTTCAATGACTCAATTCGCGCTTTGACGGACGTATGCTCGGAGGTTTCAAGAGTTTCCGCTATCGCCGCTCTTATTGGATTCAAATCCACATAGGCCATCGCCGCCGCAAGGGCTTTTTCATCGAGTAACGCTTGGCTTTTGAACCGCCCTTCCCAGAAATGACCGGTGCATTTGTCTTCTCGGTTGGCTTGTGACGCAATGTGTTGGTTAAGTAAACGCATGAACCAACTGATTGATGCCAAACGCTCTCGCCATGTCTCAATAATCTCGCTGCTTCGCTCTGCTTCTGCCTCAGAGAGTTCATCACCTTGTACAAGGCGCTGAATCAAAGATGGTCCTTGATGAAACGCCAACCAGCGCTCTACAACTTCATATTGCGTTAATCGCTTGGCTTTATTTTCATGGATATGGAGCACGACGTGATAGTGATTACTCATGATGGCATAGGCGCATATATCAATACAAAAAGCACCCGCCAGTGCGAGCAAGCGTTTTTCAATCCAACCACGACGATGTTCATAACTTTGCTGTGCATGTTCATCATATCCACAAAGAAATGAACGACGCACACAACGCGATACGCAGTGATAGTAAGGAGTAGCCTCAATACTAATGAGGGATGAGCGGGCTTTAGTCATTAAGATATAAGTGACGAGTCGTTGAACAATAACGGGATCATATCGTTCAGCAACGCGGCATTCATCTTGGAGAGCTGTCTTTGAGCCTTGAAGCACTATCAGATGAAACTGACTAATTAGTGCTTTTCTTAAAGTGTGTGTCCCCATTATTCTTCGCCATTATTCTTCGCAATTACCAATATGGCGCTGACGGCAATTTAATTGAAGTGGCTGACAGCCGCTTCGGCACCGTCTTCTACGATTACGACCCCCTTTCTCGCCTTCAGAAAACCCGCGGCGTGGTTGAAGAGTCTTTCGCGCATGATCCAGCAGGTAACCTGCTAGACCAAGTGATTGGTGCGGAAGCAGGTAAAAAGCCGTTCGACGTTGAAGGAAACCAACTCAAGTTTCATGGCGACAGCCACTATGAATACGACGAATTTGGCAGGCTAATCACTGAAAAGCGGGGCAAAGACCAGCGCTTGGTGACAAATTACGACTACGACTGTCAACACCGCTTGGTCAAAGCGTCACTCCCAGATGGTTCATTTGCTCATTACAAATACGATGCCTTTGGGCGACGAATTGAAAAGAAAGTCACCGATAAATTAGGCACGGAGAAAACTACCGAGTTTGTCTGGCAAGGCGACACCTTAATTGCCGAAACAAGCAGCGAGCATTACCAAACATACGTTTACGATCCGGGCACATTCAAGCCAATGGCAATGCTGTCAGGCGAAGGGGCAGATTGCGGGGTTTACCACTACCACCTAGACCAAATCGGCACACCAACAGACATTACCGATTTACACGGTAAATCCGTCTGGTCAGTGCAATACCGCGCTTACGGCAATGTGTTGAGAAAGCATGTCGAAGAGATATCAAGCCCATTGCGTTTTCAGGGGCAGTATTTCGATGAAGAGACAGGACTTCACTACAACCGACACCGCTACTACAGCCCAAGTACAGGTCGATTTGTTACTGCTGACCCTATAGGGCTTGCGGGTGGGTTAAACAACTACCAGTATGTACCGAATCCAACGGGGTGGATTGATCCGTTGGGGTTGGTGAACAAAAAAACCGTTTGTCCAGAAGAAAAAAAACGCATAAACGTAGGTGAAGCGGGTCACCATGCCCCTTCTGTACGAAAGTCAAAAGGCCGTAGCTTCGAGATAAAAAGAAGTGACAAGAATTGGCCAACGTTTCATTTTTTAGGTGATGACACAGGACATGACCACTGGCGTCTGCACGAAGCTGAACGTCAACATATAGGCCCAAGGCAAGGTGACTTTTTAGGCTCAGATCAAGAATTGATTGACGCATACAAAAAGTCATATAAAGAGATAGATGGTGTTAAAATAGATGTTCGCTCACCCAACAATAGCGTTATCCTAGCTAAGAATGTCACACCTTATGAAGGTATTGTTAAAATTGAACTCTATTTGAAAGAGAAAGGTCACTTATGAACTTAAGTAAGCTCCACCAGATCATTAGTTCAAACATTTTAAAAAATTCAGATCTGGGTAATGAAGATAATATCTTAGACCATAGAGATGAAGACCCTTTTGACTCTGCGTGGATTGATATGTATCAAACAATCAATCAAGAGTATGAAAAAAACAAATCAAAAATAGATGAAGAGACTGTAGATTCAATTAGAAAAATTGCATTCTTTTCAAGTGACCAATTTTTTGGGTCTCATGAGATTTCCAGTTATATTTCGGACGACTTTGATCTCATAGCCAAAGGGATTATTACAAACTCACAGGATAAAAGAATAACTTGGTTATTGGATTATTATATAAATAATGGCGTACCGCATTCAGAAATAGAGGAACATGAAAAGTCAATTTCTGATTATTAAATGAAGTTTAGATTTCATACAAAATAATATCACGCAGCTATATTGTATTCAGAAGTGAAGAGCTATGAGGTTTAACTGCCGGGTAGAATCTACCCGGCTCCCTCTAGCGCTAAAGAAACAGCAAAACGGCTTCAATGTCTGAGGCAATCCTTTGCCAATGATATTCAATGTTGGGACATTCCAGTACCCGCATAAATTAGGAATGTCGTTTCTGTAAATGAAGAAACGCCCATTTCTATACCTTCTCAGCTTTGTGAATAATGAGCGATTTTAGATTGGCACAGCGCTCTTCAGCACAAGAACAGACTAAATCTGGTTATACCGAGAGATGACAGGCACACGAAAACCACCAAGACGTTGGTTATTCGAAGAAAACGAGTAACGGCTGGGTGATGCTAGCTAACAGGTATACGAAATCCGCATAATCGCTTTCGCCCTAGCTGCGGCAAAGAATCTTTGATAGCGGTTTCAGTGCCCACCAAGGTTCCTTTTTCAACCTGGGTATAAATGTCAAGCCACTCGTCAGAGTCAAACCCGAGTCGATTAAGTATCTCAGGTGTTCGGGTATCAATCTTACCCCGTTTATCTTCTCGGCTTTGACGACCAGTCCAATCAACGAGTTCTAGGTAATCCATCAAACGAAAAGGCAGCCCCTCTGGCATCGGCTCTCTCGGGTTTCCTGCAAAAGAAAAGAGGTGACGGGCGGTGGCTTCTTCTTTTTTCAATGACTCAATTCGCGCTTTGACGGACGTATGCTCGGAGGTTTCAGGAGTTTCCGCTATCGCCGCTCTTATTGGATTCAAATCCACATAGGCCATCGCCGCCGCAAGGGCTTTTTCATCGAGTAACGCTTGGCTTTTGAACCGCCCTTCCCAGAAATGACCGGTGCATTTGTCTTCTCGGTTGGCTTGTGACGCAATGTGTTGGTTAAGTAAACGCATGAACCAACTGATTGATGCCAAACGCTCTCGCCAAACCTCTATTATTTCAACACATCGTTCTGTTTCTGAATCAGTGAGTGCATTGCCTTGAATGAAGCGTTGAACGAGTGAAGGTCCTTGATGAAACGCCAACCAGCGCTCGGCAACGTCATGTGCCGTCAGCTGTTTAGCTTTATCTGCATTAACATGAAGCACCACATGATAGTGATTGCTCATGATGGCATAGGCACAAATATCAATACAAAATGCGCCTGCTAGCGCGAGTAGCCGTTCTTCAATCCAACCACGACGATGTTCATAACTTTGCTGCGCTTTTTCATCATATCCGCAAAGAAATGAACGACGCACACAACGCGAAACACAATGATAGTAAGGGGTAGCGTCAATACTAATGAGGGATGAACGAGCTTTTGTCATTGAGGTATCAGTCGCGAGTCGTTGAACAATAACGGGATCATATCGTTCAGCAACGCTGCATTCATCTTGGATGAGCTGTCTTTGAGCCCGAAAGCACTATCGGATGAAACTGACTAATTAGTGCTTTTCTTAAAGTGTGTGTCCCCATTATTCTTATAATACTAGTGCCTAATACAAACAAAATAATAACTTCATACCCCAGCAATTAGGAGGAACCATGGAAAAGTACTACTGGTATAGTCAATGTGTGAATTGCAACCAAGGAAGGCTTATCTTGACTGAAGATACAACAAATAAAAGAATGTATTTGCATTGCGAAGAATGCGAGCGAGGTTGGCTAAATCCGCAAGAAGCCCATGATAATTCTAAAGGCTTTCTTGCGCTTGAGGAGGACTTCGAGACAGATAATCCAAACATAGAAACTATTACAATATATGGATGGAAATCCATAGCAATGCACAGCTTCAGCGAATAGTTTCAAAATTTGAATACAAAAACACGCTTTAAGAAATGACACACTTTATTGGAAAGTAACTGGGACAGTCGCCTTTATGATAGGACCACTTGGAGGCGAACCGAAAGGGCGCTACGAAACTCCAGACCCTAAAGACCCAAGGCCTATTATTCGCCAAAATGAGGCGGCTGATTTGTTGGCTGCTAAAGGCTATGATGTAGAGATGTTGCCAGCGACTAAAGGAGGCAATGGTTTTGGTATCAAACCAGAGTCTAACCCTGATTTTTTGATCAACGGGAATGCATTTGATGTTTTTTCTCCTAATACTAAGAATGTCAGGAATATATGGAGCACGGTTGAGTGCAACTCTCAGACTCAAGCGAGTAGAATTGTAATCAATTTAATGATTGAAAAATAGATTCTCTCGATGAACTTTTATTCATTAAGAATGGCGAAATATCTAGGCTCTTACCAAGATAGAAGGTACGGATAAATGTTTTATGTTTTATATTTTTCGACCGAGAGTAGGTTAGATGAAGTCAAAGAATTCCTATCGAAGACTTTACCTGATAGTAAACTCAGCTCGGAGTCAGGTTCGGAATTATCGATATGTGATGACTCATTCACATTAAGAGTCACTACAGATGGGCATAACCTTTCATTTGCGCGAGAGGATTATGGATGTGATTTCAATTATTGCTTTTGGTTTGAAATATTTACAAATAATATTAAATGGTCAACAAAGCTAATAGTAATCACTAATAATCTATTGACTAACATTGCAAATGAACTGGTACTTGAATCAAATGGTGAAAAGCCTTTTATTTTTCATGATTCTTCAGGTGTGTTTATTGATCCTAACTTAGGTGGAAAGGAAAGCTTCCCATTTGGCCTTATCTCTAAAGAATGGAAAGAGAAAAAGCTTAGTAGAGAGTGAAGCTATTACAGACGTAGTAACTGGGACAGTCGCCTTTAGAGGAGACCAAAAATCGGCATGAACGCCTTTTCAGCTTTGCGGAATAATGCGCGATTTTAGATTGGCTTAGCGCTCTTCAGCACAAGAAAAGACTAAATCTGGTTATACTAGGAGATAACAGGCAAACGAAAACCACCAAGACGTTGGCTATTCGAAGAAAACGAGTAACGGCTGGGTGATGCTAGCTAACAGGTATACGAAATCCGCATAATCGCGTTCGCCCTAGCAGCGGTAAAGCATCTTTGATAGAGGTTTCAGTGCCCACCAACGTTCCTTTTTCAACCTGGGCATAAATGTCAAGCCACTCGTCAGAGTCAACAAGTTCAAGATAATCCACCAATCGAAAAGGCAGCCCCTCTGGCATCGGCTCTCTAGGGGTCCCGCAAAAGGAAAGAGATAAGGCGCTGTGCTTTGTTCTTTTCTTAATGACGCTATTCGCCCCTTGACGGACGTGTGTTCTGAAGTTTCAGGCGTTTCCGCTATCACAGCTTGCACGGGGTTTAAATCTACGTAGGCCATCGCCGCCGCAGCGCTTTTTTATCAAGTAATGCATGGCTTTATTTGCATAGATATGGAGCACGGCGTGATAGTGATTACTCATGATGGCATAGGCGCATATATCAATACAAAAAGCACCCGCCAGTACGAGCAAGCGTTCTTCAATCCAACCACGACGATGTTCATAACTTTGCTGCGCTTTTTCATCATATCCGCACGACGCACACAACGCTAAACACAATGATAGTAAGGGGTAGCGTCAATACTAATGAGGGATGAACGAGCTTTTGTCATTGA
>NZ_JAJUBC010000048.1 GCF_028683095.1 Enterovibrio gelatinilyticus | reverse complement strand
TACTATGTAGATCTTTTTATGGAAAACTAAACTGTAGATCTTTTTAGTCTGGAAAAGTGAACTACCCTCATTAAGGTAACTGAGCTTAATGAGGGTTTTTTATGGTGTTCGTTGTCAAATCATCTTCTATCGAAGTACCTAGAATCCATCCTTATTCATCATCCGAAACTCCCATCCTTTTAAAGGGCTATCCTACTTTTTACAGCTCTGATTACCAGTATCTGATGCCTGTTAATCTCTGGATGAACTACCTCGTTAATGGAAGGAAATCAAAAGACCTAAACTCCGCGGTAAGAGCGTTGAAACGATATTGGAGCTTTCTGGAAAAAAACGAATTGGATTGGGATGTTTTTCCTAAATCAAAGTTTCTCCGGCCTACATACAGATTTAGAAATGACGATCTCTTAGCAAACGCGAGAGCCGGAAACATCCGATTTTCAACCGCCTCTCTTTATATGTTGCATGTCATTAAGTTCTACGAATGGTGTATTGCCAATCAGGTTCTTGATTTATCCGAGGATGAAAAGCCATTTGAATACGAGCTGGTTAAAGTTCGTAATCAGGGGATGATGAGCCATTTACGCCCCCACTTTCTCGTCACCAGCACAGATCTCCGCATTCGAATTCCCAAGAAGGCAGATATCCAATCTCTTAATCCACTGACTAGAGATGAATTAGCATACTTCGGGCGAGCACTCTCCCATTTTGGGATTGAATTCATCATCCATCAGCTCCTACAAATTCACTCAGGGTTGAGGATTGAAGAGGCATGTACGTTTCCCCTTTCTACCGCTATAGAGGAGTTGGGCACCCTTTCGTACTCAGAAGTGAATATTGGCCCAGTGAACGGCGTTGCTACCAAGTATGGCAAAGAGCGAAAGGTTGAAATTCCAAGCAAACTAGCCGCGATGATTAACGCCTATGCAAACTCGAATCGCAGAAAAAAGCGTCTAAAGGGAAAAGAAAGTGCTTTTTTGCTCGTCACCAAAAACGGGACTCGATTTACATCGAACAATGTTCATCAGTCCTTTCGACGCCTCAAAGAAAGGATTCAAGAAGAATCCGGTAATCCATTCAATCATAAAAGCCACGATCTCAGAGCGACATACTGTACCTATAGATTGTCATCTTTACTGGAGCACGGCTTACAAAAAGATGCAGTACTGCAAATGATGGCTTGGATGGGACATAACAACGAAACAACGACATGGAAATACGTGGACTATCTGGAGCGAGAAAAAACCGTTCAAAGCGCTACCAGCCTTCTTGATAAGATTCTTGAAGAGGCAATTTATGAAGAAGCCTGAACACAGAGAAGATCTGGTTCTTACACTAAAAATCGGAATTGAACACCTCGTTAACTTTGACTTTAATCGGTTTCGGTTTTTGAGTGCCCCAGGTAAAAGACAATTGGAGAATGCAGAGTTCGCATACAGAGATGTACAGGTCGAACGTTGGTTTAATGTGATTGCAGAGTCACAAGAACTTAGAGATAAAACCAAACACGGCTACGCCATAGATCTGGCTAGATACCTTGCTTTTGTTGATTTAAAGGGATTGGAACCTGAATCAGAAAAAGCCGCTCATGCTTGGGAAAAACATTTAGTTGAAAAGGTGCGACTCGGTTCGATCAGAACCAATACAGCCCAGAAACTGAATAGCTCGATTAAATGTTTACTCAAGCTGCTAGAGCACCCCGTGGAGCAATGGTTCTCCCCATTTGGGCTTTTTAGGAGCGAAGTACTCCCAACCACAGCATATTCTGATAAAGAGCTAAAACTCCTTCTGCGACTCATCTATCCTCTATTTAACCAACTCTACCGTCAAATCATTAAATCACCAGAGTTGCACCTCTTTGCTCAACCCAGAGACTTCACCGCGGAGGTTGAACTGAAGGGGAAAAGAATAGAAGTCGCTGGAACCGCAACTAAGTGCTTCACTCTAGGTTATTTTTTGATGTCTTATTTTACTTGGGCTAATGCAACCACGCTTTTAAGCATGCAGAAGTTTAAGCACGAAAACCTAAGTAAAAACCTTGTGTACTCTCAGAGTGTGCTGAAATCCCGAGCCAATAAGTACGTCACAATATCAATTGGTGATAACAATGTTCAGCACGTCCCAAAGCACGCTTTGAAATTCATCGAAAAGCTACTCAAACTAAGTAATGAAATTGCACCCGAAAGCGAACATCTCTTCTTCCGCGTCGGTCGTGGCAAGTTCACAGCACTCGAGCAATACCATCTCAGAGATACAACCAACTGGATGCTAGAGCACTTCAATCAAATAGATGACTATGGAAAGCCTCTTCGTCCTATGGCTAAACGTTTCAGAGCGTCTGGCAGTGCCAGATTTCTTGACCTAACCGGAGATGCTTTAGGTACCGCGTCTTTGCTCGGAAACACCCCTCAAACACTGAGCCGACATTACACAAAAGGCAGTCCAATCGAAAATCAAAAACAGCTTCAGGCTGCGACCTACACATTGGAAGCCGTTGCTCGTTGTTCCGATATTTCAGAATCAAAAAACTACGCTAAAAAGCAATTAGATGTAGAGGTATTGCCCTATGAAGCGTTTCTCAACAAATACTCAGAGAGCAACAAACATCCCCAAACGACGGTAATCGGTTCTGGTTGCAAAGACCCGTTCGGCAGAGAAGCAGAGCAGTACCGGAGAAAAATGAACTTCAGCCCGAAAGACTTGGAAGTTGACCACCTAGCATGCTCCGACATACTCAAATGCTTTAGCTGCCACAACCAAGTTATCGTCGAGGAAGTTGACGACATTTGGTGTCTGATGAGTTTTAAGCAATCCATTGACGACTCCCTTGCTGATCATATCGATAGCTCACAGTTTGAGAGAAATTTTCGAGACCTACTTGAGAAGTTAGACCTCGCTATTTTCAAGGTTGAACCCGCAGTGAGAAGAAAAGCGCAACAAAAGCTTCGAAAAGAAGGGCGTCACCCGCTGTGGCCTGATGGCATGAATTATCTCTTCTAGGAGACAAGATGAGAGTTTTGTTGGATCTACCAGGAAACGTTCTCGATGAAAATCAGAATGGGTATTATCAAGTTGTTGAATTATATGAAAACAAGAATTTCAAACAACTCAACGAAGTTGTAGTAACCAAGGATTACTCTGGAAAAGCCGCAAGCTATTTTGGCGATCAATCCTGGAACTTATCTGCATATATCGATAGAAAAATAGCGAACAAGTCCTATATCGCTTTTTATGATATCAAATCCCCTGAGCTAGCTGACGAGCTGAAACTCATCTGTTTTTCGTGGTTATATACCCCTTCAGGCCGCACGAGGTCTTCTCCCCTCAAGCCATCCACAATCATCGCCTTGCACAGTAAGCTGCTTCAAGTTTACAAATTCCTAGATAGGCTCAGACTCGGCAGCATCGCACTTCTTTCACACCCAGTGCTGTTTTGTGAGTTTTGCAACCACATCAATGAATTGCGCTATAGCCTCGGCAATACTATGCAAATTTTCAGCGCCCTTAAAAAGGTTGAAAGATCATCAAAGTATCTGCCGATCCGCCTCATCATGCCAACAGATCAAAGTTCAGTAGGTCTCGCAAAAGAACATTGCTGCCCAACGAAGAATACCGCGGACCAGTTTTACGCTATACCTACCCAGATAATGGAAAAGATTTACGCCCATTCCATATCTTTTGTAGAAGAACTCCACCCACATAGAGAACTTCTCAGCGATCTCGCTAGAGACCTGAGGAAGAACTATGAAATGGGAGAGAAGTTTGTCGATAGAAAAATTGAATCAGGGACTTGGAAATGGTTAAACAAGGAATCACCAGAATACCGAATTGAAGTAAACAAAGCCAAGCCGATGAAGTATAGGGATATTATTGATTCTTATCTCTGTGGCACCCAACTTGAAAAATATCGAGTAGCCAAAGAAGGTGACATTCGATGTTGGCTGACAAAAATACTTGTTACTTGTTACTTAGCATGCGCAGCATTCACAGGCATGCGTAAAAACGAGCTGTATGGACTGCACGCAGATAGCTTTAAATCTCGGTCCTTTAACGGAAAAACAATCCATACCTTGCAATCTACTCACCACAAGATGACACAGGGTCGAGGAAATATTACGGAGTGGGTCACGTCACCAATATCAAGAAAAGCTATTGAACTGGCAGAAGCAGTCTCTCGAAACATGAGAGAGCAACTACTACTTAGTTTCGACCCAATGAAAAACTACGAAGCGAGCTGCTTGTGGCTATCTCAGTCAAAGAAAAGCAAACCACCAAAAGTTTTTGATGAATACAACCTGCGTTGCCACTTCAAGTTTATCGCTAAAGAAGCCGGTGCCATCATTGATGAGCGAGCACTGGATGAATTCAAGCTCATCAACCCGAACAGAAATCCTCTTCATGCAGAACAAAAGATTAGTATTGGGAAGCCATGGCCTCTGACTTCACATCAACTTCGAAGGACATTTGCTGTATTCGTTCGACGTCACAACCTATGCTCTCTGATAGCCGTGAAAGACCAGTTCAAACACCTCGATATTCCTACTTCAGACTGGTATGGACAGGGAAGCAATGCAGCGTCATTGCAAAGCATAGAGATGGACCAAGACCTAAAGCTACTCATTGAGGAAGTAGCTGATGAGGTAACAACCGACAATTTTTACCGCTGGTTCAATAGCTCTGAGAAGCTGTATGGGAAACGCGGTATCGAAATCATGAAAGAACGAAACCAAATCCCACAAGACCTTAAATCCTGGGACGAAATAAAAGAGCAGGTCAAAGCGGGCCGCCTGACAATGGTTGGAACATTACATTCATACTGTTTGGCTGGGTATGAATGTCGAATGGATAAAGTGACATCACCAGCTAACTGCTTCAAATGTGAAAACCAACTAATCGACGAAGAAAAAGCGCAACACTGGGTCCAAAGACACAAATGGACAACCGAGCAGGTTATCTATCTCGACAGTATCAATAGGCTCTCTCTATCGGCACAGAGCCATTACATCACCCAGATAAGAGCCACTGAAAGAGTGATGCACTATTTCAAAATCCCTTTTGAGCGATTCGATGAGTTTGGAGAAGACAATGGGTAAGTCAGAGCTAACACGCATCAAGCTAGAAGAAGCACTAGAGCGCATTTTGTCTGGCCATCCGATAATCATCCCAAAGGAACAAAAACTTTCGGTAAAAGCCGTTGAGGAAGAAGCAGGGTTGGGTAGTGGGTCGGTTTACTACTACAAAGACATCGTAGAAAAGATAAAGAACTGCAACTTAAAACTCTCTTCGAAATCTGAACCTTCAAATGCTTACGAAGATAAGATTAAGAAGTTACGCGAAAAACTGAGTAAAGAGGTACGTCTGAAAGACAAGTACCGTTCTGAGATTGAAGAGTTAAAACATCAGTTATCGAGCATGGCCAGTCAACATAATCAATTGGCGCTGACCATACAGCAGTATCAATACAAAGTGGGCGAGCTAGAAGCAGAAGCATCGAAGGCAATACAGAAAATATCCAAACCTCTCTCTAACTAAATGCATCCACTAAAGAAGCAGGCTTAAACAACGTATTGCCATGACGACTTACAGAGGTTGCTAACTTACCCTCACGAACCATTTTTCGTAAAGTCATGCGTAGCAACTGAGGTTGCATATTACCAAGCTCATCAAAACCCTCTTGCTTAGCTCCCCACTTCTCTATTCTTAGAGGAGAAAACGCCATAGGGTACTCACTAAAAAAGCGCTCCAATAATCGTTCAGTTTGCTTTTCGCTCACACTCCAAACCATTGTGTAGAAACTTTCAGTGTCCAGATGCACTGCGTCTTCAAGGAAAGCAATTCGTTGCTCGAAATCACTAACTATCTCGGTCTGTTCTTTAGCTTGGGTATCAATAAGTTGAGCGAACTCGACTCCAGCAAATTTCGACACTCTTAGACCAAACCTCTCCCAAGGAATGACCACAATCGCCATTGCTCCGCCAAACAATAGTAAATAGGTGGATAGTTCAAGATCCCTTGGTGAAGGGAATGTACTTGGACTAACGAAATGAAGAAAAGCTGCGCCCAGACACCCAAAGATAACGACCGAACAGATAATCCCAACGAACAACCTTGTGAGCATGCCAAAGGGTTCAATTTTGCTCTGTCCCAACTCCTCTTCTGGCTTGGAAAAATCCGGTTTGTTAATCACCATCGTTCTCCATGTCATCCCAGAAATCTGAATCGAGTTCTTTGATTTCCACAACTCGTGCGGTTTGCATTCCGAGGCTATAGTCGTAGATGTATTTGGCAAGCTGGATACCATCAATCAGAACGAGGTTGGTGCTGCCGTTCAGTTCTTGCGCGTACCGCTTTGCATGCTCAGTAAAACGGGATGTAGTGATGAATACCCCCTTATTGGATTGAGCAACTGCGAGTGCGCCAACGAACCGCTGGATATCTTCTCGGCTGATGGAGTTATCTCTCGCGTATCGCTTGGCTTGAATATAGATCCGGCCAAAACCGAGTACATCTTCTTTAATGACGCCATCAATGCCACCATCATGGCTAGACTTAGTCACCGTTACAGCATTCTCGACTTGGCCACCGTACCCCATTTTACTGAGTAGCTTAGCCACAAGGTGTTCGAAATCACGAGGGGTCTTAGACAAAATAGTATCTAATATCTGATCGTACCGTTCGGACAATATTTCCTGATACGCGCTTTCTAGTGCTTCAGATGGTGTTGTGTCCGTTGAGTCATTCACAAGCTCAGGTAGAGTCTCTGAGCGCTCTCTAAGCTTCTCCAACCTGCGCTGTTCTGCTTTTTCTTTTACGTAAGGGTGAACGTCTTGGGGACGGCTTAGAAAGCTTCGTCCAAGTTCAGTGATTTGATAAACACCGCGCTTTGGTCGCTCAAGAAGGTTACTGGCTGCCAAAGCACTTAATGCCCAAGTAATACGGTCCGGAAACACTTTGCCATTACCAGACGCATACTCTAAGAGTGCATCTTCATCAGATACATTCATCGCTTTCGCCAAAGGTACTTCGGCATGTCGCCATTTCTGTGCGCCATTTTCAGCAAAATACGCCAGCGCATAAGGCATAATTTCGTTATATTTTGGTAAATTCATCGTCATCCCTTAAAACCCACCCACAAATGTATCCACGAACCCTTTGAACTTATCCGTTAAACGGTCGACGAGCTTTCTGCGTTGCATCAAGGTTGGTTTGGTTTCCAGCGTTCCAGCGAAGTCATCGCGTAGTGGCATTTCTTCGCTTAGCTCGTAGCGGTTTACCAGAATCTCCAGCTTGTCTTTGTTTAGCTGTTCTTCCTTGGCAAGCTTTTCTAGTGCTTCACGCTTTTCTCGCTCCCAGAAGAACTCAAACTCTTCTTCAACATCGGCATGTGCTGGGATGCCTTCGAGATGGTCATTCATGAACTTCTCGATAAGGGCCTTTTTGCTGAGAAGTGTTGGATCTGACCCGATTAGGTTGGCAATAACCTGACGTTTACGGGCTTTCTCTTCTGTGCTTTCTTCTTCGTGTAACTCTCTCAGCAAGTGAAGGATGTAACCAACATTCACTTCATCACGGTGCATCAGTTCAAGTTCGAAATCCACGTCATCAAGAATTGACACCTTCTCCCTCGTCGAATTCTCACGTAGCTGACGGTTGAGATCGGCGTATTTACTGGTGAAATCTTGGAACTCCTGCTCGCTCATCGCAGTTGCTTCCATATCGAAATCAGCAAAGTTTCCGAGCATGTTTTTTAAACGCATCAGTTCACGGAACTGCCGCACAAACCAAGCCTGAGCCTCTTCATCAGGTAAATTGTCGACGGCATCTACGGTTGGCGTGATCGCAATGAGTGCGGCATATGCCTTATCAAAATCAGCCATAAGCTCATCGTAAGATGGCATTTCAATCACTTCGATAGGCTGCTTGTTAGAGAACATTTTGAACGCGTCATCAGCCGCTGTTTTTAGATTGCGGAAGCACACCACATTGCCGTGAGACTTGGTTTCATCAAGTAATCGATTAGTGCGCGAAAAGGCTTGAATCAGACCATGATGTTTTAAGTTTTTATCGACATACAGAGTGTTTAGCCTTGGTGCGTCAAAGCCGGTCAGGAACATATTCACAACGAGCAGAATGTCGATTTCCTTCGCTTTTACCCGCTTGGAGATGTTCTTGTAGTAGTTGTAGAAAGAATCCCTGTCTTTGGTGGTGTAGCTGGTGCCAAACATCTTGTTGTAGTCACCAATGAAAGACTCCAGCTTATCGCGGCTATGCAGCTTTGCTGCTTGGTCGTCATTGAGGTATTTAGCTGCAGCCTCTTTGATTTCACTTTCATCGCCGTTGCCAAGTTCATATTCTTCTTCCTCATTAGCTTCAAAGCTGAATATGGTGGCAATTTTCAGGTTGTGATTACCCTCTGCCTTTTTCTTAGCGAATAACTCGTAATACTGAATGAGTTCAGGCACGCCTGATACACAGAACATCGCATTGTAATCACGGCTGTGCGTTTTACGGCGGTGATGCGCGATAATGTAGTCGGTAATCTTTTCTAAACGTGCAGAGGAGCTCAGAAGTTCTTTGGTATCGATGTCTTCTACTTCGATATCCAAATTGTTGTTCGAACCATCTTTGTACTGGTAACGGCCGACGTATTCGATAGCAAACTTAAGCACATTATTATCGCGGATCGCATCCACAATCACATAGGGGTGCAAGCATTCATCGAAAAGGTCTTTGGTGGTTCTTTTAATGGAGTTTTTGGCTACCGCGTTACGAGCAAAAATAGGCGTGCCGGTGAAGCCAAACAGCTGAGCTCCATTGAAGAACTCCGTGATGTTCTTATGCGTATCTCCAAACTGGCTACGATGACATTCGTCGAAGATAAAGACGATTCGCTTATCTCTCAGTGCTTCCATCTCATTCAAATAACGTTTCTTTGTCACCACGTTATTGAGCTTTTGCAGGGTGGTCACCACAAGTTTGGTATTTCTATCCTTGTTAACCTTCTTACCCTTGATTGCCTTATCGAGCAGTTGATGAAAGAGCACTCGTGTGTCATCCGTACTATCAACACACCCTTTAGCAAACGCATTGAATTCAAGAGCCGTTTGGTAATCAAGGTCTTTACGGTCAACCACAAACACCACTTTGTCGACATGGCTCAGAGAGGTCATGATTTGCGCAGCTTTGAACGACGTCAGAGTTTTCCCTGACCCTGTGGTATGCCAGATGTATCCATTCGACGTTGACGAATTCACACGTTCGACAATCGCCTCTACCGCATAGAACTGGTAAGGGCGCAGCACCATCAAGTATTTACCCGTCTCATTCAACACAATGTATTTGGTGAGCATGGCGGTAAGGTGTGACGTGGTCAGAAAGGCGTTTGCAAAGTCATGCAGTTGACTGATTTTCTTGTTGTCAAAATCCGTCCAATCAAATGTCTGTTTGGCAGACATTTCACTGTTGTTGGAGAAATACTGTGTATTCACCCCATTAGAAATCACGAACAGCTGAATGTAGTTAAACAGACCGTGGTTGGCATGGTAGGAATGCTTTTGATATCGCTTTACTTGGTTAAATGCTTCTTTTAGCTCAATACCACGACGCTTCAATTCAATTTGAATCAAAGGCAGCCCGTTCACCAATACCGTTACGTCATATCGATTGGTATAGGTACCTTTCACGGTAATTTGTTGAGCGACTTGGAAGACGTTTTTGTCAGAAGCATTAAACAGCAAGGTGATGTGGCGGCTATCGCCGTTATCCAAGGTCACATCAAGCTGCTCACGCAGTGTTTTAGCCTTGGTGAATATGTTCCCTTTTTCCAGCTTACCCAGAATCTGACGAAACTCGGTATCAGAAAACGCACAGCCGTTGACTGTCTCAAGCTGGGTTTTGAGGTTTGCTTCTAGCGCGGCATTGTCTTTGAGCTGCACCACCTCAAAGCCTTGGGTGTTGAGCTGCGCAATCAAATTATCTTCGAGTTGTTGTTCTGATTGATAAGCCATTTTTCTGGGAACGTTCCTAACCAATAGAAAAGAAAAACGGCTCTGAATACTCAGAGCCGAAAACAGCACGTTAAACGAACATCTGCTGCAGTAAGCCTTTTTTGAATTCTTTTGTTTGCTTGATTTGCTCTGACACACCATCGATTTTTTTATCAATAGCTTGCAGAAATTCAGCGATTTTTTGTTGTTCTTTTAAATGGGGAACTGTGAGCTTTATATCATCAAAAAACTCTTTCACGCTGACATTCAAAAGGCCATGGTTTCTCGCACCCTCTTGTGCAATTTTAGCAATTTCACGATTTAGCATGCCAGCATCAAAATACTGCTCGAAGTAAGCTTCGTTATATCCATTTTTTGGTCGGAAGCAAATGTACAACGTTGAAACAACACCTTTGCTGTACTGCTTCAGAGGCTTAATCGCCCCCATCGGATAGCCTTTGGAGTAACTTTTGTTATAGGCAAAATCACCTTTTTCAAGAAGGTAGTAACCTGTAACATCCTTTGCAGAGACGGACTTGTTAAAATACTCCAGTTGACTAACCAAACCTTTTTGAGCAGATATCGTTAGAACGTTTTCGTTATTTTCTTTGTTTTTGGTGATTACTCGTGTGAATGCATCTACAAAATGCTTTTCTTCCCAATCAGGAAACGCATTCCCATCGTCATCTTTAAAGCGAATTTTTTGACTGAAAATCTGTTGCATCACACCCTTTTTGTAATCTTTGAGCAGGCGATGCTTTTCAGTGAGTTGGCTGATTTTGCTATCTACAGAACTAAGGAAGTTTGCGATTTTTTGTTGTTCTTGACAGTCCGGAACCAACACTTCTAATTGTCGAAGATCTGCTAGTGAAATTTCTTGGAATGTACTTCCTTTAGACACAGAATGTATTCGACGTTTGAGCCTAAGAGTCCGAAGCTCTTCTTGTATATATTTCGCGACAAAACCTTTTTTCAACGATATACGAGCTGTGCCCTGCGTAAGATTAGCAACGGTTAAGGACTCTGGTACAATCCTAGAAATACCTATATTACCCCTCAACGAAAAAACTATATCTCCAGAAGTCACTTCAGAGCGGGAATACTTTTTTGCAATTTCGGGGCTAGTACATTCAAGTCTGCTTAAAATCAGTTCGGAATTTAAGTCTGTACTTTTAATGTATGGCATTCCACCTTCAAAATTTGGCCCTGCCTGCACTATTCCATACGATATTTTTTTCTTTGTAATGCTTTCTAAAGATTCTAGTGAAGGCTTTCTATCAAAGCCTTTAAATCTCAAACGAGGATGCAGGTCTGTCATCGTTTCACCTCAAACGGCACATCAATTCCCAACTCTTCGCAAAAACCCTTAACTTCCATATCAGTCGTCAATATTTTCCTATCAATACTCACCAATGCTGCTGAAACCACAGATAAATCAACTATTTCCTCTTCCTCAAACGTATCCACGTAGCGCGGAATGTTAAGGTTATAGTCGTTTTCTTTCAGCTTTTTCGGTGACGCAACAAAAGCAAACTTGTCGATATTTTTACGTGTACTGATTGCATCCCAAATACGTTTCAAATCCGCGTCACGCATTACGTTGTTGTTTGTGCCCTTTTCGAAATACTGACTGGCATCAATGAACAAAACGTCATCATCGGCTTTGCGGTTTTTCTTCAACACCAGCACGCAAGTAGGAATTGATGTGCCAAAGAAAATATTGGCAGGCAGGCCAATCACCATATCCAGATAGTTCTTTTCTTTGATCAGGTGCTGGCGAATATGCCCTTCTGCCGCGCCACGGAACAGTACACCATGAGGCAATACCACCGCCATAGTGCCGTTGTCATCCAACTGGTGAATCATGTGCTGAACAAACGCAAAATCCGCTTTTCCTTTCGGTGCCAATTTACCGTAGTCAGAAAAACGTTCGTTGTTTAGGTGAAGCGGATTTGCAGACCAGTCAGCAGAAAACGGGGGGTTGGCAACTACCGCACTGAAGCGTTGTTCAATGTGAGCAGGTTGCTCCAGCGTATCGTCATTTTGAATATCGAAGCGGCTGTAGTGAACATCGTGCATGATCATGTTCATACGCGCCAGATTGTAGGTGCTTGGGTTTTGTTCTTGGCCGTAGAACTTCAAATCAGGGTTATTGGCTTCTTTCGCAACACGCAGCAATAATGAGCCAGAGCCACAGGTCGGGTCATAAACTGACTTCAGGTTTGGGTTGTCCATAGTGACAAGCTTGGCCAATAGCTTGGACACCATTTGCGGCGTATAAAACTCACCCGCTTTTTTACCCGCACCGCTCGCGAACATACCAATCAGGTATTCATAGGCATCACCCAGAATATCGATTTCACTGCTTTCCAGGTGGAAATCGATGTTGTCTAGGTGCTCCAGTACTTTGGCAATCAGCTTATTACGCGCATCCGGCGTTTTACCCAGCTTATTTGAGGTAAGGTCTAACTCATCAAACAGTCCATTAAAATCGTCTGCACTGTCTGCGCCCATGGTGCTGTTTTCGATGTCGTTCAATACATCACGGACGTCATCCAGGATGAACTCACCATCAACACCGGCTTGCGCGACAACATGGAAAAGCTCGGAAGGTTTGAAGAAATAACCCAGCTTATCCAACGCTTCTTCTTTAATTGCACCCAGTATTTCTTTGCCTTCATCAGTTTTTTCATCAACCTGAGCAAACTGGATACCATCTTCCGACAGCAACTCATCCGCATAACGGTTCAGTTTGTCAGAAAGGTACTTATAGAAGATAAGCCCAAGGATGTAGTCACGGAAATCGTCGGCAGACATGTTGCCACGAAGGGTGTTAGCGATGTTCCAAAGCTGTTTTTTCAGCTCTTGTTGGTGTTGTTCAACCATTGGGTTTGACTCTTAAGTTCTGAGGTCTGTCTGAAATTATTCGCGGATTATACATGGAATAGGACAGGACGCTTTTGCGCCCAATCCAACTTCCTGTTGATAGTCTTTTGAATGGTAATTTTATCGCCACTCGCTAAAGCGAGTGCTTATACCCTGAGTAAAAGCTACGGCCATTAGCTCTGAGTAAACTCGTTTACGTTGCTTCATCAATCGAGTTTGTCTTGAGTGGCAGAAAATTCTCACGTATTCATCAAACTCGCTCGGTGTAACCCAAAAATACAAAGTCTGGTCACCAATGAACACATGCATTCTCTTCGTTGCGCGATTTTTCTTTATACCACGCGCCGTTTCAAAAACCCTTTGTACTAACTTTTTCAAGCACCTTTTCCGCAAAGCCACGTCATCTGTCGAGCCTTTGCCAAAATAGCAACAAAAGTCTTTGTAGAGCTTTTGGCTGATGTAGAGCTGAGCGTTGGAAGATTCATTACCAAAGTAATAAGGGTGGCTTCCAGTTAGTTTTTTTACTCGCTCTTCGATTGCAACATGTTCTAAGGTCATAGTGTCCTCCTTTGTAATAATGACGATGGATTACCTCTCTTTTTTTCCTAAATTAATGGCTGTTCAGAACCCAAAGCTCTTCAACAACCCTTCCAGCACTTTCTGAGACTCAGCATATTGATGCTTCATCTCATTTAGCTTTAGAAGCTCTTTGCTAAGATCGACTTTCGTCGCCTCTACCTCTGTAATGATGTAGCGTTTTACATTCAGTATGTTTTCGTTACTTGCAATCTCTTCTCGGCTTACCGCTCGATAGCGTTTATCTTGGGGGTGAACACCTGCTACAAGCTCTGAGATTGCTTTTGCATCTTCAGTGCCAATTTCTCGTAGAGGTCCTGTAGAAACCCCAAAATCACTAGCGTCTACAAAGTTCACAACACCCTGCATTTCTTTCTGCTTGTTGAGTACAAGAATCGCAGGAGCTATCGACGTGAACTCCAACAATTGTGGTGGTAGCGCAATAATCGCTTCTACAACATCAAGCTCAATAAGCTTTTCCCGAACTTTGCCATCATAGCCACCACGGAACAGCCATCCCTGTGGTAGAAGTAAATATGCTTTACCTTCGTTATTTAATTGGCTGAGTGCCAGCTGAACCCACAATACGTCTCCCGCACTGGCAGGAACCGAACTACCTGGGTCAACAAGCAAATAGTCAACTTCTGCGAGAGAGCGGCGCTGATCAGCAGAGAACTTCAATGCAAAAGGTGGTTCCATAACCACAACATCCACACTTTCCTGCTCTGCACCATGTGTATCCGTCAGTGAATCTTTACTTTGAACGACAAACTGCTCTCGATTGTTCAGAATGAGCATTCGCTCAGCCATAATCGCAGCATGTGCATTGAATTCGTTTAGGTAACCAGCTTTAGGGTTTAGCTCACTTGCAATTTGAGCCAGTCCGCAAGCCCCATCGAATAGCGTTTTGTTCTCGCAGTTACCCACCAACGCTTTAAATAATTCTGTTGTACTGTGATTAGCACTATCTGCAATATCGCTAATCCGGCTTTTGAAGCGCTTTAGCTCTTTCAGCCCAACAACAAAGTCCGAATAGGCATTGCTTGCAGATAAAGCCAAAACAAAGCGGACAACAAGATACAGACCCTTTTTGTAGATTCGATGCTCTTGCGGAGCTTCGAACAATTCGCTTTTCAACAACGGAAACTTTTGCTTAACGGCAACTGCAGCTTCCTTTAATTGCTGATATGCGTGCTCCTCTTTTTCGTCCTCTAACTTTTTAAGCGCTGAAGGCTCGAGCTTTGTTAAAAATGCAGTAAAGACCAATAGCTCAGTGATATGGCTGACTTCCATTGTTCCGCGCAGTTCATCGAATAAAGCGTGCAGATCTTTTTTGATGTTTGTCATTTAAGCTCCCCCTGAATCAGCTTGTTCAAGCAGGCATCTACAACTAAACGCTGTTGATTTGCCAACGTTAGTGCATCGCTAAATGCCTTATTTCTGGCCGAAAGCAACGCCGCTACCTTCTTCTGTGTATCAAGGTCAGGTAGTGGTACTTCAAGTTTGCCAAACGAAGCTTTGCTTACATTTTTAATGCTACTACCAGTTGAAGCACCCTCCAGCAAAGCTTTCCCTGCTGCGCTGTTTAAGTAAGCCACTAAAGCTTCGCCAAGCAACACATCTGGATTTGTCCGAACGACCAGAAAGTTTGCAGAAGCCAAAACGGTTAATTTAGAGGCATCACTTGAAACGTAAGCAGTCCTAATTGAGTTACCTTTTGCTAGGACAACTACATCACCCTCTCGGATCACAAACCTGGAGACATCTTTTTCAGGAGAGACCCAAACATCACTTAACTGTTCGACATCAATTTCTCCAAGGTTATTAATAGAACTGCCAGCCAGAAGTTTCATCGGTACCAGTCCATCTTCACTTTTTGAGCTGTAAAGGCTATTTGTAGCCCCTGTGCTCAGATCGGAAACTAACCCTCCAAGAACCATCATTTTCACGTTCGTTTTCCCTCTACGATTCTCAATATGTGCAAATCGTAGAGGGAAAACTAATTTTAGTCAATGATTATTTAAATCGTTTTTAGTCTACGATTTTATTGGGTGTGAGGTGGGGACGTTTAGAGACTAGCAAGCTTGAATGTAGAAAGACGCTCAATATCCTCAAGCTATTATTGTGTCGCAGTTGAGTGCATAAGTTTACATCTCAAAAGAATCAATGACTTGCTGCCTAAATCCGTTAATCTTAATTGAGATATTCCTTACTACATCGTCGCTAACAACCTTTAAGGCATCGATTGAACAAACCCCACCTAACAGCAACTCTCTTTCCCTCCCACAGGGCTTGGCATCACTAGCCCACAAGTTTGAACCCATGGTTATTACGCTAGCAAGTGACTGGTTGCTGTCTGGCAAACAAGCATATTCTTCGGGAAGCTCTTCAATCACTCGATGCGCAAAATCGGTGAGTCGCTCTTCGGACAAGGTAAAGAGCCAAGCTTCGTTGTTTGGTTCGCCATTGACTCGCAGTATTCGACCTAGCACTTGCCTAAAGTAGAGCTCCGTTTTTACAGTGCTGAGATGACAACAAACTTGAAGTCTTGGAATATCAGTTCCTTCGCTGATCATCCCTACGCTTACAATCCACTTTGTTTTCCCTGAGCGAAACGCTCTGATTTCATTGAGTGGATCATCATGTCGATACGTCACTAAGCTCGCTGTTTGGCCAAGTTCAGACACAAGTAATTGGTGAATCTCATTCGCATGCTTGACGGATGAAGCAACAACTAGGCCTGCGGCATTAGGGTTTTGTAGCCGAATTTCTTCAAGCTTTTTACATCCTTGGCGCAAGACATACTTTATCGCTGATTTCTGAAAAATCAGGTACGAGTACGGGAGGGATTCCTCAGCAAAAAACGCTTTAAAGGAGGTATATCGTTTTACGTCATTGTCTCTCTTGAGCGTGATGTCGTTGCTGTCGATAAGCACAAGCTTTGGGCGTCGACATACGCCATCAACAACGGCGTCATAAAGACCGTAACTGTAATCAACCATGAGCTTCTGGTCAGGGGTTGAGTACGAAGAGAGCGTAATAGGTGTTTTATCAGAGCGCCATGGAGTACCAGTTAGCGCAAGTGTATACGTTGCATGCTCTTGAATGTTGGTGAGTACCTCTAGCCCCCACGCATTTGCGTCTAAGAAATTTGTTCCGGCGCAATGGTGGATTTCATCAAAGACCACAAGCACTCGGTATTTTTTGAATATGCGCCAAAAATCCTCATGGAAATAGAGTAACCCTTGGTAAGTGTACGACCCTCCAACTGCGCCTATGCTCCCATTAAAGCTGCAATCAAGCACCCAACCAAACGTACTTTTCATTCCCTCAGCCACTATCAGTGAAGGGGAAAAGCAAAGGACATAATCGATCAGGCCTTGATTGAATAAACGACTTGCAACGTTTGCGGCCATCACCGTTTTCCCAGCTCCAGGCGTAGCTAAACAAAGAAAGTGACTGCCTTTTCCAGACTCATATTTTTCAATCGCAGCGTCAACGCACTCTGCCTGCCAACGTCTCAACATAACTCGAGGTTTTTCGGATGGTGCATGATGAGGTTATTGATAGCTTCAAGATCACCCTGAAGGTTTTTGGCACGTTGCCGAGCACTGTGAAAGAACGTTTTTATGTATTCGGCCTGCTCTGGAAATGATGAAATAAGTGCCTGATATTTTCCCATCTCTCGCAGCGTTAAAGAAAGCTCAGCTTCAAACTGAACAAGCTCCCCTTTCAGCTTTTTTAAGAATTCAGACTCACCTGTTACAACACAAGAAACCGCTATATTCGTTTGTATCTCAGGCAAGCTCCCTCTTGCAAAAAAGGTTGAACTAAAGAATTTTTCAGTTTTTCTGTAAGCAGACTTCCGACTCCCTTTATCTACTTTTTGTAGATACCCTTTATCAGTCAGCCGCAAAATTTGCCTGTAGAGAAACTTCCTTGCCTCCGTAGGATCCGTAAAAGACGGACTTTCAGCCATTAATTCGGCCCTCAGCTCCGTAACAGTAAAATGATCTAAATCCTTTTTGATCAGAAGGTTGTAGATATGCGCATTTATTGCCACAGGCTTTGACACCGATTCATCCTCTCATAACTATAAACTTAGGATTGCTAAGTATACAGGGATAGTTAAAACTTAGAAAATCTAAGTCAACTTGGATCAGACGATGATTACTCAGTGGGAAGAGAGAACCCGATACCAATTCGCCTTAAAGAGGCTAGGCAAAAAGCAGGGATTACCCAAAAAGACTTGGGGATCAAAATTGGTATGGAGCCCAGTTCAGCGAGTGGTCGAATGAATCACTACGAAAAAGGGCGACATACACCTGATATTGGGACACTCCAAAGAATGGCCGATGAACTCGGGGTTCCGCTGAATTACTTTTTCTGTGAGGATGAAGTGAGTGCAGAGTTGGCTTGTTTAATTGGGGCTCTTACCAAGGAGCAAAAAGACGAGCTGATAAAGCAGCTAAAAAGCCAGAAAAAGCTCCCTGAATAAGTCTGGAAAATTGGTTTTCCAGACTCTTATTTTTTTCAAAAAATTCTCGTTTTTTCTTACTTTTCTGGAAAATCCATCTAGGCCACGCCACACTTGAGTTTCCAGACATTTTCCAGAACTGTATATAAATAGTA
>NZ_JAJUBC010000047.1 GCF_028683095.1 Enterovibrio gelatinilyticus | reverse complement strand
TTGGGTTTGAATCTTATTTCCACTACTCTACAAACTCGATAAAATCCGTTGATTTTATTTCAAATTATGTATTTTTAGCTCTGGCTGGTTTATTTTTATTCTGCATACAATTCATGCCTCCTCCTATCCCTAAGATATTCTTTGGCGGTGTTGTCCCTCATATTCAAGTGAGTCGTCAAACTGGCATGGTAACAATTTGGAAATATGTCCCAATCCTTGGCATAAAACGCAAAACCATTATTATACCTTTTTCTGAGTTTATTCCTTACTTGCATCACCTTGTGACACCAACGGGAACAGGGGCAGGATGGAATGTCATTCTCGCCCACAAAGATTCACGACGCATCAGTTTCGGTGCCATTGGGATGGCGAACCTTAAAAGCCGTGGAGATGCCTTGGCATTCTGGGATTTCTTGCAGCGTTACATGGATGTCGAACAACCCTTACCTGATTCTCCTGTCTTCGAAACGGTTAGGCACCATGACCCAACAACGAAAGCCTATGACGGTACAGTTGGACGACCAGCCAAGTATTGGAAAAGAATGACAAAAGCACAAATTGACAGACGCTCTGATGAAATGGCGATGTACATCGAGCGCTTAGCAAACGGCGAAGATCTCCCTCCCTTTGAGTTTGATTACGAGGCAATGTTAACACCTCACGAACAGAAGCAGAGAAAGCGAGCGAAGAAAAACAGCGATGCTTAAAGTCATTGAGTCATCCTGAATACACAAAGACTGTCAGAGAACAGTTAAATAATATGGATAGAAATCAGAGTATGGATATACTACAAGAGAAAGTTCACGATCTCTAAGGTAAGCTGAGAGCAATAACTAAATCAGGTATGCCTGTTAGAAATGTTGATGGCGCGAAGAAAGAAGCATGGAAGAAATGGTTAGAAAAATAGATGATATAAGTAACTTTAAATTAGTTAACGAGGTTTTGCAGTTCGCTCGCAGTAATAAGCTACTTACGCCAACTGATGATACCAAAAAACATAAGAATGTAATATGTGAACTGGATGAAGCCAAATACTACGCTTGGGAGAAAACATATGGGGATGATGAACTTACATGGGCAGATTATCGCGCCAACAAAGTGAGTGATATTTGGGAGAAAATCTATGAGAATGATGATAAATTCTCGGACATAGAAAACCTACTAACATCAATATTGGAAGAATTATCCGAGGAAGTTAAAAGAAAGCTAGATATAAAACACAGTGCATTATTAGATGATGTTATATCTGACCTAGAGGCATGCATATATAGCCGCGTAATAGAAGCAGATTCCAACAGCTTTTTCGAAGGTGTTTTCTCATCATATACCGATGGTTTTTGGCCTTGTGGCTTTAAGAGTTCCACTAACATTAATGATATAATATTGTATTCTAGATCAGTAGAAATTAATAAGCAGGACGCACAGTCTTGTTGTAGTGAGTAGAAGGTTAGCACTCGTCAGTACAGCTATTATACAACTACGCACACATTTATTCTCCCCTTCACCTCTGCCCAAATTGGTATTATCTCTCCTACACCTTTATCCCCCACCATTTCACCTAATCGACCTCTCATTGTTCCGATTTTGCGAATTATCAAGTCAAATAATACACAATTATCAACCAATCAAAATTTAGATAAGATCATCTTCATCGTCACATATGGAGCATTACTGCTCTTAACTTGTTGAAAAGGTGAAAGTATGGATACGTTGAAAAGAATAATTGCAGTATCGATCATTTCGATGCTTCCTTTGGGTATCAGCCATGCAGATGCTCAATCGGACAACACATTAGCGGTTGCTAAATCATTCCTCGAAGCCGCTGGGAGTGGTAACGGCGCAAAACTGACCGAACTCATGAGCGACGATTTTGTTTGGCATAACGAAGGCGACAAACAAATCCCTTGGATTGGTCCTTGGAAAGGCCAAGAAGACGTTATGGGCAAATTTATGCCCGCATTCGGTAAAGGTTTGACGGTGACAAGCTGGAGCACCGACTACAGTTTTGCTAATGCAGATCAAGCGGTGTTTATGGGCTCAATGAGCGCTGTCCTCAACAACACGGGTGTTGATACTGGCAAATTCACGTGGGCTGTTCGTGTGCATGTAGAAGACGATAAAGTAAAAAGCTGGAACTGGATGGAAGACAGCTATGCGGTATCTAAAGCATACAACGACAACACACAAGCGAACAAAGCGACGGTAGAGACCTTCTATACACTTCTGAGTAACCCGGGTTCTGAAGAAGCAGTAAAAGCCTTCAGCGCTAACACGGCAGATAACTGGGTAAGTGTCGGTAACTATTCTGGCAAGAATAAGTCGAAAGGTGCTTTCTTAGGTCAAATGGGATACTTCGCCAAATTAATCCCAGACTTAAATTGGAATATCGAAGAGATGACGCATGCTGATGATCGTGTGATTGTGCGAGGCCGCGCAACCGGCACGCCAACGGGTCCTCTCTTCGGCGTTGATGGTGCTGGTAAGAGCTTCGACATTATGACGATTGATGTTCATACCATCGAGAATGGCAAAATCTCCAAATCGCATCACGTAGAAGATTGGGCGGGTGCGTTAAAGCAGCTGAAAGGCAAATAAGCCTTGCAAGCAACGTGAATCTAACTGCTGGTCGGTTTGCTATCGACCAGCCTTTTTTAGCAATCTGCCAGTAAAAAGAAGCGAAATACGTAAGCGGTGAATAGAGCTATGTACACCTACTCAACACCGACCTCCTCTCTTCCTGATTCTCTAACCAGACGGGAACCTACAACAAAGGATCAATCACCGCTTGCCAATTTTCTAGGCTTGAGTGGTGATCAACAGGCACCAAACCCGCGTTATTGATGAACACCGTTGGCGTTGCCCAGACCGATCGTGTGGCGGCATAGCGAATGGGCGTTCTTGCCATCACATAGATTTCACTGCTGTCCATACGCTCGAAAAACGCGTCTCTTTCTACCTTGCCATGTTCTTCGGCGTAGTCAGCGACAAGCTGTCGTAAATCGTCATGGGTTTTATGAAGGAAAGGCCCGTTGTAGAACGTATCTTGTCGCTCATAGAGGAAGGTAGCGAACCCATAGAATTTGTCTGCATTTCCCTCTGCCAAGGCAAACAACCCCAAGCTCATGTCCCATGCTTGTCGGTGATTACTCAGGGTTATCAAATGCGTTTTAAGGCTGACCGACGCACCTGTGTAGTGACGCATAACCTCCATGAGGTTTGGCCAAATTGCACGCGAGTGTGGGCATTGAATGTCGACAAAAACATCAATAGTTACTGACGCTTGGGGATCACCAAGAAGAATACCGCTTGGTCGGTGGGGGATTGGTATGCTCATCACTTCCTTGTGTACATTGAGTTCGTTCTCTGTGTCATTTAGTGTAGCGAATGATCAATCATTCGCTCTACAGGACGATTGTTTTATCCATGCTACTCCGATGCTTTTATTCTTTCTTAGTCATTCGCAACGTGATCTTTTCTTGTAACGGAAGTACTGAGGCAGTTTTTGTAGAACGCTCCAGGCCCGACCGAAAGATGCCTCCAATCTTCCAACATTCCTCACAATAAAATACAACAGACACCTGAGCGACAAGCCAAACTTCAACCCAGAATACATTCCTCAGACTTTGTTTCCACCTAGAGCAGATAAAGCCACCATTTGAGACGGCCTTCAAAGGGTAGGTTCTCACAGCAATGTTATATTTCACCGATAACTCTCTGAGAGGGATAGAAAAGTCGTTCTTCTGGAAATGAAATAACATCCATTGTTTTCATACAGGAAGCAAAATATTTTGAACCGATTTTTCTTTCAAGTGCCTCTTAAGCCCAATCAAGCTATGTATGGTTTATCGATGAAAAAACTCCTTGTTGCACTGCTTCTTTTTAGTACCCACTCCTTTGCCAATAACCATTTCTATGCCGGTACCAGCGTATTCCTCTACAGCGATACCGAACTAAAACTAAGTGGCAACACATCAGATAAGAACAGTGATATCGGCGCAAGCGCATTTGGCGGCTACAGTTTTGCAATGTCACCGGGTTTAGAGCTCGGCATTGAAGTTGAGTATGTGAAATACGGTAAAGCAAAATTTACCGATACTTACCATGTAGAAAGTGACGCTGTTTATATAAACGCTAAACCTAAATTCATTGAAGTTGGTAATAATCTATACAGCGCTCTTATTTTAGGTGTTGGCTCTATGTCTGCCGAGATCAAGAATAATGGTCAAACCATAAAAGACTCCGATCTGTCTTACCAAGCGGGTTTTGAAGTTGGCTATATGATTGACGATTGGGATCTCGGTATTGGATACCGCTATCAAACAGCTGATTTCGATGGCTTCTACGGCATGGATATATCCAATCAAAGCTTGACACTTGGCGTACGTTACAACTTCTAAAGCAAAGCCTCGAATCAGTTCAATTATGAGTCAGACACAGGTTGCGCTGACTCATACATTGTTCTTGCCGGCTATACCCAAACAACCTGAAGATGCTCGAACCCATATTTTTAAGACGATGAAATCTCTCGCACCAGCCTTTCACAAAAAGCATGGGTCGACAGATTTCTAAGCTGAACCTGTTCGTCGCCCTTTCCTGACTTAGCAACACGCACCCAGTCTTCTAGCATGCCTTTAAAACCTTTGGTTTCTAACGTATCAGTCCAATCA
This sequence comes from Enterovibrio gelatinilyticus, assembly GCF_028683095.1. GTDB lineage: Bacteria > Pseudomonadota > Gammaproteobacteria > Enterobacterales > Vibrionaceae > Enterovibrio > Enterovibrio gelatinilyticus. Next base: position 15,086 of record NZ_JAJUBC010000047.1, on the reverse strand, counting down.
GGCATTTCGATGCGCTCAGTTTTGCCGTTTTCAAACTTTTCACCGCACAGAAAGCTGTCAAATTGATAGGCTTCATTTTCAAAACACAGAGAAACAGACTCGCAAGTTTTCCCAAATTGGCGGTTCATTTGACCGCTGAACAAAGTGCCATTTTCCTCCCAACTCAAGTTGATCATCGCGATGTCACCGCCCTTTCGCTGAACTGAAATCTGCACATCTTGCTTGTCAATCTCCCCATCAAGATTGAGTGAATCAATGACATGGATCATGTCATCGAGAACGAAGTCTTGCGCTGCTCCTGCAAGGTTCAATCTGTGTTTGTGCCAACTGATCGAACGAAGATCATCTCGCGCCACCAGCGATCGCCAAATAGGGATGTAGCGGCGATTGAAGCCAACAAACAATGGCACTGATTTCTGCTCAGCTAAATCATGCAGCTTTTGATAATCAGAGAAATTCAAAGCGGCAGGTTTATCAACGAAAACGGGAATACCCTGTTCAATAAAGAAGGTGGCAATGGGCGCATGGGTTTCACTGTTGGTGTGGATCATCACACCATCGACATTCATCTCCACCAATTTACGAAAGTTTGTGCAGGTCTCTGCGATGCGATATTCACGCGCTACAGCGGCAAGTTTTTCTGGGTTTCTGGTACATAGGACGAGGTCGAGTTCTGACATACGCGTCAGCAAAGGCAAGTAAGCTTTGGTGGCAATGTCACCCAAGCCAATAATCGCTATTTTCATTGATTATTTTCCATTGTTTTAAAGGCTATATTCCCGCTCTACTTTGGCGATTCGCGTTGTAAAAGCGGCATACCATTTTTTGCGTCCTAGCTTCTGTGCTTCGATATGCTCAACATTCGCTTTCCACTGCTTGATAGAATCGAGATCTCTCCAGTAAGAAACGGTGATACCCAGAGTGTCTCGTGCAGACTCCACACCCAAAAAACCAGGTTGCTGTTCAGCCAATTCGACCATTCGAGCGGCAGTTTCACCGTAGCCATCATCGAGCGCTGTTCTTAGATTGGTAAAAATAACGGCGTAGTAAGGCGGCGCTGGCGTGTTAGCGATGTCTGACATGGCGTTCCTTTCCCTGTTCAATCACGGAGACCTACAGCGTAACCCAGAAAACGTGACGACCCAAGAACGTGAGTCGCCTCTACACCGCTTACGCAGTCTCAAAAGCACTAATCGTGCTCAGATTAATGGTTTTTTCCTCACAAAGTAGCATTGCGACATTATCAATATGCGCTTAGGTTTATTTTGAACCCAAATAAATCAAGAGGTTAAATGATGATGGACAGCAAGAAACTCGCACAAAGAATTCGTGTGGTATGTGTCGCTATCGCGTTGATTACTGTCCCTTTAACGACCTTCGCTAACGAACTTCCCGTCATCAAAGTTGGTGTGCTGAAATTCGGCACCGTCAATTGGGAAATGGACGTGATCAAGCGGAACAAACTTGATGAAAAAGCTGGGTTTACTCTCGATATCACACCACTGGCATCGAAAAACGCGTCGTCTGTTGCACTACAAGGCAACGCCGTAGACGTCATTTTCTCTGATTGGGTCTGGGTAAGTCGTCAGCGCGCAGCAGGGAAAGGCTATACCTTATCCCCTACCTCTGCGACCGCAGGTGGGTTATTTGCCGCTGCTGATCTCACACTCGCCTCCCCTTGCGACATCGCCGGAAAACAGCTTGGTATCGCAGGCGGTGCAGTAGACAAAACATGGGTGCTCTATCAAGCGTATTGCAAAGCAAAAGAGAACAAAGACGTCAGTGAAATCACCGAACAGCAATTTGTCGCGCCGCCACTTCTTAATAAATTACTCATGCAGGGCAAGCTACCCGTCGGCATCAATTTTTGGCATTACGGCGCAAGACTTGAAGCGGCAGGGTTTCAGCCAGTGATTTCTCTTGATCAGATCGTTGAAGGTTTAGGCATTGATACTCAAGTGCCAATGCTCGGCTGGGTATTTGATGAAACATGGGCTAAGGCCAACCATCAATTAGTCGCTGCTTTCTTGAAAACATCCTCAGAGGCCAGAGCCATGTTGCGAACATCAGACGCAGAATGGGAGATCATTCGCCCATTAACCAAGGCCAAAACTGACGAAGTGTTTACTGCACTGAGAGCAGCTTATCGACGTGGCTTCTCGGGCACTTTCGGTGAAAAACAGCAAAAAGCTGCGGCGCAGATTTTCGACATTCTTGCCAAAGAAGGCGGGCCAAAACTTGTTGGGAAGTCCACTTCACTCAGTGAAGGCACATTCTGGCTCAACCAATAAACGTGAAACGGTAAAGGAATTGCCCACACGTGACTCGACCTAACTTGGCTCGATCAAACGCGGAGCGCGCCAACTACCTGCGTCTTGTTATGCCAATATTGATGATGGTCTTTTGGCAGTGGTCGGCCGTGTTAATCAATAGCCCGGACTACCCTACTCCAGTGGCGGTCTACCACGCTTTTGTGTTTGAGTTAACGCAAGAGCAAATGCTTTATCACCTTGGTATGACGCTGTGGCGCGTCATACTGAGCTTCGCGTTTTCTATGGTGCTTGGTGTGATGTTTGGCATCATGATGGGGCGTTTCCCTCGGCTCAATGAGCTATCCGACCCAGTATTGATCCTCGCTTTGAACATTCCTGCATTGGTAACAATCTTGCTTTGTTACCTGAGCATTGGCCTTGTTGAAGCCGCTGCTGTCACCGCCGTAGCACTGAATAAGATCCCGACAGTCGTCGCCATGATCCGCGAAGGTGCACGAATGGTTGATAACGAATTAATTGACGTCGCGCGCGTGTTTCGCCTATCACCCACTACACGTTTTCTTCGAGTTTTTCTGCCGCAACTTTATCCGTACATCATGGCGTCTGCACGCACTGGACTTTCTCTTATCTGGAAGATTGTTTTGGTTGTCGAGTTAATTGGAAGAAGTAACGGCGTTGGATTCAAGCTTCACACCCTATTTCAGTTTTTCGACATTGCAGGCATCCTCGCCTATACCTTTGCATTCGTCGCCATTATTTACCTGCTTGAAGCATTGATATTTCGCCCCTTAGACAAGGTTGTGTCGCGAGGGCGCGTATGATTTCAATCACCTTAAACATTCAAAGTAAGCAGTACCACGATGATGCATTGGTTATCCGCCACTTAACCGGAGAGATAAAATCTGGGAAAATCACCGCCATTGTTGGTCCGTCAGGCTGCGGAAAATCCACCCTGCTAAACATGATTGCAGGTCTAGAACCATCGCATGCCCACGACATTCAGTTTTCCAGCACCAATGCCAACAAACCCAAAGTAGGGTATATATTTCAAACCCCGCGACTCATGCCTTGGCTTACGGCGAAAGAGAATCTCGCACTGGTGTGCGGCAAAGACAATCCGGCGATAAAAGCAACCCTTGATGCCATGGGCATCCTTGATAAACAAGATGCCTACCCTGCAGAGTTATCCGGAGGTATGCAAAAACGGGTAAGCATCGCACGAGCGTTTGTATATAACCCCGATCTCTTGTTACTCGATGAGCCATTTACTTCTTTAGATGCCCCAACCGCAGATCAACTCAGGCGGCAACTGCTCGCACTGTGGGCCAAAAACCAATCCACCATGGTATTTGTTACTCACGATTTGCGTGAAGCCATATCACTAGCAGATGAGATTTGGTTTCTTAGCCGCTCTCCCACTTCAGTGATTCATTCACTGCACATTGACCAACCGATTGAGCGTTTCATCACCTCTCCACACGGTCGGGTTCAAATTGATACCATTACCGAAAGCCTGCTCCATCAACATCCTCATTTACTGAGCGGTTTAACAAGCCAAACCCACGATAAGTAGCGGTCGAAAAATCCTCCCTTCTAATCCGCGCATTTATCTGCAACGTGAGTATAATGACCCCTTTCTTACTGGCCGGTGGAATCCAATATGGCAAAGACGCTGACACAAGAGCGCATCGCAGAGATCCTCAAATTAGACGTTGACCAACGTTATAAATACCTCGTGAAAGAAGTCGTCGAGAATCGCGAAATCTGGATACTGATAGACGAGCACGGTTGCGTCATGCTTAATACCGAAGAAGAAGATTGTGTCCCAGTGTGGCCTAACCAAGAGTTCGCTCAAGAGTGGGCAACGGGTGAATGGGAACACTGCAAACCTGAAGCCATTGGTCTGAACAAGTGGCATAGCCGCTGGACTAACGGCCTGCTGGATGACGAATTGTCTATCGTTGCATTCCCAAACACAGACCTAGAAGGTGTGGTGTTATTCCCAGATGAGTTTGATTTCGACCTCACCAGTCTGGCGAAAAAACAAAAACGCTGATGTGCGTCAATGTGAAATGAGAGAGCAGCTTGTCTGCTCTTTTTTTGAAGTTAACAACCAGCAATATCTCCCCTGTCTCCCCCATCACTGCTATCACTTCAAGCACCAAGCACCAAGCACCAAGCACCAAGCACACTGCATAATCAACAAGATATCGCCACAAATCATTCACATCGCCCCACCACTAAGCAAGTCGCATCACTTAAACATATCAATTGATTAGGCAACTCAATGGGCGCGTTACCGCGCCAGTCCGCAATGGCTAATTTTTCTTAGATTGCGAATAGATCGCATTCAGGAAAAGTCACTCCTCAATAATCTTGATTAGAATCAATAAACCTTCATTCATGCTGGTTGTAGCACCAATTTCCCCCGAATAAACATTCCCTCACATTTAGTGAGTACTTATAGTTCCCCCGCAATATTTCATCAAAGATTCTACGTTTTAGACCCTAACAGGCATTCATTTGGTGAATGTTTGTTAATGAGTTTGAAGCTAATAAAAATAGCTAAGTCAATTAGCACACAGATCCGCGAAAGCGGTGTGAGACTGACAATGAAAAACTGGATCGATAAGGCGGTATTAGCGCCGATGAAGCGTCGAAGCTTCATGAAGTGGGGGGCAGCCATCGGTGGTGGTTCGGCACTGGCTGCTGGTTTACCACTGAAAGCGGTTGCCAAAACTACGGCAACAAACGCCATTGAAACCAAAACGGTATGGTCTGCTTGTATGGTGAACTGTGGTAGCCGTTGTGCGCTGCAAGTGCACACCCAAAATGGCGTGATCACCCAAATTGAATCAGACAACCGTGGCGATGACCAAGGCTTTGGTAATCACCAAGTGCGTGCGTGTCTGCGTGGCCGCTCTATCAAACACCGTGTTTACAACCCAGACCGCCTGAAATACCCAATGAAGCGTATCGGCAAACGTGGCGAAGGCCAGTTTGAACGCATTAGCTGGGACGACGCGCTGGATTTGATGGCAGAAAAACTGCAGTACACCATCAAAGAATACGGTAATGATTCAATCTTCATTACCTACGGTTCAGGCACACAAGGTTACCGCACCGACGGTAAAGACTGCTTCAAGCGTCTGTTCAACCTTGTGGGTGGTTTCCTTGATTACTACGGTAACTACAGCTGGGGCCAAATTCAGTTTGCTCTGCCGTTCACTTACGGCTCCATCAAACCGTCTGCTTACGGTAGCTACACCACGGAAATCGAAAACGCTGATCTACTGGTCATGTTCGGTTACAACCCTGCCGAAACCCGCATGAGTGGTGGTGGTGAGATCCACGAGCACATCAACGCACAACGTAAGAATAACGTGCGTACCATCATTATCGATCCGCGTTACACAGACACCATGCTGGGTAAAGAAGATCTCTGGCTGCCAATCCGCCCAGGTACTGATGCGGCACTGGTTGAAGGTATCGCACACACCTTGATCACCGAGAACTTGGTTGACCAAGATTTCTTGAACAAGTACTGCCAAGGCTACGACGCGTCTACCCTGCCAGCCAGCGCACCGCAAAACGGTCACTACAAAGCGCACATTCTGGGTCAAGGTCCTGACGGCATCGAGAAGACTCCTGCGTGGGCATCGAAAATCACAGGTATTCCTGTTGATCAAATCGTGCAACTTGCGCGTGAGATCGGTACGGCAAAAGCGTGTTTCATTACCCAAGGTACGGGTATTCAGCGTCAGGCGAACGGCGAGCAAACTTCTCGTGCGATCGTGATGCTGCCAATCCTAACGGGTAACATCGGCCGCCCTGGCACAAACACCGGTGATATGCCTGCGAACTGGAGTTACCCAGCACCGCGTATTCCAACCGGCGTTAACCCGATTCAAGTAAAAGTGCCGTTCTTTAAATGGAGCGATGCGATTTACCGTCACCACGAAATGACCGACAAAACCGACGGCATTCAAGGTGCGGAACGCCTTCGTACCCCGATCAAGTTCCTACTGAGCTACTCAGGCAACATGATCATGAACCAGCATGCGGACATCAACAAACACCGCAAACTGATCGAAGATGAAAGCCAAGCAGAATTCATTGTGGTGTGCGATAACCACATGACCTCGTCTGCGCGTTTCGCTGACCTGCTTCTACCAGACGTGACCACCATCGAAAACAACGAAGTGAGCTCGGACGGTTACTCTTCGGGTTCACTGGGCGGCGTATTCCCACTGGTGCGCGCTATCGAGCCACTGTACGAAACGCGTTGTGCCTACGACATGTGTGTGGGTCTGTCAGAGCGCCTAGGCGTGAAAGACGCGTTCACCGAAGGCCGCACCCGTGACGGTTGGTTGGAATACCTTTACGAAGGTGCGCGTGCAAAAGATGCGAATCTGCCTACACTGGAAGACCTGCGTAAAAACGGTCCTTACACCTTGGCAGCGCCAAAAGAAGGTCGTATCGCACTGGAAGATTTCCGTAACGATCCAGAAAAGCACGCCCTGGGCACGCCGTCTGGCAAGATTGAAATCTACTCCACCAAGCTGGAAACCATCGCGAAAGAGTGGACCTTGGCTGACGATGAAATCATCACGCCTATTCCTCAGTACGTGACCACATGGGAAAGCCACTTGGATCCAAAGACCGAGCAGTTCCCGCTGCAATTCTTTGGTTACCACACCAAAGGCCGCACGCACTCTACCTACCACAACATTCCGTGGCTGCGTGAAGTGGTGTTCGACGGTATTTGGATGAACCCCATTGATGCGAAAGCACGTGGTCTTGAAAGCGGCGACTATGTTCGCGTGTTCAACGATCGTGGCGAAATTCGCGTTGCCATCAAAGTGACCCCGCGCATCATGCCGGGCGTAACTGCGCTAGGCCAAGGTGCTTGGTACAACCCAGATAAAGACGGCGTCGATTTGGGCGGTTGTATCAACACATTGACCTCACAGAAGAACACACCACTGTCGAAGGGGAATCCTCAGCACACCATTTTGGTTCAAGTGGCCAAGGTTTAAGGGGAGATAAATAGATGACTCAATACGGATTCCACGTCGATACCAGTAAATGCACTGGCTGTAAAACCTGTCAGGTTTCATGCAAAGACCGCAGCGATCTACCTGTGGGCGTTAACTGGCGTCGTGTTTACGAATACGCCGGCGGTGACTGGGTGCAAAACGATGATGGCACAGTAAGCCAAAACGTTTACGCCTACTACATGTCGATTTCATGTAACCACTGCTCAAACCCAGCGTGTGTGAAAGCCTGTCCAACAGGTGCGATGCACAAGCGCACTGAAGACGGCCTTGTGGTTGTCGATAAAGACGTGTGTGTGGGCTGTCAGTACTGTGGCATGGCGTGCCCTTACGGCGCACCGCAATACCACCCAGAAAAGAAACACATGACCAAGTGTGATGGCTGTTACGAGCGCGTTGCCGAAGGCCGCAAGCCTGTGTGTGTTGAATCTTGCCCATTGCGTGCGTTGGATTTTGGTCCAATGGATGAACTTCGTGAAATGTATGGCACCAAGAACGACGTTGCGCCATTGCCAGACCCGCGTCTGACTTCACCTAACTTGATCGTGACCACTTGCCGCAATTCTCGTCCAACGGGCGACACCACCGGCAGCATCCAAAACCCGACAGAGGTATCGCTATGAGTGAATTATCGCTGGTTTTCTTTACCGTTCTGGCGCAATCCGCCGTTGGTATGTTTATCGCGCTAGGGTTGGTTGAGCTGTTCTTCAAACCTGAACGCAAAGGCATGAACATCGCATTCATGGCATCACTGGCGTTGCTCGGTCTAGGTGCAATGGCATCGGTGACGCACTTGGGTCAGCCATTCCGCATGTTCAACGTCATGTTTGGTCTGGCACACCTGTCAGCACTGAGCTTGGAAATTGTTGCGCTATCCCTGTTTGGTGGTGCGGCCTTTACCTACACCGCGCTGCGTGTGTTGAACATTCAACCAACACTGCAAAAGCTCACGCTACCAGCAGCCATGGCACTGGGTGTGGTCTTCATCCTTGCGATTGTTAACGTGTACCGTTTGCCAACCGTGGTGAGCTGGAACTCACATTGGACAACCTTCCAATTCCTGATGACAGCGGGTGTTGTTGGCCCAATTGCAGCCGCGATGGCATTGCGTGTGCTTGCCCCTCAGCTTGGTAAAGCCCAAGCCTGTGCGGATCGCACGCTGGGTATGGCTGCACTGATCACCATGGCAATCTCTTTGATTGGCTTTGGCGGTTATGCGGTGTGGCTAGGCCAACTAGACGCTTACACCAACCCCTTCGCGATTGCGAACGCAGAAGCCTTCACCATGGCGCGCATCGGTTTGATGGCATCAGGTGTGGTGCTGTTTGCCTCTCAAGCATTGCGTGGCAACAACAAAAACGCTGGCATCACCATTGCCGCGTTCTTGATGGTGGTAATGGCGGAACTGTCTGGTCGTGCGTTCTTCTACGACGCCTTCATCAGCGCAAGTTCTGGCATGTAAGCATCGCCAATACGTTCCAAAAGGGGCTGGATAGCCAGCCCCTTCTTTTTTAGTTTTTTCTCGCTCGTTCTTTGTTTTATCGCGTTACCTTTTTTCTTTTTTCCACCGTCTTTTTATTTTTATCAGTTTGTTTTATTTATTAATTTCAGTCGAATAAGCCCATTACCATGAATGACTTTCGTTACCAAACGCTTGCAAGCCTTACCATCGCTAGCCACTTTTTTTACCGCGCTCTGCACCAAGCGCCAGATGCCGCGTTTATTGATGCGTTGTACGACGAAGCACTGTTCGAAGAATGGCCAGTTGAAGTACGAAACGACAAAGTGGAACACGGCTTAGCCCTCCTAAAAACGCGCCCTGACCTGCACGCTATTTCCCGTGACTACGCACAACTGTTTGTGGGGCCGAACACCCTGACGGCTGCCCCGTGGGGGTCAGTGTATCTGGCAGAAGAGCAAACCACCTGTGGCAAAACCACCCTAGCGATCCGCGCCTTTTATGCCGACCACGGCATTGCCATCGACACGGGCGAGCGCGAACCTGAAGATCACATCGGCTTGGTGTTTTCATTTATCGCCTACTTGGTGGAAACCGCGCTGACCACGCAAGTGATCGAAATGGCACATAACGAGAGCTTGGTATCGTTGCAAACCTTCCTAACGGACCATGTATTAACATGGGCGCCACGTTTCTTTGCGGTGATGCGAGAAGGCGCAACCACCGAGTTTTACCAAGGCCTGAGCTTATTGGCTGAAGGTACGTTGGAGCAACTGGCTTCTCAGGTGGATGCGCAATACAAAATCGTGACGGTTTACCGCTAATACAGGCTGCAATTCATCATGTCTGACAGAGACGAGCGTTACTACACTGCACAACTCAACATGCAAACATGCAGCCGTCGTGGGCTGTTTCGTGGCTTGTGGTCTGGCGTCAGTAAACCCGTAAAAACACAAGCAGGCCTTGCCGCAAAGCGCACCGTGCCAAGGCCACCGACAGCGGTTGATGAAAGTCTGTTGAATCGTTTGTGTGACGGGTGCGGAAAGTGTGTCGATGCTTGCCCACCGCGTATTATCAGCATGATTGAAGGTAAGCCAGTACTTACTTTAGATGGAGGCGCGTGCACTGAGTGCGCAGAATGCCAACGTGCTTGTCCCACACTGGCATTGGCGAATTCATCACTCGATAAATTGCCTTCAACAGGCGCAGTGGCAACGCTGTCTGGCATGTGTATTCGTCAAATGGGTGCGCCTTGCCAATCCTGTTCAGAGGCATGCCCTCATCAAGCGATTGACACTGTAAATCGCAGTATCGCTATCAACTCTGAAAAATGTTCCGGTTGTGCCCAATGCCGCGTCGCCTGCCCTGCTTATGCCATACAGATAGTGATGCGATGAAATGTGACATTTCCCGCCCCCAACACAGGCAAGCAACTCCTGCTGCATAAAAAAAGTTCGCCCAGTGTTGGCGAACTTTTTTATTTCTATCAAGGCTTATTGCTACTCTTCACAGCCAGCTTTCAATGGGTAACAAACCACTCAGCCATGCCCCCGTGCGCAACAAAAATCCAGTATCAGGCTCGGTCTCAAAGGAACGACGATAATGGTGGTCAATCCAATGCATCTTCCCATTTTCCATTTTCACCTGATACGCGTTTTTGCTCAGTTCTTCAAAGAAGGTACGCTCGGCGCCATACACATAGTTCGGCGTCTCAAACATCACTGCCATTTCCGTATTCAAACGGGCAGAGCGTGGGTCTAAATTCATCGAGCCCACAAAGAGTTTTTCTGAATCAAGCATCATCACTTTGGCATGAAGGCTTGAGCGACTGCTTCCTGTGACACTCCAATGATGACGTAAATAACTGTGCGCTTTCATTTCCCAAAGCTCAATGCCCCCTTCCACTAACGCTTGGCGATATTTCGCATACCAACCGTGCACCGCAAAGACATCGTTGGACGCCAAGGAATTGGTCAGCACCACGATGCGCTTACCGCTCAGTGACGCTTGAATCAAGGCTCGCGTGCCTGCTTCTGTGGGTACAAAATACGGAGAGATGAGTATTATCGAGGTTTCGACCCCTTCAAGTACCTCGGTAAGCCCAGTGATCAAAAGACTGTCGCCATCGTCAACTTTAGCGGGTGAATCAAACAACAAACGGGCTGGCCCCCAGTTCAAGGCAATCTGGTTATCTTTGATTTTTTTGTATAGCGGCAAGGTCGCGAAGTTATATTCATCACTGGTGAACTTGTGTTCGATGCGCGAATCTTGTCGCCAGCGAGCAACATCTTCCGCTTTAGGTACTCGTTTGCTCTTTTGTATCCAGGACATCGGCACAGCGTGTTCGCTATTCCAGTACAGGTCGAACTGCTCTGCGGTGTCGTCAACCACAGGGCCATTGAGCAACACATCGAAATCTCCAAATTCCACGTTTGAGCGGAACGAGAAATATTCATTGCCAATATTGCGCCCACCCACCACTGAGACAACGCCATCTGCCGTCATCGATTTGTTGTGCATGCGTCGGTTCAAGCGCTTTGAATCGGTAATCCAAGACAGCATTCTGAGGGCACGAAATTGATGAGGGTTAAACAAGCGAACATGAATGTTTGGGTGACCATCAAGATACGCAATATCGCTGTCTTTACGGCTTTGCATATCATCGATCAGTAACCTGACTTTTACGCCTCGCTCTGCTGCTTCGTACAAGCGCCAGACAATCAGTTGGCTCGTTTCATCGTTACTGAAGATGTAGTACTGCAGATCAAGGCTATGCTCAGCCGATTCAATCATGGCTAAACGAGTCAACAATGCATCATGGCCCGTTTCTAAGGGGAAGAAACCTGAAAACGCATCAGGCACACCATCAGGCTTCGAGAAATAATTCGAAAGTACAGAATTGGCTTGATAGCCAGAATGATATTGCTCGGCCTTAGGAGAATGTCCTTCGCCATAACTTGGCTGATAGGTAAACGCGATGACGACACAGACAATAAGAATGGCAAAAAAAGAAAGTAACAGTTTCTTTATCAAGAGGTTGAATCCGTTCAATAGCTTTGAGCACAAACTACCATACGAAGATCAATTTGGCGTACATAACAAGGCAGGTAGGTCGCTTTTATCGCTGGATTGGTGCAGAGCTCTAAATTCTCACCTTGCGCATTGAGTCTTAGGTTTTGAGTAAATTACGTTCTGAGTAAATTGGGGCTCGAGGAAATTAGCTGCTGAATAAAACAAAAGCGGGCAATGCCCGCTCTGTTATTTTTCCGTTATCACACTCTACAGCATTAGTTGAGTGCAACAGGTTTTACCCTTGTGTGCTCTGCCAGCACATTGATGGCCGCCGCTTTGTAGAGCGGGTTCGCTTCAATGTTCTCAAAAAGCCACTTGCAGCTAAACACCATTTTAATAGCATGCACTTCTGGCACTGACGTGATGCCGCTTGCAATGTCTTGCCATTCCGTCGCATCCACATACGCTTGCGCTTCTGAGGCTATCGTCGGCAAGGTTTCAGGGAAACCTTTTTCAAGGTACAAGCCAGTCAACCATATCCAATAACGTTGCCAAAGCTCCGCCAACACTGGGCGAACACTGTTACCGCTTTGCAGCATTTGCTGAGTGATATCCGCCAGTGCTTGATATGCGGTCACACAATGCAAGGTCGTGAGTGCTGGCTCGAACAGGTACAAGCTAATAGCACGATCACCGATTTCTTGAATTTTCAGCTCAAGATTTTCTTCAGTAATAAAGAAATTCTCAGCAACGGCGATGTCGTGAAGCACAGGTTCAGAACACAGGCGTTCACACACACTCAGGCTTCCACCCCAGAAACTGATTTGGGGTTTCGCCGCATGCAGCAGTGCCCAATTCTCCGCGGCACTGGCTGACACCGTTGTCAAATCCGTGCGAGGTGGCAGCATACGTTTGTACAAATCTTCGTAACGGATCGCCCAGTAAGCGAGTGCATCCGCAATCAAGCCTTTATCGCCGTGCATCATAGCAAAGCTTAATCGGATCAATGGGTGAAACAAACCCATTGGCAGTGCGTATTGCAGCCTTTCAAGTACTGCCATCAAGTACGCATTTTGATCGTCTGTGGCATTCAAGCCTTCAAAGAACACACGCTGAAAATCTGCCAGCATATTGGCTTGCCCTAAATAGTCAGGCCAGTTTTCTTGGGTGATCACGCCTTTGTCCATTAAGCGTAAATCATCACTGATTTTCGAACGATAGCGAGGCCAGGTTGAGCGGAAGTTACGTATATCTTCATCGCTCGCGCCCAAGCCCTGCAATGACATGATAGTCATCGGGTAATGGTTCGCCATACCGCCTTTCGTCACGCCACCCAAATTGGGGTGGAATGCACTGTCTTTCAGCATTTCATCGTTTACCAACGCAGACATGTCAGGCGCTGCGTTGAATAGTCTTGTCGCCGTGTTTGATTTTGTGAATAACATAATGACTCCTCCGTACGTTGGTAAATATTTCTTATTTTTTCGTATATATTTCAGTTTTTTGTTGCTCGCACACTGAAAAATGCGCTTACAAAAAGTCGACCGTTGGGGCGACCGGCACAATACCGTGCGGGTTACGCAGTGGACTTTTTGAGTTATAGCCGCGGCGATACACATCCAGATCGATGGTGTCTCGCACGCCCGGTTGTTTCACCAGTGCTTTCAAATATGCCGAGATATTCGGGTAATCACGTAACGCTTTCAGGTTGCATTTGAAGGCGGTGAAATACCCCACATCAAAGCGCACCAGCGTCGGCAATAATCGCCAATCCGCTTCGGTGATCGCATCGCCCAGCAAGAAGGTCTGCTCGCCAAGGCGGGCTTCGATCTTTTCAAGCGATTCGAACAACACCATCACCGCTTCGCTATAAGCGTCTTGCGTTCGTGCAAAACCCGCTTTGTACACGCCGTTATTGACCGTGTTAAAAATCCAATCGTTCAGCGCATCAATGTCTTGCGCCAATGCGGCTGGGTAAAAATCTTGCTCATCACCCGTGACGTCATTAAATGCGCTGTTGAACATACGAATGATCTCTGAGGATTCATTACTCACAATGGTCTGGGTTTTCTTATCCCAGAGCACGGGCACCGTGACGCACCCGGTGAAATCAGGGTTCGATTTCACGTAAAGCTGGTGCATGGCTTCAAGGCCTAGCAGCTCGTCGGTAAAGCGCGGATTGCTCGCATCAAACACCCACCCTTGGTCAGTGCGAAGCGGTGCAACTAGAGACACGCCCACCACGTCTTGCAGCTTTTTCACTTGGCGATAAATCAAGGTTCGGTGCGCCCATGGGCAGTTCAATGCCGCGAATAAGTGGTAGCGTCCTGCTTCGGCTTTAAAGCCCGCATCGCCGCTTGGTCCTGCTTCGCCTGTCGCTGTCACCCAACTGCGGAATTTAGCCGTACCGCGCACAAATCGCCCTTGTGCGTTTTCATATTCTTTGGCTTCCAACTCACGCAACGCATCATCGGTCAGCCAGCGGCCTTCAACTAATTTTCCCATTGCTTCACTCCTTAACTGCACGTCACTCGCCTTCTCTGCGTTGACGTGTTTGAATCATTTTCCTATTTGTTCACGGCCGTGTGGTGTCGTGAAATTCAATACAGGGCCAATCGGCACAATGCGTGTCGGGTTGACCGTTTCATGGCTGCCGTAATAGTGCGCCTTGATGTGGTCGATGTTCACCGTCTCTGCAACGCCCGGCTGTTGATAAAGCTCGCGCAAGTAACCTGAGAGATTTGGGTATTCGACGATGCGACGACGGCTACACTTGAAATGTCCGACATAAACAGCATCGAATCGGACCAAGGTGGTGAACAAACGCCAGTCAGCTTCAGTGATTTGGTCACCGACCAAATATCGACTTTCTGCCAAGCGTTCTTCCAGTTTGTCCAAGGCACTGAAAAGGTCGTCCACGGCTTCGTCATAGGCTTCTTGAGTCGTCGCAAACCCTGCGCGATAAACGCCGTTATTGATGTTTGGGTAAATGAAGTCATTAATTTCATCAATTGCCTCTCTCATCGATTCGGGATAAAAATCGCCGTCCTTTGCGCCAACGTCATCAAACCCGCTGTTGAACATGCGAATGATTTCCGCGGATTCATTGCTCACAATCGTTTGGGTTTTCTTATCCCAAAGCACAGGCACTGTTACGCGTCCGGTATAGTCAGAGCGTGCTGCCGTATACACTTGGTGCAGATACGTTTTGTTGTTCACGCTGTCTGCAATCACGTCGTCACCCGGCAAGAATGTCCAACCGTCATCGCCCATAAAGGCATTCAC
>NZ_JAJUBC010000046.1 GCF_028683095.1 Enterovibrio gelatinilyticus | reverse complement strand
AAAGGATACGATGAGATAATCGGCTCTGCCGAAAAACCGAGCCCTGCCAGGTAAGACTGGCGGGGCTTTTTTATGCAAAATAAAACAATATTTAGTCAAAAAGCGCCACACAAAACTACAATCATCTCACTGAGAGATAATCCTTATGAATGCCTAGAAATCATCCCCACTAACGCCAAGTCTCAATACAGATACCTTACAACAACAATTAACAACAATTCAGTCAATAATGGTTGCGCATTAAGAGCAACCTATTGCGTTTTTCATTAGCTTCCAATAACAAGACACTCATTCCAAAAAGTCGTAGACCTCTGATCATGTGAACAGGGTGTTTATTCAAATAATTATTCATTCGGGTGAGAAATGAACTTTAAGACATCTTTGTTGGCAGCATCAGTTGCACTAATTTTAGCAGGTTGTGGTAGTGATGATTCAACGCCAGTAGTTGGCGGTGGTTCAACAGGTGGTGGTTCACAGGTTGGTGGCGTTATTGTCGGTCAGTTTATTGATGCGAAAGTTGAAGGTCTTTACTACGAATCTCAACCAAGTGGTTTGACGGGTTGGACAGATGCGAAAGGTGAATATCGCTCAAAATCTGGCGATACTATTACCTTCTACCTTGGCGGCAAAAACGGCCTGAAAATTGGTGCATCTTCAGAGCGCGGTGACAAAGGCGTCATTTCCCCGTTTGAATCAACCGGTAAATATGAGCGCTCAGCGGTGCTCGCGCGACTGCTACAATCCATTGATCAAAATAAAGCGGACAACGACATCATCGTTGTCCCTAATCTACTGCGTGAAAACATCGCCGAGGCCACACTGAATGCAGTAGGTATCATTCAGTTGGATGACTTCGCATCTACCGCTCTGCTAATGAAAGAGCTAAACATTCCAGCTGGCGAATGGGTAAGTGAAGAAGACGCCATGGCACACATGAGTGCTGCACTGGACATCAAGCGTGGCGGCACAGCGCAGATTGATGCGTTCAAACTGGACTCAGGCACAGTTATTCGCAATATCGGCGTAAGTCAGACCAAACAAAACACTCCTGACGGTGAGAAGACGCTATTTGTCCATGCAGACAAAACCATGGATGCAGACCTGTTTGAAGATACCCGTGGTATGTCGCTCATGCTGCTGAAGCTGCAAAGCGATGGCCTGAACCTTCTGGCAGGTTCAACCGATAGTGGGCTGTCTGAGTATTTTGCGCAGCAATACCTGACCTGCCTTAAAGACTACCCTAAGGCCACTTGGGTTGACGATCAAAAAGACGAAAACGACAACGACATCCGCTTCTGCGATATGAACAACAACAACGCTCAGGATACTGGTGAAGATAACTTCCCAATCAACAGTGCGTTCGATATGGGTCACGCGTTTGCCTACAAAATGCTTAAGCCGGACAGTGCACAGCAGAATGACGAACTGTTGACCGACTCTACGCAATACCCAGAGATTGCCATTTACGAATGTGCAAAAGCGGGTGATAAATGCACACCTGAATACCTGAATGTGTTCAGCGACAATGTTCGTGATGACACAACTGCAAGTGAAGCAGCAAACGGTGATGCACCAAGCTGGCAGCGTGAAATCGAGTCAGGCTCTTATGACCCAGTGACGGGCATTTACAGCGCGGTGTCCAAGAAAACTAAACTGGAAGGTGACGATTGCGATCAAGAAAGCAGCGACTGTACTGAAGGACGCACAACGATTTCTCAAAATTACTACTACCCAGTGACAGGTGCTGAAGAAGAGCGTTATGTGGATATGAAAGGCTCATGGGAAATCGTGTCTACACGTCCTGATTGCGAAACGGTAGCTAAATCAGTTCTCACTTTCGCGCAAGACGGCTTTACCCTCAAGGGCAATGATTTCACTGGCGAGTGTTCACTTGAATCGATTGATGAAAGTGGCACTTGGGAAAAACTACCAGGTGATTACTGGTGGTTTGGTCAACCTGGTCGCGAGCTGAAAGCCACTTTGACTGAACTTAACTCAACGGTCCGCTGGTGCGATATCACTGAAGAAGAAGACTATACACCTGGTGGGGAGTGCATCAATAACCAGGGACATAGCAAAGAATTCTTTAATAAATGGGAATACCAACCTGCTGGTAAAGACTGGGATATGGGCATCCTGACTAGCCGTAAAATGAAACCAAATGGTGAGACAGAAACTGTGCACTACATGCAAAAAGTAGCGAACTAAGCGTAGCTTTTGCTAAATCTAAAAAGCGACCTCATGGTCGCTTTTTTGTTTCCGTCATCAACAGCCGTTATCCCATCACTCACACAACACATTCAATGTCAGCGTGTCTGAGATCGCCACAAACGCCATATCCAATTTAATATCGTACACATTGCCGTTATTGAGCCAATACGGAATGGTCGTCGGGAATTGCTCTCTCGCGCCTTGTCGCGCGACGGCGCGGCGGATGGCAGACTGTGATGCTAATTTCTTTCCTGAGCGCCTACAGGTGCTTTTTGCATCGGAATAGGTTGCACGCCACCAATCTCGTTGGTGGATGGAGTAACGCGCGTCATTGCCTTGAGGCTTTGGCGTCCAAAGCCCGACAACAGGGTCAAGTTTGCGTGTCGTTGCCCCGCTCCTCTGGGCCTGCTTAGATTTTGGTTTTGTCGATGGCAGGGCTTTAGTCGATATCGTAGAAGACTGCTCTGGATAATCTATCTGACGGATAAACGCGTCTGATGTTACGGTTTCTTGACGAATTTTATCGCGAATAGCAACAGCCTGGTTGAAAGCTTCATATGGACCTAGCAGGCACCGAAAGCCTTTCTCTTCTGGCTTTAAAACCCAATCCGCGTTGTTAGTTATGTGCTTTTCAATGCTTTGTCGCAAAGCCGCTCTTGGCTGGCTATCCAAAATTCCGCATTGCACCCAAAATGCACCACCTTGCGCAGACGGCTTCTTGCTCCACAAGCCTTTACCTATAGGGCATTGCTCAGAGACAATGTTGACTCCTTGTAGGACTTTCTCTGTCGGGCATGCTTCTGAACCATGAGCGCCAATAGCGAACAGTAAACTCATGACCACAATGACATGTCTCACGCCTTGCGCTACCACTCCAACACCAACTGTGTTTTTGTTTGTCTCGCATCCATCTTTTGACCTCAGCCTCTCGCAGCAATATACGCCATGGGTTAATCGGCATATTGTAGAGGGCAAGATCAGAGTTGAGGTATTTGTTGATAGTTTCTACAGCGGATTTCACAACATGCAATATGGCACCACAGCATGTTCTCAATTTTACACGTTGATAAAACGCCTATTCACACAAAACTAGCAGCGCTGACTCTTTTGATAGTGGTATAGGCACCATCATGGTTGAATCAAAGGCGTTTTGCTCTGCGACCCAAAAAGGCAGCCGCGTTGATAATTGCGTATTTGCCTCAGCACTTTCTGCTATGGCCCTTAACGTTGATTCCGACACCAACTTCATTCCATCACTCTCACACGCCAATGTTGCTTCTTGCAATGTAGCGCGCCACCAAACGATCTCACCGTCGCGATATTTACGCTCGTTGGCATTTGGCTTAGGGCTCTTGATGCCGGCCACAGAAAAGTAGTCTCGTTTAAGGGCCATCACAGGTTTAGATTTCGGCTTCTTATTCGACGGCTTGTTACCTTGCGCCTTAGTAACGACGGAATCGGGCAACAACGCATCTCGTATAAACGCACCAGAAAATGCGGGGTGTTGACGCATTGCGTCTCGAGCCGTCAATGCTGCGGCATATTTATCAAATGGACCAACCAAGCATCGAAACTGATTGCCTTCTTGGCGAAACACGACGGTATCTTTATCGATTGAATCTGGCAGGTTTTTGGCAAAAGATGGCTCAGGAAGTTTCTTTATCAGCCCGCATTGCACCCAAAATGCTCCCGAGGCTTTCTCGGGTGTTCGCCCCCACAACCCTTTACCGATCGGGCAAGTTTGAGCGACAACATTCCAATCATTTTGAGTTGATGAACGGCAGTCGTCCTCTGCCGATTGAGCGGTATGGCTCGACAATAGAAGCGTGAATAGCACACCTATAACGCGATAAGAACCTAGACGCATTACCCTTCTCCAGTGAGGAGTGTTTATTGTTCAATACCTTATCGTAGCTCGATTTTGTGTTCTTCAGATCAAAATCTCGTCGAGATAGGGCAGCATTCACTGCCCTATCTACTCATAAACTACAACTGTTCATCAACCACAAAGCAGGCAATTTGGCGATCACTATACGTTTTTAGAACGGGCTGCTCATCAGCACACTTATCAATGGCATGGCGACACCTTGCATGAAACGCACAGCCCTTGGGTGGGTTAAGTGGGCTAGGAAGTTCACCCGTTAACTTGATACGCTCACGGCGATGCTCAGGGTCAAGACGAGGCGTTGCTGACAGCAATGCTTGTGTATAAGGATGTTGAGGGTTGCTAAACAGCACTTCAGCCGTGCCCTTTTCTACACAACGCCCTAGATACATCACCATCACTTCGTCAGCAATGTGCTCTACCACGGACAGATCGTGCGAGATAAACACGTAAGACAAGCCCAACTCTTGCTGTAAATCCATCATGAGGTTGAGGACTTGCGCTTGAACGGACACATCCAAAGCGGAGACTGGCTCATCCGCCACCACCACTTCTGGGTTTAGCATCAAACCACGGGCTATCGCAATACGCTGGCGTTGTCCACCAGAGAACATATGCGGATATCGATCATAGTGCTCAGTTTTCAGGCCAACTTTCGCCATCATTTCCAGCGATCGCGCTTTACGCTCGGCTTTGTTCAGATCGGTGTTTATTTCCAACGGTTCTTCAAGAATTTGTCCGATTTTTTTGCGGGGATTGAGCGAACCATAAGGATTCTGAAACACGATTTGAATCTTTTGGCGACGAAGCTTATCCGATTCAGGATCACGCTTAAGAAGATCTTTGCCTTGGAAATCCAACGTGCCACCTGTCGGCACTTCAATCATGGTGAGCAAACGTCCCAACGTGGATTTGCCACATCCTGACTCGCCCACCACTGCAAGGGTCTTTCCACGCTCTAGCGTAAAAGACACGCCATCCAGCGCCTTCACTTCAGCATCAGGTTTGAAGATGCCTTGCTTCACGGGATAGTACTTTTTCAAATCCACCGCATCGAGCAGTGGCGCTTGTTGATCACTCATCGCGTTGGCTCTCCCTGCTCATTCAATGGATAGTGGCATTTCACAGCACGCTCTGAAGGGCCTTGAATATCGGGCTCTTGCGAGCGACAAAGGTCAGTCGCATACGGGCAGCGCGGGTTCAGCAAACAGCCCGATGGCCTATCAAATAGGCCGGGCACCACGCCGGACAAAGAATCTAAGCGATCTTTCCCTGCGGAAGATTCTGGCAACGAGCGCAAGAGCGCTTGGGTGTAAGGGTGTTTGGGTGCTTTGAAGATAATATCGGATGACCCGGTTTCAACCACTTGTCCGGCATACATCACCATGACTTTGTGTGCAGCTTCCGCCACCAGCGCCAAATCATGGGTGATAAGGATAAGCGCCATGTTTTGCTCTTTTTGCAGATCGAGCAACAGGTCGATGATCTGTGCCTGAATGGTCACATCCAATGCTGTTGTTGGCTCATCCGCGATCAGCAAACGTGGGTTACACGCTATCGCCATGGCAATCATCACGCGCTGACTCATACCACCAGACAGTTGGTGTGGATACACTTTAAGACGCGAGCCGGGGTCAGGAATTCCCACCAAGCGCAGCAATTCTTCTGCGCGTGCTTTACGCTCTTTTTTCGAGCCTCCTTGGTGTACTTCTAAGGCTTCCATGATTTGGTAACCCACCGTAAAACAAGGGTTCAAGCTGGTCATTGGGTCTTGGAAAATCATAGAGATTTCCGCCCCTGTCAGCTTTTTACGCTCTTTTTCTGGCATATCGAGAAGGTTACCCCCCGAAAATGCCACGGATTGAGCACTCACACGACCCGGAAAATCGATAAGCCCCATGATTGCCAATGAACTGACGGATTTACCCGAACCTGACTCACCAACGATGCCAAGGATTTCCCCCTCATCAATGGTGTAGCTAATTTTATCTACCGCTTTAAACGGTGCGCTCTCATCACCAAAATGCACGGAGAGCTGGTTTACTTCTAAAATCGCCATCTCACTCTCCTACTGCTTGAGTTTTGGATCGAGGGCATCACGTAAGCCATCGCCCATCAAGTTGAACGCGAGTACCGTCACCAAAATCGCGACGCCGGGGAAGGTCACCACCCACCACGCGGAGTTAATGAACTGACGCGCATCAGCCAACATGACACCCCACTCTGGCGTGGGTGGCTGCGCACCTAAGCCAAGGAAGCCCAACGCTGCCATATCCAAAATTGCGGCTGAGAAACCCAAGGTTGCTTGAACAATCAAAGGGGCGAGACAGTTAGGAAGGAGAACAGACACCATCAATCGGAAATGGCCTGCACCTGCGACGCGAGAAGCGGTGACGTAGTCTCGGTTAATTTCCGACAACACAGAGGCTCGCGTTAAGCGAACATAGTGAGGAAGAGAAACAAACGAAATCGCCAAAGATGCGTTAAAAATCGAAGGCCCAAGAATGGCAACGATAGCAATGGCAAGCAACAAGCTTGGCAATGCCAGCATGATGTCGACCAAGCGCATGATAGCGGTATCCACCATCCCACCGAAGTAGCCGGCAGACAGGCCAAGGAACACGCCTATCACCAGTGAAATCACGACAACCATGCAACCGATAAGTAATGATAATCGAGCCCCATATATCAAGCGCGAGAGAATATCTCGTCCAACATCGTCAGTGCCCAGAATGTAGCTCCAAGAACCGCCCTCAATCCATGCTGGCGGCATTAACAGCGCGTCACGAAATTGCTCCGTCGGGTCATGGGGCGCGACCCAAGGTGCGAGCGCAGCAATCACAATCACGACTGCAATATAGATCAGCCCTGCCAGTGCCCCTTTGTTCATTGAGAAATATGCCCAGAATTCGGCAAACGGCGTGAGCGGCTGCTTTTCCTGAGGAGGATTGGTGGTTTGTGTAGTATCAGTCATTTGTCACCCTCCTATTTACCGTGTCGAATACGCGGATTTACAACGCCGTAGAGAATATCGACGAGTAAATTAACCAAAATAATGATGGTCGCCACCAGCAAAATACCCCCCTGAACCACGGGGTAATCACGACGTCCGATGGATTCAATCAACCACTTACCTATCCCTGGCCACGCGAAGATGGTCTCGGTCAAAATCGCACCCGATAGCAAAATCCCTACCTGCAAGCCAATCACAGTGATAACGGGAATAAGGGCATTACGAAGGCCATGAATAAGAACAACACGCCAAGGCATCAGACCTTTTGCGCGCGCAGTACGAATGTAGTCTTCACCTAACACTTCTAGCATGGAAGAGCGGGTCATCCGCGCGATCACAGCCAGTGGAATAGTGCCAAGTGCAATAGCAGGCAGAATGAGATGATGAACAGCAGCACCGAATGCCCCCTCTTCACCAGACAGCCAGCTATCTATCAACATGAACCCCGTGACTTCATCCACCCAATAGGTCGCATCATCCATGCGTCCGGATACTGGCGTGAGGTCAAGACCAATAGAGAAAAACAGAATCAGTAACAATGCCCACCAAAAAATAGGCATGGAGTAACCCGTCAAAGAGACAGTCATTACGGTGTGATCGACAAAGGTACCGCGCTTAACGGCAGCAATAACACCTGCAGGTAGGCCCACCAAAATCGCAAAAAGAGCGGCACAGAAGGCAAGCTCCATAGTGGCGGGGAAAAGCGTCATGAATTCTTTCAGCACTGGCTCTTTGGTGATCAAGGAATTGCCTAAATCTCCGTGGAGCAAGTTACCGATATAAATGAAATACTGCTCAAAAAGAGGCTTATCAAGACCCAACTCAGCCATCAACTGCGCATGACGTTCGGGTGACACACCGCGTTCGCCCGCCATCACTTCAATGGGGTCGCCGGGGATCATTCTGATAAGTGAAAACGTAAGCAGGGTTATGCCGATAAAGGTTGGGATCACCAGCCCTAATCGCTTAAGGATAAACTGCAACATACAACGACTCGCTCAAATGCCAGAAAGGCAAAACGCGGCTGCAAAGCGCAGCCGCATAATTGGAATGGTGCTTATTCTTCGATGTCTACGCCATAGAAGATGTGACCGCCGAATGGGTCAATTTTGTAGTCTTTCACTTCTTTGCGAACAGGTTCAAAGACCACGGAGTGAGCGATGGTTACCCAAGGTGCTTGCTCTTTGAAGACCACTTGCGCTTCTTCGTACAGACGCGTGCGCTCTGCAACATCAGCAGTTTTCTTCGCTTGTTGGATCAGATCTTCAAACGGCTGGTGACACCATTGCGCGCGGTTTGAACCACCAACACCAGAACAACCTAGCAGTACAGCAAGGAAGTTATCTGGGTCACCGTTGTCGCCAGTCCAACCTAGCAATACTGAGTCATGCTCACCGGCTTTAGAACGCTTGAGGTACTCGCCCCATTCGTACGTCACGATTTCCGCTTTCACGCCAACTTTTGCCCAGTCAGCCTGAATAACTTCTGCCATACGACGTGCATTCGGGTTGTAAGGACGCTGTACTGGCATTGCCCAAATGTTTGTAGTGAAGCCTTCTTCCAGACCCGCTTCTTTCAACAAGGCTTTGGCTTTATCAAGGTCGTATGCGTAGTCAGTGACCGCATCGTTGTAAGACCAAATTGTCGGTGGAATTGGGTTCTTCGCTGCTTTACCTGCACCTTGGAACACCGCGTCAATGATCGCTTCTTTGTTCACTGCCATATTTAGTGCTTGGCGAACTCGTACATCATCAAACGGTTTCTTTTGCGTATTGAAGCCAAGGTAGCCCACATTCAAGCCTTCCTGATTCATCAGGTTCACCGCGTCATCAGTACGCATGCGCTTGAGATCGGCAGGGTTTGGGTACGGCATCACATGACACTCACCTTTTTGCAGCTTGGCGTAGCGTACTGAAGCATCAGGTGTGATCGAGAAGACCAAGCGGTCAATCGGTGCTTTGCCTTCAAAGTATGTTGGATGCGCTAAATAGCGAATGGTGGAATCTTTCTTGTAGCCCGCCAATTTGAATGGACCTGTACCCGATGGTTCAAAGTCGATTTTCTCTGGCGTGCCTGCTTTCAATAGCTGATCAGCTTGCTCCGCTGACATGATTGATGCGAAATCCATGGCAAGGTTAGCGATGAACGGCGCTTCCGGGCGTGTAAGGTTGAAGACAACGGTGTTGTCATCCACTTTCTCGATGGACTTGATTAAGTCACCCATTTCCATGGCGTTGAAGTACTCGTAAGAGCCGCCTGAAATTTTGTGGTAAGGGTGGGCTTCATCTTTCTGACGCATGAAGGAAAAGATCACGTCATCAGCATTAAAATTACGCGTTGGTGAGAACTCTTTGGTTTTGTGAAATGTAACGCCTTCACGCAATTTAAAGGTGTATTTCATCCCGTCATCAGACACGGTCCAAGACTCGGCTAACCCTGGACCGATTTTTGTCGTACCGCGTTCAAACTGAACAAGACGATTAAAGATTTGACGTGAACTGGCATCGAAAGTGGTGCCCGAGGTGTAAAGCGATGGGTTGAATCCTTCCGGAGAGCCCTCAGAGCAATAAACCAAAGTTTTTGCCTGAACGCCGACAGCCACAGCTGACGCGATCAAAGCTACGCTCAGCTTCAACATTCCTGTTTTCATCGTTTGGCTCCAATATGATGTGAACAATAATCAATCACACATCATGCTCAGAGGTAAGCGACATGTTTGCCATCCTACGAAGAGTTTTACGGTGGCTGCTTGTCAGTTAGAGCTGCAAGCAAACCATGTCGAAAAGCATGAGAGTGACCAGTCAAAAATTGCGCATTCGATGCGCAATTTGTTGATAAATCAATCTGGCAAAGATTTCACAAAAAATCAACAAAGCAGCACGAAATTCCATACTTTCCCTCTCAAAACGCATATTTAGTCATCATGACATAAGATACCGAAGATGATAAAAAAACAACGAGATAAATAAATGGTTTAAAATCATCATGTTAAATTTAACGAATTGATTTTATAAGTCGACACATAGAATTTAACAACAGAATAGAGAGCATGGATAATCCAGGCGATACAAACTAAGTGATGTAGTGACATTCGAAACATTTGCTAGCATTTACGACCAGTAAATAGCCACCTTTCCAGCACAATCATCGAATCATCAATCCATGCATCATGAATAAATACCGATGTTATCGTGCATTTATTTAACGACAGCGGCTGCTGTTCAGTATGACAAACTTCAAAGAAAACATAATTTCCTGTTCTGTCACTCCCCAATGGTCATAAACGAAACACTTATCCGTGCAAACACTAACCATATACATTTCATCGCAGCGTTGAATATTACTCAACGATGACAAAACAAATCATGCTGAGTCGCTGTTAACAAGTCATCTCATTGAATTAAAACATTCTTCGTAATATGTGGCGGATTATCTGGTAACAATAAAAGGCTGATTTTGTGTGGGTATTAATTAAGAGACAAAAAAAGCCCGCTCTACTGAGCGGGCTTTATCTGAATGTGATCATGAAGAGAGATTCGGTGGGGCTTGCCATCAAGCGGGGCGGCCTTCCAAATGGTTCGACACGTCAACCCGACCTTGGATTGGCACAATCTAAACTCTTTTCCAAACTACAAATACGAAAAAGCCCGCTCTATTGAGCGGGCTTAATCTGAATGTGGTCGGTGAAGAGGGATTCGAACCCCCGACCCTCTGGTCCCAAACCAGATGCGCTACCAAACTGCGCTATTCACCGAGTGGGGTGGCTAACGGGACTTGAACCCGCGACAACTGGAATCACAATCCAGGACTCTACCAACTGAGCTATAGCCACCACATTATTTTTTTGCCAATTTCTTGCTGTATCCGGATTGGCGCACCCGACAGGATTCGAACCTGCGACCTTTGGCTCCGGAGGCCAACGCTCTATCCAGCTGAGCTACGGGCGCTTGTCCCTGTCGGCGGAGTCGCATATTACGGATATCACCCCTTGCCGTCTAGCACTTTTTTTAATTTTTTTTCCGAGCGCTCTGTTTTTGTCCAATCAGAATAAAAACCGCACTAACAGGCGTAATCATAACGGTTTAACGCAACAATCTAAAGCGCTATAATCACTTAGTGTTTACACGGAGTTAACCTAATCACGGCATAGCTTCGTAGTCAGTCTTATCACAAATGCTAAAAAGATCGCTCCAGTTAGACGATCAAGACCCTTTAGTTGTGATAAAAATAACTAACAGCATAAAAAACGCCCGAATTATCGGAGCCAAAAACATATTGGGAGTGAAACCGTGAGCGCAAAGGGAATTTTTTTACGTTTAGCAGTGTCAGCTATCGCCGCGCTGTCTCTGATAGGCGCAGCAAATGCTGCAGACATGTCTGAAGAAGCCATTGCAGAGCGAATCGCACCGGTTGGTTCAGTCTATTTAGAAGGCCAAGCCCCTGTTGAAGCCGCAATGGCTCCTGCTGGCCCTCGTGCAGGTGATGCCGTATACAACACCTATTGCATGGCCTGCCACTCTACTGGCGCTGCAGGCGCTCCCAAAGCAGGTGATGCTGCCGCTTGGGAACCACGTTTAGCACAAGGCAGAGATACGCTGATAAGCCACGCTATTAATGGCTTTAATGGCATGCCCGCGAAAGGGACATGTATGGATTGTTCCGATGATGAAATCGTGGCAGCAATCGATCACATGCTGTCTCTATAAACAGACTGCAATACGCGATAAAAGCGACCTCATGGTCGCTTTTTTGTTTTTGACATCCAAAATCTGGCAGTAATCACACTGACAGATCTGCATAAATTCCTCATAATGTATGGGTGTTTAATCCCGAGTCACGCAACATGACCGAATTCGAAAAAATGTCTCAAGGTTATGCATTTAATGGCATTGACGATGAGATCAGCACCATTCGAGCTAATGCCTTTCATCTTCTCAAAACCCTCAATGAGCAACGCAGCGATAGTATCGAGGATATCGGCAACGCATTGTTTGGCAGCTTTGACCCAGAATCCATGGTGATGGCGCCCTTTCAGTGCGAGTTTGGTAAGAACATCCATATCGGCCATCAAACTTTTCTGAACATGGGAGTAGTGATGCTTGATGGCGCGCCAATCACTATCGGCAGCAATGTATTAATTGGCCCGAATTGCCAGTTTTACACAGCTTCACATCCTTTGGACTACCGCCGGAGACGCCAATGGGAAACGTACTGTAAACCTATTGTGGTGGAAAACGACGTATGGATTGGCGGGAGCACTGTTATTTGTCAGGGTGTGACAATCGGCGCACGCTCCGTTATTGCGGCCAACTCAGTGGTAACTCGCGATGTACCACCAGATTCTTTGGTTGGTGGGTCGCCAGCCAAAGTCATTCGCATGATCCATGAAAACGAAACCGAGGAAGAAACGGGCCTCGCCTAATGTGTTCAATACGCTTCGTTCACCCATTAAAAAGCCAGCTTTCGCTGGCTTTTCAGTTAATCTTTGTTGAGCATCGCACGGAGGTTGGCAATGGCAGCCGTTCCTTTTGCCATCCGCTCTTCTTGGGTTTGAGGTTTTTTCTTCTCCTCCCACTCAACATCGTCGTAAGGAAGCTCTTCAAGGAAGCGGCTTGGCATTGGCTTAATCAACTCTCCATACTGACGACGCTCTTTGCACAGCGTAAAGGTCATTTCTTTTTGCGCACGAGTAATGCCCACGTACGCTAAACGGCGCTCTTCCTCGACATTGTCTTCATCAATGCTCGATTGATGCGGCAATAAACCCTCTTCCATGCCAATCAAGAACACGTAAGGAAACTCTAGACCTTTCGATGCGTGCAACGTCATCAACTGTACTTGGTCGG
Organism: Enterovibrio gelatinilyticus; assembly: GCF_028683095.1. Lineage (GTDB taxonomy): Bacteria > Pseudomonadota > Gammaproteobacteria > Enterobacterales > Vibrionaceae > Enterovibrio > Enterovibrio gelatinilyticus. The sequence continues at coordinate 10,127 of NZ_JAJUBC010000046.1, read as the reverse complement.
CATCGTCGTTGTCTTCGCCACGCTCCATCATGTCTCGTAATGTCAAACGCTGAACGACTTCACGCAGCGTTTTCGGCTCGTTGTCATAATTGTCGCCTTCAAGATCAGCCACTATCCAGCTGTATAAGTCGGAGACATTTTTCATCGCCATTTCCGCCGCTTTTGGGCTAGAAGACGTTTCATACAGCCAATCTTCATAGTGAGAATCACGCACAAGCGAGCGTACTGCATCCACCGCATCACCCCGTTCAAACTGATCAGACAACTCTACGATCCAACGTGTAAAACGCTCAATGGATTCTAATCCACGCCCCGTAAGGTGCTGCTGTAGACCGATTTCAAAACTGGCCGAAAATAGGCTTTTTCCACGCATGTTTGCGTATGTTCCCAGCTTTTCGAGTGTCACTGGGCCAATTTCACGACGTGGTGTATTTACAATTCTAAGGAAAGCGTTGTCGTCATCTTGGTTCGTTAACAAACGCAGATACGCCATGATGTCTTTGATTTCGGCACGCGCGAAAAACGAGGTTCCCCCTGAAATCTTGTAAGGAATCCGGTTTTGCATCAAGGCTTTTTCAAACAAACGTGACTGATGGTTACCGCGATACAAAATCGCATAATCTTTGTAATCAGAGCGATGCATGTAGCGGTGCGCAATGATTTCCCCCACCACACGCTCTGCTTCATGATCTTCATTGTTGGCTTTGAGCACTTTTAGCATTTCGCCGTCTGGCAACGTCGAGAACAACGTTTTCTCAAACACGTGCGGGTTATTGGCAATCAAGATATTTGCCGAGCGCAAAATACGACTGGTTGAACGGTAGTTCTGCTCAAGTTTGATCACTTTGAGACTGGGAAAATCCTGACTCAACATCAGCAGGTTTTTAGGCTGTGCACCGCGCCAGCTATAAATGGATTGGTCATCATCCCCAACCACAGTAAAACGCGCACGCTCCCCCACCAGCATTTTCACCAATTGATATTGGCTGGTGTTGGTATCTTGATATTCATCCACCAGCAAATAACGAATCTTACTCTGCCAGCGCTCTCTCACCTCTTGATTGGTTTTCAGCAAGATCACTGGCATCAAGATCAGATCATCAAAATCCAATGCGTTGTAAGCCTTCATCTGCTTTTGATACATGGTGTAGCAGTGCGCGAACAATTGGTCACGCTCTCCCATCGCAACGGATTCAGCCTGCTGCGGCGTGAGCATGTCGTTTTTCCAATTGGAGATGGTATGCAGCAATTGCTTGAGTAAATCTTTATCGCCCTCTAGCTCATCTTCCGTCAGCTCTTTTAACAGTGCCATTTGATCTTGGTCGTCAAATAAAGAGAAGCCTGCTTTCAACCCCAAGCTTTTATATTCACGGCGAATGATGTTGAGCCCGAGGGTGTGAAACGTAGAGACGGTTAAGCCACGCGATTCTTGCTTACCAAGAGTTTGACCAACACGTTCTTTCATCTCACGCGCCGCTTTGTTGGTAAACGTCACCGCTGCGATATGGCGTGCTTTGTAGTCGCACTGTTGTACGAGGTACGCAATTTTGTTGGTGATAACGCGTGTCTTCCCTGAGCCAGCGCCTGCCAATACCAAGCACGGTCCGGACACGTGGTGGACGGCGTCATTTTGGGCTGGGTTCAGTTTCATGGTGTCCTCGATGATTTAGGCAATAGTTAGCACGTGTATTGTATACCCAGCAATCTCAAGATGCTTGTTCAGTGAAAATTTGTTTAGGTATCCCAGAAACACTCGTCGATATCGTTTTCAATAAAAAACTCAATAAATTCAATGCCGACTTTATCTTGCACCACGCATCAAAAAACATACAATGAATGAACGTTCATTCATTGAGAGCGCTGTGTTATGTCTGATAAGAAAACACAGATCCTAGAAGCAACGGAACATTTACTCGCAAAACACGGTTTCGACCGCCTCTCTATGCAGATGGTGGCAAAAGAAGCGGGTGTCGCAGCGGGAACAATTTACCGTTACTTTTCGGACAAAGAAGATTTGTTGAGCCAGCTAAGGAGCCATGTTGTTCGCCAATGCGCGACCAAGATGCTCGGAGGCTTCAGTCATAACATGTCTTTGAAACAACAATTTGTCACGCTGTGGTTAAACGCTTGGCGATTAACGATCAGCCGTGATGACAACGCGATTAACCGAGAACAGTTTGACAGTCTGCCTTACCAAAACAATGGCGAGCAGAGAGCAACAGAAAGAGAGGCTTTTTCTGCAGTTCATCAGTTTTTCCAACTTGGGATCGCAGATGGAACGTTTAAACCCCTTTCCACCGACGTGCTGTCCGGCATAGGTCTTGAACCGGCAATTTGTTTAGCACGGAAACAGGTGAAAGGGATTATATCCCTTGACGAATCAGCACTCGATAGCGTGATCAACGCTTGCTGGGACGCAATTTGCCTTCATAAAGAATCGGAGCAATCTACATGAAGAAATGGTTAATTATGCTAGCCATTGTGGCGGCTATGGCCGCGCCAGTCCTCTATAAACTTAATGACAACCTAGCTAAATACGAAGCCTTTAAGAACATGCCAGAAGCAGAGTTCCCAGTGACTGTTGCTGAAATGGTATCGACGGATTGGGTACCAACCATCCAAGCAATCGGCTTCATCGAACCGAATCAAGGTGTCACGCTGACCAGCGAAGTGAGCGGTGTTATCGAAACTATCAATTTCGAATCCGGTCAAACTGTGAAAACGGGTGATGTTCTGCTGGCGCTCGATTCTAAAGTGGAAGTAGCAAACCTTAAGAGTACCCAAGCTCGTTTGCCTGCAGCTGAAGCGAAATACAAACGCTACCAAGGATTGTTCCGTAAAGGGTCAATTTCCAAAGAAGCGTTGGACGAAGCTGAAGCGAATTTCCGTTCACTTCAAGCGGATGTAGAAAGCCTCAACGCTTCTATCGACCGTCGCACTATCGATGCGCCATTCGATGGCATTGTCGGCCTGCGCAACGTATTCCTTGGACAATACTTGCAGCCTGGCAATGAAATTGTGCGCCTAGAAGACACCTCTATCATGCGCCTTCGCTTTACTGTTCCTCAGACAGACATTGCGAAAATCAAACTGGGTCAACAGATCGACATTTCTGTCGATGCGTATCCTGACACCCCGTTCACCGGGAAAATCAGCGCGATTGAACCTGCGGTTAACTACCAAAGCGGCTTGATCCAAGTACAGGCTGATATTCCAAACAACCACGGTCAGTTGCGCTCAGGTATGTTTGCTCGTGCCAACATCATCTTGCCAACCTTCGAGAATCAAATCGTTGTGGCGCAAACCGCCATCAATTTCACGCTTTACGGTGAGAATGTGTATGTACTTCGTGAAGAAGACGGTGAAATGCGCGCATATCAGCAAGTGGTAAAAGTTGGTGAGCGTAAAGGTCACATTGCACAAGTGCTTGATGGCTTGAAAGCTGGCGACAAAGTGGTGACGTCTGGTCAAGTTCGCTTGAGTAACGGCGCTAAGGTGAATGTTGTAGAAAGCGATGCCCTAAACCCACCGGCTGAGCTGCCACAACTGTAAGAGGCCGCCATGAAATTCACTGATATTTTCATAAAGCGTCCGGTGCTAGCGATATCGATCAGTTTTCTGATCGCTTTGCTGGGCCTGCAATCGATGTTCAAGATGCAGGTGCGCGAATATCCGGACATGACCAATACTGTGGTCACCATTTCCACCAGTTACTACGGTGCGAGTGCTGATCTCATTCAGGGCTTTATTACCACGCCGCTTGAGCAAGCGGTCGCGCAAGCCGACAACATCGACTTCATGACGTCTGAGTCTGTCTTGGGCTCGTCGACAATTACGGCGTACATGAAGCTCAACACCGACCCGAATGCCGCCCTTGCCGATATATTGGCGAAGGTGAATTCGGTACGTGCGCAGCTACCTGGCGAATCAGAGGACCCATCGGTATCGATGTCGACGGGCTCGACGACAGCGGTGATGTATATCGGCTTTACGTCTGAAGAGCTCGACTCAAGCCAAATTACTGACTATCTAGAGCGTGTGACCAAACCACAGCTGTTTACAGTCAGCGGTGTTGCAAGTATTGACCTATACGGTGGTCTGAAATACGCCCTACGCGTTTGGCTAGACCCTGCGAAGATGGCGGCTTTCAACCTTACCGCAACGGATGTGATGGGCGTGCTAAACGCCAACAACTTCCAATCTGCGACGGGTCAGTCGATTGGTACCTATATGGTATACAACGGCTCGGCAGATACGCAGGTTTCGGATACGGAAGAACTTAAACGTCTTGTTGTCGCGACTCAGAATGGTCAAGTGCTTCGCCTTGGTGATATTGCTGACGTCTCATTAGAGAAGAGTCACGATGTCTACCGCGCAACAGCAAATGGCTCTGAGGCGGTTGTTGCAGCAATCAACGCGGCACCAACAGCCAACCCAATCAACATTGCCGCTGATGTACTCAAGAAGCTACCTGATCTTGAGCGCAACATGCCAAGCAACATCAAGATGAACATCCTTTATGATTCGACCGTTGCCATTAACGAATCGATTTATGAAGTTGTAAAAACCATCATCGAAGCTGCATTGATTGTATTGGTTGTGATTACCTTGTTCTTGGGTTCATTCCGAGCGGTATTGATCCCGATCATCACCATCCCACTGTCTCTAATTGGTGTGGCCATGATGATGGAGCTATTCGGTTTCTCGTTAAACTTGATGACGCTACTGGCGATGGTATTGGCCATCGGTCTGGTGGTCGATGATGCGATCGTCGTTTTGGAGAACGTTGACCGGCATATCAAGCTCGGTGAACCACCTTTCCGTGCAGCGATCATTGGTACGCGAGAAATTGCGGTGCCTGTTATTTCGATGACGCTGACACTGGCAGCCGTGTATGCACCTATCGCTTTGATGGGTGGTATCACAGGCTCGTTGTTCAAAGAGTTCGCGTTGACGCTTGCTGGTGCGGTATTTGTCTCCGGTATCATCGCATTAACGCTATCTCCGATGATGTGTTCGAAGATGCTTAAGGCCAATGAGCAACCAAGCAAATTCGAAGCGAAGGTCCATCATTTCCTTGATGCGATGACTGAACGCTACGCCAAAATGCTGAAAGGCGTAATGGGCATGCGTCCAGTGATCATCACTTTCGCTGTGATTGTGTTCGCAAGCTTACCAATGCTGTTCAAATTGATCCCAAGCGAACTGGCGCCAGCTGAAGACAAAGGTGTGTTGGTAATGATGGGTACAGCACCGTCTACGGCCAACCTTGATTACATTCAAAACACCATGGCAGAAGTGAACCAGAAACTGGCTGAACAACCTGAAGTGGCGTTCTCTCAAGTGTTCTCTGGTGTGCCTAAATCAAATCAGGCGTTTGGTATTGCCTCACTCGTTCCATGGAGTGAGCGTGAAGCCAGCCAGGCTGATGTCGTGCAGCGTATGGGTGTGGAAGTGAAGGATATTCCTGGAATGGCTGTCACTGCCTTCCAGATGCCTGAACTACCAGGTGCCTCTTCAGGCTTGCCTATTCAATTTGTTATTACCACGCCGAACAACTTCGAAAGCTTGTTCCAAGTTGCGTCTGATATCTTGGCTGAAGTGAAGAGCAACCCTCAGTTTGTTTACTCAGACATGGATTTGAACTTCGATTCTGCGACGATGAAAATCAACATCGACAAAGACAAGGCTGGTGCTTATGGCGTAACCATGCAGGACATCGGTATCACTTTGGGCACCATGATGGCGGACGGTTATGTTAACCGTATCGACCTTGATGGTCGTTCATACGAGGTGATCCCACAGGTTGCACGTAAGTTCCGCCAAAACCCAGAGTCTGTCGAAGGTTACTACGTCCGTTCCGCAAACGGTGATGCCGTGCCTTTGGGCTCGCTCATTACTATCGATGTGATTGCAGAGCCACGCGCACTGCCTCACTTCAACCAGCTTAACTCAGCCACGATCAGTGTTGCCGCTGCAGGTATGCCAATGGGTGATGTGATCAACTGGTTTGAAAACGTCGCGGCAGAAAAACTGCCTGCGGGCTATCAGCATGATTACTTAGGTGAGTCTCGTCAGTTCGTGACGGAAGGTAGCGCGCTTGTCGGTACCTTCATGCTGGCTTTGGCCGTTATCTTCTTGGTTCTGGCGATTCAGTTTGAGTCATTACGTGACCCGCTGGTGATCTTGGTGTCTGTTCCATTGGCTATTTGTGGCGCATTGATTGCGTTGGCATCTGGCGCGGCGACCATGAACATCTACTCGCAGGTTGGTTTGATTACTTTGATTGGTCTAATTACTAAGCACGGTATTTTGATCTGTGAAGTCGCCAAAGAAGAACAGCTCCACAATGGCCTGAGCAAGATGGACGCGGTAATGGAAGCGGCGAAAGTCCGTCTACGACCGATCTTGATGACAACCGCAGCGATGATCGCGGGTCTTATTCCACTGATGTACGCAACAGGTGCTGGTGCAGCTCAACGCTTCAGTATCGGTATTGTTATCGTCGCAGGTCTGGCGATTGGTACGCTGTTTACCTTGTTCGTGCTACCTGTCATCTATTCTTACCTTGCTAGCCGCCATGAGCCGCTACCTGAGTTTGAAGAAGACTTGAAGGCATAAGCCAGCAAACATTAATGTACTGATGCCAATGTGAATCTTCGCATCAAAATAAAGGGTCTCTGAGTGAGACCCTTTTTGTATTTTCACGTATAGAAAAGCATCGCCATCCGACAAATGTACAAAAGACAGTTTCGACAAAAGCAGTCGTGTTGCTTAGAATAACGGCATCAAATAAGGAGTAACGCATGTTCGATCCCAAAAAGCTGGAGCAAATCGCCAAGCAAATCCATGAGTCAATGCCAAAGCCAGTGAAGGATCTGGGCAATGACGTTGAACAGAAAGTACGTGAAGTGATTCAAGGTCAACTCGCTAAACTAGATGTAGTGAGTCGAGAAGAGTTTGATGTGCAAACCCAAGTCCTCCTTCGCACTCGCCAAAAGCTAAGTGAAATGGAGCAGAAGTTGGCGGAGTTCGAGCAGAAGTTAAACGAGAAATCTGACGCATAATCATTGCGGTTCAATAAGTCGGTTTTCAAGCAAAACCAGAATTAAAAAACCCGGCTTTCGCCGGGTTTTTCGTATTCAATTCGTCAGTGCGAAATGATTAGTCACCAACCGCAATGCGCTTCATGTCAGTCATGTAGCCACGTAGCTCTTGACCAATCCACTCTACAGGGTGGTTGCGTAGCGCGTCGTTAACAGCAATTAAGGTTGCGTTGTCAGCGTCGTTGCCTACATCGCCAAGACCTTTACCAATAACGTCAGTACCAACACCTGGCATGAACTTCTCACGAAGCAGTGGTGTTGCAACGTTTGCGAACAGGTAGTTACCGTATTCAGCCGTGTCAGAGATTACCACGTTCATTTCGTACAGACGCTTACGTGCAACAGTGTTTGCAATCAATGGAAGCTCGTGCAGTGACTCGTAGTATGCAGACTCTTCAATGATGCCTGATGCAGTCATTGCTTCAAACGCCAGCTCAACACCCGCGCGAACCATTGCAACCATCAAGATACCGTTGTCGAAGTACTCTTGCTCAGAGATCTTAACGTCTGAATCTGGGTATTGTTCAAATGCAGTTTCAGCAGTCTCTTCACGCCAGCCTAGTAGGTTTGCGTCATCATTTGCCCAGTCAGCCATCATGGTTGATGAGAAGTGACCAGAGATGATGTCGTCCATGTGCTTGTTGTAAAGCGGACGCATCAGATCTTTAAGATCTTCTGACAATTCAAATGCTTTGATCTTCGCAGGGTTAGAAAGACGATCCATCATGTGAGTGATGCCACCGAACTTAAGCGCTTCAGTGATCGTTTCCCAACCAAACTGCAGCAGTTTACCGGCGTAGCTTGGGTCAATACCATCAGCAACCATCTTCTCGTAACATACGATTGAGCCCGCTTGAAGCATGCCACAAAGAATGGTTTGCTCACCCATCAGGTCAGATTTAACTTCAGCAACGAAAGATGACTCAAGAACACCGGCACGGTGACCACCCGTTGCAGCAGCCCAAGCTTTTGCGATTTCGTGACCTTCACCTTGTGGGTCGTTCTCTGGATGAACGGCCATCAGAGTAGGAACACCGAAACCACGCTTGTACTCTTCACGTACTTCCGTACCTGGGCACTTAGGTGCAACCATCACTACTGTGATGTCTTTACGAATTTCCATACCTTCTTCAACGATGTTGAAGCCGTGCGAGTAGCCCAGTGCAGCGCCTTGTTTCATCAATGGCATTACAGCACTAACAACGCTGGTGTGTTGTTTGTCTGGTGTTAGGTTAACGACCAAGTCTGCTTGTGGGATCAGGTTTTCGTAGTTATCTACGTTGAAGCCGTTTTCTTTGGCGTTCTTGTAAGACTGACGTTGCTCGTCGATAGCAGCTTGGCGAAGTGCATAAGACACGTCTAGGCCAGAGTCACGCATGTTTAGGCCTTGGTTAAGACCTTGCGCACCACAACCAACAATAACCACTTTCTTACCTTTTAGGTAATCCGCTTCATTGGCAAATTCCGCTTTGTCCATAAAACGGCAAACACCCAGCTGAGCAAGTTGCTCGCGTAGGTTCAAGGTATTGAAATAGTTAGACATGTCGAATACTCCGTAAGAAAAATCTGTCCTTGAGCGGTGTGTGCATGACAAGCTGCCACACCGAATTGGGTTCATAATAGATCAGGCAGTAAATTGCTTAAAGTGATATATTCACAACATGTAATTGCAATTTATGCAACATAAGAGATCGACAATGGACGTCAAACATCTTCAGTTCTTCATCCACCTTTGCGATAGCAAAAACTTTTCAAAAACTGCTGCGGCGATGCACATCAGTCCATCAGCCTTAAGCCGACAGATACAAAAGCTCGAACAAGAAGCCAATCAGCAGCTTTTCCTTCGTGACAACAGAAGTGTTGTGCTGACGCCTGCTGGGAAAAAGCTATTACCTATAGCGATGAGAATACTGTCGGAATGGCAGCAATACCAAAGCCAAGCAGATGCATCAGAACACGACTTACGAGGCGAACTCCGCCTGTTTTGCTCAGTGACTGCCAGCTATAGCCATTTACCCGAATTGCTCTCAGAGTTCCGTATTCGTCATCCCTTTATTGAGCTTAAGCTCTCCACAGGCGACCCCGCACAAGCCATCGACAAAGTGCTTCTTGATGAAGCCGACATCGCAATATCAGCAAGACCTGAGCAACTGCCAGCCAAAGTAGCATTCAAAGCGATTAGCGAAGTACCGCTATCGGTTATTGCACCTGCGGGTGTCAGTAGCTTTGCTGAGGCTCTACAAAAAGAAACGCCTGATTGGCACGCGATTCCATTCATCGTACCCGAAGCAGGTACAGCCAGAGAAAGAGCCAACACTTGGTTCAAGCAGATGAAGATAAAACCCAACATCTACGCGCAAGTATCTGGCCATGAAGCGATCGTGAGCATGGTTGCCTTGGGCTGTGGGGTGGGTATCGCGCCAGATGTTGTCATCAACAACAGTCCTGTGAGGGAGAAGATTGAGCGGCTACGTCTGGCACCCATCAAGCCTTTTGAGCTGGGGGTGTGTAGCCTGCGCTCACAGCTGGATAACGCTTTAGTTAAGGCGCTGTGGGATATCGCAGAAGAGAAAAACATCACGAATTAGGCGAATATCAATTCCGTCTCATGCTTGAATCAACAAGGTTTGTCAGTTCCACGCAACGACGTCTATTCTGCCTTCATTGACACTCACAGGCAGACATAAAATGTCATTTATAGAAAGAGTAGGAAAAGCGCTAGAACCACTCATGTTGGCAATGGGTTTAATAAGCCCTCTGGCAACACTCCCGCAAATATACAAACTCTATTTCTCTCACAGTGAAAGTGCTGAGGGTTTATCGCTAATAACATGGCTGCTTTACACGTTTATTGCATCGCTCTGGACCATATATGGGCTGTATCACAAGAACCCAACTATTTGGGTTGGTAACGGGCTGGGGTTCATCATGTATGTCGCGATGGTCGTAGGGATTATCGCTCATGCAGGCATGACGTTTTAAGCCTGAATCTCTCTGATCTGCTACAACGCCAAAACCTAT
>NZ_JAJUBC010000045.1 GCF_028683095.1 Enterovibrio gelatinilyticus | reverse complement strand
AAGCAATATACTAAATAAAGAGGCGTCGGGCTTGTTCAACACCCGAATAAAGTGTCGGCTGCGCGACACTTATTCTTATTTGTTAGCGCTGTGTTTGAGCGCATTAAGTAATGCCAAATATCGCTAAGACAACCGACAGGGCAGCATATTCTCTCATTTTATCTTCATGCCTGCTCTTGTGCTTACTCATGCAGTCACTGATTTCCTTAGCTGTGATTGGCTCTCCAGACAATTTGAATCCTTGAGCCTGTAGTTGGTTCAGTTCTTCATCATATGTAGCTGAATTTACGTCAATATAAGTTACAACATCCTCTGATTGTAAAAATTGCAACGTAACCATACTTCTCTCCTTTATATGTACACATCAAACGGGTTAAAAAAAGTCATATGTACTTTGAAGAAGACTCACTAAGCGCTAACGACCGCCATAAAGGGCGAACGATTTTTGCGAGTCTAGCCCCCGAAGGGGGCGATCTTTGATGGCTTTGTTATGCTCGCAATTGAAACCTACCGGCCAACTTTAATAGGAAAAAGTTAACCGGATACATTATTGGAACACCTGCCAGCCATAACTCATTTTCAAGATATGGGAAAATCATCCCGCTTTTCAATAGTCCGACTCCCAGTAAACTCTCGAATACACCCCCAAAACATAGAAGCACTAAATACAATGGAATATAGAATATTGATATCAGCCACTGCAGTATTTCAATTTCAATCAAGTCATTGTGAAGAAGAAAAGACAAAAACACCTGAATGATAGAAAGGAAAAATGCTACTAATTTCATTCCGCGTTGCTTCATTCAATCCCTTAGAGCATAACGTCACGATAACGGGCATTTACTAGCCCAAACTGATTGAAACGACTGAATCACTACGTTTCTATGAAAAATTGCGCCACGAGTAAATGTCCCGTTCATTGTTTTGTTATGTAGCGGTATTTAGCTAGTGATCGTTGCCAGCGTACACCCACATTGGTTCAGTTTTCCCTGCCCTTTCGAAACCAACGGATTTGTAGAATTCAACAGCGTCACCATCTGCTGTGAGCATTTGCTGATGAAAGCCACTGTATTTGGAGTGCATGACCTCCATCATTTGACGGCCAATGCCTATGCCCTGATGCTCAGGGTCAACAAGCATGTGCGGGTAGTAGACGACAAGGTGTCCATCAGAAATCGCGTTTCCTAAACCAACTAGTTTTCCGTTTCTACGTGCGGTGACTAAAGTATCTGAGTTGAGAAGCGCTGGTATCAGCTTTTCTGGAACTTTTGCTGATGACCACCCATTTGCCTCGTAGAGTGCTATCACTTCAGATTCTTGAATTTCTTTGCTAATAACTACTGTGACTTCCATATTTCCTCTAGCTACATAACGCCGCGTTCTAGCGAATCCCCTCAAAATCTCTTTTCTAAACAATGAGAAGGACGCGCATCGGCCCTTTTGATCTAATGAATTTCGCCAAAAACCACATTCCAACAAAAGGAATGAACGATGCGCGATATTCAAATTCTACAAGATACTCTACAAAATCAGTGTCCCACTATTCATAAAAACGGCTTCAGTCTCTGATACTTGCGACCCAATCCTCACTCGATGGGGCTGACCTTACGCTCACTAAACTCGGTCGCTCCCTTAACGTTATGACCACGGCTAAACATTCCCGTGACGCGATGTTGTCCAACGTGCGGGAACGACTCATGGTCTTAGTGGACGTCACTCGACCGAGGTAGCCGAAAGGCGAACAGAATAAGGAGAATGGCGGCGATTTAATCGAAGGAGAAAGCGTGGAAGAATAGACACACAGTGGCGTAACCCATTGAAGTTATGGAATGTCTAATAACTTCATGGTGCCGCTCGCCTGTTAATCAGTGCCGAGCATCCATCTATCCGGCGCTCACCCGAGCAATTGACTTAATAAAGAAGCAACGGGCTTGTCCAACACCCAAATAAAGTGTCGGCTGCGCGACACTTATTCTTATTCTTATTTGTTATGCGATTGTGCTCAAGCCCTTGGGTCAGGAATGGTTTTGAAAGTTGAATCAAAAACCTTTTTGTCCCCATCAGACAATTTTAGCTGATAACTGATAGCTTTTTCATAGAACTCTGTCGATTGAGTTTCATCTCCTACTATGAACAATGCATGGCTTAACACCGCATTTGTAAAAGCTTGGATCCAGTCCGCACCATGCCCGTCAAAATAGGTGAATGCCATTTGAGCAAATTGAACACTTAGTGGAGAATCATTTATGCATAACGCTCTTGCTACCGCTAAATTTGCAAGTTCAACATTCTCCTTTGTTCCTATTTCCGACCAATGATAAAGCGAGGAAAAGGAAACTGTTAAAAGCCTTTGCATCTCATCTTGAGTCAACTCAGTTTCTGACAATGACCAGAATTCATTATTACTTTCAACTGCAAAGTACCGATTTAAAAGAGAAATTTCTTCTACATTTGGCTTAGTCATAAATATCCTTATTTATGTGGTCAATGAATTGCATAGGAGTGTATTAGACCCAAAAATGGTGTGTTTAAACACACTATTTAGTCCAATAACAACAAACTGCTATTCTACTATCTAACGTAACATTCTGTTTTATAAAACTAAGATCCGAATTCCAAAAGTCACCTTGTTAAATAGTGACAAATCGGTGTAATTGAAGATTATGCACCGTCACCATCAGGGCTGAGTATTTAACCAGTACTTAAAACACTACAGGCACGCTATCGGTCATTAGCTGAGGCATTGGAAATTCAGTGGCGCGGAATTTTGATGAGTTTCTACTCTAGGCCCTAAAGAGGCAAACCGATTTAAATCTCATTCAAATAAACGGAGGCTCTTGCCCCCGTTTAAACTAAGTTTTCTATTATTCTGGCACTACGGCTGCCTGACTTCCCACCTTCACCACTTTTCCACTGTGTTGCTCGGTATAGCGTTGTGCCTCCGAAACGGAAGAGAACCACTGAACCAAATAACCAGCATCTAGCCGTTCGGTGCTATAGGGGAGAAGTGTACCTTTCGGAGCCGTTGAAATGGTTTTCTTAAAGTCCGCCCAACAGCTTTGTCCGTTCTCGGCTGCCAACATATGAAGTAGATGCTTACGTTGAATAGTGGCGGAGTGGCGCTTGAGTTCTGGTAACGTGATATTGGTGAATATCTTAGATTCAAGCAAGCGCCTAAGCACGGGCAGAGATTGTGTCAGTGAATCAGATTGAGCGGCTTTTTGTAGAAACTTGGCTTCGCGAAGCCACAATTGAAGATCGGGATTGTTTTGATGACGCATATCGTCCTCCTTGTATACAACCTGCTCGCTATTGGTTGTGGGATGATATGTGAGTGAAATGCTGATTAACTCTGGTTTATGCGTTGGTACGATTGCTTTGGCGAGGTAGGCTTCCAACTAACCTAAATGAAGAGTACTACTGCAACATGTATTTATCAACCGTCGTCATTGTTCGGCAATGTATTTGGGTATCAATGCATTAGAAAATTGCTTTAGACACGAAGCCTAGATACCCAGCTTAAAAACACAGACTAAAATACCAGGTTAGACACCTAGATCTGTGAAGGATAGCCGTCTTTAACCTCAACCTCGGGGAGCCAGCTATTGCGATTCATCCGAAAAATAGTGGTGGTAGTTCACCACTCACATTGGTGATTTGAACATTGATGATTTGGAATCAGTAGTAGCGTTTTCAAAGGTGGCTTATGCACAAACCAATTTTGATTTGAATTTAAATTAGCCCGTGTCGCCAAGCATTCAGTCGTTTCGAATTCGCTAAATGTAGGCACAGCAAGGGATGAATCGTTTGAGATCATTCGCTACGCTGGCTGTGACACTTTGGTTGGTTGGACAGATTTAATATATCTAATTTGCGTTCCAGCAATTTGCGTGACGCATCGCTTGGTGCGGTATGAATAGCTTGTATGTAAGCGTTGCGAGCGCCTGAGAATTCGCCAAGTTTTGCTAGGATATGACCGCGAGCGGCGTACCAAGGTTGGTAGTTTTTGAGTTTACTTTGCAATTCATCAAGTTTTTGCAACGCGAGTTCATAGTGTCCTGTTTCGGCTATGACCACAGACCAGTTCAGAGCGACGACAGGGGTTGGTTCGAATACCCAAAGCGCCCTGTAGAGTAAGGACATCTGCGGCCAATCAGGTTTGGGTCGCAACATGTGGCAGTCTGCGATGGCTGCTTTGATTTGGAAGGGACCTGGTTGCATGCGTCCGATTGCGTCTTCAAGGATGCTTCTCCCTTCCGCAACCATGTCATTCTGCCAAATCTCTTCGTTCTGTTTTTCTATAGGCACGATAGCACCGTCACCGTCGATTCTTGCGACTCGCCTTGCATCAGTCAAAAGCATCAACGCAAGCGCACCTTCTATTTCAGGTTCATTAGGGCAAAGCTTGCGTAAAAGGCGCATCAAGAAAATACCTTCTTCGCATAGATCTCGTGGTCCGGTGTCTTCTCTCACATAGCCAGTGGTAAAAATCAGATATATCGTAGAAAGAACGGTTCCTAGTCTCTCTGTCCAGCCGTCTGATTCCGGTACAGAGAAACTGATGCCTTTGGATCTGATTTTCTTTTTTGCTCTGGACAGGCGTTGTCCCATGGTTTGTTCATTATCGAGGAAGGCTGATGCGATCTCTCGGGTTGTTAAATGACACACTGTGCGCAGAGTCAGTGCAATTCGGGACTTTTCCTCAAGTGCGGGGTGGCAACAGGTGAAAATTAAACGCAGGCGTTCATCTGGGATTGTTTCCGGAATGTCGTCATAGACATGATTTGGTGTGCTGATCGCTAAGTCGTTTGCTCTTATCGCTTCGCGTTGAGCTGAACGGATTTGGTCGATCCCTTTGTTCAATCCCACCTTCATTAGCCACGCGACGGGATCGTGAGGAATACCTACTCGACCCCAATGTTTGAGAGCGGCAACAGATGCTTCCTGCAACGCATCTTCGCCCATTTGGAAGTCGCCAAATCTGGAAATTAGCCCAGACAAAATCCGCCCCCGATCGCGGCGAAGCACCTCATCAATGATGTGGCTGACCGCGATAGCTTTGGGAACGGCATTCTTCATCTGTCAGTGCTCTTGATCGTAGTCCAACAATGGGCGCACCTCGATGGTGCCGAAGTGGGCGATAGGTATCATTTCGGCATATTTCAAGGCGGTATCTAGATCCGCTACATCGATAATATAATAGCCACCCAGATGCTCACGCGTTTCTGCAAAGGGACCATCCATGGTTTCCACCTTACCGGATTTGATGCGGAGTGAAGTGGCGGCTTCAATACCCTGCAATCCTTCTCCACCCACAAGAACACCGTCGTTTTTATAGGCTTCGCTGGTCGCAGCAAACGCGGTCATCATTTCATCAAACTCAGGGGTGCCATAGACAGGCTCTTTGTCCGGTGCAGCATACAACAACAGCATATATTTCATTTTGAACTCCTTTCATTTTTGATGGTTACGTTACAAGGACGTTCCCATTCCCTAATTTTCGACATGTTCAGAAATAAATCTATGTTTTTTGCTGAGTAAGTATCTTTCAGTATTTCCACTCTAACCCTACCGGGACATACGGATTAAGGAAACCATAATCTAGTCAATTTCAGTAGGTTGTGTCTGGACTTAATAGCGGTAAGTAACTGGGAGTGGTTAGCAATAAGCGATACGCTTTTGATGTTGGCTGATTTTTAGACCTAGTGAAACACAATGACAAAGGCTTATTCATCCCTTATCAGTATAGCTCGCCCAATCCTGCATTCTCAGGTTGTTTGGGTATCACTATCTGGGTATCACTATCTGGCTTGGAGAGATATGAGCTTAGTATTATCCTCAAAGCCACTATACCGCCCCCAATCGATACTCACTCGGCGTTTTACCCGTCTTGTTTTTAAATACCCGGCAAAAGTAATTGGTGTCTTTGAAGCCGCAACGGTGAGCGATTTCTTCTAACTTGAAGTTGTATTTCTTTAGCATGAATTTGGCGCGGTCGAGGCGAACATAGGTTACGTAATCGGCGTACTTCACGGAACCTTCTTGGTTGAATAGACGAGAAACGTGGGCGGATGACACCCCAAATCGGCTGGCGACGGTCACGCGGGTGATGTCTTTGTGGAAGTTCTCTTGCACGTAAATACACATGCTGCGGTAGAGCTTCTCACTACGGCTGATTTTGCTTTGTACGGGGTTTCCAAGTAGTTCGAGGCAGTACTGAATCAGCGCATTGGCGAGGTGCTCTCCCATCACGTTTGAGCGGCTTTTATCACTCATGCAATTGAGGGCGTCGAGTACGTGTCCAAGCGCCATGGAAGAGGGCAAAGCGAGCGCGTGCTTTTGAACATCAATAAATCCGCCATCAGGGGTGTATTGCACAAAGCTGAATCCGACTTGATGCTTGCCAAATAGCACTGAAATCATTTTGCAGGGTTTATCCCACGTAGGTTTACTCCACGCATTGGAAGGGATGTACACCATGTCACCCTGTGTTAGCGTGAGCTTATCGCTGCCTTCTTTTGCATCCACGAATAGGTCGTACTCACCATCAAGAATGATCTCTAAACGGTTAAAGTTAACTTGGTATGCGCCTTCCGGCGGCGTGTTTTCGTTGCTGCAAATGGCAATGAGTTTGCCAGTAAAGTCGGTGAGGGATTCAGCAATATTGTGCATGTGGATGCCTTTGAGCAAACTACGAGGGCGTAAAGCGGAATAAGGCGTTGGAAAAGGGTTATGCTTTACGGTGCAGGAAAGTCAAAAACCGCGGTAAGGGTATACCGCGGTGATGTCGAAATTATGCTTGAGCTAGCATGCTCTCAAGTTTTGCGATGATTTCAGGTGCTTGTTTAGCTGCCTGAGTCACAGTCACACGAACAATCTTTTTACCGTTGAAGCGCTCTTCGTTTTTGATAGCGATGTCTTTGGTCAGAACCACAACATCTGCACTTTCAACGTCTGCAGCAGTCAGCTCGGTTTCAATGCCGATTGCGCCTTGAGTTTCAATTTTAACGTCCCAGCCTTTTGCTTTTGCAGCGGTTTCTAGAGCTTCAGCAGCCATGTATGTGTGAGCAACGCCAGACGGGCAAGAAGTTACGCCAATAAGTTTCATAGTAAATCTCTCTTATACACTTTTATAATTTTTAAGTTCAGTGTGGAGCGACAACGTGAGTTGGGGTTGTCGCTCCGATAATTCATGTTGTTTTTGCAGCGCTTGTTAGTCGAAAGACAGTTCTAGTTCTTCTGTTTTCGCTGCTGTTTCTTCTTCGCGTTCTGCGACAGGTTTCTTCAATGCGTTCACAACAAGGGCTGTGGTTGCGGCACCAGCGATGACGGCGATGACATACATCATGCGACCTTCAACAACCGGCAGAACAATCAGGCCACCCCAAGGTGCGTGGTTAAGAACGCCTGCCATGAAGGCCACAACGTTACCGACGATACCGCCTGCAACGATAGCTGGGATAACGCGTGCTGGGTCATTTGCTGCGAATGGAATAGCACCTTCAGTGATACCGATACAACCCATGATTGCTGCAGCTTTACCTGCTTCTTTTTCTTCAGGTGAGTATTTCTTAGGAGCAAGGAAAGTTGCTAGAGCCATACCTAGTGGTGGCACACAGATTGCCACACCAACGCCGCCCATCAACCAAGGTTGAGTGCCGACTTGAGTTTGTGCGAATAGGGTTGCTACTTTGTTGATAGGACCGCCCATATCGAATGCAGTCATACCACCAAGAACCGCGCCAAGCACTGCTTTAGAAGCGCCAGCCATTGATTGCAGACCTTCGTTCATGAATGCCATGAAGCCAGCGATAGGTTGACCGATTACCCAAACAACCAGTGCAGATACGATGAACGTACCGCCGATTGGAATGATGAAGTAAGTAGACAGCGCTTTAAGCTTGTTAGAAAGAGGAATGCGCTTCAGTTGCAGGACAACGTAACCGGCGATGAAACCGACGATGATTGCGCCGAGGAAACCCGCTTGTACTTGGTTAGCAAGGTAAGCACCAATCATACCTGGAGCAAGTGCTGGACGGTCTGCGATTGAGTAAGCGATGTAACCGCCAAGAACAGGTACGAACAGGGTGAAACCTGCGATACCCATGTCCCAAATGCCTTCAAGGAATACACCTTCAGGAACGGCACCTTTGCCGCCTAGCATTACCGAAAGAGCAAGTAGAACACCACCTGCAACAACGAATGGCAACATGTGGCTGGTGCCGGTGAGTAGGTGACGCTTTAACTCGGCTATGTTTGTTTTCATGGTTCAGACCTTTGTTTGTAATTTGGGGTTTGTAATTTTGGGTTTGTATTGAGATGGGCTGATTATGCGCTCGGTCTGGGGCTTAAGATATTGGACAAATAAGCCCTTTACTGGATAAATGTTGCATGATGATTTGACTGAGAAGGCAGTCACATATCATTGATTTTAGTGATCTTATTAACAGAATGGCTTGTGAATGAAGTGTGTGTTTTTGCATTGAAAGTAGGACGCTTTGCTATCATGCGCAGTGAATAGGCAACCATGAAAGTGAAGCAAAACATTCTTCATCGAGAGGGCGGAATAGGGAGACATAGTGTCTGGCATCAATCACTAAGGTGTGATTGTTGCATAATAATGGTGAATATTTAGTCAAAAACACTGTTCAATTATACGAATGCGATTTATAAGTTTGATAAATGCTTTATTGATAGAGTATTAAATAGAACGTTTCGTTATTTATGACTCAATTACACTTAGGTTACATTGGCGGCATCAGAATAATGGAGTAATCATAATGCCTTCGATGAAAAACCTTTTAGTAGCCACCCTTGCTTTGGCTGCCAGCTTCACGTCAACTGCTTCGCTTGCTCAAGATGAAATCAAAGTCGGTATGTCAGGCCGCTATTTCCCGTTCACTTTCGTTAAGCTGGACAAACTGCAGGGCTTTGAAGTCGATGTCTGGAATGAAATTGGCCAACGTGCTGATTACGATGTTGAGTTTGTCACCTCTAGCTTCTCTGGCTTGTTTGGCATGCTAGAAGCTGGCCACATTGATACCATCAGTAACCAAATCACCATGACCGACGTCCGCAAAGCAAAATACGCGTTCTCAGTGCCTTATGTGGTGGATGGTGCGCAAGTGGTGATCCGAAAAGGCCGCGATGACATTGAAAGCATCGACGATCTGAAAGGCAAAAAAGTGGCGGTTAACTTGGGAAGCAACTTTGAACAGCTGTTGCGTAACTACGACAAGAACAACGAAATCAACATCATTACGTATGATTCAGGCTTCGAACAAGATGTCGCACTAGGACGTACTGATGCCTTCATCATGGACCGCGTTTCTTCTGCACAGCTCATTAAAAAATCAGGCCTACCATTGGCACTAGCTGGCGAACCGTTTGAGACGATTCAAAACGCGATGCCGTTTTTGAATACCCCTGAGAAGCTGGCTATTAAAGCAAAAGTCGATCAAGCCCTGACAGAAATGAAAGCAGACGGCACCCTGACTGCGATTTCTGAAAAGTGGTTTGATTCTGACATCACGCAATAATGAACAGTTTCGATTTTGACTACATGCTGGCGTTGTTCCCGATACTGGTGAAGTATCTGGGAATAACGTTAGAGATGTCATTGATTGGCTTTGCGATTGCTCTGGTGTTATCAGTGTGCTTGGCATTGGTAAGGGTGTTCAGAGTAAACGTATTGAATGCGTTTGTAGTGGTATACATCTCTTTCTTTAGAGGTACGCCTCTGCTAGTACAGCTATTCCTGCTTTATTACGGTCTGCCGCAGGTCTTCCCGATATTTATCGGCATGGATGCATTTACTGCCGCCGTTATTGGTATTTCGCTCCACTTCTCTGCGTATATGGCTGAGAGTATTCGTGCGGCGATTGTTGGTATTGATAAAAACCAAATGGAAGCGAGCTTGAGTATCGGCATGACCGAGCTTCAAGCGATGAGACGTATCATTTTGCCTCAAGCTGCTCGCGTCGCTACGCCTTCATTGATGAACTATTTCATCGACATGATAAAAAGCACTTCGCTTGCGTTTACGCTCGGCGTGGCTGAAATCATGGCAAAGGCGCAGATGGAAGCGTCATCAAGCTTTAAGTTCTTTGAAGCGTTTTTAGCGGTGGCTCTTATCTACTGGGTGGTGGTGATTTTCTTCACTCAGATTCAGTCGTTGTTGGAAGTCAGGTTGAATAAGGCGTATGCGCGATGATTAATGTGACACGTTTGAGTAAACGCTTTGGTGATGTTGAAGTACTTAAGCAGATAGATCTTGAAGTACATCAAGGTGAAATTGTCGCCATCATTGGGCCGTCAGGTACAGGGAAATCAACCTTGCTACGTTGCCTTAATTATTTGGAAACGCCAACAACGGGTGAGATTCAAATTGGTGAGGCTCGTGTAGCCGCTGAGAGCGCTAGCAAAGCGGATATTCAGCGGCTTCGTAAACAAAGTAGCTTCGTGTTTCAAAGTTACGCCTTGTTTGCCAACAAAACTGCGCTGGCGAATGTCGCGGAGTCGTTAGTCACGGTATGGAAAGAGCCGAAAGCGAAAGCAGAGGAAACCGCAAAGCAACTTCTGGAAAACGTAGGTATGGCTGAGCACCTTCACAAATACCCGGCACAGCTTTCTGGCGGACAACAACAGCGGGTTGGCATTGCACGAGCCATGGCTTGTAAAGGCGATGTCATTTTATTTGATGAGCCAACCTCTGCGCTTGATCCTGAGTGGGTTGACGAAGTCTTGGCGGTTATGAAGCAACTTGCTGAACAAAAACAGACCATGGTGGTCGTGACACACGAAATGCAGTTCGCTCGAGATGTTGCTGACAAAGTGATTTTTATGGAGGGTGGTGTGATCGTTGAACAAGGTCCGCCATCTCAGATTTTTGACAATCCTCAGCATGATCGTACTCGCGCGTTTGTGTCTCGCGCAATGGGTTACTGAGTAACCTTCTATACCCAAACAACCTGAAGATGTTCGATTTCAGAGGCCATCAGTGCGTTTAATTCAAGGCAAATTCTTGTAGAAATAGTCATTCTATCTCACAGGAATTTAACGATGAAGTGGACGCACTGAGGGCCTCCCTTCGGGCGAGTTTACTGACGCCATGCTCGGTGTTATCCCTTTTTAATGGAGATCGCTACATCAGCAAAGGGACGCCTTGATCATAACGCCAGTAAAACTCGCTGAATCCTGCATCTTCAGGTTGTTTGGGTATACATCGCTTTATATGTGGCTTTGTCACAAAAATAATCAAAAAATAATACTTCGTTAAGCCCGTTGATTCGGGCTTTTTTTATGGCTGCTCTTTTTGCTCGTAACTGGCTATTTTATAGGGATTTTTACGATAAGACTTTTTTGTGTTCCGCATCAAATTAATTGCTTGAGGGTCATGAATTAGTCACAAAAGCTTCAAAAAATCGTCAAATGAAATTTGTTGGTAATATTACTGTCACAATACATTCATAGGATGCCTGCGAACCGACAAATTACTTACATATTAGGAAGTGAGTTATGAGCATCCAAACTGAAGCACTCCCAAGACCTCAGTCTAACGCTCCAGGAAAACGCGCTCTGCAATGGACAGCTTTGATCGGCATGCTGTATCTGTTGCTTTTATCTGTTTCAATGATCGGTAGCGGCTTTAAGTGGGCTGCGGGCGAGCAAGCAAAAGAGTTGTTCGAGTTTGCCACAAACCCAGTTGCGGGTTTGATGATTGGTATTATCGGCACTGCACTTATTCAATCTTCTAGCACCGTGACATCAATTATCGTTGGTTTGGTTGCAGGCGGCTTGCCTGTTGAACTGGCTATCCCTATGGTCATGGGTGCGAACGTGGGTACAACGGTCACCAACACATTGGTGAGTTTGGGCCACGCACGCTGTAAAGACGAATTTCGTCGCGCCTTCACTTGTGCCACCGTGCATGACTTCTTCAATTTGATTGCTGTTCTCATTTTCCTTCCTTTGGAAGTGATGACTGGCTTCCTTCAGAAAATCTCTGCATGGTTGGTTTCTCCGCTCATGCAAGCTGACAACCTCAGCATGAAGAGCTTCAACTTCATCAAACCAATCACCAAACCTGTTGTGAACGGCGCTAAATCTGTGTTTGAAGCGCTTCCTGGTAACTTGGGTGGTGTCGCACTGGTTCTTTTCGGGATTTTCTTGGTCATCGTTGCGATTACCGTTATGGGTAAGCTGATGAAAAAGCTGATGGTGGGTAAGGCACGCGAAGTGCTGAATGGCGCAATCGGTCGTGGTCCAATCCACGGCATCGCATCAGGCACGCTGGTGACTATCCTAGTGCAGTCGTCTTCGACAACAACGAGCTTGGTGGTTCCTTTGGTTGGAACGAACGTTCTGAGCATCCGTCAGGTTTACCCGTTCACCCTTGGTGCAAACATCGGTACATGTATTACTGCGTTGCTGGCAGCGACAGCCGTAACGGGTGGCAACGCCATCTTTGCACTTCAAATTGCATTGGTACACCTCACGTTTAACGTGCTGGGTATTTTGGTTGTGTATGGTCTGCCGTTTCTACGTGAGCTACCGATTAAGTGTGCGGAATTGCTTGCTGACTATGCGGTGAAATCCAAACTTGCTGTTGTGGGTTACTTGGGCACGGTATTCGTTTTGTTGCCGGGTTTCGTACTGTCAGTGTCGTAATTCACGACAACACGAAAGAAAAGAGATTCAGTGAAAAGCCCTGACCGGATTGGTCAGGGCTTTTTTGTTTACGTGCTTTTTATCATGGAGCCGTTAGCGAGAAATCTACATCTTTAAGCGGCCATATTGATCGAAAGCACGATGGCTGGCTAAAGTCAGTGTCGTAGCGACCGAGAGGGTCACGGTAAGAAAAATCGCGACCATGATCACCAGTTGATATTTCACCGCCAACAATGGGGTTGTCCCCCCGAGAATTTGGCCTGTCATCATACCGGGTAAGCTTACAATACCCAGCGTGCTCATGGCGGCCAGTGGTGGACGTAGTGCAGCGGTAAACGCTTCCTTCATAAAAGGTTTGCTTGGATGGGGAGACCCTAATGACAAGTAAAACTGAAATTCATCATGGCGTTGCTTTAAGCTGGCATGGAAGCGATCTAGCGCCAGCACATTGGCGGACAGGGCATTTCCGAGCAGCATTCCAGCCACAGGAATTAAATACTGCGCCTGCCACCACGGTTCTGCTTGAATCACACCAATGATCATGACGGGCAAGACACAAACCAGTGCGATGGCTTGGCCTGACAATACGGGTAACAGTAGGCTTTTGGGTTTCGCGCCAGCTTGTCGACACACTGTCCAACTGGCGACCAAAATCATCACAAGTAGCCAGATTGTATTGAGAAAGATATTGGCAAAATCGAACAAGGTTTGTAGATATAAACCCACCACGGCCAGTTGCAGTGTCATTCGGGTAACAGAGAAGATAAGTGACTTGCTTAACCCCAATTGCCAACGTTGGAACAACAGCAGTGGGATGAGAAACATCAGGTAGAAAGCGGCCAATGCGCCATTGCCGATAACTAATGCTTCACTCATCTTGAATCCCCATGTCATAGGTTTGATCCGCTGATGCTGCCCACACAGGATCATGTGAGATAGACACCATGATCACGGAGAGTTGGGACAATAACGTGATGACGTTGTCGCGGCTTTTAGGGTCGAGCGCGGATGTTGGTTCATCGAGCAACCAAATAGGGCGTGCGAGCAGCATTGCGCGTGCGATAGCTAGCCGTTGTTTTTCTCCGCCCGAAAGAGTTCTGACGTCAGTGTCTAAGTGGTGGGCGAGCCCTAAATCGCACAACACTGAACAGCAGCGTTCGTCGTTGGGTTGAGGCGTTGATTCCGCCTTAAGTGCCCAAGGTAGGCGCAACACTCCTGAAATAGTCTCTGCGCCTAATATAGGTTCTTGCGGTAAATAGCAGCATTGCTTGCGCCACCACATGAGATTGTTACCGGTGACTCGTTGTTGTTGCCATTGGATCTCGCCGCTTTGTGCGGGTTGCAAACCTGCCAATACTTTTAGCAGACTTGTTTTTCCACACCCTGACGGGCCACTGAGCGTGAGGTGTTCTCCCATAGCCAAATCAATGGACAATGGCGATAGGCTCATTGAACTGAAATCAGATCTGAGTGACGTGAGGGACAGGAATGATGTGGTCACGGTTCATTTCACATAGCGTTGAAGCTGGGAGGCTGTGTTTTCTGGGATGGCGCAGCTTTTTCCCGTTTTGAAATCACAGTAAACGATCAGTGCTTCGCCTTCTGCCACGCAGCGTTGTTGATTATGGCTGTGGATTTCATATTTCATGGTGTAGCGCTTTTCCTGAACGTTTTCGACCCATGACACCGTAGTGATGGTGTCTGGATAAACGAGCGGGGCGCGGTAGTCACAGCGTGTTGATGCCACAACAGGGCCGACGTTGTGGCTTTTCACGTGTTCAAACACTTTTAACTCTTCGAGCATCACAACGCGCACATCTTCAAAGTAGCGAAAATAGACCGTGTTGTTGATGTGTTGGAGTGCATCCATATCATTCCAAACAATGGCTTGTGTTTGTGAGAGCGGGTAGTCCTTGAAGGGAGTCTGAGACACGTGATATTCCTCTTGTTGATTCATTTTGATTCAACACTAGAGAGGAGGTGGTGACAAGTAACTCAGCAAAACCCGCAGGGAATGTGTGACATCAGACCAGTGGAAAGAGCATGGGGAACTGTCGGAGTGGGGGCGAAGGGTGTGGTTGGGCGCGATAGCGAAACGAGAAACACCCAGCGAGGCAAAATCAATGTGGATTGGCTACAACGGGTTACATCTGTACTTTGCCTCTCATCGATTTGGTTTTTCCGCGCAAGGTTTTCCCGTCAACTCGACGTCTTTGTGATGCCTTTGTTGGCTTGGTGGCTCTTCTCGCTTTTTGAACGACACCGACGCTTTTTATCATTTCTTGCAGGCGAGATAGCGCATCATCACGATTTTTTTCTTGGGTGCGAAATTGCTGCCCTTTAATCACAATCACGCCATCTTTTGTGATGCGACTGTCTTTGAGTGCGAGCAATCTTTCTTTGTAAAAATCTGGCAGCGATGACGCCTGAATATCAAATCGCAGATGAACGGCAGACGAGACCTTATTGACGTTCTGACCACCTGCGCCTTGTGCGCGGATATAAGAAATCTCAATTTCATCGTCTGAAAGAGAAACGGTTTGGGAAATGGTTAACATGTTATTAAAGCGCCCTTATTGCTACTGGGCGTCACTATAACGGAATGTGACTAGGTGACTCAAATCCGTTTTCATCACCGCTGGCTTGCCAGATTAACTGACTAGGTTGACTGAAGACGTTGTTTTCGTGAAGCAAGGTTTGCCACGATCAAACCGACGACAATAAATGTGATGCCGATGTAGTGATAATTCTCGAGGCGCTCTCCCAGCAATAGCATGGAAAAAATCAAACCAAATACGGGGATCAAATGCATGAATTGCCCTGTTTTAGCCGCTCCCATACGTTGCAATGCAGCATTCCAACAAAAGAATGCAAGGCCGGAGGCAAAAATACCCGTGTAAAGGGAAATCGCGATGCTTTCAAATGATAGCGGCATGGTTTCAACAAACACAGACTCTGCAATATAAACGGGTAACAGCATGGCAGTGCCGATAAACACGGTATAGCCCAATATAGGCAGTCCTTTGAGATCGTCAGGAAGGCGTTGTACAAATACGGAATACGTCGCCCAGACGAGAATGGCGAACAATGCGATCAGCTCACTGTTGCCAAAGGTAAAGTCAGTGATGAGCTTGCCTTTGGTGATAATAAGTAGCACACCGATGGCGGATATCCCGATAGCGAGCGCTTGGCGCAGTGTCGTGGTTTGTTTAAGTAAGAAAAACTGCACCAGCAAAATCATGAGCGGCGAAGCGGATTGCAAAATCACGACGTTAGTGGAAAGCGTGTTTTTTAGCGCGACATACACCAAGGTGTTGTAGCCAGCCACGCCGAACAAGGCTAACAACAGAACCAGTCTGATGTTGTCTTTAAATAGACGCCATTGTTTGATCATGGGGCGCAGCACAAAGGGTGCAAGTACGATAGAAGCCACCGTCCAACGCCAGAATGCGAGACCGATGGGTGGTATGGATTCATTAACCATTTTTGCTAGCGTAATATTGCCTGCCCAGCTCATGGTCGCAATGATTGCCAATACCACGGGTATCCATGTCATCTTCTGATTGAG
The DNA here is from genome assembly GCF_028683095.1 of Enterovibrio gelatinilyticus. Lineage (GTDB taxonomy): Bacteria > Pseudomonadota > Gammaproteobacteria > Enterobacterales > Vibrionaceae > Enterovibrio > Enterovibrio gelatinilyticus. The sequence continues at coordinate 8,711 of NZ_JAJUBC010000045.1, read as the reverse complement.
AGTCGTCATTGAATGGTCGCAATCCTTGCGTGGTAAATGTGCCACTAGTTACTCATTTTACCTTCGACTACGCAACCTGCATCTTCATCAAAAAGAAATGGGGCGATCGAATATAAACGGATATGTCATGCTCCTAATATTCGTGAGATTTGATACATTACTCGCTTGAAGTTTTGTGTTTGGTATTTTGTGTTGTTACACAGCAAGCGTTGGGTAGGGAGAGAATCATGAATGACTATATTGGTGTGTTAAAGAAATATGCCGTATTCAAAGGGCGTGCTCGAAGAAAGGAATACTGGACATTTATTCTGGTAAATATTGTGGTGTCGTTTGTACTGGGGTATGTCGATCAGTTGGTTGGTTCATACAACGCTGAAGCGGGTATTGGTACGCTTGGAATGGTTTATGCGGTCGCTGTCTTGGTGCCTACTTTAGCTGTGACTGTTCGCAGGCTACATGATACCGACAAAGTTGGCTGGTGGGCGTTCCTAAGTATTGTGCCATTCGGTGTCATTGTGCTTCTTATCATGCAGGCATTTGAAGGTACCAAAGGCAGTAATCGATTTGGCCCTGACCCTCGGGGTGAACAATCAAAGAGCAGCACATTTTCTGGGTGATCTCCCGTTAAAAGTACAAGAAATATGTGCCGTAACGACCAGCTTTCGAGCTGGTTTTTTTTGGGGAATTGCTCCGAGGCAGTCATGGTGGATCATGCGCGGTGTCTCAAATTTTCTTGTGTCCGAGAATGAGAATGCAACTGTATGAATTTCCACGAGTGAGACTGCGTCTCGATAGCGATAAATCAGAGTTGAGCGCATATTAAGCTGGTGTTTTTGAGTGTTCAGTCCCTATTTCAGCTTCTGCACTTTGTTAGCGTGCTAATCGAATTCTGACCGCAAACATAAGCTGTAGGTAGAACAAGATGAAGTGGTTTTTTCTTGGTTTTTTGAAGTATGCAACTTTTTATGGACGGGCAAGGAGAAAGGAATATTTTGGTTTCCTCCTGACTCAAAACCTTATTTTGTTGCTGTGTTTGTGGCTCGATGTTGCCTCGGTAGGTGTTGATAACTTCAATATCATGGAGTTGAACGCCTCTTTGCTTTGGTGGGGGATCACACTATTGCCTTCACTTGGCGTTACGATACGGCGTCTACACGATATCGATAAATCTGGCTGGTGGATGTTGATCACCATCATTCCTTTTATAGGTACGCTGATTTTCATCGTGTTGTTGTTGCTACGGGGGACGAAAGGGCACAATCGATTTGGAAGCGATCCAAGAGGGATCTTCAGTCATAGTCTTTGAAACCAAGCCCTTTTAAAAGCAATTGCTCTAACACCATAAACGCGCCGACTGAGCGCGTTTTCAATTTTGGAGGGAAAATATCGCCATATCGTGGCCTGTACTGTTTGTTACCCGTTTTACGGGGAGCTGTACCTTAAACGTTGAAATAAGCACTTATAATTTATAAGTATTTCTCTCTACGCCACTGAATCTGTCCTTCTACTTATTGGCGTACATTTTCCTTCTATGTTTTCTCGAAGTTTCTCTCGACGTCTTGTCTTTGAGATGTTTGATTGCGATTACATTTTTTCTCTCACTGATTGCTCATTAATTGGGATGAAAAGGGATTTTCTCAGACTTCTCTTGGCCGATTCGTCATCATTGAACAGCGTACACAATAAAATAATGAATGAATGCCCTTTCTCACTCTTCGTAGAGTGAGAAAGGGCGTTGCTATTGCTGCTCTATCGTGTCGCGTTGTTGAGCAGTAAAAGGAGGCAATGCTGTGAGTGAATCTACATCGGAAGTAAATAACGACGATCAATACAATACCGATTATCAAATCGGTCAAGATAACGTCAACGTATTAGGGCTTGATTTCCATAACCCTGTTTTCCCAATTTCCGCCATCATGGTGGTGGTGTTTGTGTTGGGTGTGTTGATTTTTCAAGAACAAGCTGCGGAGTTCTTTGGGTGGCTACGCCCTGCAATCACACAGTCGTTTGACTGGTTCTTTGTCATTTCCGCCAACATCTTTTTAATCTTCTGTTTAGTACTGGCGTTCTTGCCTGTCGGCAAAATCCGCTTAGGTGGTGATGAAGCAACACCTGATTACTCGTACCCTGCATGGTTTGCCATGCTGTTCTCTGCGGGTGTAGGTATTGGCTTGATGTTCTATGGCGTGCTAGAGCCAATGAACCACACGCTAAACCCACCTCTGGGCTTGGAAACCGGTTCTGCGGAAGCACGTAGCATCGGTACGGCTGCATCGATTTTCCACTGGGGTTTCCATGCGTGGGCTGTCTATGCGGTTGTGGGTTTGGCGTTAGCCTTTTTCCACTACAACAAAAACCTACCTCTGACACTGCGTTCTGCGTTCTACCCGCTATTGGGTGATCGTGTGTGGGGTGTCTGGGGTCACGTCATTGATATCATGGCGGTATTGGCCACCCTGTTTGGCTTGGCAACATCGCTGGGTATAGGTGCAAATCAAATTGCAGCAGGTCTTAACTACCTGTTTGGTATTGATGCAGGCATTGAAACCAAATCAATCTTGATTTTGGTGATCACCTTGGCAGCACTTGTGTCGGTTTATCGCGGCATGGACGGTGGTGTAAAGCGTCTGAGTGAAATCAACATGGTGATGGCGGGCATGTTGATGGTGTTCGTGATTGCCGTTGGCCCAACGGCACTTATCTTCAGCGGTGTGGTGTCAAACACCGTGGATTACCTTAGCTGGTTACCTGCTCTTTCTAACTGGGTAGGACGCGAAGATTCGGGCTTCTACCACGGTTGGACGACGTTCTATTGGGCGTGGTGGGTATCATGGTCTCCATTCGTAGGTATGTTCATCGCTCGCGTTTCTCGTGGTCGTACTGTTCGTGAATTTATTTTGGCGGTACTGATTGCACCAACCATCGTTTGTATCGTTTGGATGACGACGTTTGGTACCACTGCACTGGATCAAATGGATGGCGGTTACAACGGCGTGGTGAACTTGATCACCAACGGAAACTGGCAGCCTGAGCTTTCCATTTACAAGATGTTTGAAGCGCTGCCGTTCACTGGCGTGATCAGCTTCTTCGGTATGGTACTGACGATCATTTTCTTCGTGACATCGTCGGATTCTGGTTCGCTGGTTATCGATACCATTACGGCGGGCGGTAAGATTGATGCGCCCGTTTCTCAGCGTATCTTCTGGTGTACCATTGAAGGTCTTGCGGCTATCGCACTCTTGATGGGTGGCGGTTTGGGCGCACTTCAAGCGGCGACCATTTCAACAGGCTTGCCGTTTGCGGTGTTCTTGTTAGTCATGTGTGTCAGCTTGTATTTGGGTCTGTCACGAGAGCTACGCAGAAAGCAGTTTGCGTAATGTCAGATTTGCTTAGTGTTTAGTGCGCGTAGTGGTCAATGCACTTAAAGTCATAGAGCAAAAGTAAGCAGATAAACGAAACCCGCCAATTGGCGGGTTTTTGTTTTTATGTACACAGTAGTAGTGGGCTCAGGAGTAAATAACCTAAGGGCTCAGTAATACACGGGCTCAGTAATATAAGCACATGCGCTTACCATTGGCTTCAACGATGTTAAACGGCGTGTCGTAAATGTCTTCCAACACGTCAGCTTGAATCACATCATTCACCGTGGCATTGGCAACAATGCAGCCCTTCTTCATCGCAATGATATGGTCGGCATAACACGCCGCGAAGTTGATATCGTGGATCACCACAATGACGGCTTTACCCATTTCATGCGCGAGGCGCTGAACGGTTTTCATGATGGAGAGCGAGTGGCGAATATCAAGGTTATTCAGTGGCTCATCCAAGAAGACATAGTCCGTGTCTTGCGCGATCACCATGGCGATGAAGGCAAGTTGGCGTTGACCACCGCTGAGTTCATCCAAGTAGCGATGTTGGAGTGCGGCCAAATCAAGGTAGTGAATCGCCTGATCAATAGCTTCGTTATCCGCAGCGGTCAGGTTGCCTTTTGAATAAGGGAAGCGGCCAAATGCCACGAGTTCGCGAATGGTGAAACGCATGGTCATGCTGTTCGCCTGGCGCAGCACGGCCAGAGACTTTGCCAACTCTGCGGTGTTCCAATCTGAAATGGCTTTCCCGTCAATCACAACCGTACCGCTATCTGGCGAAACAAGGCGTGTTGCCATGGAAAGCAGGGTGCTTTTCCCTGCGCCATTAGGGCCGATCACTGCGGTGACTTTGCCTTTTTCAAAATCGGTTGTTGCATCGCTAACAACGCGTTGTTGACCAAAGGCTTTGCTGATTTTATCTAGAATAATCATGATGCTTTATACAATCTTGTTCTTGAGTAACATCCAAAGGAAATACAAGCCGCCCGCGAAATTCACCACCACACTCAGGGTGGTATCAAAGGAGAACAAGTTCTCTACGATCCATTGCCCTGCCAGAAGGGTACACACAGACAATAAGGCGCAGCCAATCAGCAATACGCGGTGTTGGAAAGTGTTGAAAAGTTCTCTGGCGAGGTTGGTGACGAGCAGGCCAAAGAACATCACAGGGCCAATCAACGCGGTGGATACAGCGATGAGCACGGCGGAGAGCATCAGCGCACGTTGGGTGACGCGTTGAACATCAATGCCCAAACTGATCGCATTATCTCGGTCAAGCCAGAACACATCCAGCGTGCGGTGCATGCGGAACAAGGTGAAGCTGATCACCGCCAACACCGGCAAGCAAAGGTAAACAAGTTCCACCTTTACGTTGTTGAAGCTCGCGAACATGTTCGCCTGCACGGCAGCAAATTCGTTCGGGTCCATCAACATGGTGATGAACGACGCGGCGTTGCCAAATACCTGACCGAGAATCAATCCCACCAATAGAAGCACAATCAAGTTTCGACCTTCTTTGGCGAAGTAGAAACCAAATAGCAGCACGGAGAAGATCACCATTGCGCCGACAGAGATGGCAAAGTTTAAATACGCGTTCAACACATAGGCACTGAAACCACCAAAGATGGCGACGATCAGGGTTTGCGTAAGAAGGTAAAGCGCATCAAACCCCATGATGCTAGGTGTCAGAATACGGTTGTGCGTGAGGGTCTGAAAAACCAGTGACGACTGCGCGACCGCAATGCCTGCAAGCACCATGGCAAGCACTTTTGGCACGCGGCGAGACAGGAAGTACTCATAGTTATTGGCCGTGAGTCCGATACCAATAAACAGCGCCGAGAATACAAGCGCGGTGATCAGCATCAGTCCAATCTTCTTGGAATCAGACATGCTTTTGCCCCTTCAAAATAAGCACAATGAAGGCAAGGCCACCAATAATACTCACGAGCATGGATACGGGAATTTCATAGGGGAAGATAATCATGCGGCTAGCAATGTCGCAGATCAATACCAACGCGGCACCAAGGGCAGCGGTATGAGGAATGTTTTTCCTTAAGTTGTCGCCGTAATACAAGCTGACCACGTTGGGCACCAGAAGGCCGAGGAAGGGCAGGGTGCCGACGATCATCACCACACTGGCGGACATGATGGAAACCAGCATCACACCAATTAACACCACATGCTGATAACGTAAACCTAGCCCAGTGGCGAAGTCTTTGCCCATGCCAACGGCAGAGATGCGTGTGGCATAGAGGTAACTGAAAATCGCGATAGGAATGGCAATGTAAAGCAGTTCGAAATCGCCGCGTAAAATGGTGGCAAAGTTGGCAATGGCCCACGCGCTGAGCATTTGTACCGCGTCATACTTATAGGCAACAAAGGTTGCCCCCGCATCAATGATGCTGCCGTAAATGATGCCGATCAGCGGTACGAACACGGCGTTACGAAATTGAATGCGTTGGATAAGGGTAACGAACAACAGGGTGCCGAGCACTGACACACCGAAAATAAGCCAAAGCTGATTGCCGTTGCCGAAGAAAACCAAACTCAGCACATAGCCCAGCATCGCACATTCAATGGTGCCCGTGGTAGACGGAGCGGCAAATCGATTCTGGCTGATCTGCTGCATAATAAGGCCAGCAATACTGAGCCCTGCACCTGCGAGCAAAATGGCAAAGAGGCGGGGAAGACGGCTGGTGAAAAAGAGGTTTAGCGCCTCAGGATCACCTGCAAGCAAACTCGCAGGTGAAAGTGGGCTGACGCCCACAAACAGGGAAAATAGGCTTAATAAGCCCAGAGGAAGCAATAACTTGAACAAGATAACCTCTGCTCTCCGGAAGCAAGTATTAAAGCGTTACGCTGTTTTTGATGTCTGAAACCATCTGCTCTGTCGCCGTAATACCTGACATGGACAAGTACCAAGCGTTCAGATCTAGATAGGTCATTTTGCCTGTCTTGTAGGCTTGCGTACTTTTCACCAAATCGTTGTCGAAGTCTTCGCGTGTTGTGCTGTCCGCAGGATTGATCAGGGTGTCGCGGTCAATGATCAGCAGCGTTTTTGGGTTGGCTTCACGGATGAATTCGAAAGAAATGGAATCGCCGTGGGTCGCGGTTTTGATGTCTTTAACGGTTTCTTTGAAGCCAAAATCTTTGTAGATGACAGAGAAGCGTGACTCCGGGCCAAAGGCAGTGATGTTGCCGCCTGAACTCATCACAGTCAGCGCATCACTGTTGCTGGCGCTGTTATGTTGGCGAATGGCGTTGAACTCTTTTTCAAGCGATGCGATTTTTTGTTCTACCAAGTCCTCTTTGCTGAAGATCTTGCCAAGGTTGCGCCATTGTTCTTTCGTGCCTTCCCAGTAGCCTTCTGCTTGGTTATTCGCGAAAACAACGACAGGGGCGATTTTCGATAGTTCTTCGTAGCTGGTGGAGCTGCGAGGGCCGACGATGATTAGGTCAGGCTCTTGCATGTAGATCTCTTCGAAGTTGGGTTCGAAAAGGCTACCCGCATTCGCGTACTTATTGCTTTTATATTTATCGAGATAGTTAGGGGTTTGAGAGACTTTCGAAACGGCAACAGGGTCGATACCTAATGCGTTAACGGCATCAAGCGAGCCTAAACCGATAACGACGACTTTCTCTGGCGTCCCGTCGATTTGGGTTTGTCCCATCAAGTGATCAATGGTGATGTTGTGTGCATGTGCAGAAAATGAAGCAAAAATGGAAAGCACCATCGCTTTGAACAAGGTTTTCATGTTAACTCCCTATTAATATAATGAGAATGTTTCTCAAAATCATTCGCAATATACATTCGAGAGGAGGGGGATTCAACCTGTTAAGCGTAATCGATGATTGTCTATTTGATTTAGATGGAAAATTTTGCGAGTGGGCAAGAGGTTTGATTCAATTAAGAAAAAAACAAAACCCACCAAAGGGCGGGTTTTTTGATTTAATTCAGTGAATTATAACGTCTTTGATTAGGTGAACTCGAACATGTCTGCACTCACATTATTGATGGAGTAATTCTCAAGTGTCACGTACGCAGTTCCATTCTTGATGGATAACACGGTATTTGCGCCGTCTGCCCAGTAAGAAATCTGATTAAACTTCCACGCCAGTGAATCATCAATCTGAATCGTATCTTGGTGTTTATTGAAGTCAGCAATCACATCACTACCTGAGTGAGCATCGAAATAGAAAGTATCATGGTGTTTACCACCAATTAATCTGTCATTTCCGCTACCGCCATTAATGAAGTCGCAACCGTTGTCACCATAAATGGTGTCGTTGTGCGCATCACCATACAGCCAGTCATCGTCGTTACCACCTGAAAGGTAATCATGACCATTACCACCGTGGAGACTGTCGTTTTCATTGTCACCAATCAGTGTGTCATTGCCGTTACCACCGAGAATGGTGTCTTTGTTTCCCTCTCCGCGAAGGTAATCGTCACTGTCGCCACCATCAAGATAGTCATTACCGCCACCACCAAAGAGTTGGTCTGCGCCGACGCCGCCATAAAGCTTATCGCCGCCGTCACCACCCCATAGTTTGTCGGCACCACGGTCGCCGACAAGCGTGTCCGCACCAGCGTCACCATACAAGTGATCATCGCCGTGATTACCATTGAGATAATCCGCGTCATCACCGCCCCAGAGGAAGTCGTTGTCGTTACCGCCTTCTATGTGGTCATTACCAGCGTCACCATATAGGTGGTCAGTTTCGTTATCTCCATAGATTCGGTCATCGCCAGCGCCACCGCGAACGGTGTCCTGATTGCCCTCACCACGAAGATAGTCGTTACCGTTTCCACCATCTAGGTAGTCAGCACCATATCCGCCATATAGGGTATCGTTGCCTTCCTGACCATACAGCTTATCGCTGGCGTCTTGACCATAGAGTTTATCGTCACCGTTGCCACCATAAAGCGTATCGGCACCGCCCTCACCGTAAAGGACATCGTTGTGATTACCGCCATCGAGCAGATCACCACCATAGCCACCTATGAGCAGGTCATAACCATCTTCACCATAGAGTGAGTCATGCCCATTGCCGCCTTCGAGACGGTCATTGCCCCATTGTCCGTAGAGCTTATCGTCATGCTCACCGCCGTCGAGGTGATCGTTTCCGTGACCGCCGACTAAGGTGTCATAGCCATCTTGACCATACAGCGCATCGTTGCCGTTACCGCCTTGTAAACGGTCATTGCCCCATTCGCCGTAAAGTTTGTCGTCATGGTTACCTCCATCAAGGTGATCATTACCATGACCGCCAACTAAGGTGTCGTTACCGTCTTCGCCATACAGGGCATCGTTATCGTTACCACCATGGAGGTAGTCGTTG
>NZ_JAJUBC010000044.1 GCF_028683095.1 Enterovibrio gelatinilyticus | reverse complement strand
ATGATTGGAGGCTTTTTTGTGTTTAACGCTTTCTATTTCCAGTGTTTCTTAGCGTCATATGGCGTAAGAAATCGTTAAGAAAGAGAAGGCTTACTTGGCGAATCGATTGTATAGAAACAACAAGATCAGTGCGCCAACCGTTGCCATGACAATGCTACCTAGGCTTAGACCACCCGCAGTGCCAAAGCCAAGTAGTGAACTAACCCAACCACCAACCACCGCACCCGCGATGCCCAATAGCGTGGTCATAATAAAACCACCACCGTCTTTCCCTGGCATAATCCACTTCGCTAAAATACCCGCGAGTAGCCCGAGAATGATCCAAGAAATAATGCCCATGTGTTTCTCCTCCATGTTGAGAGACGGTTTTCATACCGTTGAATGCAGGCAGAAAATTCGCCTGCGCAAACGATAAGGGAATTTGTCTTACTCAAGGTGTTTCATCTGTGAGAAACATTGAAAGCTAATTCAGTTCTTTAAGGTGGTTAGGAAGCGCTCTGATTCGGCGATGGCTAACTGCATATCTTTGATCGCACGATTAATTTCTTTCTCTAGGCCCGAAAACTCGCCTTTGAGAGCGCCGATAGCCGCTGCGTTCAGGTTATGTTTAAGATACAGGGTGTTGTCTCGTAATGTGTCGAGTACGGGGGTCATCTTGCCTTCTGCTTTTTTCATGGCAGAGAGCATTTGGCGATAACTTTGTTTGGTTGCATTGAGCTTGCGCTCGCTTTCACGACGAAGGTTGGCGCTGGAGTAAAGGTCGAGCTCTTCTTGCCACTCGTCGAACAAAGCATCTGACACGTCTTCGACGCCTTGAATGCGATTACGTACGTTTTCGACAGCGGTTTCGCTGTCTTCGTACTGATCATTGATGGTGTTGTACATGGTTTCCAGCTCACCGCCATCAAATTGGGTTAGCTCAGTCAGTGCATCAAGTGCGCTGGTGAATTGCTCACTGGCTTCTTGTTGCGCCTCGGATGCAGCTTCGACTCGGTCAGCCATAATGTCACGCTTGTGGATACCAACCTGTTCCATGGTGGCGTAATAAGCGGACTGGCAACCGACCAGCGTGAAAACCAGAAACAGGGTAGAGAGAAGACGCACGGTAAACTCCTTTTACGTTATGATAAACCTTCTTTACAAGAGACTATGGTTGAAGGAATGGAACGACTCAAGCATTTAATGCCCAGGATAGGGCAGATTTTATTCGCGTTTTTGCGGCATCTTGTTCGCCGTATTGTTCATGACCGCCTAACGGTGAGTGCAGGTTACATGGCTTACGTGACTTTGTTGTCATTAGTGCCATTGATCACGGTTGTGCTCTCAGCATTATCAATTTTTCCCAGTTTTGCAGAAGCGGGCGACGAAATCCGCACGTTCGTGTTGCATAACTTCGTTCCTGCATCGAGTGATGCACTCGAACAATACCTCAACCAATTTGTCGCCAATGCAGGCAAGATGACAGCTGTCGGTGTCGCTTTCTTGTTCGTGGTGGCCTTGATGCTCATTTCAGCCATTGATAAGAGCTTAAATTACATTTGGCGCGTGAAACATAAGCGGGCTTCCGTGGTGTCATTTTCCATTTATTGGATGGTGCTAACCTTGGGGCCGGTATTGGTCGGTAGCAGTATTGGTGTCAGTTCTTACCTTGGCTCGTTGAATTTGCTTGATCTTGAAGGCAGTGAAATGTGGGCACCGACGCTACTTCGTGGCCTGCCTTTTATACTGACAACACTCGCATTTTGGGGGTTATATACCTTAGTACCAAACTGTCGGATCCGGGTGAGCCATGCGTTAATTGGTGCCATGTCGGCCAGCGTACTGTTCGAATTTAGTAAAAAAGGCTTTGCCTTCTACGCGACGAATTTCCCTTCGTATGAGCTGATTTATGGCGCACTAGCTGTGGTGCCATTGCTGTTTGTTTGGGTTTATCTCAGTTGGTGTATTGTGCTGTTAGGTGCGGAAATAACCGCGTCATTAGGCGAGCGTTCGATGTGGTTTGTCGAGGCCGAGCCAGAAAAAGATCAAATTACTGATAGTTAAGACGATAAGAAAGGAACTGATATGATTGCGCTAATCCAGCGAGTCAGTGAAGCGAATGTGGTTGTTGATGGTCAAGTTGTCGGGGCGATTGGCAAAGGTTTGCTGGTACTGTTGGGTGTCGAAAAAGGCGATGATGATAAGAAAGCCCATCGCTTACACGAAAAAGTATTGGGCTATCGAATCTTTGCTGACAACGAAGGTAAAATGAACCTCAATGTTCAGCAAGCCGGTGGTCAGGTGCTGGTGGTGTCGCAATTTACGCTCGCCGCCGATACGAATAAAGGAATGCGTCCTAGTTTTAATGGAGCGCCACCTGCAGAGGCAGACAGACTGTATCAGTTGTTCTCTCAATATTGCCGAGAGAGTGGCGTACAGACAGAAAACGGTATTTTTGCGGCTGACATGAAAGTTAGTCTAACCAATGACGGGCCAGTCACGTTTTGGTTGAAAGCCTAACACTAGCCAGTTATTGGGTTCACAAGGAGAGGAGCGAGCATGTTTCGATTAATCACGCCAACGAAGGAAAGCGAGCTAAACGCCTATTTCCATTTTCGTTGGAAGATGCTCCGTGAGCCTTGGCGTCAACCTGAAGGGTCGGAGCGAGATGCATACGATGTGGCTGCGCATCATCGTATGATTGTCGACGCAAAAGGCGATCCTATTGCCATTGGCCGACTCTATATTAGCCCTGATAATGATGGTCAGATTCGATATATGGCCGTTGCACCACAATATCGCAGCCGTGGATTAGGCGCATTGGTATTGATGGCATTGGAATCGTTAGCGCGCCAAGAAGGTGCGAAGCGTTTGGTGTGCAATGCTCGTGAGGACGCCATTGGTTTTTATAGCACTAATGGCTTTAGCAACCAAGGTGAGCTGAGTGAAGAGCGCGGCCCGGTTCAGCATCAGCAAATGTTAAAGCTGCTTGACCCTATGTCGGATGTGGTTCGTCGCCCAGAATGGTGCCATGAACTTCAGCAACGTTGGCAGCAGCAAATTCCGATCAGTGACAAAATGGGCGTTCGCATTACACAGTTTTCGGGCTACCGCTTTGAGGTGTCTGCACTACTAAATGCCAACCTTAACCCCCATGATTCAATGTTTGCTGGCAGCGTATTTAGTATGGCGACGTTGGCTGGGTGGGGCATGGTGTGGTTGCTGATGAAAGAACGACAGCTTTCTGCCAGTATTGTTCTGGCTGACAGTCATATTCGTTATCGTAAACCGATAACAGAACGTCCCCGCGCTGCGGTGTCATTAGACAGTTTAAGTGGCGATTTAGATCGTCTCGCCAATGGCCGCCGAGCACGAGTAAAACTGGAAGTGACGTTATACAGTGGTGAAGAAGTCGCAGGCACATTTACGGGAACCTTTGTGTTGATGCCTGAAACGAACCAAATAGCGGCAGATGAAATGCAAAATCAAACCTTGTTGTTTGGCTAGCTGAGCGCTTAACGAGTTTGGTTCGATAGCGCCCCTTCTTTTGTTACCAAATCCCAATTTCCTGATAGCGATGCCGCCTCCGCTGTTGCTTCGATACTCACCGGTGTCAAAGCAATGCGGCCTCTATCAGCGATGATCTTCACCTCTCCGACTTTTACGGGAATCGAAACCGAAGGTTCGCTTTGTTTCTGTGGCAAGAATAACGTTAACAAACGCTGAGAGAGCGACTGTTCAGGTTGTGTGACCAGTTGCGTTTGGTAGGGAGTTGCGCTCACTTCGCCACTCAAGCTATACGCGAAGCTGTTTTTGTCTGCGGCAAGTCCTGATAACTGAATCTCGACATCATGTTCGCCAAGCAAAGGCAATGGCGCCCCTAGCCAATGTTGGTAGAGGGAGTTAGGAATACGAAGACCATTGATAGTTGCTGCCCATGGGTGGCTTGGGCTTTGTAATTGAATTTGCGCCTTTGCCGACAGTTGACCTTGTGGGAAATTGAGACTGAGTGGGTCTAAGTGCCATTCACCCGCCTCGTCAACGCGCATGCTGGCATAGGGGGCGGAGACCGCGATACGATTAATACTGGCAGCGGCTGCGCTCGCTGTGAGCGTACCTTGCCACATTCCATCTCTGGCTTTTTTTCTCGTCACCATGTCTCGACCGCGTAGATTTAGCCCGATGATCTGCAAAGGAAAGTCGGGGTCTGGCAGAACAATGCTGGTGTGTTTGACCGATAACTGATCGACAGAAACTGAATCAAATGCTGTCCATTTTTGATGCAGATTGTGGAGAGTATCTGTGTCTATTTCAATGTCTAAACCATTGGCAATCAGTGTCTTAAGTTCGAGCGATGACGCTCCCATCGCTCCGGAAAAAGAGACAAAGCCCTCATCATTCACTTTGGCTGAAAATGCGCTTACGTCAACGCGTGTTGGTGATAGCGATAACTCAGCGAGTAAATCGGTCAGTAGCCATTGCTCTACATTGAACAAACTCGCGTTGAATGACACAAGCGAAGATGCGGCATTGGGGGCCCACACTAACTCGCCTTTTTTCAGGTGCACGGATTGTGCCGAAAAATTGAGGTGCTCTACCGTCACCTGCTCTAAGGCTGCACTAACATCCAGTAAATCTATCCGTTTAATGTGGATGTTGTTGTGTTGGCGAAAAGTATTCCATTGCTTAGAGAGGCGCTGAAGCTGCTTTGATGGTTCAATGCGAGCATCTGACAAAGTGAGCTGATGGACGGTCCACTGGTTGTCTGGATGCAAGGTAGCACTGCCTGTGATATTGCCGAAACCACTGTTGAGCGACAATCCCCAAATCTCCCAAACGTCATCTCGGTATTCGCTGTCGAGTAAGACATTCGTGAGCACTTGGCCTTCAACCTTGATCTTGGGGGTAGATAATTGGAATCTCCCTCGCCAATCTCCCCATGTCTCCGCGCTGTTCTGCCAATCCGACAGTTGGATGTCTGCGTGGTCAAATGAAAGTACATCGCCGTGATAGCTGACGTCATCTAACGCAAAGTGGCGAATAGAAAGCGATGAGGGCCATGTGTGTTTCACCGTTTTGTCTAGGTCGACACCGCGAACAACCACACTGGCAAATACCCATTCACCAAGCAGTGATGAAAATGGCGCTAAACGAAAAGAGATGAACTCAGCGGAACGATTTTTATCTGAGTCCGTGTCGTGCTCCAAATTGGGGCCAGACAATGCCACAGAAAATGGCGCCAACACGGAGTATTCAAGCGAATCTGCGTTCAATTGATAGGGTGTAGCGAGCCTCACCGCCTGTTTCAGCATAGGCAGCCCAAAGTTGGTACTGAGTACAATCAAACTGGTTGCTAATGTCACCACAAACACGATCAGCAATGAAGCAAACAGCTTGATGAGCAAACGCATTTGGCGAAGTTCTCTCTTTGGTTATGCGCGCGGAAGATAGGGATAAACCGCAGATGTGTTGAGGTTGGCGCAAAAAGTGACGTTATTCAAGCGGTAATAAAAGATGACGTGAAGCGGGATTGAGAAAAACAAAGCCCCCAAGGTTGGGGGCTATGATTGGTGTGCAGTTTTAGTCGAGCTGTGGGCCGGCTTTGACCAGCGCTTTGCCTTCTGCATTGTCGGTGTATTCAACGAAGTTATTGATGAAACGCTTCGCCAAATCTTCCGCTTTGCTTTCCCACTGCAGTGGGTCAACGTAAGTATCTCGTGGATCTAAAATGCTTGGATCAACGCCTGGTAGGTTGGTTGGAACCGTCAGGTTAAAGATTGGAATGTCTTTGGTTTCTGCATGTTCAATAGAACCATCGAGGATCGCATCGATAATGCCGCGCGTATCTTTGATAGAAATACGTTTGCCAGTACCATTCCAGCCAGTATTAACCAGATACGCTTCTGCGCCGACCGCTTCCATGCGCTTAACGAGCACTTCTGCGTACTGCGTTGGGTGTAGCGTTAAGAACGCTTTGCCAAAACATGCTGAAAACGTCGGTGTTGGCTCCGTGATACCACGCTCAGTACCTGCCAGTTTAGCCGTAAAGCCAGACAGGAAGTGGTATTTGGTTTGCTCTGGTGTCAGCTTAGACACAGGAGGCAATACACCAAAGGCATCAGCAGACAAGAAGATCACTTTGTTGGCGTGACCCCCTTTTGACACTGGCTTCACGATGTTTTCGATGTGGTAAATCGGGTAAGAAACACGAGTGTTTTCTGTTTTTGACCCATCATCAAAGTCGATAGAGCCATCACCACGCACCGTGACGTTTTCTAGCAGCGCATCGCGGCGGATGGCATTGTAGATATCCGGCTCTGCTTCTTTCGACAATTTAATGGTTTTTGCGTAGCAGCCGCCTTCGAAGTTGAAGACGCCGTTGTCATCCCAGCCGTGTTCATCATCACCGATGAGTTCTCGTTTGGGGTCAGTCGACAAGGTCGTTTTACCCGTACCGGATAAACCAAAGAAAATGGCGACGTCACCATCAGTTCCTTTGTTAGCAGAGCAGTGCATAGAAGCAATGTCTTGCAACGGAAGGAAGTAGTTCATCATGGCGAACATGCCTTTTTTCATCTCGCCGCCGTACCAAGTACCGCCGATGAGCTGCATGCGTTCTGTCAGGTTAAACACGGTGAAGTTTTCGGAATTCAGACCGTGCTCTTGCCACTTCTCGTTAACACATTTCGCCCCGTTCATGACGACGAAATCAGGCTCAAAGCTCTCCAGCTCTTCTTCTGTTGGGCGGATAAACATGTTCTTGACGAAGTGTGCTTGCCAAGCCACCTCGGTGATCACGCGGATATTCAGGCGTGTATCGGGGTTTGCGCCACAGTAGCCATCAATCACAAACAGGCGTTTGCCTGACAGTTGCTGTGTGACTAATTCTTTAAGGTCATCCCATACGTGTTGTTCGATAGGCTTGTTGTCATTCGCACCTTGATCGGACCACCAAAGGGTATCTTTTGTGGTGTCATCTTTTACGATGAATTTGTCTTTCGGGGAGCGGCCTGTAAAGATACCAGTATCGACTGCCACTGCTCCGAGTTCAGTGACGGTGCCTTTCTCATATCCTTTCAGTTCCGGTTTAGTTTCTTCAACAAACAATTGTTCGTAGGTAGGGTTACGAACAACTTCTTCAACATCGAAAATGCCGTGTTTCGACAAGTCGATATTGTGTGCAACCTTTTTTTCGACGTTCATGACAGTCATAGGTGCTCCTTGGGTAAGATGTAAAGTAACTGTCGTCCATGCTAGCAAGCTGAATTAGTCAATTCAGAGAGTTAATTCAAAAAATAACCACAAACTTCTTAAGGTTATGAAACTCAATTAATTAGTTTGTACTATTTATATTACCGTCATGTTGCGTACTTACGCCAGATTGGATCGGTTAATATTTGTACAAAATTAAGAGGTTAGAGAAAGGCGTATTTTTATTGGGAATCGGGTGATAAATAAAAAAAAACCGACTAATTAGCCGGTTTTTGTGGGATTTTTGCTCATTAATTATCGAAGAAAAATATTAATGCACTGTGCCAGAAGACGGGTTGGTTTGGTCAAAAATGGCTGAAATATCAACGCTGTCGAACTCATAATCTGCACCGCAATAGTCACAGTGAAGTTTAATGTTTCCGCTTTCAATGACCATTTGTTCTACTTCTTGGCGTTCAATAGCGGCAATAGCAGATGCACTACGTTCGCGTGAACATGTGCACTTGAAGGTCACACTTTCTGGCTCGTAGACTTTCACCTCTTCTTGGTGGTAAAGACGATATAAAACGTCTTGCGCTTCCAAGCTGAACAACTCTTCGTTTTTCACGGTATCGGTAAGTTGCGCCAAATGGTCAAATTCTTCTTCTTTGCTTTCGTCACCTGGAAGGATCTGAAGCAACATACCCGCAGCTCTCGCTTGCCCTTCGAACTCACCAGTACGAAGCCACAGACGGGTTTTCAGCTGCTCTGAGCGCGCAAAGTAATCTTCCAAGCAAGCTTCTAGCGTATCGGCTTCTAGTGCAACAATACCTTGGTAGCGCTCGCCTTTCTCAGGTTCGATGGTAATGACCATTTGTCCTTTACCGACTAACTCTTTGAAAGATGCAGACTCTGGAAGATCGTCTTGCCAGCGTGAAGTGCCACGCATGACTTGGTTATGATTACCATTCACTACGACTAGAGACACAGGGCCCTCGCCTTGGATCTGGACGGTAATGCTACCTTCAAATTTCAAGGTTGCGGTGAGCAGGCTGGTCGCGACTAATAGCTCGCCAAGCATTTGCTTAACCGGTGCAGGGTAGTCTTTTCCACCCGTCAGTTGCTGATACGTTTCTGAAAGTTGAACCAGTTCGCCGCGCACTGACACGCCATCGAACAAGTAACGGTGCAGACTATCGTGTGCCATGGGATAACTTCTCCGGCGTTAATCGTTACTGTTTCTAAATTTGATAATATCGCGCCGCTGCTTTTTGTCAGGGCGACGTTCGGGGCTTGGATTATGTGCATGGAGTTTGCGTTCTAAAGTACGCTGTTCTCTGCGTGCCACACTTTCCAGCGTTTCACTGTAAAGCAATTGGGCTTCTGGTGCGCCGCGACGTTGACCGCTGATGTTTTCAATCATCACGACTTTTTCTTCAGAGCCAAGTCTGAGCTTAACTTCTGCACCAACTTCAACCACTTTACTGGGCTTGGCACGTTGGCCATTGTAATGCACTTTGCCCCCATCGATCATATTACGAGCGATGGAACGGGTTTTGTAAAAGCGAGCGGCCCACAACCATTTATCCAGCCTTACCTGTAAATCTTGGTCACTATTTCCGTGTTTTGAACCCACTAAACACTCCTTTACGTTTGACGGGCTAAACTTACCACAATCAGGTAATCCGATCAGCATCACAATTATGGCTCTTATATGGTGTTCAAGCGTCCAACTTTCAAGCCGCAATGGAATCATTCAGACAAAAATGGGTTCTCACTTATCGGCAAGTGCGTGGAAAAAAGGTAAATTGGACAGTCAATTTAATAATTCCTGCACCTAGGCGCTAAAATAGGCAATCTGCTGGCAGCCAACGGAATGCGAAGTACTACGACAGGAAGAACATGTTTGCGAATTTAGGGATACAGCGCCTGAGCAATTGGGTACAACCACAACTTGGGAAAGAATTCCCTGCAAAAGCGGCAAAGTGGACAACACGTTTGCTGATTATTGTCCTTGCTTGGACACTAGGCCGCCTTGTGTGGTCTTGGGTTATGCCTCCTACCGTTGATGCTCTATCAACAGCGGCAGTGATCACGCAATCCGGGCAACAAGCCCCCGCTTATCAACTGAATGATTTGGCGAGTCGCCACTTTTTTGGACGTTTCAGTGAAAAAGCGGCGCCAGTTAAGAAAAAACCTGAACCTGTTGTTGATGCCCCTCGTACTCGCTTAAACCTAACGCTTGTTGGATTGGTGGCAAGCTCCGAACCCGAACGCGGTTTAGCGGTGATTGCAAATCGTGGCGCGCAAAAAACATACGGTGTGGGCGAAGCAATTGAAGGAACACGCGTTATTTTACGTCAAGTGTTGAACGATCGTGTGATATTGCGTAATAACGGGAATGATGAAGCGTTAATGCTGGCAGGAGTGGATTACAGTAAAACATCGCAACAGCCTAAGCGAAATAATCCTGCCGCTGCTCGCCCTGCTGCCAATTCAAGAAACACGGAGCGTGCTGACCTAACGAAGGTCAAAGCCGAAATTCTTAGCAACCCTCAATCGCTGTTGAAATACATCACGCTTTCTCAAGAGCAAGGTGATGAAGGGTTGATCGGTTATCGCCTCGGTCCGGGGAGCGATAGTCGCCTGTTTAAAGAAGCAGGGTTACAGCCCGGAGACGTTGCCGTGGGGATTAACGGCTCAGATTTAACCAACCCTGCAGAGATGAATCGCATTTGGCAAAGTTTGTCTGATGCGTCAGAAATCAGCCTTACCGTTCAGCGCGGCGGTGAATTGCACGAAATTTATATCGGTCTCTAAGTAAGACTGAAACGGAGAACACAGTGAAGACGTGGATGAAAGGTAAAACGTGGTTGATTGCTGGCATGCTCGCCATGCAGAGCATGGGCGCATGGGCGGCAGAATTTAGCGCCAGCTTTAAAGGGACTGATATTCAAGAGTTCATCGAAATTGTGGGACGCAACCTTGAGAAAACGATCATTGTTGACCCTGCGGTTCGTGGCAAGGTCAACGTGCGTAGCTACGATGTGCTCAACGAAGATCAGTATTACCAGTTTTTCCTCAATGTATTGTCTGTTTATGGCTTTGCTGTGGTTGAAATGGAAAATGGTGTGTTGAAAGTCATTCGCGACAAAGACGCGAAGCAATCGGCAATCCCTGTGGTGGGTGATAATGACAAAGTGCAAGGCGATGCGGTTGTTACGCGCGTTGTCTCGGTAAAAAACGTTTCTGTTCGCGAATTGTCACCGCTACTTCGACAGCTCATTGACAACGCGGGTGCGGGTAACGTGGTTCACTATGACCCAGCCAATGTCATTATGATCACGGGCCGTGCTGCGGTTGTTAACCGTTTGGCCGAGATCATTGAACGTGTTGACCAAGCGGGTAACAAAGAAGTGGATGTGGTTCACCTTGAGTTTGCGTCGGCCTCAGAGATGGTGAGAATTGTTGAGAGTTTGAATAAGCAAGGTGACGGTAAAAATACTCCTCAACTTCTCCAGCCTAGCTTTGTTGCTGATGAGCGTACCAATTCAGTGTTGATCTCTGGTGAACCTCAAGTGCGTGACCGCATTCGTAAGCTTATCTCCCAACTTGACCGCGAAATGGCAACCACGGGTAATAACCGTGTCATTTATCTTCGTTATGCAAAAGCCGAAGAAGTGGTGGATGTATTGCAGGGCGTGTCTGAAAACCTGATCGCCGAAAAGCAAGGTGGCCAACGTCAAACAGGCGCGGTTGCGGGTAACGATGTAAAAATCTCTTCTCACAAAGGAACAAATGCACTGGTGATCACGGCGCCGCCTGACATCATGCGTGCATTGGAAAGTGTGATTTCTCAGCTGGATATCCGTCGTGCGCAAGTATTGATTGAAGCCATGATCGTGGAAGTATCAGAAAGCGATGGCGCTAATCTGGGTGTTCAGTGGGGCTCGCTCGATGGCGGTGGTATTCAATTTGGTAATACGGGCGTGCCTGTTACCAACTACCTCGCTGCGCAAGAAGAAGCGAAAGATCAAACCACGACAGAGTCGCGCTTTGATAACAACAACAATTTGGTCGAGGTACCCATCACGGAATCTGGCGACCCAACGGCTATCGCAGAAGTTCTGGGTGGTGTGAGTGGTCTTGCCGCTGGCATCGTGTTTGGTGACTGGACGGCGTTGGTCACAGCGGTATCGTCGAACAGCGAATCTAATATTCTTTCTTCGCCAAGCCTGATGGTGTTGGATAACGAAGAAGCATCGTTCATCGTTGGTGAAGAAGTACCAGTGGTAACAGGCTCGACGACAGGCTCAAGTAACGACAACCCGTTCCAAACCGTTGAACGTAAAGACGTGGGTATTAAGCTGAAAATCACGCCACAGATAAACGAGGGAGACTCCGTTCAACTCAATATTGAGCAGGAAATTTCTAACGTACTCGGCGCTAGTGGGGCAGTTGATATTCGCTTTGGTAAACGTCAGCTAACCACTTCAGTATTGGCGGCGGATAAGCAAATGATTGTGCTGAGTGGCTTGATTGATGAGCAGACCAACGAAAGTGAACAGAAGGTCCCGTTATTGGGAGATATTCCGTTCCTTGGTCACCTGTTTAAATCCACGTCATCAGGCAAAACAAAACGTAACCTGATGCTATTTATCAAGCCAACGATCATCCGCACTGGTTTAACGGCTGATGGAATTTCACAGCGTAAATATAACTACATCAGAGCTGAACAAATTTATCGAGCTCAAGAGGAAGTGAAACTGATGCCTGGCGTGAAAAAGCCAATACTTCCTGAGTACGGTGTGGACTTGACGATGCCTGCGGAAGTGCGTGCCATCATGGCTGAGTTGAGGTAGCGGTGATGGATACGCAGTCTGTAGATTTAGAAACGGACTTCATCAGCGAAGACTTTGACGCTGAAGTGGTGACAGCGGCAACGCGTTTGCCGTTTGGCTTTGCCAAGCGTCATGGCGTGGTCGTTGAGCGAACGGACGGTGGCTGGCTGTTGTATTACCGAGATCAACCGAAGCCAGCGGTATTGATGGAAGTACGCCGTGTACTTGGTCAAAGCTTTACACCGATACAGCTTCGCACTGAAGATTTTGACCCCAAGTTAACCCAGCTTTATCAGCGTGATTCATCCGAAGCGCAGCAACTGATGCAAGACATTGGTGCTGACAGCGATGACTTCTTTGCTCTTGCGGAAGAGCTGCCGCAAAGTGAAGATTTGCTTGAGTCCGAAGATGACGCGCCGATCATCAAATTAATCAACGCCATGCTTGGTGAAGCCATCAAAGAAACCGCGTCTGATATCCACATTGAAACGTTCGAGAAAAGTCTATCGATTCGCTTCCGTGTTGATGGCGTGCTTCGTGAAGTTTTAAGCCCTAGCCGCAAATTAGCGCCGCTGCTTGTTTCTCGTATCAAGGTCATGGCGCGTCTCGATATCGCAGAAAAACGTGTTCCTCAAGATGGTCGTATTTCACTGCGTATTGGTGGACGTGCTGTTGATGTGCGTGTATCTACCATGCCGTCATCCCACGGTGAACGTGTCGTATTGCGCCTGTTGGACAAAAATGCCACTCAACTTGACCTCGAAAGTTTGGGGATGACGCCATCTGTCCATGACAGCTTCCAAACCTTGATTAAGCGCCCACACGGTATATTACTGGTCACCGGTCCCACAGGTTCGGGTAAGTCGACCACCTTGTATGCCGGTTTGACGGAACTTAATAGCGCCGAGCGCAATATACTCACCGTCGAAGACCCGATTGAATTTGATATCAACGGCATTGGTCAGACGCAAGTGAACACCAAAGTTGATATGACGTTCGCGCGTGGTTTGCGCGCAATATTGCGCCAAGACCCTGACGTGGTAATGGTTGGTGAGATTCGTGATTTAGAAACCGCGCAAATTGCAGTTCAAGCTTCTTTGACGGGTCACTTGGTGATGTCGACCCTTCATACCAATACCGCAGTTGGTGCTGTCACGCGTTTGCGCGATATGGGGATTGAACCTTTCCTTGTTTCCTCCTCGTTATTGGGCGTATTAGCTCAACGCTTGGTTCGTACTTTATGCCCTGACTGTAAAGAAGCCTATGAGGCGGACACGCAAAGCAAAGCGTGGTTTGGTTTGGCAGAACATGAGCCATTGACCCTTTACCGTGCTAAGGGTTGTAAAGCCTGTAACCATAAAGGTTATCGCGGTCGAACGGGTATTCATGAACTGCTGGTTGTGGATACGCAAGTGCAGGAATTCATTCATAATGAAGCGGGCGAGCAGGCCATTGAACGCTATGTTCGCCAATCCTCCCCGAGCATTCGAGCGGATGGTTTGATGAAAGTGCGTAAAGGTCAAACGACGCTAGAAGAAGTTCTGCGTGTGACGCGGGAGGGGTAATGGCGGCGTTTGAATACAAAGCGTTAAATGCCAAAGGGCGCACCGTTAAGGGCGTGATTGAAGCGGATACAGCGCGATTGGCTCGCCAATTACTTCGTGAAAAAGCGCTAGTCCCGATGGAGATAGCGCAAACTCATGAGAAAGAACAGCAAAACCAAGCTAAACCCTCTGCAGGTTTTCAGCGTGGGATCAGCACAAATGATTTGGCACTGATCACCCGCCAGCTCGCTACATTGGTGCAAGCTGCCATGCCACTTGAAGAGTGTATCAAAGCCGTCGCGGAACAAACGGAAAAGCCACGGCTGAAGAACATGCTTACAGGGGTGCGAGCCCGAGTAGTTGAGGGGTATACCCTGTCAGATAGCTTTGGGGACTACCCTCATGTGTTTGACCAGCTCTTTCGCGCCATGGTCGCTGCAGGTGAAAAATCCGGTCACTTAGGGCCTGTGCTTGAGCGTTTGGCTGACTACGTCGAAAACCGACAGCAGGTGAAGAACAAGCTGATTCAAGCCATGGTTTACCCCATTGTGTTGACCGTGGCGGCTATCGCGATCGTGGCATTTTTGTTGGCGACGGTCGTACCAGATATTGTTGGGCAATTTCTAAAAACGGGTGCTGAGTTGCCCGGTATTACTCAGGTGTTACTTGCCGCCAGTGATTTTGTCACCGAGTGGGGATGGCTAGTGTTAGTCGTATTCGTCGCGACATTCGTGCTGACCAAGATGATGCTTCGAAACCCAAATCGAAAACTGGGTTGGGATAGAAATGTTCTCAGCATGCCTGTAATAGGACGTGTTGCGCGAGGGCTTAATACATCTCGTTTTGCGCGTACGTTGTCAATTTGTACCTCCAGCGCTATTCCGCTCTTGGACGGTATGAAAGTGGCTGCTGATGTGATGACAAACACTTGGGTGAAAACCAAAGTGTTGGAAGCCTCTGACCGAGTTCGTGAAGGCACAAGCCTTAGAGTGTCGTTGGAAAAATCGAAACTGTTTCCGCCAATGATGCTGCACATGATCGCCAGTGGTGAGCGAAGTGGCGAGCTAGAACAAATGCTGACTCGAGCGGCGGACAACCAAGACAGGGATTTTGAGTCTCAAGTGAACATCGCACTGGGTATTTTTGGTCCTTTGTTGATTATTGTGATGGCGTTAATCGTACTTTTCATTGTGGTGGCAACATTAATGCCTATTATTCAGCTCAACAATATTGTGGGCGTTTGATTTCAATATAAGCTGCCGAGCAGCAATTTTTCAGGAGAGAGAACATGCAACGACGTCAACAGGGCTTCACCCTGCTGGAAATCATGGTTGTCATCGTTATTTTGGGTGTGCTGGCAAGTTTGGTGGTACCAAACCTGTTGGGTAACAAAGACAAAGCGGATCAACAAAAAGCCGTCACAGACATTAGTTCACTTGAGGGTGTGCTAGATATGTACCGTCTGGATAACAGTGTTTATCCGACGACAGACCAAGGGTTGGATGCATTGGTCAGCAAGCCTAGCTCGTCTCCAGAGCCACGTAACTATCGTCAAGATGGCTACATTAAGCGTTTGCCGCAAGACCCTTGGGGTAACGATTATCAATACCTCAACCCAGGTGAGCATGGTTCCGTTGATATTTTCTCCTTGGGCGCGGATAACCAAGAAGGCGGTGAGGGTGTGAACCAGGACATTGGTAACTGGAACATGTTAGACCTTAAGTAATCGATGAAGAGAGGGCGCCCGTCCGGGTTTACATTGCTGGAAATTCTGCTTGTGATGCTGTTGTTAGCTATCAGCGCAGTGATCGTGGTGCCCAACCTTCCGCAAAACCAAAGTGATGAAGCTAAAGGGGAAGCCCAGCGTTTCTATCAATTGGTACAGCTTTGGACTGAACAAGCGTTGTTGAGCGGTCAAACGTTTGGCCTGCGAGTGAATGACAACAGCTACCAGTTGGTGCGTCTAACTCGAGAAGACTGGGTGCCAGTTGAAAAGGGGCGCACAGTCACTGAAGCCACCATGCCCGAAGGTATCGAGCTTGATTTGCAAGTCACGGGGTTTGTTGCTGAAGAAGATCGCCTTTTTGAGCGGACCGAACTGTTTGATGACGAAATGTTTGCTGAAGAAGAGGAAAAACCAAAACCACCACAAGTGGTGCTAATGGGTAACGGTGAAATCATCCCATTTTCGCTGACATTTTTAGCCAATGAGAAACGCCTGTGGCAAGTGGAAGGAAATGATGTGGCGACGTTCAAAATAACTGCGCTGAATGAGGGTAGAGAGTGAAGCGACTTCGCGGCTTTACCCTGATTGAAGTGCTAGTAGCCATGGCTGTTTTTGCGGTGGCTGCGCTAGCGGTGCTTAATGCCACCGGACAGCATGTGAATACACTCGGTGTGCTAGAAGAAAAAACCTTTGCTGCCATGGTGGCTGATAATCAACTGGCATTGTTGGTCTTGGAAGGAAAAGCGTTGTCTTCAGAAAAGAATGGCAGCTCAGAAATGGCTGGGCGAAAGTGGTATTGGACCATTAAACCCACGGCGACAGCAGACAGCATGCTTCGCGCTATCGACGTGATTGTTTGGCAAGACGAAACGAAGCGTAGCTCAATTGTGTCGGTGAGAACGTATGTTCCTGCAAATTAAGCGCCGATCTCGCGGGTTTACACTTATTGAAGTGTTGCTGGCCTTGATGATATTCGCCACGTTGAGCGTCGCGGCAAACCAGATATTCAGCAATGTGATTGCCAGTGATAAGCAAACAGAAGAAGTGGGTAATGCCCTAAAAACCTTGCAACGCACACTACTGATCATGGATAGCGATTTCCGCCAAATGATGGCGAGACAATATCGCGATGGTGGTGAGGAAGCGCAAGAGTCATTGCTCGAACTTGGTGATGATGTGAATGAATCGGAATCTCAGGGAATACGCTTTGTTCGCGGTGGGTGGATTAACCCACAAGCCCTGTTCCCTCGCGGAGAAGTGGTCAAGGTGGGGTATCGCATTCAAGATGACACGTTAGAGCGCGTTCGTTGGATGTACCCTGATGATAGTTCGGCGGTTGACCCTGCTGTGATGCCAGTGATGGAAGGTGTCACAGATATTAAATTTGAAGTGCTGGGCAGTGAGAGTTGGCAGCAAAGTTGGGACACTCCGCTTGAGATGCCGAAAGCTGTCCGAGTGACACTCGACACCGAGCGCTATGGTGAGTTGACCCGAGTTTATTTACTGCCTGGGCAAGTGTTACCTGCGCCAATTGCTGGTGGCGTACAATGATAATGAAAACGCACGGCCGACAATCACAACGCGGTGTTGCACTGCTTGTCGTGCTTTTGATCATGGCTTTGATGACCATGGTGTCAGTGAACATGGCAAGCCGTATGTTCGTGAACTTTGACCGAGCAGAAAGCCAAATTCGTTACCAGCAGGCATATTGGTATGCGCAGTCGGTAGAATCACTTGCTCGTTTTGGTCTTGAAGAGAGTTTTGGTGACGACGACACGGTGACGTTGAGTCAACCTTGGGCTGTGCGTGATCAGATTTACCCTCTTGATGGCGGACAGGCAACAGGCAACGTTTACGATCGTCAGGCCTGTTTTAATGTCAACGGGTTGCGAGATATCAAGCCGACTGAGAATGGCACCAATCCGGCGCTGGTAATTGCGCTGCAACAGTTGATTGAATCGCAAGACATTGACAGCTTTGAGGCGGAAACGGTTGCGGCAGCAACGTGGGAATACATCGATATTAACACCAATGTTCAATCGCCGTTGGGCGTTGAAGATAGTGAATACGAAGCACGTCCGATACCGCACGTTGCTCCCAATGGTTTGATTGCTGATATATCAGAATGGCGTGCCATTAACGGTGTGACCCGTGAAATTTATGAGAAAGTGAGCCCGTTGCTGTGTGCGATTCCCAGCAATAAGCTGGTGGTGAACATCAATACGCTGACGGAAGAAGATGCACCGATCCTGACTGCATTGCTGCACCCTAACTTGTCGGAAGATCAAGCGAAGCAGCTGATCAACGAGCGAAATGCAGTTGATGGTTGGAAAGACATCGCGAGTTTTATTGCAGAGCCTGTACTCTCAGGGCTTAGCGACGAAGATAAAGAAAAGCTACAAAAAAATCTTGATGTGCGAAGCCGCTATTTTGAGTTGGACACGGAAATAACCCTCGACAGCACGTCGTTACGATTACGAGCGCTGTTGCAAAGGGATGATAATGGTACGGTGACTGTAGTTCGTCGCCGCTTTGGAGGAATGAGTGAGCGAGATCCTGACAATAAGGCTTAACTGCGATACGCAGGAACCCATACCTTGGCTGGTGTGGTCAACGAGCCAACAGGAAGTGATCGCGTCAGGCGAAGCTGACAGTTTGTCACAGTTGACAGACTATGCTGTCGATCGAGAGGTGGTGGCGCTGGCTGACAGTGCTGCAGTTACCTTAGCGACAGTGGCTATCCCATCTGGGAGTGCGCGTCAGTTAGAGAACGTATTACCTTTCCTGCTCGAAGATGATTTGGCACAGGACGTGGATCAAGTTCATGTTACTTTGTTGAGCAAAAGTGCTGAGCAAGCGCATGTGGCCGTGGTTGAAAAGCGCATCATGCAGCAGTGGCTTGATGCCTTGGCCGATGCGGGTCTTACTGTGCGTCGTCTTATTCCTGATTGCTTGTGCTTACCGCTTGATGAAGACGCCTACAGTGTCGCGAAGCTCAATGACCGTTGGCTTGTGCGCGTAGATGAAACCTCAGGGGGCATGGCTGAAATGCTGTGGTTGCCAGTGTGGTTGCGTAGTTTGCACGAGCAAGAAGATGCTGATGCACCAATGAAAGCGGTTGTTAGTTACTCTGAGTTGCCAGAGGGTGCTGCTGAAAATTGGCGAAGTGAGCCAGCCGAATTGGTCATGATGCTACTTGCGCAAGGCGCATTAACTAGCCGATACAATCTGCTCGTTGGTCAATATAAGCCTCAAAATCAAATCTATAAGCACCTTAAACCTTGGCGAAGTGTTGCTATTGCGGCTGCCTTGTTACTCTCAGTGCTAGGCGCTGAGCAAGTGGCGGGTATCTATCAAATGGAAGCACAAGCTGATGAATATCGCGCCCAAAGTGAGGCGCGAGTGCGTGCACTGTTGCCTCAAAACCAACGCATTCCTACCACCAGTTATATGCGCCGTATACTCGAAAGCGAAGTGACACGATTATCTGGAACGGGAAGCAGTTCTGGTGTCATGATTTGGCTTGCCGAACTAGGCCCGATTTTGGACGGGGCGTCAGGCATCAAGTTGGATGCCATGCGCTTCGATCGTGATCGTGGTGAGTTGCGTCTGAATGCTCGCGGCAAAGACTTTGGTGATTTCGAAAAACTGCGTGAGGCACTGTCCGCGAAGTATTCGACAGAATTAGGGCAATTGAGTCGTGATCAGCAAAGCGTCACGGGTGCATTTGTCTTGCGAAAGGAGCCATAAATGAAAGCGATATTGGCTTATTGGCAAGGGCTATCTAAGCGAGAGCAACGCCTGATGGGCGTTGCAACAGCCGTATTACTTCTCGGCGGCCTGTATTGGGGAGTGGTGAGTCCACTTCAAGCTCGAGCAGAGCAAGCTCAGCAACGTGTGAACAGTGAAAAGAATCTGCTGGCTTGGGTTAATGGTAAAGCGGCTGAAATCCAATCACTACGCGTTACTGCGGGAAGTCGTGGACAGGCGAGTGCGTTGCCGCTCAATCAGTCTGTGACCACCAGTGTTAAGCGCTACAACCTTGAAATTGTGCGTCTTCAGCCACAGCAAGAGCAGATCCAAGTTTGGTTGAAACCCATGCCATTTAATACCTTGTTAAGCTGGCTCGACTTTTTGTCCGTGAGTCACGGCGTGCAGGTGAAGTTCATTGATATAGGTAAGACCGATAAGTCGGGATTGGTTGAAGTAAAGCGCCTGCAATTAGGACGAGGGTAAGATGAAGCGCACAGTCCTCATGAGTATCGTGTTTGTACTGGTCTTACTGACTAGTGTTGTGGTGCATACTCCAGCTAGTTTTGTTTTTCGCTACATTCCGCCTGTAAACGGGTTGGAAGTGAATGGCGTATCTGGAACTATCTGGAATGGCATGGCGTCAGATTTTCGTTGGCAAGGTCAGTCTCTTGGTGCCATCAATTGGCAGTTCAACCCACTCGCACTGTTAGCAGGGAAGGCGGATCTCGGTGTTCGCGTTTCCGGCGTGCCCGGATTCTCTGTACGTGGCAACGTTGGGTATGGCTTTAGTGGGGTGTATGCAAATCAATTGCTGCTCTCTGCGCCCGCGCACTTTGTTCAATCATTTATCCCTTATCCAATGCCTGTTAGTTTAAAAGGGCAGTTTGATCTCACTCTTCGTGATTACCAATTGCAGCAACCTTTCTGTGATGTGCTTGACGGCACGCTGGCTTGGTCGCAAGGTAGTGTTGACTCGCCAATGGGGTCGGTTGAACCTGGTTTGGTGATGGCACAACTAACGTGTGACACCGGTCGTGTATTGGTGAGTGGAGACAGTGATTCGGAAGCTCTTGAAACTGAATTTAATTTATCTTTGTCACCGGACCAGCAATATAGCGTAAGCGGGTGGTTTATTCCGGGTGATGCTCTGCCTCAGGGTATCAAAGGCCAGTTGGGTTGGTTGGGCGCGCCAGATGGAGAAGGGCGTTACCGGTTGAGCTTCAACGGTTAGGCTTCTGCAGGAGAGAATGATGACGCAAAAGACAGTAGCACCAGAAATTCTTGATGCGAAGGTAGTCGCGAAATCGCGGTTATTTCAAATTGAAGCGTTAGATCTTCGCTTTAGTAATGGTGTTGAACGCACCTATGAGCGAATGAAACCAAGCGGACGAAACGCCGTAATGGTGGTCCCCGTGACAGACAATGGCGATATGTTGTTGGTCAGAGAATATGCCGCCGGCACAGAACGTTATGAACTAGGCTTTCCTAAAGGACTCATTGATCCTGGTGAAACCGCTTTGGAAGCAGCTAACCGAGAATTAAAAGAAGAAATTGGCTTTGGTGCCAATCATATGATCCCGCTGAAAGAAGTGGTGCTTGCACCGTCGTATTTTTCCAGCAAGATGACCCTGTTACTGGCGCAGGACCTTTACCCAGAGAAGCTCGAGGGCGATGAACCCGAGCCATTGGAATTGGTCCGCTGGCCGCTTGCGCAGGCAGAAGAATTATTAGCGCACGTCGATTTTGGGGAAGCTCGCAGTATTACTGCATTAATGTTGGCATTGAGGCAGTTGAACAGCCGTTAACCGTTTGTAGGGACGTCTGTGAAGGTGACCATTGTCAGCCAAGCAAAGTCGTAGTGTGAGAGCCCAAAAGGAGTAAGGTATGGAGCTGTCACAGCTATTGCAACCTGTCATAGAGATTGCTCGTGAATCAGGGCAAGTGATCTTAGATATTTATCAGCGTGGCGATTTTGAAAAGAACATCAAAAGCGATGATACGCCAGTTACAAGCGCTGACATGGCTGCACACAAGCTTGTTACAGAGCGTTTAAGCGCACTGACACCAGATATTCCTGTTTTGTCTGAAGAGGATGCCTCTGTACCTCTCGAAGAACGCGAAACATGGACACGTTACTGGTTGGTCGACCCACTAGATGGCACGCAAGAGTTCATTGCGGGCAGCGGTGATTTCGCGACAATCATTGCGTTGGTAGAAAATAATCAGCCAATTATGGGCGTCGTCTATGGCCCTGTTTCTGGTGTGTCGTATTATGCCGCGAAAGGGCTCGGTGCGTGGAAAGTGATGCCTGATGGTGAAAAAGTCCGTCTGTCGATCATGAAGCATGATGGTGACGTAAAATCACTGTCTATCGCCATCAGCCGACGTCAAAACATTAAAGCAATCACTGAACGGTTAGCACCGAGTTTGAATTACAACTTAGTGCCGCTAGGCTCTGCTGCATTAAAGTCGTGTTTGGTTGCTGAAGGAGCGGTTGATTGTTATTTACGTCTCGGTCCGACAGGAGAGTGGGATACTGCAGCGACGCAGTGCATTGTTGAAGAGTCGGGCGGTCGTATTCTCGATACTACCCTGTCTCCGCTTTCCTACAACGAGCGGGATTCGTTAGAAAATCCTAACTTCATTGTCATGGGTGATACGGATTTGCCATGGCGTGACATCGTGCGTCTCGAAGGCTAAAAAATACAGATCACAGCCCAGAGGTCTGTCGATAGGTTAACGGCATAAAAAACGGAGCATTCGCTCCGTTTTTTCGTTTCTAAGGTGATACTTCTCTGGTTAGAACAAACGATTTAAACCATTCAATGCAGCGACGCGATACGCTTCCGCCATGGTTGGGTAGTTGAACGTTGTATTGATGAAGTAATCAAGCGTGTTGCCTTCGCCTTTTTGCTCGAAAATGGCCTGTCCGATGTGAATAATTTCAGCAGCACGTTCACCAAAACAGTGAATACCCAAGATTTCTTTGGTTTCACGGTGGAACAATATTTTCAAACTGCCCACATCCATACCCGCAATTTGCGCTCGTGCTAAATGTTTAAATTGGGCGCGACCTACCTCGTAAGGCACTTTAGCTGCAGTGAGTTCTTGTTCGGTTTTTCCCACAGAGCTGATTTCTGGAATGGTGTAAATACCAGTAGGGATATGGTCAATCAGTCGACCATTTGCCTGTCCTTCGACAATCGCCTGAGCAACAATTCTGCCTTGGTCATAGGCAGCGCTGGCTAGACTTGGGTAGCCAATGACATCACCCACGGCGTAAACATGTTCAACGGCAGTGCCATAGTTGTCATTCACACTCAGTTGTCCGCGGGAGTCAGCTTTCAGCCCCACCGCTTTTAGGTTCAGTGCATCTGTGTTACCGGTTCTACCATTGGCAAACAGCAGGCAATCGGCTTTCATCTTCTTGCCAGATTGAAGGTGAAGGATAACGCCTTCTTTTGTGCCTTCGATTTTCTCGTAGGTTTCATCATTACGGATCAGAACACCGCTATTCCAGAAGTGATAAGACAGCGAGTCTGACATTTCGTTATCAAGGAAGGACAGCAGGCGATCTCGCGTATTGATGAGGTCAACTTTGATGCCTAAACCACGGAAAATAGAAGCATACTCGCTGCCAATAACACCCGCTCCATAAATAATGACGTGGCGCGGATCATGCTGTAGAGAGAGGATGGAGTCACTGTCATAAACACGAGGGTGTGTGAAATCAACATCTTTAGGGCGATATGGGCGAGAGCCTGTGGCAATCACAAACTTATCGGCAGTGTATTTGTCGATGGTGCCGTCTGCAGCTGTGAGCTCCATTTCATGCGTGTTACTAAAACGCGCAGTGCCGTGCAGAATGGTACAGAGATTTCTGTCGTAGAACCCCTGACGCATACGAGTTTGTTTTCCAATCACGGATTGCGCATGGCCTAAGATGGCAGAAAATGTGCTGTGAATATGTTGATTGTCACCAGTATAAATCGGGCTCTGATTGAACTCGATAATACGGCTGACGGTGTGCCTTAATGCTTTGGACGGAATGGTACCCCAGTGAGTACAGCCTCCACCTACCGTACTTTCTTTTTCAACAACGGCAACGCGTAATCCTGCTTTGGTTAAACCCATTGCAGCACCTTCGCCGCCGGGCCCACTGCCGATCACGATGACATCAAAATGGCTGGACGATGTAGGGGTCGTTTTGCTCATATCCGTATGACCTTTTGTTTTCATTATATTCTGGTTGTTTGGTGATAAGTGTAACGCCCATGTTACGTAACGAGAATACACTCTCTACTATTCAGCGTAGGTGATCACGCTACATTAATGAAAAACCGTTCAATAATGGGAATGGCTGCCGAAACGCCATCAAAATGAGATGTTGAAACCCGAGGAGAAGAAATATTCTTCGAAAGAATAAAAATCGATGGTGGAGCGATGATTGCTGTAACTTGCCAACGATAGGAACGACAAATTTTCATTTCCAAACAAGGATACGAATTCGTAAGCACCAAATACAGAGTATTGAGCGTCGGATCGTTGCTCTTCAAAAATTGGGTTAGTTTTATCGAATTTGGATAAGCCCGTTGCCAGTGTCGCGGCAAATTTATGGCGATTGTGGAGCTTGAACCAGGTTCCTTCAGCACTGAGGTGATTGTATGTCATCGCGTTACCTTCGGTATCGTGGTGAAGGTAACGCAGAGAAACACTATACCCACTCGTGACAGTGAGCATTTCTTGATAACTCAGTTTGCCAAAATAGCTATGAGCATTACGATTCATACTCTTTTGTTCAGGCCTATCGAGGTGAGTTTGCCCTGATTTTTCCTCATCAATTTTGATGTTAGCAAAACCGATATCGATGGAAAATGGTGAGCCGTTGATGTGAGATAATGACAATAGGTATGCATTGCCATTTCTGTCTGTTTTTTCGCGTGAAGTGTCCCAGTTATATGGGTCTTGCCATACTTCGTCTGTTAATACCGTGGGTAAAAATGCCAAGCTGAATGTTGTGCCTGAATGGGTTAAGTGGCGGTAACCCATTTCCAATGCGATGAGGCCGGTTGCAATATCTTCACGTGATGTACCGATGAATAATTGCTTATTTAACTCATCGCCAAAGGTATAAGTGATGTTTCCTAGTCCGGCTCCGAGAAGCTCTTCAGATCGCGCCTGTTCGCCATTTGGTAAATGAGCATCAACAGTGGTGGATAAAGTAGAGTCGGTCGACGATACGGCTGCCAATAAAGAAAAATTGCCACTGATACCTTCCTCAGGAGCAAGCTGTGCATGTCCTATCGACGAGTATCCCAATAGCAGGAAGCTGACGGCAATATGGGTATATTTCATTAGGCTGGCCTTATTTATTGAGCAGGAGTAAGACGACGTAGTGCAGATTCTAGAGCGTGGAAGGTGTGAACGACATAGCTCAAATTTGTAAGTATCGAATGCAATATGTACTAAAAGTGGCGCGAGCAATGATGGTGCGTACCATTAAGTGCAAAAATGAATCACCAAGTCGGTGATCCAACTCAGGATTACAAAAAGTGCTACTCACAGGCACTGAACTGATGAAAAAAAGCGAGTATAGTTTGCTCTTAGATTTCATGAGGTAAACACTGGCGATGGGAATAAGAGCACAACAGAAAGAAAAAACTCGGCGAACGCTGATTGATGCGGCATTTAGCCAGCTCAGCGCAGACCGGAGCTTTTCCAACCTCAGTCTACGTGAAGTAGCGCGTGAAGCTGGTATCGCGCCAACGTCGTTCTATCGTCACTTCAAAGACATGGATGAACTGGGTTTGACCATGGTCGATGAAGGCGGTTTGTTGCTGCGTCAGTTAATGCGCCAAGCTCGCCAACGTATTGCTACAGAAGGCAGTGTGGTAAGAACGTCGGTGGAAACCTTCATGGAATTTATTGAAAGTAGCCCTAATATACTTCGGCTGCTATTACGTGAACGTTCGGGTACGTCGACGGCATTTCGTGCCGCTGTCGCACGAGAGATCCAACACTTTGTTGCGGAACTGACAGAATATTTCGAAGCAACCGCAGGGTTGACGCGTGAAGAAGCCTATAATCAAGCTGAGGCATGTGTGACTTTGGTGTTCAGTTCCGGTGCTGAAGCGCTGGATTTGGACAAGCGTGCTCGTGCTGAGCTTGCAGAGCGACTGGTTACTCAGCTTCGCATGCTGTCAAAAGGTGCGTATTGGTATCGAAAAGAACGTGAACGTAATGCTCTCAAGGATAAGTTGTCTTCAGGCAGGTAAAAATTATGGAACAGAATCACCAATCAGAGCGTAAATTTCTTCTACTCGCTGTGCTCGCCGGTTTGTGCGGCAGTGCGACTCTCGCAACGTTTTTTATCGATAGCGTTGCCTTCTCCGTATTCCCCGTTATTGCATTCGTGCTGTCGGTATACTGCTTTTACCAGCAACACGTTAATCAACCGCTGACTGAAGGAACACCGCTGATCGCGTTTGCTTGTTTCCTTGTGGGTGCGTTTGGCTATTCCGCTTTTGTTCGTATGCAAGTGCCGGATCTTGGCGGTAACTTCTTCTCGATCATTGTCACCATGCTGTTGGCTTTCTGGGTCGTTCACAAAATGGGCTGGCTGACGATGAACAAGAAAGAAGAAACAGCCAGCGAGTAAGTGGCGATCATGATTCGTCATTGTTGGGGTTAAGCAACTGAGCCTCGCACAGCGTATCAATTCATCATTGTCGAAATGCTAATATCAAAAAAGGAGCCTATCGGCTCCTTTTTTGTCTGTTATCTTGGCTTATTTTCGTTCAAGCAGAACGCCAGCTTCCATGTGATGTGTGTATGGGAACTGATCAAATAATGCGAAACGCGAAATAGTGTGCGTTTCAGATAAGATGGCTAAGTTCTCTTTTAGCGTTTCTGGATTGCACGAGATATAGAGGATACGATCGTAGCCTTGCACCATGCGACAGGTTCCTTCATCCATGCCTGAGCGCGGTGGATCGACAAAGATGGTATTGCAGTTATAGCTCTTCAAATCGACACCTGCTTGTTGCAGACGACGAAACTCGCGCTTGCCTTCCATCGCTTCCGTAAACTCTTCCGCAGACATGCGAATGATCTGTACGTTTTCGATCTTGTTGATGGCAATGTTGAACTGCGCTGACTCAACCGACGGCTTTGCCAATTCAGTGGCTAGCACGCGATCGAAATTGTCTGCCAACGCCAGTGAAAAGTTACCATTACCACAGTAAAGCTCAAGCAGATCGCCCGTGCTTTCTTGCGTGCAATCAACGGCCCATTCCAGCATTTTCTCAGCCACTTTACCGTTTGGCTGGGTAAAACTATTTTCAATTTGCTGATAGGTGAGAGGTCGACCATCGACAGTGAGTTTTTCCAACACGTAATCACGGTCAAGGATGATTTTTTGCTTACGTGCGCGACCAATGAGGTTGAGATTGAACCCTTCATCATTTAAGCGTTGTTTGAGTGTGCGAGCGTTGGCCTCCCACTCTTCATCCAATTGGCGGTGGTAAAGCATAGAAACGAGTACTTCACCGCTCATGGTAGACAGAAAGTCTACTTGGAACAGTTTACGGCGCAGGCTTTCAATCGGTTTGATGGCGTCAACCAGCAGTGGCATCAAATCATTGATGATGCGACTTGCCTGTGGAAACTGATCCACACGGTACTTCTGCTTGGTTTCCTGATTGAACATGATGTAGTAAAGGTCGTCGCCTTCATGCCAGACGCGAAACTCAGCACGCATTCGGTAGTGCTTGTCTGGTGATGGGAACACCTCTAACTCAGGGGCATTGAACTCGGAAAATGTCGATTGCATACGTGCAATCTTTTCGTCCAGTTGCGCCTGGTATTGGCTGGTGTCAATCAGGGTGTTGCTCATATTACCTAACCTGCATAACTAAAAATGAGCGCAAATTGTATGTAGCCAAGCTGTATTGTCCAGCCTTTTCGCTGACTTTTTCGCCAGCAGAAGCGTAAACATATCGGTTAGGATAAGATTGGCACAACCTTAAGAGACTGAGTTGACCAATGAGTATTCAAAAGTCGAAAAATCGCAAAGAGATTTGTTACCCCTTTATTTATGAATCTGCACTCACGTGTGATTACGAAATTCATACTGATGAGCTGTGTAGCTTGGTAGGGATGGTTTTGGCACAGATGCCTGAGGGTTTTGACGATGTCGTGGCAGATTTGGAAACGCTTCACCCTAAAATCTATCATCTCAATGGTTCTGTTCGTGGCAAGAATGGCATCTTTGAGGAAGACTTAGAGTGGCTGCATGCGCGATATGACTTTTACAACGAAGAAAGTCGCGGTCGTGTCTCGCGCTTCGTGTTGCCTCGAGGCCCCGTTGCTGTGATGGCATTACATCAATGTCGTACCGGTGCAAAGAAAACCGTCCGCTTACTTCATCGTTTAGATGAGTCGGGCGAGACGTTTGAGCCTACGCTGCCAAGGTTTGCTAACTTACTTGCAAACTTCTTCTTTGTCTTGACCGTGTACATCAAGATGAAGCTGGATGTCGAAGAAGTGGATTACATCAGCATCAACTACTAACTTCCGAATGTCTTCTTCCTAGCACTTTCCAAGCTAATTAGGGGCAGATCTCATAATCTAAGTATTAAAGGCGCGCTGACTTATCTATAATCGGCGCGCTTTTTACTTCCAGCTGGGAATCTGGTGTAAGTCCAGAACTGGCGCGCAGCGGTAATGAGAAACGAAAATGACATGGCAAAAGCCAGACACTGTATTCCTATGAACATAGAGTATGGGAAGTCGTCATCGTAGGTCGTCTCTAAGTCCGAATATCAGCTGGGTTACAATATGGTCTCAGGATTTCCTGACATCATTAGATACACGCGAAAATGGATCTGATATGTCTCATAAGTATTGGGTAGCTGGAATGCTGCCAATGGCTGTGTTTGCGCACGCCGAAACAACCACCCCTTCTATCGACGACACAATGGTCGTTACCGCCTCTCGATTTGAACAGCCCGTTTCTACTGTACTCGCACCTGTTTCTGTTCTTACTCGCACTGACCTTGAAGAACTTCAAGCAAACAGCTTGGTTGATGCGTTGAAAACGCTGCCGGGTATTGAGATTGGCCAAAGCGGTGGTCGCGGGCAAAACGCGTCGATTTTCTTGCGTGGTACAGAGTCTCGTCATGTATTGGTGCTGGTAGACGGAGTTCGTCTCCCTCGTACTATGCTAGGTACGGTCGATTTCAATATGTTGCCGCTTAATACAGTAGAGCGTATTGAAGTGATCCGTGGCTCTGGTGCAACGGTTTATGGCTCTGACGCGATTGGTGGTGTGATTAACATTATTACCCGTAACGACGCTGAATCAACGCGTTTTAGTATTGGCGGAGGCAGCTTTGGCACTGCTTCGGCAGATGTTGGCGTTACCCGCAAATTGACAGATAACCTGTCTATGCAATTGATGGGGGGCTTGGAGTCAGTTGACGGTTACAACGTTCGTCCAGACATTGCGCCAGCCGATGACGAGCATGGGTTTGAAAGTAAAAACGTATCGCTTCGTTTGAGCTACGCGCCAAGTCAAAACTGGAACTCAAACGTTATTGGTCGTTGGTACGAGAACCAAATTGGCTATGCGGGCGGTAAGGGTGAGAAGAAATACCTTTGGGTTGAGAGTAAATCTATTGGTGCGGATT
Source organism: Enterovibrio gelatinilyticus (assembly GCF_028683095.1). Classification (GTDB taxonomy): domain Bacteria; phylum Pseudomonadota; class Gammaproteobacteria; order Enterobacterales; family Vibrionaceae; genus Enterovibrio; species Enterovibrio gelatinilyticus. The sequence goes on along the minus strand of NZ_JAJUBC010000044.1, from coordinate 1,052 downwards.
CTGGCTACACGTCAGGCAAGTGGAACACCCTAGCGCGCGTTGAAGTGGGCGAGCAAAAGAATTATGACTATGCCGAAGGTGCTAGCCCATCAGCAGATAACCTAACCAGTGAAATTCGCCAAATTTACTCAAGCTTGACGTCTCGCTACCAAGCGAGAGAAAACTTGGCTCTGACCGCTGGCGTTGATTTGACGTTGGAGAAAATCCTCGACGGTAGCTTTATCTCAATTGATTCAATGGAAGATAATCCTCGTCAAAATATTGGTGTGTTCGGTTTGGCTAACTGGAATGTTACGGACAGCATTTTGCTGGAAGGTAGCGTGCGCCATGACGACAATGACCAGTTTGGTGGCAACACCACCAGTTTGATCTCAGCCGGGTGGACGATAAACGAAGACTACCGTTTATTTGCAAGCTACGGTACGGCGTTTAAAGCCCCTACATTCGACAAACTTTATGGCTCGAGCGGTAATGTTAACTTGAAACCTGAAGAGTCAGAGAATGTAGAGGTTGGCTTTGAGGGAACGACGTACGATGTAAGCTGGAGCCTGAATGGTTACATCAATACCATCGACAACCTGATCGTTTACTCGGGTAGCTGGCCAAATGGTAAACAAGAAAACGTTGAAGAAGCGCGTATCAAAGGTATTGAGCTGATGGCAGATTTCGACCTAGGCTCAGTTTATAACCAAGTGTCACTTGAACTTCGCGATCCAAAAGATTTGTCGAAGAATGAGCAACTGGCGCGTAGAGCAAAAGAAGTCGCGAAATGGCGCACATCAGTATGGTTGGGTGATGTGTTGCTAGGTACGCAGTTTATGTACCAAGGCGAGCGTCCAAACTTCTCAGGTGGTGGCATGCTGGATGCTTACTCGGTTTGGGATTTGACTACGCAATACGACATTTCGAACAACATTACCCTAGGTGGTAAAGTGGCGAACCTGTTCGATGAGGAATATGAAACCGCAGGTGATTACCCGGCGGCAGAGCGAGCGTTCTACGTTAATCTGAACTTCGCGTACTAATCGTATCTTTTGTTAAAAGCCGCCATC
>NZ_JAJUBC010000043.1 GCF_028683095.1 Enterovibrio gelatinilyticus | reverse complement strand
CACCACATCGGAAGCACTGCCTCAAGAAGTGTTGGATGCGCAGGCGGCAGTAGAAGCGGCGCAAGCGGCTTATGACCAATCGCTTGAAGCGTTCAAGGCAGCAAAAGGCCGCGATAAGAAAGCGGCACACAATGCGCTGAAAGTCGCCCAAAGCAATCTGGAAGCTGCAGAAGCTGCGCTTTATCAAGCGATGGTCGATGCTGGCCTTGATCCAGGTGGTAATGGCAATGGCGGCGGTGGTTCAGGTGGCGGCTCCGGTGGTGGTAATGGCTCCATCAACTTTGAAGCCAAACAGTTCTATTACCATGGCGATCACCTTGGTAGCTCCAGCTACATCACTGACATTGACGGTGAAGTATACGAGCACCTTGAGTACTTCCCATTCGGTGAAACCTGGGTTCACGAGAAGAGCAATACCCAGCTGACGCCTTACTACTTTACGGGTAAAGAACTGGATGAGACGACAGGGCTGTACTACTTCGGTGCGCGTTACTACGACCCACGGACGAGTGTGTGGCAAAACACCGATCCAATTTTGGCAGATTACTTAGGAGGGTCAGTTAACGGAGGGGTGTACCACTCCAAAAACCTGAACCTATATGCCTATAGCCACAACAATCCCGTGGTGCTTAAAGACCCGGATGGAAATAGTCCAGTATCAGTTATTGTGAAAATGGCCGCCAAAGTTGGTATCAAAAAAGCAATCAAAGCTCAGGGGAGAAAAATTCTAAATCAACGGTTCAATAAGTATATGACTAAAAGTCAGTTTAGAGAGTTTGGTGAGGAACTTGCAGATATTCTGGATTCGCTTGATGGGCCTTGGTGGGAAACAGCTATCGAGCTTGTTCCAATTGCTGGTGACATATATGGTGGCACCAAAATGGGGCAAAGGCTGAAAAAGGCTTATGATCGTCTGCAAGATCTAGAAAACAAATATGTTGAAGAAATAGCCAAGACTCTGAAAGGCAAAGATAGAGAGCGGTTCTTGAACAATATGCGTAGGCGGGGCGTTGATGACTCGAAGAAAGATTACGATTATATGGGTAAGCCTTATAAGAAGGGCGACCAGGGTCACCATGACTATGAGGTTCAAAACCATCCTGGCAAAGCAACGGATCCCAGAGATATACAACCCTTGAATCGCCAGGAGCATTTGGATGCTCATGATGGAGATTTCAAACTTCCATCCAATACCCAAGGACAGAGGTCTAATGGTTACTAGAAACACAATGCTATTCAATCTTTGCAGAGGCCGAGCCATCCCAATTCTGGGGTGGCAGGTTTTTGAAAGTGCAAAGAAAGGGAAAGCAAAAATTTCCCCGAAGTCATGGGGCGGTTGGCTGCCAGAATGGGAACCTTTCGCTGTCGAGATAACTGGAGATGCCATTCTTCTGAACGCTGACTCCGTATATGGGTTAGCTCATGGGAAAGGTGATGCAGAGCCCGAATTCATTGCAAGAAATGACGCCACATTTGAAGCTTTTATCGTTGATTTATATGCCTATAAAGAGGCGTCCAACGAAGATGAAGTTGGTGAATTGAAAGCAAAGAAAAAACAAGTTAAAGCACTCAGGAAGAGAGCACCAGAAGTTGTTGAGGTCTATTTCGACTCTGAACTTGAGAGCATAGATGAGTACATTGATGATAAAGTCTATGAAGCTTCACCGGATGGTAAACTGAGAGAACAAGGTATCGATTTTATTAACACTGCGTTTAAAGAACTACAAATGTCAGGGGGGTATCAAGACATAACACTTGGGCGGAAAGATGGTAAGTTTATCATTTTTTACTCCTTAGAGTCCGGAGAAAGTCTTGAAGTAATGAAAGAAGTGTTTTCAAAATACCCTACAGAGTGTGAAATCGAATATGTGGAAATCGATGACTAAATGAATGATTTATAATTCTTTATTTTTATAATTGAAAATAGAGAGCCAAAAAACCTTATTAACTGGAGTGTCTTCACCTCTTCGTTAAACGTTTAATAAAGAGGGAACGTTGGATTTCTAGCGCTCAGTTTTAGAATTATAAAAAGAAATCTAAACTGCAATTGAGTTTCACACAGCACAAATATCAGGCAATGGCCTGAGCAAAATAAAACAATGAAAAATAATAGGGTTAGCTATCGGGTAAACGGACGCCTGGTGCTCTTTGACGTTTAAGAAGAGGAGAGGCTACTTCACCCGAAACAAACAATGCTCAGTGTTGCCAATCTTGAAGGTAGCTGATTCGGAGAGCTTGAGTTGGTCGAGTTCATCAATCATGTAGTCATCGTAGTTGTGGCGTTTCATCCATTGCATAGGCTCTGAGAAACTGTCTTCGCTGATCACAAAGGTGTCGTTGTTGAGCGTGTTTTCTCGCACGTTCACAATCCACATTCTTTGTTGAAATTCGCTGGTTCGGTGAAGCTTGCCAATCAGGTTATTGTTCAACTGCTTAAAAAATTGCATCACCTTCACTGATCTTGTCTCCTTACCTAATCTGTTTTCAATGGCATGCCGCGCCATGAGAACATCGCGGCTATATGTCTTTGAAACAGAGTAATATGAGTCGATGATGTTTTAAACAAAAAAGCCTCTTCTCATGCAACCTTAATCCTGCATCTTTAGGTTTCTTGGGGAATTCTTTGGGCGACACAACGCTTGTCGGGCGCTCCGGTTAGCGATGTAGTGACGTCTCTTTGAATGACGCCTTTCCTCATATATATCGAACTTTCTAGTTGAGGTTTATACATAGAACAAGAATTAAGACATCTTGAGCTTTATGTTTTTCCTATATTTTAACTCTCTTGCTAACTGGTGAAAAATTTATTTCACAATCTTCCGCTTTGATTTCTTGGTGTTTTCGTCTTTTTCTCTCTGTAGAGGAGTTCTTAATTTATGTTATTTATCACTAATCGACAGCCGCAAGGTGCGGTAAGCAAAAAGTTTAAGAAGAATTTTAAGTTTGATCTTAAAAACAATGCGCCTTCCAATTCAGTATTTTGCTGTGAAAGACATGGAGAAGGTCAATATAAAGAGATCGGCTCTCAGGCTTTACTATCAAAATTAAGTGATGACAGTGCTCAACAGATACTTTTCTATATTCATGGTTTTTCTAACATGCCGGAGCCGAATATTTTCCCGCGGGCGCTCCAACTGCAAGCGTTGTTTGATAGAAAAGAACGTGGCTTGGTAAAAGTGGTCCCTTTGATTTGGCCTTGTGACAATGACCCCGGCATAGTCAAAGATTACTGGGATGACCAAAAATCCGCAGACATGAGCGGAGTTTCATTTGCTCGAGCATTGCAGTTTTTCATGAAATGGAGAGATTCGGTTCCAGAGTCGGATCCCTGTATCAAGCGTATCAACGTGCTTGCGCATTCCATGGGTAATCGCGTATTCAGAGAAACCCTTTCTGCTTGGGACCACTATGATTTGGCAAGTGGTATTCCGCTGCTGTTTAGAAACACGTTTTTGGTGGCGGCGGATGTCGTTAATGAGTCTTTAGAGCCGGGACAAAAAGGGCGTTTGATTTGCCAAGCTTCACGAAATGTATCCGTTTATTATGCGTCTGATGATCTTGCATTACGGTCGAGTAAAGTGTCGAACTTGAAGAACAAAGTGGCTTCAAGGCGTCTTGGCCATTCTGGTCCTGAAGATATGAGTAAGACTTTATCAAATGTTTATGCTATTGACTGCGATGACATTAATACCAAGTACGATTGGCCGAAAGGTCATTCCTATTTTCTAGAAGATGATAACGATAATCCTGGCGCCGTGTTTGAACACATTTTTAGTTCCATTAAAACAGGCCGAGTACAGGTTGATGATAAGAAATATCGTCATCATATTTTGGAAGAATAAATTTAAAGTTTTGTAAGAAGTTGAAGTTGCGGCTGTGTGTTGGTAAAGGCTAGGTTCATTAGTTTTAACAACAATACATTCATGTGTTTGTGCCATATCGTCAGGTGGCACAAACAAGGTGAAATGTGGAGAAAATATGATGAGTGGATTTGTACTCGGAAAACGTTCTCTTCAAGAACTCAAAGGCGTGCATCCTGATTTAGTTGGGGTTGTTGAGCGAGCCATTCAAATCACGGTGCAAGATTTCTCTGTGCATGATGGAATGCGGACATTTGCTGAACAACAAGCGCTGGTTGCACGCGGAGCCAGTAAAACACTGAACTCTCGTCACCTTACTGGCCATGCTGTAGATCTCGTGCCGTATATCAACGGCAAATTGCGCTGGGAGTGGGACCCCATATATAACATTGCGGAAGCAGTTCGCATCGCAGCGCAGGAGAAAGGCGTCGAGATTCGCTGGGGCGGTTCGTGGTCGATGTTAACGGACAGTGAAGATTCACCGGAGGATATGATGGCAGATTATGCAGCGCGTTGTCGAAGGGCCAACAAAAAGCCATTTTTTGATGGTGCCCACTTCGAACTGCCCAAAGCGCTGTATCCGTCTGGGGGTTAGAGCCTCAGTGCTGAGGGGCGACAAGCGCCCCTCGATTTTTATGACTGCTTGGGTTTTTCAGCCACCGATTTATTCAACGTTTGGAACAACCACCCTAACGCAATCAATGCGGCACCTAGGCCAAGGAAGCTGATGGCTCGCCAAAAACCTTCCAAAAAGCTGATATCCAGCAAGAACACTTTTAAGGTAACGCCACCCAAAACCATTAATCCTATTCGTTGAACCTGTAGCGCAGCGCGTGTGACGCCAATCCATGTCAGCACCGCGCCAACTATGAGTCCGGTGATGGAATAGGTAAACATTTCTGCCATGCTGGTGGTGTTGAAAATAGTCATGGAGGATGTTTGCCAGAATTGGCGTATGGACATGATTAACCATACTCCGAAGAGTGCGATACCACTAATAGCAAAAGCGCGTGGAGGAATGTCATGGCACGGAATACGACAGAAATACTGACCTAATAATATCGAGCCAGGAAGCAACCAACCCAATGCCATCATGTTGAATACGGGTAATGCAGTAGCTGAAACCGTATTAACGAATAGCGGTGAGAATATGACGTTGAGTTGTCCTACCAACGCAGCGAACGCGATGAGCAACAGGATACTGTACCCGCGATAAATGAAAGAGAGTTTGTCGGCAAATCGACTGCGATAGGCATATACCAATGCCATAACGAGCGCTTGATTGGCGTAGACAATGGCGGAAGTGAAATCCAGGTGTGTGATTATTCCATATTGGCCTGTTAACCAGTAGTTGGTTTGGGTAAATAGGGCGATAAGGAAAACGTGTAGGAATGCGCCCTCAAACCAGTTGGAAATGTCTGTGTTTACTCTGCGCAACACGAAACGTGCATAGCCTAATAGCACCAATGAAGGTAAGTAACTGACGATTGTCCATGTCCAACTGCTATCTGCAGTGGGTTGCCAATCTGGGACGAACGGGAGAAGTGTTAATCGGACGACCAACACCCCCATCGCGACCTTGATCGCCCAATAAGCGGGTTGGAACCGTTGATACTGTGCCTGTAGCGCCATCAGCGCCACTTGTGCGGAGATTGCCGTCGTCAGCATGCTGTCGTTGAGCCAAACAAAAGAGAGGCTGAGCACCATGCCGTGAATGCACGCGGAAATGTTTTGACTGAGCTCAGGAATGCGAACAGCGAGTTGCACATATAGCCCCGCCAATAGCACAGTGAAAATTGACCAGAACTCGAGCTCCGGTGCGATAAATCCCCTAACAAAACCCAGTGTCAGTATGGTGAGAGCGGGCGCTAGTGTGATTAGCATGACACGGGCAAAGATTGAACGGTCGCCATTGGCAAACTGACTCAGTGTGCGGAATGCAATAAGCATGATACTTGCACCAAGGCAAAGTAAAAGCTGGTGTTTAGGTAGCCATAGATCGAGTAACAGTAGTCCGAATGACAGCAAGAGGGTTGCGAACGAAATGACGAGGGTCGACGGATAGAAAATCCGTAATGACACACCACGTCGTAGCGCCGGCAGCCATAACAAGGTCGCAAGGAAAACATAGATAGAGATCAGTGAGGTTCCTGATAGCGGTGTCATTTTGTCTACTGACCAAAGCAAGAGCACAACCATTGCAAGTGACATGAGAACAGGGTGATTGGTCTGAGGGGTTTGGCAATGACGGTATCGAAGGTTTAGTGACCAACCCAAGCGAGGGACGGCAAACAACAGATATGCTGTGATTGAGAGAAAAATAGCGACCCAACTGAAGACTTGCTGCTGGGGAATCGACTCAATGAGTAACAACATCCACAATGTATGAGGCACAGATACACTTGGTGCTAGCCATGACCGCTTAACCCTCTGCATTAGCACGGTCCCTGCTGTTGTCACCGAGGTGATGTATCCAGCCAGTAGAAAGTAATTTGGGTCTGAACCGCCAATCCAAAATGGTGCGGTATAGCCACCCACTAAGCCGAGTACTGCCATTAGCGGCCCTTGGCGTAACGACAATGCCAAACTGGCAAAAGCGGCGATAGCAAGAATAAAGAGTGAGGTGCTCGGTGCAAGTAGCTGGTAGAACACAAAGGCGAAAATGACCGTGCAGTAAATACCCGTTATCCCAGTGCCAGTAATTGCGGCGGGCACATAGGTAAAGCTGGAAGATCGCGCAGCGCGTTCACTGTTTTTTTGTTCTTTTCGGTGGAAAAACTCCCCAGCGATAATCGTGACGGCTGACAGCGAGAAGGCGATAGCGACGCGCATTAAAGGCGAAAACTCGATACGGCTGCCAATAACTTGTATTAGATATCCGCCCCCGATCAACATTGCTAGCGCACCCATCCAGACTAACCAGTTCTCACGAAAGCTCGTTTCGAGTTTTCTTATCCCGCGATCAAAGGTATTGGAAAGGGGTTCTTTGTCATGCTGTTCTTTGGGAGCATTCTCGGCCTGTATGGCATTTTCAGCAAGAGGTTGAAGGGGAGCGGAATCGTCGTGAGACACCGTACTTTGTGCATCCGCTACTTGATTTGAACTTAGCTCAGATTGATGATCTGAATTGGTCTCAGCGGTTTGCTCTATTGAATGAGAAGTTACCCGGATAGCTTCTGTTATTTGCGCGTTATGTTTCGCGCTGATGGCGTGTTCTTCGTTGTCAGAGGCTTCATGCAATGGGGTGTTATGCTCAGGAATGTCGTTTAGTGGTTTAGTTTCGGCGCTTTTTGTTTCACCAAAGGCTTTGACGAAACTGGCGCGAAGCGCTGTAAGTTCGGCGCGTAAATCGGAGAGATCCTGCTCCAATTTGTATGTGCGTTTTGACGCTTTCACTGCAGTGATCATAGCGACCACGGCGAAAACGACGGCTATCAATATAAACAAGTCCATGTCTCAACTCTGCCTAACTTACTTTGAATACTCAATGCTATCCCAAAAGGTCACCATACATCGGCGTTCCTGGGGGATTTTCCTTATTGGTATCAATAAGTTTACAGACTTTGAAGTTCCATCGAAGTTTTTTGAGTCCTCGAATTGCCGTTTTACATTGACCTAAATGACAAAAGGGGCGAAAGCCCCTTTAGTGTGTTTGTTGTCATTCAGAGGTTCGACTTAGTCGTCTTCTCTTTCAATCTCTCGCGCAACGTAATCACCACTGATGATCACGCCTTCTACTTCCAGAAACTCGCCATCAAGAGATTCTAAAGTTAGGTTATCTTCGAAGCGTGTTAGCGCATCAATATGAATGGTTTTTTCTGCGCCTTTCAGTTCTATCATGAAGGTCTCTTCGTCAGTATTCACATTCGACACAGTGCCTTCGGTTTCAAACTCAAAGGCGTCCCAATCGAAATCACCATCACCATCTTCAAATTCAATTTCTTTGGCGATCAGTGTGTCACCTTTACTGATGTAGTCGACTTCGACTTCCGCACCAATGCGCAGAGATGAGAGGTTGCCATCGTCGTACTTAGTTGATGGGTGAACATCAAACGTTCCGCGATAGTTAAGTTCAAACTTACTCTTATCACGAGCAACCCAAGTGATAACGCCTTCAATTTCGCCACGACCATTTATGTCGTTGTAATTTTTCAGCTTCATCTCGGTAGCGGTCAACTCAGCTTCATATTCGTTGTAAGTGCCAATGACTTCGACCCATGTGCCGTTGCGCAGCTTCTTAGGATTGTTAGCCAGCTTTTCATCAAAGAGTACGGTGAGAGATTTCCCAATCTTGAAGGTGCCGTTGTTGAAATCAATGGATGAAATACGCCCTTCAGCTTCCACCATGCCTTCGTCATCAAAGTCGAAACTAATGACAGAAAGCACTTTGTAACCGGCGTTTGCGGTTGGAAGTGACGACACCATGACCCAATCGCCATTGTGGATGCGTGGCGAAAGAGCAGCAAAGCTTAATTCAATGCCGTTAATGGTAAATGTGCCTTTAGGCTCACCGATTTTTTCGATGCGCCCTGTAAACGTTGGCTCTAGTTCAATATGCGCACCTGTTTGAGCGCGAGAGGTTGTGTTTGCATTGACCATTAAGTTGGTTTCAAGTTTTTCAGGAGCAATGTCCGTACCAAGGTATTGGACGCTTTCAACTTGATACTGATGCCCGTTAACGGTCACGGTATTTCCAGAAATCTGCTCGATTTTACCTTCTACTGATGCTGGTAGAGTTGGTGAGGTAGTTGTGTCGCCACCTTCGCTGCCGCCACCACAAGCTGCCAGAGTCAGGGTTAACAGGGGAATCATTGCGTATCGTTTCATTCAAAAGTCCCTAAAAGACAAAGTGCTTAATTTTCGGCGCGGAATCTATCACAGGGTTTTTGCTTGAATATCAGCAACAATGTCAGGGTTTTGTCAGATGTGATTTTGCTTCAATTTCTCAGGTGCTATAAGTGGTTGATTGTCTATAAAAACAGCGGGAATCGGTCAGTAAAGGCAGCGAAAACATGTTAAACAGCAGGCTATCGTCTCAATATTGGAGTGACGCTCCACTAGCGAGAATCATCTTTATTCTTCGAATGAACCTGCTGGAGTCATCTTGCCTACGGTGTAACACTATGAACCACAATGCGCATTGACGGTGAAGAGGCATACCAATAACTCGATTGAATGTGAGTGCATCCAACAGCGTGTGTGGTGTTGCATCATTGGTTGAGAGCATTTGGGCGAAAGAGGGCGGAAGATGAAAGTTAAAAATTACCTTGATTCTTATGATGGTTTGTACGATGCGATTGACACGCAGTTGGTTGACGGCTTGTATGTGATTGAGCGTCGGCGTCCGCGTGAGCGCAGAGAAAATCGTTTGAAGTTCCAAGGGTATGATCGCCGAAATAATGCGGAGCGCCGAGATAGCATCATTATTGATGAGTATATTTGAGTGCTGAATAGATCTGCAGAAAGCGGCTCACGATGAATGTGTGTGATGAACAAAGAAAAACGGTGCCTGACGGCACCGTTTTTCGTTTGGATAAGCCGCTGCATATTGGCGAAAACTAAACTTTATGCTGCTGGTGTGCGTAAACCCCAATAACGGTGGTAAGTACATAAAATGACACATAGAGGGCAGCGATGAAAAAGACACTAAGCACATTAGCAAAGGTTAGGGATATTGATGTATTGGTTATCCATTCACTTGATCTCTGTTTGTATCAGGCTTCGGTGGTAATTGGAGATAAAGAGTTCATGGTGACTGACGACATTGGTAATTTGGTTCGTGCTCACTCTTTGTTAGAAATCCAAAAGCAGTGCCAGAATATCAATGCTAACACTCAAATCATGCGTCAAGAGAGTGCGTATGACGAAATGGTTGGCGGCCCGAGTAAAGGAAAAGGGAACCGATTAGAAGTTCAAATCAGTGATAACAAATTGTATTAGCTTGACGAAAGCATCCTTGTATCAAAACTGCCTCACCCTAGTTGAAATGCGCCTGTTAGGCTTAAGCTCGAGTAACTATAAGACGCTCATCCTGCCTCTTAATGTCGCTCAGACAGTCATTAGTAGCAGGGAGAGTGCACATGTTAGATCACGGGGTTCGCAGTTATGTCAGTGACAAATTGACTTCCATGGGGCTTGATTCCGACCCCTATGGCACAGAGCCTACCGTTATCTTTATCCTCGCCGCGATAGGCGTGTCGCTCATCAGCTACCTAATCGTTCATCGGGTAATCGTTCGCACGGTTAATTTTGCTATCAGCAAAAACAAAAAATCGTGGGGAAATAGCCTGACCAAACACGAAGTATTGGAAAAAATGGCGCTGCTTGTGCCTACCTTGCTTCTCGATCTGTTGGTTCCTCCCATTCTTACGCATCACGAGCTACTCGCTACACTGTCTGACCGATTGCTCGGAGTAACCGTGTTAGTGATGTTCATCTGGATGATATTTTCACTGCTCGATGCATTGCATGACATCGCAGAGAAAAAGGGCGTAACACGCCGTATGCCAGTGAAAAGCTTTGTTCAACTGATAAAGCTTTTCACTTTCTTTGTCGGCATTGTTGTTTCAGTCTCGATCCTCGCCAACGAATCTCCCATTATTTTTCTCAGTGGTTTAGGGGTTGCGACGGGTCTGGTGATGCTGGTGTTCAAAGACACCATTTTAGGGTTTGTCGCAGGGATCCAGCTTGCTGCTAACCGCATGGTGAGTTTGAATGATTGGATTGAGATGAACGATTATGGCGCAAACGGCTCGGTGGAAGAGGTGTCGCTCACCACGGTAAAAGTGCGTAACTTCGATAACACGGTCACGATGTTGCCCGCTTATGCGCTGGTACAAAATGCATTTATTAACTGGCAGGGCATGTCGGATTCAGGCGGTCGTAGGATCATTCGATCGGTGAATATTGATGTTAACTCGATTCGCTTTATGGCAGACGATGAAATTGAAGCGCTAAAAGAGATACGCATCTTGCGTGAGTTTTTGTTTGAAAAATCCCGCGAGATAAAGGAATTTAATGACAGTTTCGACGATGTTCCCCATGTGGCCAACCTTCGGAAAATGACCAACATTGGTGTTTTTCGAGCCTACCTAACCACCTATCTTCGTTCTCATAAAGATATTCACCCTTATATGTTGTTTATGGTGCGTCAACTTGCGCCAACGTCTGAAGGGTTGCCGCTACAAATCTACGCGTTTACCAATAATACTGACTGGGTATTTTATGAAGGTGTGCAGGCTGATATTTTCGATCATATCTACGCCGTCATGCCCCTTTTTGGCTTACGACCTTTTCAGAAGTTTGGGGGGTATGATGCGGGAAGTATTGGTACACAGAACATCGATTGATTCATGTGACTACGCAAGAGAGGTGCTGTCGGGCGAAGACGAAATCGTCCAGTCGTAGGGTGTGCCCGACAGCATATTCAATGGAGTGAATATATAGACTAACTCCATGAATTAATGCGACATTCCTCAATATTTCTCGTCTCAATAAGTTCCTTAGTTTATCTTTATGCACTGCGTAGACTATTCAATATTTTTCTATTGACCGTTTGATTAATATCGGCGGGGTGGCCTCATGTAGATAGTGACTGTGCGCTCGTTCTTTGCGTGTCTTCATGCTAGCGTTTGTTAGAAAATTGATTGATAGGAGAACAGGCATATCGACATTAAAAAAATCACTTGGCAAGAAACGATTGATATTCGCCATCGTGTTTTGTGGCCAGAGAACCCCGCTTCTTTTTGCGAGTTAAACGGAGATGTTGATGCATTGCACCTAGGAGCGTTCATTGAAGGGCAACTTGTTTGTGTCGCGTCGGTGTTCATTGATGGCAATCGCGCTAGACTGAGAAAATTTGCCACGCTGCCTGAGTACCAAGGACAAGGCGTTGGGGGAGCTGTGCTTTCAACCATACTTAATGGCAACATTTTGTCTGACCAAGGTGTTGAAAATTTTTGGTGTGATGCCAGAGAATCGGCAATGAGTCTTTATAAGCGCTTTGGCATGTTGCCTGAAGGCCAGCGTTTTTATAAAGGTGATATTCCGTATTTCAGAATGAATATTCAGTTAGAACAATGAGGTATTCGCCAAAATAAAAGCGGGCGCAGCAGGGCGGTGCAAGCTGTGCACTACAATCGAGCTTATGAAGTACCTAATATCATGTCGTTTTATTTAATTTCTTTAAAATCAATGAAATAAAAAACTGGCAAGGGGTTTGCAATAAGATAAGTGTGCGTAAGGCACATGTCCTACAGACAATAAACGTTTACTCCTTGCTGTAAGTTTTTCTCTGCTCAATCGGTTTCTATCGATTGACAGAGAATTTTTTATTTATTCTCGATGAGTCTCAATTCTTTTCATGCTCTGACGTTTCTTCATCTATTCATGCGTTGTGTATCGAAGAAAATTCATTGTCTGTTGTAGCTATATATAGACACCTTGAATGGCTGTGCCAATCTACGCTTTTCTTATATTCCACACTGCGTATGCAGAATATGTAAAGAGAAGGTGAAACAGATGGCAAAGGTAATCGTATTGATTCATGGACGCTCAAATAAGCCTGCGCCTGTGACATTAAAAGACAATTGGATTGAAGCGATTCAAGAGGGATTGAGAGCCAATACATCGTTGACATCATTGGGGGATACAAAAGTTGAGATGGCGTATTACGCTGATCTTCATTATACCAGCGGCCCCGTGAACGATATTGATAACAGTGAGCCATATATAGAAGCCAAGCCGGGCAGTATCAAGCGTTACAAAAAGGGTTTTTTCGACCGGATACGAAACCTGTCGAGCGGTTGGATTGAAGGCGTCGTTGACAGCGTTGAAGAGTACAGCGGCGTGTTTTCAAAGCTTGCACGAAGTGTTGCCAAGAAATTATTGAGAGATTTGGGTAAATATTATAGCCAACCAGATTTTCGTCTCAGTGTGAACAATCGATTGGAAGATATCTTAAAGAAACATCGAGACGACGAAGTCATTTTGGTTTCCCATTCTATGGGCACTATTATTGCCTACGAAGTGCTGCGTGATATGGGCAAAACAGGCTATCAAATTGACCACTTGATCACGATGGGCTCGCCACTTGGTATGGCTGCAGTACAGGGGAACATGTTGAACCATCGTAACCAACTGCGTACCCCATCATGTGTAAAACGTTCTTGGGTAAATTTCTCTGATCCTGGTGACTATGTGTGTATCGATACTCATCTAGCGGACGACTATACCCAAAATAGCACTAATATTGGGGTGAAGGATTATTTGGTCTGCAATGATTATCCGAAAAACGAGCATAAATCGTATGGCTACCTACGTACCCCAGAGTTTTCGGAACACTTAGCGTCGCTGTTGTAGCTTCTTTGCCGTCGTCAGTGTTGTTGTACATCCATATCAGCATATTAAACAGAGCTTACGTAAGTGTTGGCTCTGTTTGCTTGATTGTCACAGAACGGAGTGACAATTGAACTTCAAACCTGAAGCAAAATGGTATTACTTTGGCGCTAATCCCATATCATCAAGCTGATATAATATTTCCTCTTTACGCGTTTTTGCCACTTCTTGCCAATGAATGCCTTCCCGCGCGCCTATAATTGCGTAAATAGAATTTAATCCTGTACCTTTCACATTTAGTTTCAGCTGCTTATATAACTCAAAAGGGTCAATGGCCATAAAATCTTCAACAGTATTAATATCCACTTTCGCTAAAATTTCTTCGCTCTTAGGTCCGAAACCTTTTAAATCCCTTAAACGCATTTGAACCTCAATGATCACTGTAGCGCCCACTTTAGGCTGCTGATTGTTTGTTGGCCTGTCTTTAGTCCTGCTTGGTTTGCTCGTTCTATCTGGTGAATGCGACTTACGTAGGCTTTTCTTCATTAACAAGCATGCTCATGAATTTTTCAAATCGTTTTAGTCGAGTTTCGGGCTTCTTTGCACTTATTAAACCATTAGCAATGACATAACGATTTGACTTGGTGAGTGTTTTAAAAAAAGCTTTAGCTCTCGGCTGGGTTTCAAGTGCTGCGATAAAATCAGTGGGTACTTCGATCTGACTGACCACATAGGCATTCTCCCAACGGCCATCGGCTTTCGCTGCACGAACATGTACAAGCCCAGACTCCATCATCCTACCTTCGTTTATTAAACGTTCAACATGCTCAGTGTTTCTCTTTGACCAGTTACTTCTGGTTGTTCTGGGCGTAATGCGTTGAAGATAAGTTTGGTCATCTCTTGATTTCTTAATGCCGTCAATCCAACCCCAGCATAAAACCTCTATTACAACATCATTCCAGGTGACACTTTGAATCCCTGAGTTTTTCTTGAATATCTTTACCCAAAGCTCACTTTCAGTTGCGTGGTTCACTTTAAGCCACTCATGGAGATCTTCCGGCGTTTCAAATGTCATGCTTTTCAATTGGTTTGGATCAGGCATCTCGATAGATTCTCTTAGACACAATGTTGTTTGAACTTTCTATAGTGACTATCCCAGCTCGTTCTGTTGATTGCTAGATGTGTTTGATTGTGCCGTCATTATTTCCAACCTGAGCCCAATTCGCACTGTTTTTTAGGTCTTTCCAATCAATGAGATACGCATTTTTCAAAATCACCGCTTCGAGTTGAGACGAAATCATAGAACCGTCTTCTTCAAACTCAATGTCTGAGACCTGAGAGTGTTTCTCTTGTTTTAACGGTTTCGGTCGATGGATAGAGAATTTTTTCTTGTTGCCTTCGTTGTTTCATTGCGTTGCTGTTGATAGTCGTCGCAACTCACCGTTGGTGAAAGCATCACTAAGCCTTCTTTCTAGCTCACTTAACGATCGTGGTATTTATACCAACTTGTGCGGTTCTTCCAGTCGAAGTTGGGAATGTTGATTCGTTGATTTGTTGTTCCATTCCAATTTAGGGTAAATCCGCCTTTTTCTAATTCTGTTTTAATTTCTTGGCCTACTTTAATCTTATCTGGAACATCACCATTGACATGATCATAGGCGATCATTAACCCTCCCCCGAAAACAGCCCGCTCCAAATCTTGCCCATGATAAAAACAATAGCCATAGAATTGTGACTTAGGGAATCTACTTAATGCATCATATGAATCTTCATGTCCATCTGACATCGTATAACCAGTATTGTGCAAACACAGAATCCCTTTGCTTTTTAGCTCAGCAAATACGCTGTTCAGACGATCGTTGTCTGTTATTTGTGGCCAGGCTCTCTCTGCAATGAGTTTTTGTTCAAATACACCATTAACAGACCCGCGCAGCATTGCCTCATCGGCACCGTCTTCGAGTAGGTATGAAATTGTTTTTTGGACCTCACGAGGAGAATAAAAACCGCTCCAAACATGAACATTGATGGCATTTAAAATGTGACGGTTAACATCATATATCTGTGGTTCCTTGGAGAACACGACACAAGGAGTGATAAGTAATAACCCGAGTAAGATACTTTTCATGGAAGATAATACAGCGCTTTATTATTTTGAGTTTTTCTATTATACACGAGTATCCCCAATCTCTAAGTTGGTCATTTTCTGTGGTGTGAGTTTGTTCAAGAGTTGACGAGATGGTATTCTTTTTCAATGTTCACATCGCAAAAACTAATGTAATTGTGGTTGATATTTGGGGCAGTCGAAAAAGTATTTCTCAAAGACGTGTGTCTTGATGAATTTTTAGATTTTCTGTTAAATGTTGGATGAAAAAGTGAGGCAGTATGATATTAAGACCTGAACTACAGCCCCCACAGATGGATCTGGTTCTTTTTGAACGTTTGGTGGCGCTTGCAAGTGATATTGATGGTGGAAGTGAAGACGAATGCCAGAGTAAAGTACATGAATTTAACCTCCTTTCAGAAACAAATCATGAATATGTGGATTTTCAGGGTATCTATGGTGGTGCTGGCCATGAGGATTATGTATGTCGTCTATTGAGATTGAAGTCAATATCCCCACAACTCAATGTGACAGAATGTGAGTTGATTGAAATAACGAGACTTGCAGTTCTTGGCGACGAGGCTTATCTAGATATACTAGAAAAAAATGTCACGTATCCTTCTGTTTCCGATTTGATTTATTATCCAGAAAATGTTAGTGGTTTAAATTCTGATGATCCAACCATTGAAGAAATTGTCACTTTTCTCCTTGAATATAAAGTGACAGAGCTTGCTAGCATGGAAAAAGTTAAATTGCTGACAAAACATATAGATCACCATCTTTGTGATGAAGAATTTCGGGTGTTATCGGAAAACTTAGGTGGTTTTGAGTTGAATTATCTCGCGGGTTGGATAAGGAGGAATGATATAACTGTTAGAGAAGCGATAGAGTTAATTGAATCTGGAAAGATAACATCAGATTACGCTGGAGCTGTTTGGTTGAAGCTATGATTTAATGTTTTGTGAGAAATCAAGTTTATTCTTGTAGGGTGTGATGCTATTTTGGTTTTAAATAATCTGACTAGCTTGGCTAGTATTAGATAAATGCTAGCGTATTGGTTGGTTTTTGTGGTGGTCAGTATTGCTTATTGTCATGGTTACTGTTTGAAGTGGGTATTATCCGGCGCTTCAATGATGTTGGATTTTAAACGACCTAAAGACCACTCAACAATGAACTGGACTAAGGGTATTGGGTGGATTTCAACATTTCCTCTGCGGCTATCAAAAACATAAAGTTCATAGGATTCAATGCTTGATCCGGGTTTAAAGTAGATTGTATCACCATTTTCAGTGGAAGCTAAAGGGAATAGCTCCTTGCTAAAATGACGATGCGATTTGAAATCCATATCAGCATCAATGATTTGATTAATATCATTTAGATAATCATAGTCTGCATGATTTTCAAAAGGGTTCAAAAGAAAAAGGAATGAGCCAAAACAACCAGAACCATAGTCTTCAATGATTTTTTTGAAGTCACTTGGAAAGGAAACGCCGATCTGTTTTTCGACCCGGAACCAGTCGTTTTTTAGTGGCGCTCCTGTCTTATTTGGTGGTGGCTGATATATCTTATTGAGAGTTTTAGTGCTATTTCTCATTTTAATCTCGATTCAAGTATTCAATTCATAGTGTATGAATGGGAAAGTTCTTCTGAAGTAATCTGATACATCAGGATTTTTTTCCAAAGCTTTGAGAGCGGCTTCGCGAGACAATTCATAGTCATGGATTTTGACGATGCCACGAATATAGGCAATGCCATAAAGTGCTTCTTTTTGACTCTCGTGTAGTGGCCATTCTGGAATGAAACCCAATACATCAAAAATACGCGCGAGGCAGCCTGAAAATTGACTCACCTCGAAGATATAGCTAGGAATGTCATCGACATCTATATGTGAAACAACATAGTCCGCCCACTGTTTAAACTCATTCATGCTTAAACATTGTGAAAAAAGGCACTCTATAACAAAGCCAATGTCTGCACTGTTTTCTTCGTAAATTGAGAAATTTTTCATATGCTGATGATCACGTAGTGAGTGAAATAGACGCAAAACACCAATGAACTCATTGAAGCCTTCTATAAACGTAGTCTTTAAAGAATTCTTCAAAAGATTCAGCTAGTTGACAGTCAATCTTTTGTTGAAATACGTTGTAACTGACAATAGTTCCGGTGAGGGATTTAGTATCAATACACCAACAAGTATCATCGTCTTTGTAAAAGATCACGATCAAATGTGAGGGTAAGTTGTAGTCAGTACGAGCAGCGAGGGTATCGCCGTAAACAGTCCCTCCATAACTAAGAGTTGCGTCATTGCTCTCTATGCCGGATATTTCCGAGTCAGCGACGCCACCACCCCCTAATGTACTTAGGAATAATTTGAAAGTTTGGGGGAGGTTTAGTTTGAGTAGCTTTTCTAATCTATAAAGCTGAATATCGTCTGCGCCACCTTGCCAAAATATCTCATGTTGGCTTTTTGAGAGCTGTTCCGCGAGTTCCTCGAAGTTTATGTTCATCTACCATTGTCCAACCGGTGTTGTGTCTCTAGTTTGTGTATTTAGCAAGGGAACTGAGCGTTAGAATCAATTTAGTCGAGTTGCTTCCGACTCTGGACGCTTTCGACAACGTACTGAAATTCCTCTCTAAGGCTTCCAGATATAACTTCTCCGTCAAGCGAAAGTTCGAGGCCATCAGATATGGATCCAATATCGAAGGTGCCATCGATACCAGCAAGTAGCATTGATATGGTATCTACTACACATTTCTCAATGTATTCGTCGATGACGACATTGTCTCCAGTTGCGACAAGATCTTGGTATATTTCGACGAATTTCTTATGGTTTTCATTTGCCACAATACTGTTTGGATGCGTCAATACTAACTGTTTTATAGATCGATGCAGTTCATTATCAATCAAGTCTCGTTTTAGTTCCTGCACAAAGTGCTCTGCCTTATCCATCTATCATATCTGCTATTCTTCATCCTTGGCGGTCTAGGGTGGTTATACATCGTTTGGGTGAATGAAAGTACTAAGCATTTTCTTTGACAAATTGTTCCACTTTTTTATGCCACTCGTGGTTGTTCAACGTTTTTGATGATTCTAAAAGTACACTGGCATTAGAGCTCCCAGCAAACTGGATACTGTAGAAAACATTTCCCGCAAAAGCCGATGAAAGGAATGCCCCTTTATTTACCAACGATGAGACGGCATCAATGAACAATCTAAGTATCTCAAACTGTATGGCCTTCGGTTCAATTCCAGCGTTATAAAGTTTGTCTATTTCTGATTCTATAGTATTGTTTGTATGGATAAATGTATCAAATTCGTTAATATGCTCCCATTCATCGGCGCATATCTGAAAATATAAGTCATTGTTCTGTTCGGATTGACGAGTGAACGTAGTTTCTATATCACTGTGATCCTCCACAAGTGATAGAAACTCAGTGTCTAAAGTCATATTCTGATGAGTGTTTTTATCGCCTTCTCTGCGAACCGCGTAACCTATGCCCCGAAACCCTCCTGCACTGTATATGCAGAATGCCTCGATCTTATTAGAATTTGAACCTTGGTTGAAAACATTAATCAAATCTAGAAGATCGTTATGAACTGCTTCTCTTAATGTCTCTATGAATTCTGGCAATAATTTTATTGTCATTTGGATTTTGAAACCTCGTGTTGTTCCAAGGCTTTGATAATGTTGGATTTTAATATTCTACCCAAGGTGTAATTTCCTCCATCTAATATCTGCCCTCAAAGGAGAGTTTCGTTGAATACAGTACCATTATTTCCAACCTTGAGCCCAATTCGCACTATTTTTTAGGTCTTTCCAATCAATGAGATACGCATTTTTAGAAATTACCGCTTCGAGTTGACACGAAATCACAGAACCGTCTTCTTCAAACTCAATGTCTGAGACCAGAAAGTGCTTTTCTCGGTTAATGGGTTTCACTGCTGTCCATTTGCTGTTTCGTAACTTGGCTGGATTGATTTGATTCACATGTTCTCCATCGGTGTCAGTGTCAGTGTCAGTGTAGGTTTGGGTATATGAAACCGTTCATTGATTACGGTTCTTCAGCCATTTAAGTTCAGTCAATCTATGGGATGTTTTGGCAAAAAGGTGAATAGCGTTGAGGTGGCTTGTTTGGTGGACTTTGGTGATGCACTGACAGAAGATATTTCGGTGTAAATCGGTGCAACTCACGCACTGAATTGGCGCATCGATATTGGATGAAATACGAGAAAATCTCCTTAAAAATATATAAATCAATAAGATGAAATTCTGGCAAAACATTTGCTTTTATCGAAACAGTAGCGAGCCAAAGATGTATCGGTGAATGGTGATTTATCATCAACACTACGTAGCGTTAATACTAGATTTTGTTAGCGCTAGACGACAACTTGCAATAGATAACTAGGGTTCCGGCTGTTTCTTCTCTTCGTTAATGTATCGTGGTTAATTGCCCGAACGAAGAAGGTCACGGTGTCTGGTCCGAGAGTTGTCAACCTCACTTGAGGTCACACGGAGGGATAAAAGCCCGGGAGATGAAATCGATATCTCTTTGGCTCCATCCAGTTTGTGAAACTCAAGGTAGAGGTAGTTATGTATAAATTCTCATCAATACTCCGCAATATTTCATCAACCCGAAAAACCATCTCACGCTTGATCCTGAGCGTTGCTGTCTGTTTCTCTTTTCTATCAAGCCCAGCGATAGCGGAAGACAAGCCCACGTTTCGTCTTGCTTGGTCAATCTATGTCGGTTGGATGCCTTGGGACTACGGCAACAATGCAGGGATCATCAAAAAGTGGGGTGACAAATACGGCGTTAACATCGATGTGGTGCAGGTGAACGATTACATCGAGTCGATCAACCAATACACCGCCAGTTCGTTTGATGCCACTGTGATGACCAACATGGATGCACTGACTATTCCGGCTGCCAGCGGCGTAGATTCCACCGCACTGATTGTGGGTGATTTCTCAAACGGTAATGACGGCATCGTGCTGAAAAGTGCTGACAATCTCGCTGATATCAAAGGCCAACGGGTCAACTTGGTAGAGTTGAGTGTTTCTCATTACTTGTTGGCTCGTGCGCTTGAAACTGTCGATATGACCGAGCGTGATGTCACTGTGGTTAATACCACTGACGCTGATTTGGTGCCTGCATTTGTGACCGAAGACGTGACGGCTGTGACGACGTGGAACCCCTTACTGGCTGAAATCATCAAAATGCCAAACGCCAACAAAGTGTTCGATTCTTCGATGATCCCCGGCGAAATTATTGACCTTTTGGTGGTGAACACAGACACCTTGGCGCAGCATCCTGAGCTGGGTAAGGCACTGACGGGCGCATGGTATGAAATTATGGCGACCATGCAACAGGACAACGAAGCAGGCGCTAAAGCACTCGAGTTTATGGCTGCCGCTTCCGGTACGGACTTGGCGGGCTACAAAGACCAACTCGCATCGACCAAAATGTTCTACAAACCCGCTGACGCTGTTGCGTTTACTGAATCTGCCGCTCTGAAAGCCACTATGGCGAAAGTGGCTGAATTCTCTTTCAAGCATGGTTTACTGGGTGAAGGCGCACCGGATGCCGGTTTCATCGGTATTGAAACGCCAGCGGGTGTGTTCGGTGATGAGCAAAACATCACGCTTCGCTTCAACCCGGATTACATGGCAATGGCGGCAGATAACGCGCTGTAAGGAAGCATGATGACTCGGATTATTAACCGAAAGCCTTCCGCGTTTGGGCGCACTGTTCTGGCCTGTTTGCCCTTTGTTCTTCTGATCGCCGCCTACATGGTGGCATCAGATGCGCGATTGGCGATTAACCCCAACGACAAGTTACTGCCGTCGTTTGACAGTATTGCAGCCGCGATTGATCGCATGGCTTTTGAGCCGAGCAAACGTACTGGCGATTACTTATTGTGGGTCGATACGTGGGCGAGCTTACAGCGCTTGTTTCTGGGCGTGGGGATCAGCGGGTTATTGGCGCTGGTGATTGGTGTGGCAAACGGCATGATCCCGTATGTGCGAGCGCCAATGTCTCCCATGGTTCGCGCTTTGTCATTGATTCCGCCCATGGCGATTCTTCCCATTTTGTTTATCGCGTTGGGGTTGGGTGAACTGTCTAAGGTGATGCTGATTATCATTGGGATTACACCGATGATGATCCGCGATCTTCAGCTACGCACCGAAAGCCTCCCTGCCGAACAAATCATCAAAGCCCAAACCTTGGGCGCAAACTCTTGGACGCTCATGCTGCGTGTTGTCCTTCCGCAAGTGATGCCTCGGCTCATTGAAGCTGTGCGGCTCACGCTTGGGAGTGCATGGCTGTTTTTGATTGCTGCGGAAGCCATTGCTGCGACGGAAGGGTTGGGTTATCGCATCTTTTTGATTCGCCGTTACTTGGCGATGGATGTGATTTTGCCATACGTGCTGTGGATTACGATTTTGGCGTTCTTGATGGATTGGGCCTTACAGAAATTGTCAGCCCATCGTTACCCATGGTTTCACGCACAGGGAGGGAAATCCTAATGAGTGAGTCAGCAAGCAACATGTCGAAGAGCCAAGGACCAAAGCCGATTGTTGATGGTAATACGTCAATGATGGAAGCCAACACTCCGATCATCGAAGCAAAAGGTCTTTGGAAAGAATATGGCAGCCATGTGGTGATTGAACGCCTCAACATCAAAGTGATGGCGGGGGAGTTCATCAGTATTTTGGGTACGTCTGGCTGCGGGAAATCAACCTTTCTCAACATGCTCCTCGGCACTCAAGCTCCTTCACGTGGTCAATTGCTGCTTGATGGCGAACCGCTGAGTTCTGAACCGGGG
Source organism: Enterovibrio gelatinilyticus (assembly GCF_028683095.1). Lineage (GTDB taxonomy): Bacteria > Pseudomonadota > Gammaproteobacteria > Enterobacterales > Vibrionaceae > Enterovibrio > Enterovibrio gelatinilyticus. The sequence goes on along the minus strand of NZ_JAJUBC010000043.1, from coordinate 11,979 downwards.
CCGGAGCGCGGCATTGTGTTCCAAAAGTATTCGGTGTTTCCACACATGACCGCGTTGCAAAACATCATGGTGGCGGATGAGCTAGAAATGAGTCGCTTAACAGGCCGAATATGGGGCAGTGGTTGCGCCGTGTTGCGAGACAAAGCGATGGCGCAACTCGACAAACTTGGATTGGCGCACGCGGCAGATAAGTATCCAGCAGAAATGTCAGGCGGTATGCAGCAGCGACTTGCCATTGCTCAGGCATTGATGAAAAAGCCGCGCATTTTATTGCTCGATGAACCCTTTGGCGCACTCGACCCCGGTATTCGTAAAGACATGCACGAATTGATCAACCAAATCTGGCAAGAGCAGAATCTCACCATTTTTATGATCACTCACGATTTACACGAAGGCTTCAAATTGGGCTCGCGTCTTTGGGTGTTCGACAAACCGCGATTCGACCCACAAGAGCCAGAGCGTTTTGGTTCGCAAGTCACGTTTGATATCCCACTCAATTCAACCGGACAAGATGCGCTGATTGCCAGTTTACAAGCCAAGCAGCAAGACGTGGCCTGAGCTGGGAATATTTCGCAAGTGAATAGCAAGGAGAGCAATAAATGGAACTGAAGAATTTGTTTTATCATCAGTATCTCGGTGGTCAACACGGCGGATTAGAAATCCCAGCAGGCCATAGCCTGCGCTTAACGGACGTGGAAGGTGGCGCGAATGCCAGCTTACTGCTGTTCAACCCACGCAACCCGTTAGAGCGCATTAACTTGCCTGACACCCTCAAATGCCAGCACACCTTTAAGCTGACGGCAGGCAATTGTGTCTATTCCGACATGGGACGAATTTTCTGCTCCATCGTGCAAGACGATACGGGCTGGATCGACAGCGTCGGCGGTTTGAGTAACAAAAACCATGTGGCCAAGGTATGGGGCGAGCGCAATTACCAAAGTGATCGCAACGATTGGCTGCAAAATGGTCATGACGCCATGCTGGTGGAAATGGCGAAATTTGGGCTTGGCCTGCGTGATTTGGCCGCCACGCTCAATGTCTTCAGCAAGGTCGAAACCACCAATGATGGTCAGCTCACCTTTGTGCAAAGACACAGCAAAGCCGCCTCAGTGGTTGAACTGCGTTTTGAAATGGACACCATCGTTTTGTTTAGCACTTGCCCGCACCCGATGAATGAAGCCGTGGTTTATCCGCGCAATCCTGTTGATGTCGAAATGGTGAAATCTTCTCCGGTTGAGGCAGATGACGCTTGTCTAAATCATTGTGATGAAAACCGCCGTGGTTTTCTCAACACTCGCCAATATCAGCCTGTACTCGTCGATTAAGGAGAATGACATGATCAAAGAGAGTGATTTTAAAATGGATACCGCCATTTCTCGTGAAGTGGTCGATGCGGGTGACTACTACTTCAAAGTGGTGAAAAAAGGCGAACGTGTTCGCATTACCGATCTGGAAGGCAATCAGGCAGCGGATACCTTGTTCTACAACGCCAATAATCCCACGGAGCGTTATAGCGCCATGGATACCTTGCGTGAGCAGGGCAACGCCTACCTCACTGCTGAATCTGTGTTGATGTCGAATTTGTCGAACCCGATGCTCGAAATTGTGGCTGATACGTGCGGGCGTCACGACACCCTCGGCGGCGCATGCTCTACCGAAAGCAACACCGTGCGCTATGCGGTGGAAAAACGTTGTATGCATGCTTGCCGAGACTCTTGGCTGTTGGCGGTGGCAGAGCACCCTGAATATGGCCTGACTAAGCGCGATATTAGCCACAACATCAACTTCTTTATGAATGTGCCTGTCACCGCTGAAGGGGGGCTGACCTTTGCTGATGGTATCAGTGCGCCGGGTAAATACGTGGAACTGGAAGCGAAAATGGACGTGATTGTGTTGGTGTCGAATTGCCCCCAATTGAATAACCCTTGCAACGCGTATAACCCAACACCTGTTGAAATTTCGGTGTGGAAAGCGGCGTAAGTTCGTACGGTAGACACAAAGAATAAGGTAAGGGACGACCCTCACGCCAGCGGGCTCACTAACCGTGTTGGCGACACACCTTCGGTCTTAATTCGGGACGACCCGACGAATTGAAGGCAAAGCTATGTTTAACAAGAACAAGATGTTCAACAAAGTGTTGATTGCAAACCGTGGTGCGATTGCATGTCGGATCATCCGCACATTAGATGCAATGGGTGTGGCGAGTGTGGCGGTATATCACGAAGACGATGCAGGCAGCCTGCATACGCGAAACGCCACAGAAGCCTTCAGCCTCGGTGAAGGCAGCGCCGCTGAAACCTATCTCAACATGAACAAAATCATCGCTATTGCCAAAGAAGCGGGCGCAGAAGCGATTCATCCAGGTTACGGTTTTTTAAGTGAAAACCCCGATTTTGTGGCAGCGTGTCAGCAAGAGAATCTGGTGTTCCTCGGCCCAACCAGTGACCAAATTAATCAGTTTGGCTTAAAGCATACCGCTCGCGAACTGGCGGAGCAGGCGAATGTGCCCCTGCTTCCCGGTACGGGCTTGCTGGAAAGCGTTGAAGAAGCGATTGCTAACGCTGAAACCATGGGCTATCCCATCATGCTGAAAAGCACCGCCGGTGGCGGTGGTATCGGCATGCGTTTTTGCGAAAATGCCGAGCAGTTAACTGATGCGTTTGATGCTGTAAAACGTCTGGGTGAAGCCAACTTCAGCCATAGCGGCTTGTTCATGGAGAAATTCATCACAGCGGCACGCCACATTGAAGTGCAAGTGGTGGGTGACGGCGAAGGCAATGTGATTGCCCTTGGTGAACGTGATTGCTCCGCGCAGCGACGTAACCAAAAAGTGATGGAAGAAACACCCGCCCCAAATCTGGACGATGAAACCCGTCAAGCATTGCAACAGACGGCGATTCAGTTGGCGGAATCGGTCAATTATCGCAGCGCGGGTACGGTGGAATTTATTCTTGATCAGTCCACGCAGCAGTTCTATTTCCTCGAAGTCAATACCCGTCTGCAAGTGGAGCATGGCGTCACTGAAATGATCTTTGGCGTCGATATTGTCAAGCTGATGGTGGAAATTGGCGCGGGCGAATATCACGCAAGTTGGGTGGAAGCGAAAGCCGCCAAACCACATGGTCACGCGATTCAGTTCCGTTTGTACGCGGAAGATCCAAACCGACAGTTTCAGCCATCGACAGGGCTGATCACGACGTTGGCCTTCCCTGAGGGCATTGATGCAAACCGCGTGATCACACAAGAAAACGGCAGCACAGTGCGGATTGATACCTGGGTGGAGGCGGGCGTAGAAGTCAGTCCGTTTTTTGACCCTATGATTGCCAAAGTCATGGTGCACGGGGGCGATCGCCACAGCGCACTGGAAGATATTGCTGAATTATTGAATAGCACTCATCTGTATGGCATTGAAACTAATCTGGCTTATTTAGCTCAGCTTGCTGTTGAACCTATGGTGAAGCAGGGCACAGTGCTGACATCGAGTCTCGCTGGGTTTAATTATCAACCATCGACGGTGGATGTATTGGCGAGCGGGACACAAACGACGGTTCAAGACTATCCCGCGCGCAGTGGCTATTGGCATGTCGGCATTCCGCCATCGGGGCCAATGGACAGCCTGAGTTTTCGTCTCGGGAATCAATTGCTCGAAAATGCAGAGACGTGTGCGGGTTTAGAAATCATCGCTAATGGCCCGACGCTGCGCTTCAACCAGCCGACTCAAGTGGTCGTAACGGGCGCTGACATCAATGTGAAATGCAACGGTGCGGACGCGCCTATGTGGACGGTACTGGATATTGAAAAGGGCGATACGCTTGCGCTTGGCGCGATGACAGGTAAGGGGGCTCGCGCGTATCTTCTGATCAAAGACGGGTTTGATTGTCCTGAATATCTCGGCAGCCGTTCGACGTTTACCTTGGGGAAATTCGGTGGTCATGGTGGCCGCGCGTTAATGGCGGGTGATGTGCTTCATCTTCATCCGGTTGAACACGATAAAAGCCTGACTGCCAGAACCATGGATAAACCCGATCTGGGCATGACGCATACATTGCGCGTGATTTACGGCCCGCACGGTGCGCCTGATTTCTTTACTGACAATGACATTTCGGCGTTTTTTGATGCGGAATGGGAAGTGCACTTTAACTCCAGCCGCACGGGTGTGCGTCTTATCGGGCCAAAACCTGAATGGGCGAGAACCGACGGCGGTGAAGCAGGGCTGCATCCATCGAATATTCACGACAACGCTTATGCGGTAGGCACGGTCGATTTCACGGGAGATATGCCTGTGATTTTAGGGCCAGATGGCCCAAGCCTAGGTGGCTTTGTCTGTCCGGCGACCATTATCAAAGCGGATTTGTGGAAAATGGGGCAACTAAAAGCCGGCGACAAAGTTCGCTTCCAGCCTGTCACTATGTTTGATGCCGAAGAAGCCGAGAAACATCAACGCCTCGCTATTGCCCAGTTACAAACCCAAGAACTTCCACTCGCGGCTTTCATGCCAACTACGCCGGTGTTGAAAGAACTTTCAGCAGATAAATACGGTGAGACGGTGGTGTATCGCCCAAGCGGTGAGGATTTCCTGCTGGTGGAATACGGCCCACAAATGCTGGATATCCGCCTGCGTTTTCGTGTTCACGCCTTAATGATGACCTTGGATAACATGGCGGTACCCGCGATTAAAGAGCTGACGCCGGGTATTCGTTCGCTGCAAGTGCATTACGACAACTTGCAGTCACCTTGCGAAGAAATGCTGGCGATCCTCGAACGTGCAGAAGCGGCTATCGGTGATATTTCACAGCTCACCGTGCCATCACGCGTTGTGCATCTTCCTTTGTCTTGGGACGATCCTTCCATTCAATTAGCGATGCGTAAATACGACGAAGTGGTGCGAAAAAATGCGCCGTGGAGCCCGAATAATATTGAGTTTATTCGTCGTATTAACGGTTTGGATTGCATAGACCAGGTCAAGGACATCGTGTTTGATGCCAGCTATTTGGTGATGGGACTGGGTGATGTTTACCTTGGCGCGCCTGTCGCGACGCCGATGGATCCTCGCCATCGTTTGGTGACCACCAAATACAACCCCGCGCGTACATGGACGCCTGAAAATGCCGTCGGTATTGGCGGCGCGTATATGTGTGTGTATGGCATGGAAGGGCCGGGTGGCTATCAGCTGATGGGGCGAACGCTCCAAATGTGGAATCGCTACGGAAAGAGCAAAGCCTTTGATAAACCATGGCTGCTGCGTTTTTTCGATCAGATCCGTTTCTATCCGGTTTCCCACGAAGAACTGACGGATATTCGTCGTGATTTCCCGCGCGGGCAATTTGACGTCCGCATCGAAGAAACCCGCTTCAGCCTTGCTGACTATGAAGCCATGCTTGAGCAAGAAAAGGCGTCGATCACCGCGTTCAAACATCGCCAGCAACAGGCGTTCGATGAAGAGCGTCAGCGCTGGGAAGAAAGCGGCGAAGCCAATTTTGTTGCCGAAACGGTGGAAGAGCAAAGCACGGCTGACGACATATTGGAAGATGGACAATTTACCGTTTCTAGCCAGTTGGCGGGCAACGTGTGGCAATTGCTGGCAAAACCCGGCGATACCATTGAAATTGGCCAACCCCTCTTGATTGTTGAGTCGATGAAAATGGAAATCGAAGTCACCGCCACCCAATCGGGTCGCGTTGTGCACTATGCCAAAGCGGAAGGTGAGCAAGTGCGAGCAGGTCAAACATTGTTAATCATGGAGCAGATCTAATGGAATTCACGTCAATTCAAGCCTTGCTAGATGCGTACAAAAGAGGTGTGACGACGCCAGAGGCATACTTACGTCAGCAGTGGACGCAAGCCAAAGCTGACGTCAATCATTGTTGGATTTCGAATATCAGCGAAGCGCAATTAGATGGCTATATCAAAGCGCTCAAAAACAGCAACCCCGAACTAAAACCACTTTATGGCGTGCCATTCGCGATCAAAGACAATATCGACTTATTGGGACTGCCGACCACGGCGGCCTGCAAAGAATTCGCCTACTCGCCAGGCAGTTCAGCCTTTGTGGTTCAGGCCTTGATTGAAGCGGGCGCTGTGCCGTTAGGCAAAACCAACCTCGACCAGTTTGCCACGGGTTTAAACGGCACACGTAGCCCGTATGGCGCGTGTCAAAATAGTATCGACCCAACGTACATTTCAGGGGGGTCAAGTGCTGGCAGTGCCGTGTCTGTGGCATTGAAGCAGGTGTTGTTCTCTCTGGGGACAGACACCGCAGGATCAGGGCGTGTCCCCGCGGCGTTTAATCGCTTGGTGGGCATGAAAGCGAGTATCGGGCGAATTAGCTGTCGCGGCTTAGTGCCAGCATGCCGAACGCTGGATTGCATTACTGTGTTCGCACATTCGGTGGATGACATTGAACACGTGTTGCCCGTAGCTGGGCAATACGACCCGTCTGATTGCTATGCGAGAGACTTTTCTGAATCTGATTCAGAGGTCACTTATTCCTTCGATAAGCCACGCATTGGTGTGCCGCGTGATACCCAATTGGAATTTTTCGGCAACGATAATTACAGACGTCGTTTTACTGAAAGCAAAGCCCAATGCGAAGCGTTAGGCGCAGAGTTAGTGGACGTGGATTTCAGTCCGTTTTTGGATGCGGCCAAGTTGTTGTATCACGGCCCTTGGGTTGCTGAGCGTTATGCCGGGATCAAAGCGTTTTTTGATGAACATGAAGCTGACTGCGACCCTGCAATTCAGGCCATTATTGGCGGCGCTCGTGGGTTAACAGCGGTAGATGCGTTCAATGCCCAATATCAACTTCAAGCATTGAAAAAGCGTTGTGATGCGATTTTGAATTCTGTCGATGCCATATTGATCCCAACGGCTGGGAGTATCTACACCATTGAGGAAATGCAGGCTGACCCGATCCAGTTGAATACCAACTTGGGTTTCTACACCAATTTCATGAACTTGTTAGATTATGCTGCCATCGCTGTGCCTGCAGACGACGAATCCGAAAACATGCCATTTGGTATCACGCTGTTTTCAGACAAAGGCACTGAGCCAAAGCTCTTAGAAATGGCCAAAGCGTACACGGGTAAGTCTCGTATTGAAGTCGGTGAGCGTATTCCAGAGTCCATGGTGATGGCTGTCTGTGGCGCACACATGGCGGGACTGCCGCTTAACCATCAACTGATCAGTCGTCAGGCTTCTTTTTTGGAGAAGAGACGCAGTGCCGCGCGATACCAGTTCTTTGCGTTAGCAGGAGAAGGGCCCAAGCGTCCGGGCATGGTGCGCACAAAAGAAGGTGGGAATCGCATTGAATTGGAACTTTGGGAGATGCCTACGGCACGATTCGGTGATTTTCTGGCGGGCATTCCAAGCCCGTTAGGCTTGGGAAAAGTTGAGTTAGATGATGGGACTTGGGTGACAGGTTTTATCTGTGAAGAAGCGGGTGCAGCAGGCGGGCGAGATATCTCTCATTTTGGTAGTTGGCGCGGTTTTTTAGCTTCAAAGAGCGATTCCTGATAAAGCCCATATAAGTAGGTGAATTACGTCCGCTTATTTCGCTTGCTTTTACATCAACTCAGGATAAAATTCGCGCCCTGGACACTCAGAGACTTGCCTTAAATGAACAAACTATCGCTATGTGCAGCATTGGCTTCAGCAGCACTACTATCGGGCTGTGTGACATTCCCGACTCAGGAATCAGAACAAGTTAAAGTGATTTGGGATGATGTAAATGCGATTCAAGGATGTGAGCATAAAGGGACAGTAATCGGCTCAGAAGGGCATTTCTATGATTACTGGCTTCACGCAGACAAAGACATGGTATGGGGAACGTTGAACCAAATGCGTGCGAAAGCCGCAGATAAAGGTGGCAACGTGTTGTACTTGTATCAACCATTTGGTTTCTCCAGTTCTGTGACCATGTTTGGCAACGCGTATGCGTGTACAGATGAAACAATGGCAGAACTAAAAACTGGGACCTCGTTGGAAATGGAAGCCGTGGCTGACATCATTGAAGGCGAGCAGGCGATAGCTGCCAATGAAGCCAATCCTGCAAACAAAGCTGAGAGAGCTGAAACAGCGAGTGATGCTATCAGTCACAAGAAATAACTGACTAACTCGCATCTAGATTTTAAAAAGGGCATCACCGTGAATCGGTGATGCCCTTTTTGTATGATGTGATCGCCCGTATTGAAAAGGGCTACTGCAACAATCAGTGAATGTTAAGCCAATACACTCTCTTGTTTGTCGATGGCGCTAAGTTGTTCGCTCAACCCTGCAGCTAAGCGCGTCACGGCTTCCGCCAGCTCTTCATTGGTGGCGTTTGTGAAATTCAAACGAAGCGCTGCTTTGGCGCTTTTTGGGTTTGGATAGAACACTGGGCTAGGGACAACCGCGACACCGTTACTGAGTAGCGATTTTGCTAACGCAAAGGTGTCACACTCAGGCAGTGTTACCCAAACAAACATGCCACCATCAACGGCGTTTAATTCACACCCTTCAGGCAGTTTTTGCTGCAGTTCGCTAAACAAGGTTTCATAGCGAGATTTGTAGAGCGAGCGAATGGTATCAATGTGTTGATCGAAGTCTTTGTGTTCTAACAGGCCAAGCAGCAGGGCTTGCATTGGCACACTGGAGTGCAGATCTGCGCCTTGTTTTACTTTTACCATTGGCTCGATGTAGCTACGTTTTCCGGTTACCACGCCAATGCGTAAGCCGGGAGAAGCAATTTTCGAGAAAGAACGCAGAACAATCGAGTTTTGCGGGCAGAAATCTGAAACCAATGGCAGGGCTTCACCAGCAAAACGCAGCTCGCGGTAAGGTGCATCTTCAATCAGTGCAACATTATATTTCACGCACAACGCTGCAACCTGTTGACGTGTTTCGAGTGACCAACAAACCCCTGTTGGATTGTGAAAATCGGGCACGGCATAAAACATTTTTGGTGATTGCTCGGCAAAACAGGTTTCTAGCGCAGTTAAATCTGGCCCGAATTCTGTTTGCGGCACGGTCACCATGTCAGCTTGTACTAAGCCAAATACTTGCATCGCACCCAAATAGCTTGGTGCTTCCATCACGACTTTGTCACCAGGGTTCACGTAGGCGCGGGCAATCAAATCCAAGCCTTGTTGTGAGCCGGTACAAACCATGGCCATGTGGTTTTCTGGCAGTTCAAAATAGGTGTTGAGAAACTTGAGTAGTGGGCCATAACCCGCTGTCGCGCCATATTGAAAAACTTCGGGCATGTCAGACAGGCCTTCGAGGGTGGCTTTCATCAGGTCGATAGGGAAGGTTTTTTCATCCGGCAATCCACCAGCAAGAGAGATGACATTTTTGTCTGACGCCGCGGCGAGAATTTCTCGAATATATGAAGATGGGATTTGCTGAAGCGCTGTTGCGATTTCCATATCTGTACCTGAACGACGAAATGAGTGAGCTATCAGCGAATATTACATCGCATTGTGTTTTTTGGCATGTCCATTTATGCTGTTCGATATGTCCATTTATGCTATTTCATCGAATGAGCCAGCAACATATTTCGCGCATCAATGATGTGCTCTACTACATTCACCAAGATATTGGTCGAGACCTTCCTGTGAAATCGCTTGCCGATGTGGCTGCGTATTCTGAGCAGCACTTTCACCGTATTTTCAAGCGAGTAGTGGGTGAGTCAATTCATCAGTACATCCGCCGTACTCGCATGGAATATGCGGCAAACCAATTGATGTTTGATACTCATTCCTCTGTGGTTGATATCGCGAATAAATGCGGTTTTAGCTCAGTGTCTTCGTTCAGTCGGGCATTCAAAGCCACCTTTCAAGTCGCACCTGGTGAGTGGCGAAAGCACGATATGGAAAACTCAGACAAGCCTTACTTAAAAGATCCTGACGTGTCGGCGGGGTATGAGCGTGTGTCAGCAATGACCTTACCTGAACCCAAAATTGTGGAAGTTCCAGAGCGATTTGCTGCTTATGTTCGCCATGTGGGGTACAACCGTTCAATTAAGAATGCGTGGCGAATTTTAATGGCTTGGGCTGACAGTGAAGGGCGTGACCCGTCAATACAGTTCGGTTTACACCATTCAAATCCTGCTTGGGTGGAGTTAGATAAATGTCGTTATGTCGCCTGCATTGCGATTGATAAACCATTGAAGGTCAGAGGCGTTGTGAATCAGTTGGTGGTGCCCGGTGGATTACATGCGGTGTTTCCGCTGCAAGGCGTATACGGAGAATTACTGCCACAGATAAGCAAAGTGCTCGAGCACTGGCTGCCTGCCTCGGGTTTTAAACTTGGCTCAACGCCCGCGTATGTGCATTACCATGCGAATCATTTTATGGAGGAAGATGAGAGGTTTGAGCTCGATTTCTATTTGCCGATCAGCTTCTTCTAAAGCCATCGAATTGAGTCAGCGTTCAGAAATATTCACAGGGACAATTGAGGATTATTGAGGATTATTGGGGATTGGAGCGTGCAGCGGGAATCGAACCCGCATCATCAGCTTGGAAGGCTGAGGTAATAGCCATTATACGATGCACGCGCTTGTTTGTAATGTAGAGGCCAAGCGCCACCATCGCAAGGAAATGCTTTTTTATCAATGTATTATTGTGACATTGAGGGGGTGATGGTGGCTATTTGACCGCTGTTTGTCATTTGCTTCTTGTCATGAGAAGTTCAAATTCAAGTTTATGCGGTCTCCGGCTTAGGCTGATAACGACCAGGCTTGTGATTCATGGCTAAAATGAGGTTGGTTGTGATGGCGCCAAGCACTGATAGCAAAATCAATGTGATATCGACGATGAACAATGACATCACCACAATGGCGCAGTCCAGGGCCATTTGCACTTTTCCAGCCCGGATACTAAAACGCTCTTGCAAATAGAGCGCGAGAATATTGAACCCGCCCAAGCTCATTTTGTGACGGAAAATCACTAACATCCCCATGCCTATTAAACCGCCGCCAATCAAAGCTGCGTATAGCGGCTCAATGTGTGTGATTTGAATGATGTGATGCAAATGGTCAACGGCGATAGAAACCAGTGTCACGGCCACAAATGTGTTAAGCGTGAACCGCCAGCCCATGCGCATGACGGAGAGAAGATAAAACGGAAGGTTAAGTGCGAAGAACACTTGCCCAAACGTAAAATCGCTCACTTTGGTCACAAAGATGGCCAAACCAGCAGTGCCACCGGTTAGCAAGCCAACTTGGTTGAAAAAAATAACGCCGAGTGAAACGAGTGCACTGCCGAGCAATAAAGCCAGTAAGTTTTCTCGTAGATTATGGTCTTTATCCATGATTGTTGATTCCTTTCATTACGCCTGCTCTTCCATTAATTCATGCAGGTAATCGACTGAGTAAGATGCTTTTCTTGGTTGTACTTGTCGAGAAAATGATGGAATTAAGGGAAAAATGGGTGTGAATGAAAATTTACAGTACGTAATTTTACTCTTTGGATTTTGGGATAAATGAGAACTTACACACTGCCGCAAATCGTGAAATTGTTTGTGAGCCCTCGATGCATTGTTGTGAGCGGTTGTGACTTTTCATGGCTCAATATGGAAAGAGAGCGGATCCTAAATTACGTTTTTATTATAGAGCGTGGCGTTTAGAGCCAATGAATAGCAGATTAGGAAAAGAGAATGGATAAGAAAGATAAAGCATTCTTGCGATGGGCGAAGACTCGCCAAAAAGGGGCATTTCGATATATTGCCGTCAATGCGCTGATGATCACATTGGGCGTTGCTCTAGGGAGAGCAGTCGGGTTTTATTATATCAAAGACAACCCTTGGCCGACTGATCTCGGATGGCAACTTATTGTTCCTTCGGCCGTGGTGGTGGCCTGTATATCACTGATATACCTCGTTGTATGGCATCTTCGTGAATCGAGTTTTGAAAAAGAGATATATGACAGAGAACGCCAATAAGTCGTCATCTTTTCTGTGTTCGTGCGATTCATAAAAGTGCGATTTATAAAAATAGCCGCTCAT
>NZ_JAJUBC010000042.1 GCF_028683095.1 Enterovibrio gelatinilyticus | reverse complement strand
TTTGTCGCAATCTCAGTTTGGCGCATGACGCCGTATTTGGGAGCGTCCATCTCATCAGGCACTTTAAGAAAAGTATCATGCTATCAATTACATGTGATTAGTGTCCCCAAGCTCAAAGGCGCTGATTAAAGATGAATGGTTGCCTTTTGAACGATATCCTTTTCATATTGTTTGATTGCCAACCATTTTCATTACTAATGACTAAAGCCCGTTCATCCCTCATCAGCATCGACGCGACTCCTTATTACCACTGCGTTTCACGCTGTGTTCGTCGCACGTTTCTTTGTGGATATGATGAACAAGCACAACAATCCTATGAACACCGCAGAGGGTGGATTGAGAATCGCCTGTTGGCCTTAGCCAACGCATTCTGTATTGATGTTTGTGCGTATGCCATCATGAGTAATCACTATCATGTGGTGTTGCACATCAATGCTGAGAAAGCCAAAAAATTGAGCCAACATGATGTTGTTGAGCGCTGGTTGGCCTTTCATCAAGGGCCCTCCCTCACTCAACGGTTTGTTCAAGGCGATGAGCTTTCAGAATCGGAAGCGGAAAGATGCAGTGACATGATTGAAGTGTGGCGAGAGCGCCTGATGTCAATCAGTTGGTTCATGCGATTGTTAAACCAACACATTGCGTCAGAAGCTAACCGCGAAGACAAATGCACCGGTCATTTTTGGGAAGGCCGATTTAAAAGCCAGGCGCTGCTGGATGAGAAAGCACTCGCCGCAGCCATGGCGTATGTCGATTTAAATCCAGTCCGCGCTGCAATCGCAAACACGCCCGAGTCTTCCGAGTACACATCCGTTAAAACGCGCATTGAATCCCTCAAGAATGACGAAACCACTGCACCTTATTTATTTCCCTTTGCAGGCAACCCAAAAGAAAACATGCCTGATGGTATTCCCTTTCGATTAATGGACTATCTCGAACTTGTTGATTGGACTGGACGCCAATGCCGAGAAGACAAACGGGGTCATATTGATAGTCAAATACCCGATATTCTCAAGCGTCTAGGGTTTGAGTCTGACGAATGGCTTGATACCTATTCGAAAATTGAGAATGGAACAATGATTGGCTCTGAGACAACCATTAAAGCCGCCCTGCCTTTGCTCGGGCGAAAGCGACTTTGCGGATTTCGCATACCTACATCTACGCGTTAGGTGTCACCAATCCGCCGATTTATGAAATTGACTCCTCTCCGGTGGCTTGAACGTGCCTGCTACAAGCTAACTAGTTGCAAATTCTGCCTACCTTTCTTCTTACCAGTCTTCTTGATCGAAAAAAGCCCGCTTTTGAACGTTATGATAAATATAGGGGGATGGAGGTATTCAGTTGTTTCAATAACGTCTGTCCCTGTATTCCTTGCTGTATTCTCTGCTGTATTCTCTGCTGTATTCTCTGAGCCTTGAAGCACTATCGTATGAAACTGACAAATTCATGTTTTTCATAAAGTCTGTGTCCTAATTAGTTTTGCACTTTTCACGCCTTTTCTCAGTCATGAACGAATATCTTCTCCCTTCGCTATTTTCATTCATAGGCAGGCGTGTTGAGATAGAGAAACGCTGGCACCACACACCAAGGATGGCAACAATGACATTTGAAACTTGGCTCGCTTTTTTGTCGATTGCGTTTGTTGCAGCACTCTCTCCTGGGCCTGCAATCTTATTGGTGATGACGCACTCACTCCGTTCGGGACTGAAAAAAGCGGTGTATACGATTTTGGGGAATGTCACGGGGCTGTTTTTGATGTCTTCGTTTTCAGTCTTGGGGTTAAGCGCATTGGTGTTAAGCTCGGCGACCGCATTCTTGGTGATCAAAGTGCTGGGGGCGTGCTACCTTTTTTACCTCGGTATAAAAACGTGGCGAAATGGCATGGCAATATCGCTTGATGATGCACCTAAAACGGTGAACACCAAAAGCTACTACTTGCAAGGTGTGCTGGTTGCGCTGACCAACCCTAAAGCCATCGTCTTTACCACGGCGTTATTCCCGCAATTTATCAATATCAATCAAGCATTGTTGCCCCAGTTTTCTTTGCTGGTGATAACGCTGATGTGTTGTTCGTTCATCTGCCTTTGTGGTTATGGCTACTGGGGTGTCAGGGCATTTACACGTTCAAAACGTCTTGCGAATTCCAAGTGGTTACCGCGCACCTTTGGCGGTACGTTTATGGGTGTGGGCGTCGCACTCGCTCTGACGGCACAGCGCTAAGGCCTTAAACATTAGGATCACGGCGCTGCTCGTTACGTCGTGACAAGCAGTGCCGTGAGCAACACGACCAACGTGAACAACACAACGGATAACCCCTTCCAAAAGCGCACAGGATCTTTTTCGATCATGGCGCGCTGTTGGCTGGCCTTTTCCAACTCCCTATTCGGCGTCAGCAAATCTTGCTCAAACTCAGACAGCACGTCATAACGCGCAGAGGGTATGGAATGGCACGCCTTTTTCAGCGCCGCATCGAACCAATCAGGCACATCAGGCCGAAACACCACGGCAGGGGTGTAAGTTTGTCGGTTTGATACCCGTGGATTTGACGCATTCACAGGTTTGTAGGGTAAATGCCCAGTGAGCATTTCATAGAAAGTCACGCCGAGTGAAAATACGTCTGACGACAAGGTGGCTTTGTTGCCCTTCAAGTACTCGGGCGCAGCATAATTCAAATCCCCAACGGGATAACTTTCTTCTATGTGCCCTGACAACTCCTCTAAGCCTTGCGCTTGTGCTGTTCCGTAATCGATCAAGACCACGTTCATGTCTTTATCTACCATCAAGTTGTCAGGCTTGATATCACGATGTACCACTGCCATGCGCTGTAACACTCGCATCGAACGAATTGCGCCTTTGGCAAGCGTGCGGATTTGTGAAAGTGTTGGTGTTGGGTTATCCAGCATCCATTGTCTTAGCGTCATGCCATCCACGAAATCGCACACATGATAGAGAAAACGCGAGTGCCAGGTCTGCGGATGAATCTTCATCACGCCCCGCTTTCGCACTTGCTCGCCGATCCACCCTTCTCTAATGAATCCAGAAAGGTAAACCTCGTCGTCCGCGAAGTTCTGAGACGGCATTTTCAATACATATTGTTTGTCGTCCTGCATGCTTCTCGCCAAATACAAATGACTTCGGCTTCCACTGTAGATCACGCGTTTTATCTGAAAATGATCTATCTGTTGTCCTTCAGACAACACGGGAGGGATCACCTGTTCCGCGCGGTATCTAAACGCTTCATCAAAAGCCGCTTTCGGTAATTCATCAATGGCGAGAAAAAGGCAAGAAATATTGTCATCACTGCCCGCCGCGAGCGCTCCGTCGACCAGCTTGCTTGCTAAGGCTTCAAGATCTTCGGCTTCGAGATCTTCAGCTTCAAGATCTTCGTTTTCGCGACTTAAGCTGCCATTTAAAAACGCAAGGATATCGTTTTCTGGCAAGGCATCATGAATGCCATCAGTGGTCATCAACAACACATCACCCGCCTGTATCGCTGATAGTTTGTAGTCCACCTCTAAGTGACTATCAATACCGAGCGCACGGGTCAGATGATGCTGTGTTTTGCTGGTATAGCGCCGATGGTCTTGGGTTAACTGGGTCAGCGTTTTATCTCGAAGAAGATAAACCCGACAGTCACCCACGTGAAAAAGATGGGCAGTGTTTGATTTAATGATAACGCTGGTAAACGCGGCGACCATGGCATTGGATTTCTCGCCATCTTGTTTTGCGTGATGGAAAAGCCAATGGTTAATCGATTTAAGTACCGCCCCCGCAGAGGACTTAACCGACCACGTATTTGGGGTGTCCATGTAGTCATTTATAAACTCAGTGACGCTGGTTTCACTGGCTTTTTGGCTGACCTCGCTTGAACTTACGCCATCAGCAATCGTCGCAACCACCCCTTTGTGTTTGAGTTCACTGAGATTGGTGGGAACTTTTACCGCAAAGGCATCTTGATTTGGGGGTTTTCGCCCCGCAACAGAGCACCCACCCGCACGAACGACGAGCCGAGAAGCAAGCTTCTCGGACTCTTTCGTGGCTTGAGACGCCATGCAAGGCGTCGACAAAACCTCGGGTTTCATAATTAGGCTTTCGCTACGTCAATCATGGTGATCGTACCATCGTCATTCACTTCAGCAATTTGGCCTGAAGGCTCTTCCATAAAGAGTAGCGTGACAAAACCAAGTACTGCAGTACCTGCAATGATTAAGAAGAAGGTACTGTAATCCACCAGCGACAACACAGTAAGATACACCACGGCACCAACGTTACCGTATGCGCCTGTCATACCTGCAATTTGCCCTGTCATACGGCGTTTAATCAGTGGCACGGCTGCAAATACCGCCCCTTCACCCGATTGCACGAAGAACGAACAGCCCATTGCCGCTACAACCGCCAACCATACAGGCCATGCGCCATCGACTTGTCCCATCACCAAATAACCCACTGCCAAGCCAGCCGTTAGGATAAGCAGGGTCGGTTTACGACCAAATTTATCCGACAGCCAACCGCCACCCGGGCGCGACATCAAGTTCATGAAGGCATAGGCTGATGCCACCATACCTGCAACAACAGGGGTCAGTTCAAAGGTGTCTGCAAAGAACAACGGCAGCATAGACACCACCGCCAATTCAGAACCGAATGTCGCGAAGTACAGGACGTTTAGCACCGCAACTTGCTTGAATTTGTACTGATGAATTTCAGGCACTGGTTCAACGAACACGTGCTTGTTCACTTTCCATACTTGGGCAGCATCGAACACATAGATCAGGCCAAGAACCACGTAGATAACGGTTACTACCGAGTCTGAAAACATGCCAATACCGGATGGCGACAGTTTCCATGCCAATAACGCAAGTGCGCCGTACATGGGCGTTTTCATCAACAGAAGCAATGCAAAATCACCCTTCGAGGTCACTTCCATCGCACCCGCATTTTTTGGTTTGTAGTAGGTTGCACCTTTTGGCGTATCTGTCACGCTGCGGTAAAACACAACAGAGAACAGTAAGCTCATTAGGCCGGTAATGCCCATGGCATAACGCCAGCCGTCTTCACCACCAAACATCACTGCAACCGTTGGAAGGGTGAATGCAGCCGCCGCGGAGCCAAAGTTACCCCAACCGCCGTATATGCCTTCTGCCGTGCCCAACTCGTTATGTGGGAACCACTCAGACACCAAGCGAATGCCGATAACGAAACCCGCACCGATCAACCCGAGCGCAAAACGCGCAATGGCGGCTTGTACGAAATTGTCGGAGAGGGCGAAAACGAAACAGGGAATGGAACAAATGGCGAGCAAGAGTGAGTACACTAAACGTGGCCCGTATTTGTCCGTTAACATACCGACGATCACACGAGCGGGTATGGTGAAAGCGACGTTAAGAATAAGAAGTGTTTTGATTTCTGCAGTGGTTAAACCGAGCGATTCTTTTACCGATTGAAGCATGGGGGCAAAGTTAAACCACACCACAAACGTAATAAAAAAGGCGAACCAACTTAAATGAAGTATTTTCATTTTCCCTGTAAATGAGAAAATATTGAATTTCTCGCTACCTGACATCATTCCTGTCCTCGTTAATTAATAATCCCTTGAGCTGCAACGCTTTGTTTCTGCAGCTTGTTTATCACTTACTTTCCCTTGCACCCTTTTTTGGGCGTGTTTGTCCCACCATGACTGACGTTGTGAACGCCAACGCACGGGTTCAATAAAGGGAATGGGGACAGTGCCGTTGCGGCAAATAAGCGCCGAATGCTCGCACTGTCTTTTTTGTTCAGTTCCTCACTCAGCTTTCCATTTAGCTTTCCATTTCGAAATTAATGCGATTTTCTTCAATGGAAGGTGAGCGTTGGTTTAGTCGATATTCAACGTCCCTAACTGAACAGCACCTTCGTGCTGCCTCACGGGGTAAGTGATGACAGACAACGATTCATCCTCAATGCACTCTCCACTGGTGAGGCAAAAGTGCTGTTTATACAGCGGAGAAGCAATCACGGTTTTGTCGCCAATCGACCCAAGCAGCCCACGCGAGAGTACATTCGCTTGTCCAATCGGGTCGAAGTTATCGATAGCGTAAAGTGTGTCCGTTTTTCCGCAGAGAAAGATAGCGACTTGCTTGTCGTTAAACAGGGCACAAATACCCGTGTTCTCTACCAAATCTGTCTTATCGCAAATGGTTTGCCACTGATACATATCGCCTCTCCTACCCTTCAATCTCTACAACATCAATGCGTTTTTCTGATTCTGCCGCGACCTTCGTCGGCTCTATAATTTGCACAGAAGGCGCTGGTACGCGCTGCTCTCTTTCAGTGATATATTTCAAACCACTGTCAGCTTGGTCGCTGTTGATAAAGTGCTTGAAGCGTTTGAGTTTTTCTGGTGATTCGATAGTGGTTTTCCACTCACATTGGTACTGACCAAGGCTGGCTGCCATTTCCGCTTCCAACTCTTCTCCAATGGCGAGTTTGTCTTCAATCACCACTTGTTTGAGGTAATCCAATCCACCTTCAAGGTTTTCCAGCCACACAGAGGTGCGCTGTAAACGATCTGCGGTGCGGATGTAGAACATCAAAATTCGGTCGATGTATTTGATCAGGGTTTCACGATCAAGGTCTGACGCGAACAAATCAGCATGGCGCGGGCGCATGCCGCCGTTGCCACAGACATACAAGTTCCAGCCATTTTCTGTCGCGATAATGCCAATGTCTTTTGATTGCGCTTCGGCACATTCACGCGTACAGCCTGACACGGCAAATTTCAATTTGTGAGGAGAGCGAAGCCCTTTGTAGCGGTCTTCAATGTTGATGGCGAACCCCACGCTGTCATCCACGCCATAGCGACACCATGTAGAGCCAACACACGATTTCACGGTTCGAACCGATTTCCCGTAGGCATGCCCGGTTTCAAACCCTGCATCGACGAGAATTTTCCATATTTCTGGAAGCTCATGTAATTGTGCGCCAAACAAGTCAATACGCTGACCGCCCGTTACTTTGGTGTAGAGGTTATAGTCTTTCGCGACCTGCCCCAACACAATCAGTTTGTCTGGCGTAATTTCACCGCCCGCAACACGCGGCACAACAGAGTAGGTGCCGTCTTTTTGCATGTTACCGAGGTAAATATCGTTGGTGTCTTGCAGCCCCATGTGCTCGTCTTTCAGCACATAGTCGTTCCAGAATGATGCCAAGATAGAACCAACGGTTGGCTTACACACATCACACCCCAGCCCTTTACCGTGGCTGTCGAGTAATTCATCAAAGGTTTTGATTTTCTTGATGCGGACAATATCCGCCAATTCTTGGCGCGTGTATTCGAAGTGCTCACACAGGTTATTGTTCACTTCATGCCCGAGCGCTGCTAGTTCTGCATCCATCACTTGTTTGGTGAGGGCTGCACAGCCGCCACAGCCTGTTGAGGCTTTGGTTTCGGCTTTTAAATCCGCCATCGAGGTGCAACCTGACGCCACCGCTGTTTTGATGCAGCCTTTGGTCACGTCGTAACACGAACAAATCTGCGCTTCATCCGGCAAGGTCGCTAACCCTGCCGATCCAGCATCGCTGTCTGCTGCGTCACTAGACAGGAGCAACACAGAAGGGAATTCTGGAAGGGGTAAACCATTAAGCATTGTTTGCAATAAGTTCGGGTAGCTTTCAACATCCCCCACCAACACTGCGCCTAGCAAGGTTTTTCCATCTTCAGAAACGATAATGCGTTTGTAGACTTGCTCAATACCATCCGAGAAGGTGTAAGACTGCGCACCCGGCGTTGAGCCTTGCGCATCGCCGATACTCGCCACATCAACACCCAACAACTTGAGTTTGGTGCTCATGTCAGCGCCTTTAAACTCGGCCTCGGTGCCACAAATGGATGCGACCGCAACCTTGGCCATCTGGTAACCTGGGGCGACTAAACCAAAGATCTTGCCTTCCCAAAGCGCACATTCGCCAATGGCGTAAATGTCGCTATCGTTGGTTTGGCATTGATTGTTAATGACGATACCGCCGCGCTCACCCAAGGTCAGATCATGGGCTTTAGCGAGTTCATCTTGAGGGCGGATTCCGGCAGAGAACACCACCATGTCGGTCTCGAGTTCTGTGCCATCGGCAAAGGTGAGTTTGTAGCGACACGTATCGCCTTTCGTGATGTTCTGCGTGGCTTTTTCGGTGTGTACCTTCACACCTAACGCCGAGATTTTTTGCTTAAGTAGCTCACCGCCGCCTTCGTCTAACTGCACCGCCATCAGGCGTGGAGCAAATTCCACCACATGGGTTTCAAGCCCCATGTTTTGAATGGCATTTGCCGCTTCTAAGCCCAACAGCCCACCCCCGATGACCACCCCAATTTTGCTGCTGTCGCCGGAAGCGCGAATGGCTTCTAAATCTTCGATGGTACGGTATACATGGCAATGCGGCTGATCGTTACCAGGAATCGGTGGGACAAAAGGGTATGAGCCCGTGGCGAGCACCAAGCTGTCGTAGGCAATCTCTCGGCCTTGGTCTGTGACGACGCATTTGTTCTCGCGTTGAATAGACACCACTTTCTCGTTCAGAAAGTAAGTGATGCCTTTTTCTTTGTATTCGTTTTCGCTGGTCAGCATAAGATCGTCAGCGTCTTTGCCGCTAAAAAAGCTGCTAAGTTGAACGCGGTCATAGGCTAAACGCGGTTCTTCCGAAAAAGTCATGATCTCATACTGGGCTGCATTCAGCGGACCGTCGCTGTTTTTCTGCGACAATTCGTCGATGAATCGATGCCCTACCATGCCGTTGCCGACAACGACAATACGTTTCTTTTCCATGCTCAAATCCTTATGCAGAAAGCTTTTCAAGTTGCTCTATGTCGAGATGTTCTGTGGTCTGCGTGATAAACCAATCCAATTCCTTTGCCAACGAGACAACCCTACCCACGACAATCAAAGACGGCGATACCACTGCTTCACGCTTAATAGCATCCTTGATCGTGGCGAGGTCGCTGATAAATACGCGCTGGTCAGCGGTACACCCTTTTTCAATCACCGCGACAGGCGTTGTTAAAGGCAAACCGGCTTGAGAGAGTTCTTCACTGATAAGTGACAGTTTTGACAAACCCATGTAAAACACCAAGGTGTGATCCAAGGCAGCGAGGGCTTTCCAGTTCACAGACAACTCTTTTTCGGCGTGGGCAGTCACCAAAGTACAACCTTGCGATAAGCCGCGATGCGTGAGAGGAATGCCTGCATAGCTGGTGCAGCCAGATGCGGCTGTGATCCCAGGAATAACTTCTACCTGAATGTCTTCCTGATGCAGGGTTTGCATTTCTTCGCCACCTCGACCAAAGACAAAAGCGTCTCCTCCTTTTAATCGACATACGTCCTTCCCACACTTTGCTAGCTCAACCAATAACGTGTTGGTATCACTCTGTGGAACGCTGTGTGCGCCCTTCGCTTTACCCACGTTGTAGGTTTCTTTGTCTGAGGGAATAAGCGAGAGAATGTCGGCGCTAACGAGTCTGTCATACACGACAACATCTGCCTGTTGAATGCAACGTAACGCTTTAATGGTCAGTAAATCTGGGTCGCCTGGACCTGCACCAACAAGAAAGACAGTGCCAACCTTGCGCTGGCTCTCTTCGGATTTCGCTTTCTTGCTATTCACTCCATCAAAAACGCTTGATGAAATAGCGGCGACACGTGCTTGCCTTAATAACCCTTCACGACCGTTAAGCATATGAAACTGTTTATTTGGCATAATTGAATATGTGCTATTTGCCATCCTGACCTCACCAGTACATCCATGCGATAATTCAATCTAAAGAAATAAATACGCTTCTATGTTTATGAATGCGTCTTTATGAATTCATCGCTTTCTATTTTTCATCAATAGAGCAAGTTGAGTGCCAGCAACGCAAAACATGACACCATTAAATCACAACATGATGTTTTGTAAGATTTATTTATTAAATCACCTTCATCATCTCAATTAAAACCGCTTATGACTTTGCATTGAAATGCACTTTTTACGTGCACCTTTTTATTGCATTGCACCAGAATGAACAGAATCTATTAATAGATTTATTTTTTCGCACTCTCTTAGCGCAAAGGTAAAAATCACCCACATCATTCTTTTAACGCAAAAAATGTTTATTACTCCCAATTATCCCACTGTTATTTTCAACAACACAGAAACTGGCGCGGTATTTGCTCTGTATGATTAAAAGTAAATAAGTAATAAAACAAGGATGGGTGAGCGAAGTGACAAATATCCAAACTACGTCAGAGAAAAACAAAAGCGAATGGATCAAGTCTACGTGCGCCTATTGCGGTGTCGGTTGCGGCATCGAAGCCAAAGTGAATGCGTCTGGCAAACTCGAGATTAGAGGGGATGAATCCCATCCAGCCAACTTAGGCCGACTCTGTTCCAAGGGATTAGCATTAGGTGACACCGTCACGAGTGAAGGCCGACTACTCGCCCCTTCAATCGACGGGAAAGCAACAACATGGAATACCGCGCTGAACCACGTTGCTTCGTCACTCAACGATATCATTCAAGAACATGGTCCTGATGCGGTGGCATTTTATGTGTCAGGGCAACTTCTTACCGAAGATTATTACGTTGTCAATAAGTTGATGAAGGGCTTTATTGGCTCTGCCAACATCGACACCAATTCCCGTCTTTGCATGGCCTCAGCCGTGGCTGGTCACAAACGCGCCTTTGGGGAAGATTGCGTGCCCGGCACTTATGAAGATTTAGACATCGCAGATCTCGTCGTTTTGGTGGGGTCAAACCTCGCTTGGTGTCATCCCGTGCTGTATCAACGCTTGAAAGCCGCTAAAGAACAACGTGGCACCAAAGTCATAGTCATTGACCCGCGTAAAACCAGTACTTGCGAAATCGCAGATCTTCACCTCCCACTGACGCCCGGCAGTGACATTGCGTTGTTTAATGGCTTGCTGGCCGAACTCGCCAAGCATGAACAGCTTAACCAAAGCTACATTGCCAACCACACAACGGGATTAGACGAAGCACTGACACAAGCACAGCGATTCAATACTGTCACTGCTGTGGCGGCAGCGACAGGGCTGAAACTTGCGGACATTGAAACCTTTTACCGTCTGTTTCGCCAACATTCGAGAACCGTCACCATGTTCTCCCAAGGCGTCAACCAATCGACCAGCGGCACAGACAACGCCAACAGCATTTTAAATTGTCACATCGCCACAGGGCGCATTGGTCTTCCCGGCAGTACACCCTTTTCAATCACAGGTCAGCCCAACGCGATGGGCGGGCGTGAAGTCGGTGGGCTTGCAAACACCCTCGCAGCACACTTGGAATTTGGCAACGATGCGCACTCAGCATTGGTCAGTGAATTTTGGCAAACCGACAGATTAGCCACACAACAAGGTTTAAAGGCCATCGACATGTTCGATGCCATTGAGAGTGGGAAGATTAAAGCGCTGTGGGTCATGGCAACAAACCCCGCTGTCAGCCTGCCAGACAGCGACCGTATCGCGAAGATCTTGGAGAAATGTCCACTGGTGATTGTGTCTGATTGTGTGTCGACATCAGAAACCTTGGATTACGCCCACGTGAAGTTACCCGCGCAAGGTTGGAGTGAAAAATCCGGCACAGTGACGAATTCAGAACGCATGATTTCGCGCCAACGTCGATTGCTGCCCACGCCGGGAGAAGGGAAACCTGACTGGTGGATTGTGAGTGAAGTGGGCAAACGCATGGGATTTCACCAAGCCTTCGACTACCCAACGGAAGCGCACATTTTCCAAGAGTACGTGGCTATGACCACGATCGGAAATCAAGAGGGAGATGCAACAAAGAGAAAACTGAACCTTTCTGCATTGCGCGGGTTATCGGTCGAAGAATACAACACCTTCTCTCCGACACGCTGGCCTATCGTGAATGAGGACAGCGACTCAGGACGCCTCTTCACGAAAGGCAACTTCTCTACACCTGACGGCAAAGCACGGTTTATAGCCGTTGATCACAAAGCGCCTGTAAGCCCCATCACGCCGCAATACAGCATAATCCTTAACTCAGGGCGGATTAGAGACCAGTGGCACACCATGACGCGTACAGGGCTTTCTGCAGCATTAAATGCCCACACTATCGAACCCATTATCGAAATCAATCCTTTTGATGCGACCGACAGGGGCATTAAAGAGGGTCAACTGGTCAATGTTATCAGCCGTGTGGGCGAGCAAGTGTTCAAAGCCCATGTGACTAACCGCGTGATACCTGGGCAAAGCTTCGCGCCAATTCATTGGAACAAAATGAATTGCTCAGGCGGAAAGGTAACGGCAGTGATTCCCGCACATACCGATCCTATTTCTGGCCAACCCGAATTTAAGGCAACGCCTGTTTCTCTCAAACCCTTGATGATGCAAAGCGCGGCGAGCTTGGTGACGAAAACGCGTCTTACCCAGTCCCAACTTCAAACCTTTGGTGCCGTCTATTGGGTACTTCAAGCCATTGAAGGTGGTTATCTTTATCATTTCCAATTCAAAGAGAACTGCGCTTCAGTACCTTCAACGCTCATGACACTGGCCCCTTCTGAACACGCTACGCTCATTCATGGCAATGCGGAGCACGGACGTCGTGTGGTGGTGTACCAAGACAAAACACCGCTGTTTGCATTTTCTGCCTTCCCCTTAAAGCAAGAAAACGAACAGCCCGACATATCGCAACTTCTCACCAGTCAATTTGATAGCCAAGACATTCACGCCTTTCTATCGGGTTCACTGGCAGCACGCTCACCGATTGTTTGTGCGTGTAAACAGGTCACACTGGATACGATTGAAGTTTCGTTGATTGATGGGAGCGCTGAAAGTGTTCAAGACGTTAGCAACCAAACACTCGCCGGCACAGGTTGTGGGAGTTGCACCGCGGAAATCGGCAACATTGTCGATCGGGTCTGCGCTAGAAAGTTGACGCAGCGTAAAGCGGGATAAGAAGCGAAATATGTGAAAGTCGCTCGCTGTGAACGTCCGTAGTGTTAGCGCGATACTCCCCCCAAAAACAAAAAGGCAGCCTACAGGCTGCCTTTTCAAACTTCACAATGAAGAATTACTTCTTCTTGCGCTTATCTGTGATTTCCCACTTACCGTCAATAAGCAGACCAGTCCAACCAGATGGCTTACCGTCTTCTTCGGTACGCACATAGTTCTCTTTGCTCTTACGGCTAAAGCGAACCACAGCTTTGCGACCATCAGGGTCTTGCGCTGGGGCATCTGCCAGATACTGATATTTCTCTGGGATACGGTCTTTAAAGCGAGCAAGCTCTTCAACCAAAGGC
The DNA here is from genome assembly GCF_028683095.1 of Enterovibrio gelatinilyticus. Lineage (GTDB taxonomy): Bacteria > Pseudomonadota > Gammaproteobacteria > Enterobacterales > Vibrionaceae > Enterovibrio > Enterovibrio gelatinilyticus. The sequence goes on along the minus strand of NZ_JAJUBC010000042.1, from coordinate 26,648 downwards.
GCACGAGTTTCGCGTGATTTCGGGAAGTTACTCGCCGCAAAGAACAAGCCTGAAGCACCATCGCGAAGCACAAAGTATGCGTCTGAGTTTTCACAAGGTAGCTCAGGGAAATGCACCGGGTCTTCTTTCGGTGGTGCGATTTCGCCGTTCTTCAAAATCTTACGCGTATTCTTACAGGTTTCGTTCGTGCACCCCATGTACTTACCGAAACGGCCGTTTTTCAGCACCATGTCAGAACCACATTTGTCACACTCAACCATTGGGCCTTCGTAGCCCTTAAGTTTGAACTCGCCTTTTTCGATCAAGTACCCGTCACAGCTTGGGTTATTACCACAAACATGCAGTTTACGATCTTGGTCAATCAGATACGCATCCATTGCCGTTTCGCACTTCGGACAACGTTTCTTCGCACGCAGTGCGGCGGTTTCAACGTCTTCTTCCAGTACGTTAACGATGCCTTCTTCATCCATCAAGTTGATGGTGGTTTTGCAACGCTCTTTGGGTGGCAACTGGTAACCAGAACAACCTAGGAATACGCCTGTCGATGCGGTACGAATACCCATCTTGCGACCACAGGTTGGACAGTCAATATCCGTCATGACGATACTGTTAGGCTTCATTCCGCCTTCAGTTTCTTCAAGTTCAGCTTTGCCCAAATCGTCAGTAAACGCTTTAAAGAAGTTGTTCAGAACTTGCTTCCAGTCTTCACTGCCCATTGCGATCTTATCGAGGTTGCCCTCCATTCGCGCAGTGAAGTCGTAGTCCATCAAGTCTGCAAAACTGTCATCGAGACGATCGGTGACAATCTCACCCATCTTCTCAGCGTAGAAACGACGTTGTTCGGTACGCACATAACCACGATCTTGAATCGTTGAAATGATCGATGCATAGGTAGAAGGACGACCAATACCGCGCTTCTCAAGCTCTTTAACCAATGCAGCTTCTGTAAAGCGTGCTGGCGGCTTGGTGAAGTGTTGTTTAGGGTCAACCTTATCAAGCGTCAAGATCTCACCCACATCAACATGTGGAAGCGTTGTATCTTCGTTTTTACCCATTGGACGCTGCACGCGAGTCCAACCATCAAAGCGTAAGGTACGACCTTTCGCTTTTAGGGTAAATTCACCCGCTTTAACGCTGATGGTGCCTGAATCATATTTCGCAGGTGTCATTTGACACGATACAAACTGACGCCAAATCAGGTCATAGAGACGATGCGCATCTGGGTCCATGCCCTGCAGATCATCTGCTTTCACGTCAACGCTTGAAGGACGAATCGCTTCGTGCGCTTCTTGTGCATTGCCTTTCGAACCATATTTGATCGGTGCCGATGGCAAATACTTGTCGCCGTACTCGCCATTAATAAACTCACGAGCAGATTCTACAGCTTCTTGACTCAAGTTGGTCGAGTCGGTACGCATGTAGGTGATGTAACCACCTTCGTACAAACGTTGAGCCAACATCATGGTCTTCTTAACACCGAAGCCCATACGAGTACTCGCCGCTTGTTGTAGCGTCGAGGTGATAAACGGTGCAGACGGCTTACTGGTAGTCGGACGATCTTCTCGGTCCACCACTTTGTAAGTCGCTTTTTGCAATGCATCCGTCGCGGCCATCGCTTGCGCTTCGTTCAATGGCTTGAACGCTTCGCTGTTTTGTTGAGCAACCACCAAACGCAGCACATTTTGGCTCGCCGTCGTGGTATCGGCGTGAATATCCCAATACTCTTGCGGAATAAACGCCTTGATCTCATGTTCGCGTTCTACGAGCAGCTTCACCGCTACTGATTGAACACGACCTGCAGACAAGCCACGTGCAACCTTCTTCCAAAGAAGAGGCGACACCATAAAGCCCACAACGCGATCCAGGAAGCGGCGTGCTTGCTGTGCATTCACGCCATCCATGTTCAACTCACCAGGCGCTTGGAACGCTTGCTGGATAGCATTTTGAGTAATTTCGTTAAAGACAACGCGTTTAAAACGGCTTTCATCACCGCCGATCAGTTCCCGCAGGTGCCAAGCAATGGCCTCCCCTTCGCGGTCCAAATCCGTTGCGAGATAAACAAAATCTGCTTTTTCTGCTAACGCTTGAAGTTCCGAAACTACTTTTTCCTTACCCGGAAGTACTTGGTACTTCGCTTTCCAATTTTGGTAAGGATCAACACCCATTTTGTTGATGAGTGAGTTCTTTTCTTTCTCTTTTTTGATGCGCTCTTTTTCTTCCGGGCTCAACCCTTTGGTTGAGATAGGCGTCGCTTTTTTGCCGCCTTGAGAAGCGCCGGTAGGCAGATCCCGAACATGACCAACGCTTGATTTAACGATGAAGTCTTTGCCCAGGTATTTATTAATCGTTTTTGCCTTTGCCGGGGACTCCACGATAACGAGAGATTTACCCATAGTGACCAATACGCCCTCGCGTTAAAAATTCAATCTGTCAGTCCCAATGGCAAAAAACAGTAATGCCATGCCGACTGACGCTATTTACAATATTGAGCGAGTCGATCTGAATATCAACCAGTTTCTTTCTAAATCCCCCCGATTGGTCGCAGCTTCCGCAGTTGTTAAGCGGTTGTAAACAACAAACAGGTTTTTCCGGAGGGTTAACGTCGTCTCACTTTTGCAAGCGCGGTAATCATTACCATTGACCGCAACCTATTTACCATTTCACTTCGAATTTTTCTGGCTTGGCTCACAATTAGCAGCATGACTAACGATCAATTCGAAGCAATCGTAACCATGTCCTCTTTTATAGACGCTCAGGCTATAATAGGCGCTCTTTTTCAATTTACCCGAGAAAAGTATGTCTGAGAAAACACCGATTAGCGCTAATGAGTTGCTAGCCATTGCCAATCAAATGATCAAAGAACACGATGCTTACCTAGAAGGTATGCTTGCAAATTCGGTTGATGAAAAAGCGGGTGTGATGGTTTTTAAAGGCGAATATTTTTTGGACGACAACGGATTGCCAACGCCGAAAACCACCGCTGTTTTCAATATGTTCAAGTATCTTGCCCACCAGCTTTCTAAGCAATATACCTTGCAGTGATTGGACGAATTGACACTCTCAATATCGCCAATACCGACCAGAAAAATGCCACCTCAAAGGTGGCATTTTTTCATCCAAATCTAGGTTTAACCCTCAAACACCGCGGTATCTTTTTCTTTGTCCTCACCAACAGAGTTACCGCCTTGATCAGATTTATCGCCACCGCGCCCTTTCGGATCTGGGCCAAACTGATTTGGACCTGGTGTACCATCCATAATGCCTAATTCCACCAAAGCGAAAATAGGACCAATCAAAGGCAAGAAAGTCACAGCTATCCACCAAGGGCTTTTATTTCTATCTTTCAAGCGTTTGATATTCAGTGCAATTGATGCATAAATTGCAAACAGGGAAATCGCGATTGAAAGCGCATCAAGCACGATGTTTCCGCCTTGATAAAACAAAGTTGGCAATACCATGACCAATACAGGCAAGCTATATAGCCAATAATCACGGCGTCTCATTCGACCTTGGAATGAAAACAACGCCCACTTTTGGTTGTTCATGTAAACTCCTAAACGATTGGTCGCTGACCGCGACTGATCCACTTCAGCAATAGGCGATCCGCCGCCTCTGCTGATGCACCAGCCAATTTCTCAGCGAGCTTTTTGCGCTGCACGTAACGAACGCCCAGAACGTCTTTTTCTTTTACTGCAGACACCAAGTAGTCATCACTGGTTCCAATGAAATCGATCAAGCCTAACGGTAGAGCTTGATTACCAAACCAATGCTCTCCTGTCGCCACTTTCTCTAGTTCCAATGAAGGACGATGATCTGCGATAAAATCTTTAAATAATGTATGCGTCTCTTCCAATTCAGCCATGAATTTCTCACGCGCTTTGTCGGTATTTTCGCCAAACATCGTAAGGGTACGTTTGAACTCACCAGCGGTGATTTGCTCAAACTCAATATCATGTTTCTTAAGCAGTTTATTGAAGTTTGGCAATTGCGCAATGACGCCAATTGAACCCACAACTGCAAACGGTGCGGCGATAATTTTGTCCGCGACACAGGCCATCATGTAGCCACCACTCGCCGCTACTTTATCAACGGAAACCGTTAACGGAATGCCCGCTTGCTTGATGCGATCAAGCTGAGACGAAGCAAGGCCATACGCGTGCACCATGCCACCTCCACTTTCGAGGCGGATCAACACTTCGTCGCCTTCTTTTGCCACCGCAAGCACAGCGGTGACTTCTTCACGCAATGCGGTCACTTCTCGCGCATCAATGCTGCCTTTAAAATCCAAAACGAAAACATGAGGCTTACGGCTAGATTCCAATGACACGGTATCTGTCATTTTCTTTGCATCCGCTTTTGCTTCTTTTGCCTTGGCTTTTTCCGCTTTCTTTTCTGCTTTGTCGCGAGCCTTTAGCGCCACTTCATCATAAAGATAAGATTCCATGGAATGAATCAAATCCTTATGTTTTTCAGTCAGGTTCGTTACTTCTAGTTCTCCTTTCTGACCCTGTTTGCCACCCGCACTTTTTGCGATAATCAGTACTGCGATGACTGCCACAGCAAAGGTCAAGATCTTTGCCAGGAACAGGCCATAATCAAGCAAGAATTCCAAACTGTATTCCTCATTTATAGTTATATACGACCATTCTACTAAACATCGACCCGCAAAGTGCAAGTGTCGTGTCGTTTTCTTTGTATTCGCCAGTTGTTTAATTGAGGTTCAGCACCTTACAATGGCTTGTAGCCGCGATGAAATGCCTATGCGTTTCAAAAAGTGGGCGTTGAGATTAACAGGCTGAAATGCCGAAGATAAAAAGGAATATTGTAACGTGGAGTATCAAGTAGCAGCCAACGCATTAGACGGCAAGGTCATTTTGGTGACGGGTGCAGGAGATGGCATTGGACGACAAGCCGCCCTCAGTTACGCACAACACGGTGCAACCGTCATTCTGCTAGGACGCACAGTTAAGAAATTAGAACGCGTTTACGATGAGATAGAAGCCGCTGGTTACACGCAACCAGCCATTGTGCCTCTTGATATGTTAGGCGCCACTCGTCAGCACTACTTAGACATGGCTGATACCATTGAGCAACAATTTGGCCGCCTTGACGGCGTATTGCACAATGCGGGTATGCTAGGTGTATTGAGCCCCTTCGATCAAATCGAAGAGAAAGCCTTTGATGAAGTCATGCAAGTGAACGTAAAAGCCACGTTCTTGATGACACAAGCTTTGTTACCGCTCTTACAAAAATCAGATGACGCTCGATTAGTCTTCACGTCTTCGACAGTTGGTCATGCTGGCCGTGCCTTCTGGGGTACCTATGCGATGTCGAAGTTTGCAACAGAAGGCATGATGCAAGTGCTATCTGACGAACTAAGTAACACCAGCGTCAAAGTGAATGCGATCAACCCAGGTGGTACTCGTACGAAAATGCGAGCATCTGCTTTCCCTGCTGAGGAAGCAAACAAACTCAAAACCCCACTGGATATTATGCCATTGTATCTCTATCTGATGGCGCCAGAAGGGATTAGCGTGAGTGGTCAGTGTATCGATGCACAACCAAAGTAAGCCTCATTGAATGGAAGCGGTTAAGACATACACTTAGAGAATTCTGCCTTTCATACTAGATTCAATTTGAGCATGTTCTCCTCGTTTTCTTTCGCTTCCCAGAAAAACAAAAAGCCAGCATTTCTGCTGGCTTTTTAATTTCCGTTTGACTCTTAACGCCCTTGGCGCTTATCACCTTGCTTTTGGCGAGAAGACGATTGACCGCCACGATTTGGGCCCGAAGAACCCGGACGTCCAGCACCGTTACCGCGTTTACCTTGAGCAGGTCTGCCGCTTGGCTTACCGTGCGCTGGCTTACCACCTTGAGCAGGCTTACCTTGCGCTGGTTTGCCTTGTGCAGGTTTACCCTGAGCAGCAGGCTTACTTTGCTGACCGCCACGACGTGGTTTGCGAGTATCACTTGATTCAACACGCTCTTCGTGACGACGCACTGCACGACGGATTTTCTGGCCACGTGCTTTACGTTTCTGCGCTTCAACCGTAATCATGGTTTCTTTCTCTGGTCGTAGCTCTACCAACTCACGCAGGTAGTTAACATCTTCCAGTTCCAGTTCCATCCAGCCACCACGAGGTAGCTCTTTGTTTAGATACAGATTGCCGTAACGCACGCGCTTAAGACGGCTTACCGTGACACCCTGTGATTCCCACATACGACGGACTTCGCGGTTACGACCTTCAGTGATCACAACATAGAAAGTGTGGTTCATGCCTTCGCCGCCAGCGTAAACAACATCTTCAAAACGGGCTTCGCCGTCTTCAAGTGTTACGCCACGAACGAGGTTTTTCACCATCTGCTCATTCACTTCGCCAAACACGCGAACCATGTATTCACGTTCTACTTGACGGCTTGGGTGCATCAAGCGGTTAGCCAACTCACCATCTGTGGTGAACAGCATCAAACCTGATGTGTTCGCATCCAAACGACCTACAGCTACCCAGCGGGCGCCATTGAGACGAGGGAGGCGATCAAAAACGGTACGACGACCTTCAGGGTCGCTGCGTGTGCACAACTCACCTTCTGGTTTGTTGTATGCCATTACACGGCACACAACTTCAGAAGGTGCAGCAACTTGTACACTGTGCCCGTCAACACGAATGTTAGCATTGACATCATCAAGGCGATCACCCAGTTTGGCAACAATACCATTGATACTGACGCGACCCTCTTGTATCAGGGATTCGATCTCACGACGAGAACCAAGACCTGCACGGGCTAACACCTTCTGTAATTTTTCGCTCATTTACGTTTACCTTACTGTCGCCTTCACAGGCGTCGATGTCGGAAAGAAACGCCCCAAAAAAGAGGCAACGGCGTATTATGCCAAAAGAGGCTCGAATACACCATTTCATTTAGAAAACACTGACCGACAGCAATGGAAATTTAGCGTTGCAGAGGCGGAAAGTTTCCGCCTCCATTCTCATCGCGCAACGTTAAGTTTATTCGAAGGGACTAGTATCGCCTGTACCATGACGGAGAATCACGGGTTCGCCGTCATCACTGAAGTCAACCACTGTTGTTGGTTGTTCCCCCAAGTAACCGCCATTAAGAATCACATCAACCGTGTGTTCCAGTTGGTCACGAATCGATTCAGGATCCGATTCGGTGTAGTCATTACCGGGTAAGATCAGCGACGTCGACATCATCGGCTCACCTAGAGCTTCCAATAGATCGAGTGCGATTCGGTTGTCAGGTACGCGAATACCAATGGTTTTTCGTTTCGGGTTCATCAAACGACGCGGCACTTCTTTCGTCGCTTTCAGAATGAAGGTGTACGGCCCTGGCGTGTTGTTTTTGATTAAACGATAAGCCGTATTATCAACACGCGCATAAACCGATATCTCTGATAAGTCTCGGCACAGTAGCGTGAAATTGTGTTTATCATCTAATCGACGAATACGACAGATTTTCTCTAGCGCTGACTTATTTTCAAGTTGGCAACCGAGGGCATAACCCGAGTCCGTTGGGTAAATAATGACACCACCATTACGCACAATAGCAACGGCCTGCGTAATTAGACGTGTTTGGGGATTCTCAGGATGTACATAAAAAAATTGGCTCATACTTCCTCCTGTAAAGGCACTACTTCCAATGTCGGCAACGTCCAAGATTCCCAGATTTCCGAGCACCCTTTCGGTAAGTATAAGTTACGCCCCAGCTCTAGCCAGGGAGAAGGGTAATGAAAATCAGAACCTTGGGAGCCTGCAAGACCAAATTGAATGGCATAGTCGCCCAATAGACGACGTTCATTCGGTGCTTGTTGAGGTTGAGCCACTTCCATTCCATCCCCGCCAGCATCAGCAAACGTTTGGAGCAGACGTTTCAACCATTTGGCCGTGAGTTTATACCGACCGGGGTGCGCAATCACCGCTTGACCGCCCGCTTTGTGAATAACATCAACTGCTTCTTCAATCGTGCACCAATTTGGCGGCACGTAGCCAGGGTTGCCGCGCGTTAGGTATTTTTTGAACACTGCCTGCATGGTTTTTACATAACCTTGTTCAACCATCCAACGGGCGAAATGCGCGCGAGTCAGCGGCACATCTCCCGCTAATGCTTTCGCGCCTTCTAGCGCGCCGGGCATACCTTGTTTATCTAAGCGTTCTGCAATCAATTCTGCACGTGCTTCTCTACGAATAGATTGAGCATCAATAAGCGCTAGAAGTTCGGGCGATTCAAGGTCAATGTTTAAGCCGACAATGTGAATATCTTTATTTTGCCAAACCGTCGAGATTTCGATTCCATTAACGATATGTAACGGAAGCTCAAAATCGACCACGGCCTGTTTCGCCGGCGCGATACCTGCAATGGTGTCATGATCGGTGATAGCTAGCACATTGACACGGAAATCAACGGCGCGTTTCACCAAATCTTCAGGGCTAAAACGTCCATCAGACGCTGTGGTGTGGCTGTGTAAATCAAATAGCATTAATTTTCTTCAATTCGTTGCTTGACTTTGCCGCCATACACTAGTTAACTAGTACACGATTACTAACTCAAATGGATTACGTCTTCATGGTACAGCATAACCTCATCCAACAAACAGCACTGATTAACTGGTGGTGGCACTCCCAATAGCGGGCGGTGTGATGAGTGATAGCCAAAAGAAAGACGTCACCAAGCCCGCATAACGCGGGTTTTTTTATATCTAAATTTTACCGCCCGGAATGCATTGAGCACCTTATTGAAGGTGGCGGCACCAAAAAAGGATTTTTAAGATGATCATCGTATTAAAACCCCAAACGACTGAGCAACAAGCAAAAGCTATTCTGGGCAAAATCGAACAAGCGGGCCTCAAGCCCCTTTATATGCCTGGGGTCGAACGTATTGTCCTTGGCGCATTGGGCGATGAACGCGTATTACAAAAACTGCACTTAGACAGCGACCCTATGGTGGAAGAGGTCAAGCCAATCCTGTCCAAATACAAAATGGTGTCCCGTGAAGTGCAGGCACACAACAGTGTTGTGCGTATTGGCAATATGCCAGTTGGTGGCAACAAATTCGCGGTAATCGCCGGCCCATGCTCAGTCGAATCCGAACAGCAATTGCTGTCTGTGGCAGATGTCGTAAAAAGTCATGGCGCTGGCGCGTTGCGAGGCGGCGCCTACAAACCACGAACCAGCCCTTATGATTTCCAAGGTATGGGCGTTGAAGGTCTCAAATTGCTGAAAAAAGCCAGCGAGGCAACAGGTATGCCCACCGTATCTGAAGTCATGGAAGTGAGTCAGGTTGATTCACTCTGTGAATACATTGATTGCCTTCAAATCGGTGCGCGAAATATGCAAAATTACGGATTGTTAAAAGCGGTTGGCGAAAGTGGCAAACCGGTCTTGTTAAAAAGAGGACTTTCCGCCACTATCGAGGAGCTGTTGCTAGCAGCAGAATACATTTATGATGCTGGCAACCCGAACATTATTTTGTGTGAGCGCGGCATTCGCACGTTTGAAACGGCAACCCGCAACACGTTGGATTTGAATGCAGTCGCTTATATCAAGCAGCGCAGCCACCTTCCAGTGGTCGTTGACCCGAGCCATGGCACGGGTGTTCGCGAGCTTGTGATCCCACTTTCTCGTGCGGCCGCAGCGGTAGGCGCCGACGGTATCATCGTTGAAAGCCACCTCAATCCAGCAGAAGCGCTGTCTGACGGACATCAAGCGCTCACCGGAGACATGTTCGCGCAGTTGATGCAGGAACTAAAACCCTTTGTAGAAGCAGCAGGGAGAACGCTGTGAAAAACCACGCTTTAGAACAAGGCGAACTCGACGTACTTAGCCTGGATGTGCCGTACGTCGCCGCTCCGACAGAATTGTATTCGGCGGTCTGCCAAGACCGTCCTTATAGCTTACTGCTCGAATCCGCAGAAGTGGATTCCAAGCAGGACTTAAAAAGTTTGATGCTCATCGATGCCGCCGTGCGTATCGTATGCCGCGACAGAACCGTAGAGCTCGAAGCCAAAACAAAGAATGGTAGAAATGTTCTTAGCGCAGTGGATGCTGAGCTTTCTAAGCAAGGTTTGGCGGTTGAGTCGCAACGTACTGATGATTTACTAACACTTCATTTTCCTGAGGAAAACCGCACTCTGGATGAAGACGCACGTTTACGTCAGCCTTCACCCTTTGATGCGCTACGTTTAGTTCAACATGCTTTTAATCTGGATGGATTGCCTGAACAAGCACTCATGATCGGTGGCTTGTTTGCCTACGATCTCGTTGCACAATTTGAGCATTTACCTGAGGTAGATTCAGGTAATCAATGTCCAGACTACCTGTTCTATGTCGCCGAAACATTGTTGGTGATTGACCACCAGCGGCGCCATGCCACCCTTCAAGGTACGCAGTTTGGCGGTGCAGAAAACACCGAAACGTATTTCGATCTTAGCCGTCGACTACAAGCCATCAAAGAAAGCTGCCTGAACCCTACTCCAATGCCAAATGCAGAGGTGGTAGATACTTCTCACCTCGACATCTCTGTCAGCGATGAAGATTTCTGCGCGGCAGTGGACGAACTCAAACAGTACGTGGTCAAAGGTGATGTGTTTCAGGTCGTGCCGAGTCGTCGATTCACACTGCCTTGCCCTTCTCCACTGAATGCGTATTTGAAGCTCAAACAAGGAAACCCAAGTCCATACATGTTCTACATACATGACACAGACTTCACCTTATTTGGCGCCTCTCCTGAAAGCGCACTTAAATACAGCAAAGATACCAACCAAGTAGAGATTTACCCGATTGCAGGCACGCGCCCTAGAGGTAAAAATCCAAACGGGTCAATCAACTTAGATTTAGACGGTCGGATCGAGCTAGAACTGCGCAATGACACCAAAGAGAAAGCCGAGCACATGATGCTGGTTGATTTGGCACGTAACGACGTAGCACGCATCAGTGAACCGGGAACTCGTTATGTTGCAGACCTATTGAAAGTAGACCGCTACAGCCACGTTATGCACCTCGTGTCCCGCGTTGTAGGTCAACTACGTAATGATCTGGATGCCCTTCACGCTTATCAAGCGTGTATGAACATGGGCACATTAACGGGCGCACCAAAGATTCGTGCTATGCAGCTGATTCGACAGTTCGAGAAAAGCCGTCGAGGTAGCTACGGTGGCGCAGTGGGTTACCTAACCGGTCACGGTGACATGGACACTTGTATCGTGATTCGTTCTGCGTACGTTGAAAATGGTATTGCTCAAATTCAAGCAGGTGCTGGCGTGGTTTTCGACTCCGTTCCTCAAGCCGAAGCTGATGAAACACGCGGAAAAGCGCAAGCTGTATTGACAGCAATTCGAGCAGCACACTCAGGAGGTGCACAATGAGCCAAGTCATTAATGCACACATCGTGCTGATCGATAACTTCGACTCTTTCACATATAACTTGGTCGATCAGTTTCGTTCATTGGGTTATCCAGTGAAGATTTACCGCAACAGTTTGTCCGCAGAGCAAATTGAGCAAGCCGTTAGTGAGCTCACTAACCCTGTTGTGGTGCTGTCCCCTGGCCCGGGTGCGCCATCAGAAGCAGGCTGCATGCCTGCACTGATCCAAAAACTGAAAGGCAAAGTGCCAATGATTGGTATTTGTCTTGGTCAACAAGCCATCACAGAAGCCTATGGAGGCGTAGTTGCTGGCGCGGGTGAAATTGTTCACGGGAAGGCATCCCAGATGACACATAACGCTCATGCCGTATTTGGCGACATTGAAAGCCCGCTCACTATTGCACGCTACCACTCGTTGGTTGCCACCAAGGTACCTGACTCACTGGATGTGATTGCAGATGTGGAAGGCTTAGTCATGGCAGTCGTGAACGACGCCGATCGCGTGGTCGGTTTCCAATTCCATCCAGAGTCAATTTTAACAACGAAAGGCGCAGACCTTCTAACAAATACAATCAACTGGGCGACACAGCCGCGCTGATGGACGACAAGACAAGGAGAGTAAACATGGACGCAATTATTAATAAGCTTTACGAACAAGAATCTCTGTCTCGTGAAGAAAGCCATCAGCTGTTCGACACCATTATCAAAGGTGAAATGGACCCTATCCTGTTGGCGGCAACGTTAACATCGCTAAAAATTAAAGGCGAAACGCCAGAAGAAATCGCGGGCGCGGCATCTGCATTAACGGAAAATGCAAACCCGTTCCCGTCACCAGACTATGATTTCGCTGACATTGTTGGCACTGGCGGTGACGGCTCTAACTCCATCAACATTTCCACGACAGCCGCCTTTGTTGCCGCAGCCTGTGGTGTAAAAGTTGCCAAGCACGGTAACCGAGGCGTATCGAGCAAATCCGGCTCTTCCGACTTACTTGCCGCTTTTGGTATTGATTTAGCTATGAGCCCAGAAACGGCACGCGGCGCATTGGATGATTTGGGCGTATGCTTCTTGTTCGCTCCGCAATATCACAGCGGTGTTCGCCACGCGATGCCTGTTCGTCAAACCATGAAAACACGCACCATCTTTAATTTGTTAGGCCCATTAATTAACCCTGCAAAACCAACGCTGGAATTGATGGGTGTCTATGACAAAGCCTTAGTAAGACCGATTGCAGAAACCATCAAAACCCTTGGCCTGAAACGCGCAGCGGTTGTTCATGGCAGTGGGCTTGATGAAGTCGCGATTCACGGTGAAACCACGGTGGCTGAGATTAAAGATAGCGTGATCACCGAATACACGCTGACACCGGAAGATTTCGGCGTTAACACCCACCCTCTCAAATCCATTGAAGGGGGCACGCCAGAAGAGAACCGGGAAATCATCACACAGATTTTGCAAGGCAAAGGGACAGAAGCACAGCAAAGCGCGGTTGCCGTTAACGTTGCACTTCTACTTCGCCTGTTCGGGCATGAAGATCTGAAAGCAAACACGCAAAAAGCGTTAGATGTGATGAACAGCGGTAAACCTTTCGAACTTGTTCAGCAACTTGCGTCACGGAGCAACTAATGGAAACGGTATTAGCAAAAATTGTTGCGGATAAGCGCATTTGGATTGAAGCACGCAGAGCGGCACAACCGCTAGACACCTTCATCAATGAAGTCGTCCCTAGTGATCGTAGCTTTTACGATGCGCTTTCAGGCAAACCAGCCAAGTTTATCTTGGAATGCAAAAAGGCCTCGCCATCAAAAGGCCTGATCCGTGATGACTTCGACTTGGATTACATCGCCAGCGTATACGGCAACCACGCCGCGGCGATTTCTGTCCTGACAGACGAAAAGTACTTCCAAGGTAACTTCGATTTTCTGCCACAAGTCCGCGGTCAAGTGCCTTGCCCAGTACTGTGCAAAGATTTCATGGTAGACACCTACCAAGTCTACCTCGCGCGTTTTCATCAAGCTGATGCCATTTTGTTGATGCTGTCTGTGCTCAACGACGACGAATACCGTGAGCTGTCTGCGCTTGCACACGAACTTAACCTCGGTGTGCTGACAGAAGTCAGCAACGAAGAAGAACTGGAACGCGCCATTGCACTTAAGGCAAAAGTGGTTGGCATAAATAACCGTAACCTTCGCGATCTAAGCATCGACCTAAACCGTACGAAAGAGCTCGCGCCGCGTTTGTCTGAAGACACCATCGTGATTTCAGAATCAGGTATCTATACCCATCAACAAGTACGTGAGCTTGCACCTTTCGCCAACGGCTTCTTGATTGGTAGCTCGTTAATGTCTGAAGACGATGTTGAACGTGCTGTACGTCGTGTACTTTACGGTGACAACAAGGTCTGCGGTTTGACACGTGCAGAAGATGCAAAAGCCGCTTACGACGCCTATGCCAACTACGGTGGACTCATTTTCGTTGAAAAATCACCGCGCTTTGTGGATGTGGATGCGGCTCGAAAAGTCATGGAAGGCGCACCGCTTGCTTACGTTGGCGTATTCCAAAACCATGAACGTTCAGAGGTTGCTGAGACAGCAAACGCACTATCACTGTCGGCAGTTCAGCTACACGGCAATGAAGATGGCGACTACGTGAAGGCGCTGCGTGAAGCATTACCAAACGACACTCAAATTTGGAAAGCCCATGGCGTGAGCGATACTGCTCCCACTTTGGAAGCCAATGCCGACAGAAACCTTTTCGATAGCCGCGTGGGAACACAAAGCGGCGGAACAGGCAAAGCGTTTGATTGGTCCCTCATTCCCGAGGATCGCAAAGACACCGTCATGATTGCAGGTGGCCTTTCAGAAGAAAACGCAAAAGACGCAGCACAACTGGGCTGCGCAGGACTCGATTTCAACTCTGGCGTCGAAAGCACGCCGGGTATCAAAGATAAACAAAAATTGGACGCTGCATTCTCAGCGCTTAGAGATTACTAAAGGACAGTTATGACTAAGTTGAATGCCTACTTCGGCGAATTTGGTGGTCAGTACGTACCACAAATCTTGGTCCCAGCACTGGACCAGCTAGAACAAGCGTTTATTGATGCGCAAAGTGACCCAGAATTTCAGAAGGAATTTATTGGCCTTTTGGAAGAATACGCAGGTCGCCCTACCGCACTGACGCTGACGCGCAACCTGACCAAAGGCACCAAGACCAAGCTTTACCTAAAGCGTGAAGACTTACTTCACGGTGGTGCCCACAAAACCAATCAGGTTTTGGGTCAAGCTCTGTTAGCAAAGCGTATGGGCAAGAAAGAGATCATCGCTGAAACAGGTGCGGGGCAACACGGTGTCGCAACAGCACTGGCTTGTGCTCTGCTAGATTTGAAATGTCGCGTTTACATGGGTGCAAAAGACGTAGAACGTCAAAGCCCGAATGTATTCCGCATGAAGCTAATGGGCGCTGAAGTGATTCCAGTTCACTCAGGCTCTTCAACCCTGAAAGATGCCTGTAACGAAGCCCTACGCGACTGGTCTGCAAGCTATGAAGATGCACACTACCTATTGGGTACGGCAGCAGGTCCTCACCCTTTCCCGACCATAGTACGTGAATTCCAAAAAATGATTGGTGAAGAAACCAAGCAACAGATTTTGGAGCGCGAAGGTCGTTTGCCTGACAGCGTCATTGCCTGTGTAGGCGGTGGTTCAAATGCGATCGGTATGTTTGCTGATTTCATCGAAGAATCTGATGTTGGCCTGATTGGTGTTGAGCCAGCAGGTTTAGGCTTGGACACAGACCAACACGGCGCACCACTCAAACACGGTAAGCTGGGGATCTTCTTTGGTATGAAATCACCA
Source organism: Enterovibrio gelatinilyticus (assembly GCF_028683095.1). GTDB lineage: Bacteria > Pseudomonadota > Gammaproteobacteria > Enterobacterales > Vibrionaceae > Enterovibrio > Enterovibrio gelatinilyticus. The sequence continues at coordinate 11,416 of NZ_JAJUBC010000042.1, read as the reverse complement.
CTGATGCAAGACCCGAATGGTCAGGTCGAAGAATCGTACTCCATCTCAGCGGGTCTCGACTTCCCATCTGTTGGCCCTCAGCACGCGCATTTGAATTCCATAGGTCGTGCGGAATATGTTGCGATTACCGATGATGAAGCGCTTGATGCTTTCCAAGAGTTGGCGCGACATGAAGGAATTATTCCTGCATTAGAATCAGCACACGCCTTGGCATATGCGCTGAAAATGGCACGCGAGAACCCAGAGAAAGAACAATTGTTAGTGGTTAACTTGTCAGGTCGTGGAGACAAGGACATCTTCACCGTGCACGACATTTTGAAAGAAAAAGGAGTGATGTAATGGCTGCGACCTTGTCTCACCGCTATGAAGCGATGTTTGAAAACCTCGATGCCAAAGGTGAAGGTGCCTTCGTTCCTTTCGTGACCATTGGCGATCCAAACCCAGCGCAATCACTAAAGATCATCGAAACCCTTGTGGCAAATGGTGCAGACGCACTGGAGCTGGGTATTCCTTTCTCTGACCCATTGGCTGATGGGCCGACGATTCAAGGTGCAGCAATCCGCGCATTGGATTCAGGTACCACACCAGACAACTGCTTTGACATTCTGCGTCAAGTGCGTGAAAACCACCCTGAGATCCCTATGGGTCTGTTGATGTACGCAAACTTAGTGTTTGCGAACGGTATCGACAACTTCTACGCAAAATGCGCCGATGCCGGTGTGGATTCGGTATTGATAGCCGATGTGCCAGCAGGCGAATCGAAAGAGTTTCGTGATTCAGCGGCAAAGCATGGTGTTCATGCCATTTTCATTGCGCCACCGAATGCAAACGAAGAAACACTGAAAACCATTTCAGAACTTGGCGGCGGTTACACCTATCTGTTATCTCGCGCTGGCGTAACAGGTGCAGAAACCAAAGCGGGTCAACCGATTGATCACTTGCTGAAGAAACTTAGCGATTACGGTGCGCCTCGCCCACTTCTTGGTTTCGGTATTTCCGAGCCGTCACAGGTGAAAGAAGCTATCGCGGCAGGCGCTGCGGGTGCCATTTCAGGTTCTGCCGTTGTCAAAATCATTGAGCGAAATGTTGATGACGAAGCCACCATGCTGAAAGAGCTCGGTGAGTTTGTGGTTAACCTGAAAGCCGCGACCGTCAAATAGCAAACCGATATTTCTAGTGTCACCATCAATTGGTGGTACTTGACGGCCATATTGCCTAAAAGGTCAGCAGCAATGCTGGCCTTTTCTATACCAAGCGACCATTCACGTTTTATCTAAAGCAAGATTTCTGTAAACTTCGTTATAACGCTTAAAGCCCCCACACAATGACAATTTCATTTTAATGGGAAGCAAACAAGGACAAGTACTTGCATGAAACAGCTCCTCGACTTCATCCCATTAATTATATTCTTTGCACTCTACAAGATGTACGACATCTACACCGCAACAGGTGCGCTAATCGTTGCAACGATTCTTCAAGTGATCTTGACGTGGGTTCTGTACAAAAAAGTAGAGAAAATGCAGATCGTCACCGCGACATTGGTCGCAGTGTTTGGCGGTATGACACTCTTTTTCCACGATGACAATTTCATCAAATGGAAAGTCACCATTGTTTACGCCTTGTTTTCTGTCGGCCTGATTGTTTCCCAAATCATGGGAAAACCATTGATCAAAGGTATGCTTGGCAAAGAAATCACTCTGCCTGAAACTGTGTGGCGTAACATCAACAATGCTTGGGTTGCCTTCTTTGCTGTGCTGGGGGTGCTTAATGTCTATATCGCTTATACCCTGCCGTTGGACGTGTGGGTCAACTTCAAAGTATTTGGCTTAATGGCGATCACATTGGCGTACACGCTGGCTACAGGGGTATATATTTACAAGCATTTACCCAAAGACACCGATTCAGAATAATGAATATGGGCAGCATCATCTGCCCAATTTCGCGACTTAAACACCTCATCTCGGAAGTAGTAAGATGTCGGAAACAAACAATTGCCCACGTGGTCAACTATTGCTGCGTACATTGGCGATGCCCGCTGATACCAATGCCAATGGCGATATTTTTGGCGGCTGGATCATGTCTCAATTGGATTTGGCTGGTGCCATTTTGGCGAAAGAGGTCTCCCACGGTCGAGTTGTCACCGTCTCTGTCGAAGAGATTGTATTCAAAACCCCAGTATCGGTCGGTGATGTCGTATGCTGTTACGGTGAATGCACCCGTATTGGGCGCACGTCCATGAGTGTTAGCCTTGAGGTATGGATCAAGCCCGTCGCGACCGATGGCGTGGGTCAGCGGAAGAAAGTCTGCGAAGCAACGTTCAATTATGTGGCGATTGATGGTGACGGCCGCCCAAGAGCGATAAATAAGTCATAAATCAGACAATAGCGTCAGCATGAATCTTTAGCCTTGCTTACAATAGGCCAATGAAACAAGAAACGAATTAACGCGGAGAGAACACGGATGTGGTACGTCATTTTTTCACAAGATGTTGAAAACAGTTTGCCATTACGCCTACAAGTAAGAGAGCAACATTTAGCACGATTGCGCGAATTGGATTCACAGGGACGCTTATTAGTTGCTGGCCCTAACCCTGCCATCGACAGTGAAGACCCAGGCGAAGCGGGATTCACAGGTTCAACCGTTATCGCAAAATTTGATAGCCTCGACGATGCAAAAGCATGGGCTGATGCTGACCCTTATATCGACGCTGGCGTCTACAAAGACGTTATCGTTAAACCTTTCAAGAAAGTGCTTCCAGCCTAACTGGCTGACAGCAAACGCATAGGACCCTGTAATGCGAAAATTTTCAACAACAGGTCGAATCGCTTTAGCTGGTGCCGTTGCACTGATGCTATCTGCTTGTTCGACTACCTCAGATCAAGAAATCGCTGAATCGTTCGCAGAGCAACGTGCCGACATACTCAGCAAAATTGTTCCAGTGAACATGAACGGTTATAACTTGGTCCGCGCTAAAGCCAACGGCTCTGAGATTGAACTCACCTTACTTTACGCAGAAAGCGGTGACGTTGCGCCAGCTGCTCTGGTCGAAAAATTGAAAAAGACCTACTGCACGGACAACGAAATTTTGTCTCTGCTAGAGAAAGGCGTGAGTTACAAACTGTTAGTGAGAGATGCTCGCGGACGCCCAGTATTTGATCGTGTAATATCGGAAAACGACTGCACTGCGTCATAAGTTTTCAGCGTATTCTCGATATAAAAAATCCCGCTAATGCGGGATTTTTTAACGCTATTACAAACGTCTGAATCGATATCGTGCCATCAGTGTCGACGAAATATCACGCTCACGGCGCCTGAAAGCCAAGAATAAATGACATCACTTTTTCACGGGGCATTTCACAGGGTTTGAGTGACCAGACATCATCGATCAAATACAAGTTTCCGCTGATGAAATCCTTGCCTGATAACGACTCTGCAAACACTTTTACCGCATGACCATGACCATAACGTTTTATCGTCAATCCCCAACGACCATTTTGGTAGATCACCTCATGATGACCTGACTCCAATTCACTGATCCGTTGAAAAGCGTCCATGTTGTGTCTCCGCCATTAACCCTGACGTTTAAAGTGCATCACTTTCAGCGCGCTGTCTGTATCAATATCTTCAAATTCTGGCGGATTATCTAAACGAGAAACAAATTCAAACTCAGGTGCGCACTCAGCCATTTGTTCCATCAAGAAACTTGGCTGAATATCTGGTGCATTAACACATGCCAGCACGTCCCCACCTTTTTCAACAAGATCAGGTAAGCGACGCAATATCTTTGCGTAGTCCTTAGTCAACACGAAGCTGCCTTTCTGGAATGAAGGCGGATCGATAATGACCAGATCATATGGGCCATACTTTTTAACTTTGCCCCATGATTTAAATAACTCATGCCCCAAGAACGCCACTTGATTGAGGTTATGTTGGTTGAGTTGGTGGTTTTCACGACCACGAGACAATGATGACTTTGCCATATCTAAGTTAACGACTTGGTCAGCCTTTCCTTCAACCGCGGCAACAGAGAAACCACAGGTATAAGCAAATAAATTCAGCACACGTTTATGCTTGGCGTTGTTTTGCACCCACTCTCGGCCTAAACGCATATCAAGAAACAGCCCATTGTTTTGGCGTTTACCCAAATCCAACTTATAAGTAAGCCCATTCTCAATCACATTGATTTGCTGTGGTTGCTCACCCACTAGGGTCTCTGTTTCAGCGCCTTCACGGTCACGGTGTTGTAAAACTACCGTTGTGCCACCAGCGTTCTTCCATATGTCGCTCTGGCAAAATTTTTCTATTCCATCACGAAGAACTTGATAGAACGAAGGGTCAGCCTCTTTAAAGATCGCAATTTGTAGCACACCTTGTCCCAGCCAGTCAGCTGTGATCTGCTCAAGGCCTTCATAGCAACGACCACGACCATGGAAAACGCGTCTAACTTCATTCCCACACGCTTTAATACGCTCAGAAACAACATCAAAAAACGTCTCTAATGCATCAGGATTCATCATGATTGGTTTCCTTTGGTTCATCGTTAACAAGGCTAGACAGTTCAACAGGCGCGCCGCTCATCTGGAGGTTATAGAATTCACAGTTACGGCGTGTACGTGTGCGGGCGACTTTCTTTTTATGCTGTCGTCTAATATTCGCCAACGCCCACAGGCGAGATTGTTTCAAGCTACGGTTCTTACTGCGAGCATGTTGCATGCTTATCTCCAACGCTCTCCATCTAAGGAGATCCGTGGCCTGTAAAACACAGACCACCACGATTATTTTTTATTAGGTAATTTTGGCCACGACAACGCAGACGGTGTTGACCACTCTTCGGGAAGCATCGACCACATTTCGCCAACTGAGGGAGGCAAGAGAAATTCAAAGCGCTCTCCGGCATGCTCAAACTGTAATCCATAGGCATGTAAGTAACCTCGATCAGCCGTTGCACCACCGTAAATCTCGTCCCCCAAAATCGTTGCGCCTACACTTTTCAGTGCTACACGAATTTGATGCGTTTTCCCCGTATGCGGTTTGCATAAAAACAAACGACGACCTTCTCCGCCCGCCGTTGAAAAAAACTGAGTAACCGCTGGATTAATTTTGCTAGGCAGCAATTTCCACATTGAACGACGGCTTTTCGTCATATCACCAATGATGATGCCCTGCTTTTTGGCTGGCTTTTTCGCAGACACCGCCACATAAAATTTCTGCACTGTCTTTTCAGCAAACATTTGAGAAAGCGAAGATGCAGCAGCTTGATGACGCCCAAGCAGCAAAAGCCCAGATGTCATTTTATCAAGTCGATGGATCAGATAGAGCTGCTTATCACCGGTGTGCTTTGCGATTTCGGCGAGTAAAGGTTGCTCATTGTCGTCTTTATGAACACTGATCCCCGGATGCTTGTCGATGACAAGAAAGTCTTTATTTTGAAAGACCAGACTAAACATGCCTAATCCCATTGTTGTAAGTCATAGATGTGTGATGAGTAATTGAATCAGCGCCGAGTGTAAACGGAATGGCGCTCTGGGAGAAGTCGCTGGTAGTAGAAACACAAAATCCCCAGCATGCTGGGGATTTTGTACCCAAACAATCTGAATATGCAAGATTCAGATTGATTGGGCATATTTACCAAAGAATTTATTTCAGCAATGGCCAGAAAAACACAAGTGCCATCAAGATTGGGCAAACTATACGTACATAGGTCGGCCACACTTTCCAAAACAAGCTGTTTTCTAATTCTGGGCTTCCTTGACTTAGCTCTTCCAACACTTGGTTACGTTTCCAGATCCAGCCAGCAATCAATGCCATTATCACACCTAAAATCGGCTGCATATATTCCGTCGTTACACTGATCACCGTACCAAACATGCTGCCAAAGTTGAAAATGATGACCGCTGAAAATAACGCGATTGCACCGCCTACCCACCAAGACACGGTCTTACGGTCTTTGTTGAGTTCCTCAGATAAACACGCAACGGGGACTTCAAGCATTGAAATCGATGACGTCAGCGCCGCAATGACCATCAAGGCAAAGAAAGCAACACCAACAACCAAACCCGCACTCCCCATGGTATCGAACATGGCAGGAAGCACGTTAAATACCAAGGTATCACCATCTAACAATGCGCCGCTTTCGCTATAGATCTGTACGCCATTCTTTTGCGCCACAAACATGGCTGGCAAAATCAACAGACCCGCGACAAACGCAACACCGGTATCAAGCAGTGCGACTTGAGCAGCCGTCTTTGGAATATCCGCATCTTTACGCAAGTAAGAACCGTACACCATCATGGTACATACACCGATGGAGAGCGAGAAAAAGGCTTGCCCCATCGCGCTCACCATAAGATCGGGCGAGAAGTGAGATGTATCAGGGACAAGGTACATTTTCAGGCCATCAATCGCGCCAGGCTGAAACAAGGTATAACCAACCATCGCAATGAACAGCACAAACAATACCGGCATCAAACGGGTCGACCACTTTTCGATACCGTCAGCAACGCCATTGCGTACAACCAAGATAGTCAGCACCATGAACACCGCCATCAGCACTAGGTTTCGTTCAGTGCTAAAACCTTCAAGCCAAGCCGCTGCATTTTCGAACCCGGCAACGCTCAGTAGAGGGCCAATCAGGAAGCCAAAGAACCAGCCTGCGACAATCGCGTAAAAACTCAAAATACCACTCACACCCAACATGCCAGCAATACCGACCGTTGACCCAAGCGCCTTGTTCTTCGGTGCAACAGAAATTAAAGAACGAATAGGGTTAGATGCACCAAATCGGCCGATTGTTAGCTCTGCCACTAACAATGGATATGCCAAAATGAAGACCATGGCCAAGTAGGTGATTAAAAATACAGCGCCGCCATTACTGGCCGCCTGAGTGGGAAAGCCCCAAATATTACCTAAACCAACGGCTGACCCTGCCGCCGCCAAAATGAATCCTAATCGGGAGGAAAACTGGGCTCTGTTACTGCTTGCCATACACACTCTCTAATACAAACGATGATGTTGATATCCATACCCAGCGTCTACTGCCAGTCCATGGCACTCCCCTGCCCAGTGATGTAAACTTATTCTTACACTGGACAGGTGACCCGTTTTCGAAACGAGCATGGCAAGTAAACCAGTTCTGAATTAAAATTTGAAGCGTTCGCGCTATATTTTTCTTTCAGGCGATATATACCTCCAATTACCACCCCATCATCGTTACTTTATAAATCAAATAATCACACAAAAAATTAACAACGGACATTTCGTTGTCACACCTCACACGTAATTATTCATGTTTGCTACTTCGAGACACTAAATTCAGTGCATAGTGAGAGTGTTCCCTCTATATTGGATAACGTCTTGAACTAAATAGATTGATATGGAACAGATTTATCAGATCCTCGTATGGGCTAGTGTTTTCTTTTATTGGTTGCTCATCGCAGGTGTAACCATCCGAGTTGTGCTCAAACGGCGAGCTTTGGGTGTATCAATTGCGTGGCTGATGATCATCTACATTATTCCTATCGTGGGGGTCATTCTTTACTTGCTGTTCGGCGAACTGAACTTAGGTCGTAAACGCGCTGAGCGAGCCAAATCCATGTTTACCCCCTACCTTCGTTGGCTTGAAACACTCAACGAATGTGAGGCTCATCGCCCCCACCATCACAGTTTTCTAGCAAGGCCCGTCCACGACTTATGTTTACGCCGAGCAGGCATTCCTGCACTTGCTGGCAACCAACTCTCTTTGCTTAGTGAAACCAACGACATTTTGCGCAACATTGCTCAAGAGGTTAAACAGGCAAAGTCCTCTATCAATATGGTGTTCTACATTTGGCATCCCGGTGGGCACGCTGATGATGTCGCCCACGCAATTTGTTCCGCGGCAAAGCGAGGTGTCACTGTTCGAGTACTGCTTGATTCTGCAGGTAGCAAAGCGTTCTTTAGGAGCCACTGGCCGGATTCGATGCGTAAAGCAGGCGTCGAGTTAATCGAAGCACTGGCCGTCAGCCCAGCCCGTATGTTTTTGCGCCGCTTGGACATTCGTCAACATCGAAAAGTTGTCATTATCGACAACAAAATCGCATACACTGGCTCCATGAACATGGTCGATCCACGTTTCTTCAAACAAGATGCGGGGGTTGGGCAATGGGTTGATATCATGGTTAAGGTAGACGGTCCGTCAGTACCGATCCTAAACAGTATTTTTGCGTGGGATTGGGAATTTGAAACGGGCCTTCGCTATCTGCCTGATCTTCCTCAATGCAGCCTCATCGAACAGCACCAACATGCGAATCATTCAGTACAAGTTGCTCCCTCTGGCCCTGGTATGCCAGATGGCATCATCCAACAAGTACTTATGCTAGCCATCCACCAAGCGAAAAAAAGCCTCACGATAACCACCCCTTATCTGGTGCCTAGTGAGAGTCTGTTAAGCGCACTCCAAACCACCGCTCAACGTGGTGTTACCGTCAACATTATTATTCCTGCGAAAAACGATAGCCTCATGGTGGATTGGGCGAGCCGATCATTTTTTAATGACCTGCTGCGTGCTGGTATTAATATCTATCGATTTAACGGCGGTCTACTGCATACAAAGTCAGTCATGGTTGATGACAATTTTTGCTTGATGGGTACAGTAAATCTCGACATGCGCAGCTTGTGGCTGAATTTCGAACTTACTCTATGTGTTGACGACCCAGACTTTTGTGAAGAAATGATTGCTATACAGCAGTCTTATATCTCTGACTCCTCGATTGTGAGCCTAGAGCAATGGTCAAAACGCTCAATACTCAACCGCCCAATCGAGCAATTTTTCTACATGTTCAGCCCACTACTTTAAAAAATATTGATGTTGCTTCCATTTTTCGCCATGAGCATTGTGATATTTGGCTTAAAAAAGTGTTACACACATCACGATTTATGTTTATTTACAAATATTTAAGTACAATATAAACATTCGATTCGGTTGACATGAGATTGATATTTCACCGCCAACGGTGACAAATCAGGCGACGATATATACAAGCCATCTCATCCATAAGACAGATGAATTTCTAAGCTAAACATAAGCCCTTTTAATTCAGTTAATTAGACTTAAATATTTGTAAATCCTCACCACTCCATACTCTCACTTAGAGAGTGTCTAGCAGGTTAGACTTTTTCTTGAAGTCAGCGGTACTATGCGCGCCTCTTTCCACACATTTTTAGATAGTGACTATCGTGTATATTCAATCGGAGCTCAGCTCTTTGTGTCGGCTGATTGCCCTTAAATCTGAAAAACGAGCGCAAGACTGGCTTGAGAGCAAGGGAATTTGTATCAGCTCTGAGCAAGCAATCACCATTATGGCTGTCTCAAAAGAGAATGAGCTTCGCCAAGGTGATTTGATGGGCATGCCGTATCTAGCCAGTGAGAAATCGAAAGTCAGCCGTATCGTTCAAAGTCTCGTTATGGAAGGTTATGTTCTGCGACGCGATGACTTGAATGACCGACGCTCAAAGATCTTAACATTGACAGACAAAGGCCTCTCAATGGCAGAGCAATTAGAGCAGACAGAGCTCTTTAACAGAGAATTAGTTAACAACCTATTTTCGCAAGAAGAAATGTACACGATCCAAACATCACTGCAAAGAATCGCCAGCGCGATGTGACGCCAAAAAGCCTGACCTAGCGTCAGGCTTTTTAACTATCTACGATAGAGATTCGTCAAAAAGCACCCCACTTCTATCTATTTCCTCGTCCCAAATTACCGCATTCAATACGAGAAAAAAGTTTCATTTATGCATCATAGTTTTGCCGCATTTATCGTGTTTTTTGGCAAAAGCCCTTCGATCTTTATGCATCTTGTTGTCTACACTCAATGAGTAGTACGGGATGACGCACAGAGGGACAACACATGTTGGCAAGACGTAGAAACTACCTGTTGAAAGACACCAAACAACTCCACGCAAATGTTCATGTAATCCCAACAGGAACAATAGAAGTGGAAATCGTAGAAAAACACCAATGTCACGCTGCAGAATTTGAACATCTTAGATTTGAACGCAGTGGAAGAGTGACTAAATTGGTTGGCAAACACACGTCAAATGGCAAACCCGTTCAATGGCAACTACCGCTTGCTAACGATGATGCAAAAGAGCTGGAAAGCCTAATAGAACAAGCAACAGAAGAACTAGAAATATTAATGAGAGATTTATAACTAAAGCAGCAAAAGCCATGCCTCTTCTAGCGCTGCCTCGGCAGCGCATTTTTTTCTTGTAGCTCTGGAGCATAACTCAATAGTTCTACATAATGGAATGAGTTAACTCAGCACTAAGAGCCCGCATGTCTCGAGATATTTTCAACACCATTGACTTAAATCTACTGCGTGTATTCCTCGTATTGTTTCAGGAGCGAAACACCAGAAAAGCAGCGGAAAGACTTTATGTCACTCAACCTGCAATTAGTCAGAATCTCAAGAAGCTACGCCATTTTTTCAATGATGATCTTTTCGTCAAAGTGCCCACAGGGTTACAACCAACCCCAGTAGCCGAAGAAATTGCCAAAAAAGTCATCCCTTCTTTAAACAGCATGCAGTCCGCCCTTAATGAATTAGGTAATTTTGATCCGCTAACAGAAACCAAAAAAATCCGCATTGCCCTCGCACCTCTTGTCATGATTAGCCTAGCTGGCACGTTTATTCTGGATTTAAAACAAAAAGCGCCCAACCTTGACGTAGAAATCGTCAATTGGTCATCAACAACATTCGAAGATATCGAAAGTGGACTTCTGCTTGCTGGAATATCTTATGCGGACGACCGTATACCAAAACATATCAGGGCCATTGAAATCGCACGAGTAACCGCTTGCTGCGCTGTTAGGCACGACCATCCTCTTCAAGGAGAATCCGCAACACCGGAAGAGTTTTCCGCTTACGATTTAGCTTCATTACTCATTCCAGGCTGGAGCGAAGATATGCCTCTTGCCGCCAAAAAGATGCAGGCGTTATCGCTTCCATACAACATTGGATTTCGATCAGCCTATCCAATGGCCATTGTTGATGTTATTCAAAAAACCGACATGTTCTTTGCCACAAGCAACTTATTCCCCTTTGGCAACTACCCGTCTATTAGGCGAATAGACATCGCCACACGAGACTTCGAACTCGACTATGCCGTTAATTGCTTTTTTCATCAGCGCAATACTAACGACTCACTAACCCAGTGGATAAATGGCCTAATTAAAGAAGAACTTAAACAAGTCATCCAATAATCATCACTTATTACGGTGATAAACAGCCCTTATTACGAATCATGATCAAACGTCCCTAATATTGCTTTTGCCAACTGGAAAAGGCGTTAAAAACAGCAGGGACGCTCTTTATACATCCATAGAGAGCAATCATGAAACGTAAACTAATCGCAGCATCCCTATCTCTTTTCCTCC
>NZ_JAJUBC010000041.1 GCF_028683095.1 Enterovibrio gelatinilyticus | reverse complement strand
TGTAAGTAAAATTACAGCGTATAACAGTGTATTAGACCCAAAAATGGTGTGTTTAAACACGCCATTTAGTCCAATAACAACAAACTGCCATTCTACCATTAAGCGTAACGTTCTGTTTTATAAAACTAAGATCTGACCTGAAAAAGTCACGTTGTTAAAAAGTGACAAATCGGTGATTTTGAAGATTATGCACCGTCACCATCAGGGCTGCATATTTAACCAGTACTTGAAATCCCGACAGATACGCTATCGGTCATTAGCCGAGATATGGGAAATTCAGTGGCGCAGAATTTTGATGAGTTTCTACTCTGGCTCAAAAAAGGGGCAGAGCCTTCTTACGCTACCGCCCTTCACTTATCGGCACGCAACACGCCATCACTGTCTGAATTATTCGGCGGGAATGTACCACGAAGTGCATAAAGCAATACTTGATTTTGATCTCAGGGCTGAGCGAGTGATTAACGATTAAACGAAAGATGGGAGCAGAATTTGTTTGGTGAATGGTCACAACACATTATGTAAGTCCACATCGAGGGCCTACATGATGTGTTGTTCAGGTCGCTAAGCGTTGGCGGCTTGCAGCAGGTCTTGCACCTCGTGTGCCTCTGTGGGGCGAACAACGCGAGCGACTTCTACACCGTCTTTTAGCACAATCACTGTTGGCCACAGCTTGACCTTGAAATGACGCCCCAATCGCTTTCCTTTGCCATCAAACACCTTGATGTGCAGCATGGTCGTTGGTTCGAGAATTTCCCTGATGGCAGACTGTGCCCCCTGGCAATGAGTACACCAAGGTGCGCCAAATTCGATGACCGCTAAGCCGGTAAGGTGAGTGACATCCTCAACTGATGGTGCGTCTTCTTCGTAATCAGGTTTAAACCCGATTGTTGATGCTTTCATTGTTTGTTCTTCCTTGAAGCGTGCAAGTTTTGTTGCTGTTGTAAGAGACGTCTCTCAGAACGCATCATTTTCGTGATGCACTGAGATATATAGGTTTCCATCGTTTTCTTGTTGGATGAAAAAGGTAATAGGTCGACAACATACTTGGCAGTCTTCGATGTATTGTTGTCCGCTGTCTTCACTGTCGATAAGCACTTCAATAGATTCGCCGCAATATGGGCAATCAATGACTCTTTCTTCCAGCTCCGTCATTCACGATCTTCCTATTTTCCTTAGCAACCCCACAAGACTGGACATAGTGTCAGTGATGCGCGTTGAGTTGAAACGCAGCATACACGTTAAATCCAACGCTTGATGGCGTCAGCCGTGTCACTTGGATTGGTATTAAAGCAAATGGCGGCTTCAGGGGCTGCCATGTGTGCGGCATTGACCAGACGTTCAAAGACAAGGAAATGGTCGTCATCTCGACGCACGCCGGCACCGATTAGCACACAGTCATAACCTTGATTTTCCAACGCTTTTGTCGCGGTTTCGAATGCCGTTTCACCATCACGAATATAGTGAAGCACCACGTTGTAGCCGAGAGATACTAAATTGTCTCGGTCTCCTTCTAGAGCGGCAAGGAGCTTCTCAGCGCTCATTCCAGGCCATTTGTCGTAGTTAACCACGTCTGGGTGCCAACCGAAAAGTGCGACTTTTTTGTCACTCATAGATCCTCCAATCTCTATTGATTTACGATCCCAATGTATCGTTAATTGGGTGGTGGCTGTTGTCTGATTTATAAGCTTAGGTTATCTATTTGCGACGAGGAATATGTTGTCGCGACACTTGCTACGTAGAAGTCGTGAAGAGGCAGGGAAAGCAAAAGTAGGAAAATCAGAATGAAAAAGGCGAGCAGGCCGACGACCGGTTAACTGCTCGCAAAGCATGGTAACTATAGAATCATTGGACGAGAGGCGTCTCGTATTGAAACGCTCAAAGCCGCGTCATACTTGGTATTAGGTCAGGTTTTTTAGTGGCTCCCATTTACCGTCGTTTTCTGATGAGCGCACAGCGGCGTAAACAAAAGCCATTCCATACGCACCATCTTCAACGGTGGGGTTGCAGAGCGTCAAAGGGTTGGGTGTTTCACCCAAAATGTCATCCACGATGTTAGATGCAAAATCGTAGTAAAGATTGGCAAACGCTTCGCGGTAACCTTCTGGGTGACCAATGGCGACATGAGAGACGCGCTCTCCAGCGGCAGTGAGCCCCGCGCCCCCTTTGGTGAGGACATAAGCCGGTTGATCTAGCGGTTTAACCCGCAGCTCATTGGGCTGTTCCTGATGCCACTCTATGCCCCCTTTGGTGCCATGTAGCGTGACGTTCAAGCCATGAACACCGCCTGCTGCGGCCTGCGTTACCCAAAAAACACCTCTGGCGTTGTTGGGGTAGCGTAGAAGAACTCCGCAATAGTCATCGGCGGTTCGGCCTTCGACCACGGCGGTGACATCGGCACTCAAAGACGCCGCTTCCATCCCCATGACATAGCTTGCCAAATGATAGCTGTGTGTAGCGATGTCTCCCAGAATCAGGGAAGGGCCAGCCAGTTCGGGTTTCATGTGCCAGTTTGACCCAGATAGCTCTGAGTCGGTGAGAGTCGCCAGATGCCCCTGCACATAGTTACTTTGCACCATAGTGATGTTACCGATAACGCCTTGCGCAACCAGCTCTTTCGCTTCTCTCACCATGGGGTAACCGCTGTAACCATAGGCGACACAATATCGTTTTCCTGCGGCCTTAACGCGTTTGACCAAGTCAGCAGATTCCTCTTCCGTCATGGTAAGAGGCTTTTCACAGAAGACATTAAAGCCCGCATCTAAAGCGCGAATTGACAGGATATAATGGCTGTTATTGGGTGTCATGATGGCAAGCGCATCAATTGGGTCATCCACGTTTGCTTCACCAGCAAAGAGGGCATCTGGGTCGCCGTATGGGCGGGCGATCCCCATGGCCTTTCCTGCCGCAATTGAACGTTCAGGGTTCGATGAGAACACGCCAGCGACCACATCGAACTCTTCATGCATGGTCGCTGCTGAACGGTGGATGGAACCGATAAATGAATCAGGGCCGCCACCAATAACACCGAGTCTTAATCGTCTTCCTAACTTGCGGTGTGCCTTACTCATTGTTAAATCCTTTTTTGAAGACAGCGCCCAACCAATGATTGATTCAACGCGTTATCCTGTTGGTTACTTAATAAGTGGTCGACGACGTGCGGCGAGCAGCGCAATGACACGGGCTGCTTCGGCTTGCAGCGCAGGCATGGCTTCACCGGAGAAATACTGACTATCGTATTTGTTGGGCTCTTGCGCCATGCATTCACGAATCGCATTTCCAAAAGCCATGCGAAGGGTGGTGCCAACATTAAATTTTGCAACTCGCTGCTGCTTGAGTTTGAGCAGATCGGGCTCGGCAATACCTGTGGTGCCGTGAATGACCAAAGGTAGCGTTGTCGCCATTTCAATTTGCTTTAACAGCTCGAAGTCGATGGGGCTATTCGCTTCTGTTTTTCGGTGCACATTACCCACAGAGACAGCGAGCGCATCAATCCCACTTTCTTGTGAGTAGACTGTGGCTTCCGCCGGAATAGTGGACATAGACTTGATGTGATCACGCCCTTCTTCGTAGGGTACAGAGCCCAATTCGCCTTCCACGGAGACACCCACCGCGTGCGCAACATCGACCACTTGGCGAGTACGGCGAATGTTTTCTTCCAGCGGCAGTTGTGAGCCATCAAACATCACAGAGCTAAAGCCTGAATGAATGGCGCGATAAACGATTTTTTCTTCGTAGCAATGGTCAAGGTGAACAACCACAGGCACAGAGCTTGCTTTTGCCATAGGCACTAACAGGCCTCCCATGGCTTCTACACCAGCCAGATCTACCATGTCTTTGTTGACGGCAAGAATGACCGGCAATGACAGTGATTCTGCAGCTGCAATAATCGACTTTGCTTCTTCGATACCAAAAACGTTACAGCAGGCCACTGCGCCGTCAGATACCGCAGCACTTGGGAGTAACTCATTCAGATTGACTAGCATCAAACCGTCCTTTATTAATCGCGACTACTTAAATTTAGCAACCATGTCTTTGATACCTGGGATAGTGTGCACTTGATACTCATGATGAGGGTCGAAGTGCTGTACCAGCGATTTACTCGTTTCACCGACGATGATGGTGAAGTAATACATTTCGTACCCTGGTGCGGCGACGGAAGGATGGTAGCCTTTGTCGATGGCTATCACGCTGCCAGTGCGAACATGGTAAACAGGGCCGCAGTCGTCTTCATGTTCATAGAGAAATTGCGCGCCAAAGCCAAAGTCAGGATTGAATCTGAATTGGTAGACTTCCTCGTAGCGCGTTTCAGTGGGCGGACGCTCTTCGTCATGCTTATGAGGAGGGAAACCCGACCAACCGCCAGCGCCTACTGTAAATAGCTCACTGACCATGAGACGTCCGCGCTTGTCGGCGTTTTTCTGCCCAAGGATATGTTTGATTTTACGGTGTGTTTTGGTGTCGTCACTGCCGTATTGGATTTTGTCTGTCTCTTCAGGTTGCACAGCGAAAGCTGAGAGCGCTTGGCCTGCCTCTTGTTCGAAACGACCGCCTGCAATCATCACATCGGCGTTGTCAGACACGCACGTAACGGTCACATTGCTTCCCACTGGGGCATAAACTGCTGAAGGGTCACCGTCCCAAACCGACGCGCGCTTACCAATGCCAGAGAAGGTTTCTTCGCCTACCGTGATGTCACAAGTACCGCCTGCAAGTACAACGGCAGATTCATAATCGTCCAGTTTATAACTGTGGCTTTCGCCTTTGCTCAGGCGAACAGGGTTGAAGTAACAAAGTGGTGTGGTGTCGTCGTTGACACCAACAATTGGCTCATTTTTGTTATCAAATGGTGGGATATGTTTTCCCATGATCTACTCCTTAATCAGTTTCTTTCCGCGTCCTTTCCCCGACAGGTTTGGGGAACTAAGGCTGCGTTGAAAATTGGTATCCGTGGCTTTCCATGAAATCTTTCAATGCAGGCAGAGTCGACATGGCATCTCCGCATGTATCGCCAGTCACATTGATAGCCGCATTCGCAGCGCCCATGGCGGCGGCGTCTCGAAGTGTGTAATGATTGAGCAAAGCAAAAAGGAGCGCTGCGGCGAAGGCATCTCCCGCACCATAGGGTTTTCGCGCCTCGACTTTGAAAATTGGCTGTGAGCGCTTGAGTAAATTGCCGTTGCCATCAAGGCCGAACAGATCGCAGCCTTCCGAGCCTGCTTTGATCACCACCAGTTCCGTACCGCCGCTCAGCAATTCGGAGGCGGCATTGATATGACTCTCCTCGTTATCATGAGGAATACCCATTACTTCGTATTCTTCGCGATTGCCGATAACGACATCACTTAACGATGCCGCTAAGCGATAGTAATGAGCGGGATCTGCCGCTGACGCCCATGAGTACGGTCGATAATCCAAATCCAAGACCACTAAGGTGCCTGACAGCTGCGCCGTTTGCATGGCGGAAAGAGTGGCTTCTCGCGATGGGCTGGTGGAAAGGGCAGTGCCGGAGACAAACAAGCAATGCGCCGACGCGAGATACTCTGCGTCGATGTCGGTTGTCATGAGCGCGAGGTCTGCTGCGTTATTACGATAAATCACCACTTCGGGCTCTGGGCGTAATTCTGCAACGGCAAGACTCGTGCGGTATTCGCCAAACAAGGTTTTCACGCCCGCTAAATCGATGCCTTTCTCGTGCATGTAATGGCGTACATACTGACCTTGGGCATCGTTAGATAGGCAGCCAATGAAGCCTGATTTTGCCCCCAAGGTGGCTAAACCAATCGCCACGTTGGCTGGCGACCCGCCAACACATTTTTTGAAGCTGGTTTCTGTGGTGAAATCCGCACCATCTGTGTTGCCATAGAAATCGACACCCGCGCGACCCAGACAGATCACGTCGAGTGGTCGCTCAATGTTTTTTTCCCAGCCAGAGAGATGAATTTGTGTATCAGTCATAGTCCACCCATATCGCGCCATTGTCAGCAGACTTCACGCAGGCATTGACCAGTTTTACACCGTCAATACCGCCATCAATATCGGGGTACCAATGGCTTTCGAGAAAGGCGTGATCACCACGATCGAATGCATCAATGGCGAGTGCATAACGGTGGTATAGGTTCGCCCATGATTCGAAAAAGCCTTCAGCATGACCACCACCTTGACGGTTGCAAGACACGCCTGGAACGTCATTGTAAAGATAGCCCATGCCGCGTTCGAGAATACGGACTGGCTCTCCTTGTACTTCATATCTGAGCTGGTTGGGGTATTCATCCCACCACTCTAGGCTGGCTTTTTCACCAACAATTCGAATTTTTTGCTGGTGCATAGACCCTGAATTGACGGCACTTGCCCATAACGTGCCAACCGCACCGCCTTCAAAGTTGAAAACCACATGCGCGTTATCTTCAAGAGGTGCACGAGACTCAATGAAGCTCTGGCGCGAACACATCAAAGACTTCACTTTCAAACCCGTGATCAAACCTGCCATGTAGAAAGGGTGGGTGCCACAATCACCAATGATGAAGCTCGGCCCTGAAACCGCTGGGTTCATGCGCCATTTGGCGCCGGGATTGTCTTTTTCAACTTCGAGGTTGTGAAAGCCGTGAGCGAAAGACATTTGAACCACGCGTACCGCACCAATGTCGCCACGTTGAACCATTTCTCTGGCTTGTTGAACCATTGGAAAGCCGGTGTAGCCATACATGACGGCGATCATTTTGTTTTGCTTTTCTGCCAGCGCTTTTAATTCGATGGCTTCTTCTACATGGATCGTTACGGGTTTTTCACACACTACGTGCAGCCCTGCTTCTAGCGCCGCTTTTGCAATTTCGGAGTGAGTGGAGTTCGGCGTGGCGATAGAGACGGCTTGAATGCCGTCTTCGCGCTTTGCTTCTTCCGCAAACATGGTTTTGTAATCGGGGTAGCAGCGGTCGGCGGCGAGCCCGAGATTCATGCCGAACTCTTTGCCACGCTCAGCATTGAGATCGAGTGCGCCAGCAACAAAACTGAACAACCGATCACGCTGCGCGGCGGCACGGTGTGAATAACCTATTTCGCTGCCACGACCGCCGCCGACCATGCCCCAACGAATCGGGGACTCAAAGTGCATTTCTTCATTGAACATAGTGCGCTTCTCCTAAAATCTAATCCGTTAGGTAAAAATTACACGCCACGGCGTTGATGTTTACGGCCTTCTTCCCATTGGTCTCGGGCATTGGCAATGTTTTCGTTGTCGGTGACTTCTGACAAACCCACTTCCCACCATGCGTCACAAGAAGACCACACGGTGTCATCAATGTCGGTGACGATGACATAGGTTTTGTCGGACGCTTTGGCGCGTTCAAACGCCGCTTCAAAATCACTGAGACGTTCCACTTTTTCTGCGTTTGCCCCTAAGCCGCGCGCATGGCTGACGAAATCGACGCGCGGTAAATCGTAGTCACGCTCTGTGGTGCAATCTTCGAGTTGGTTATTAAATGCGGTGTTGCCCGTGTTGGTTTGAAGCTTGCGAATCACCGCGAAGCCGCCGTTATCACACACCAGCACAATCATCTTATGACCCGTGAGCACGGAGCTGTAAATGTCAGAGTTCATCATCAAGTAAGAGCCGTCTCCGACTAGGACGATGGATTCATGGTCTGGACGTGCAATTTTATTGCCCCAGCCTGCTGCAATTTCATAGCCCATACACGAGAAGCCAAACTCGACATCAAGCGAGTAGGGGTAGCTTGCTTGCCAGTTCATGTTGAGTTCAGCAGGTAAACCACCGGCGGCTGTGACAACGCGATCACCTTCGTTTACCAGGGTATTCACTTTGCCAATGATTTGCGCGTATGAGGGGAGATCTGTCTCAGTCGCTGCGGTGCGCTGTTTGACGACAGCTCGCCACTCCGCTGTTTCTGCGGCGGCCTTGTCTACCCAAGCGCTCTGTGTTTGCCAGTTTCCTAAGCGTTCACTGAGCGGCACGATAGCGGCCTTGGCGTCAGAGATGATGGATTGCGCCATGTGTTTTGTGGCGTCAAAACGTCCCGCATTGATGCTAATGAGCTTCATGTCAGGGTCGCGGAAGACGGTCCAAGAACCTGTCGTGAAATCTTGAAGGCGTGTGCCGATAGCGATCACGACATCGGCGTCTTCACACATGTGATTGGCGCTGTTCGACCCTGTTGTGCCGATAGGGCCACAGTTAAGCGGGTGATCGGCACTGAGCAAGGTACGACCCGCAATGGTTTCCACCACCGGAATCTGGTGTTTTTCCGCAAACTGAATCAATGCATTTCGTGCGCCAGAATAGGCCACGCCACCACCTGCAATGATCAGCGGTCGTTTAGCCTTTTTGATGGCTTCGGCGGCTAAATCCAATTCAATGGGTTCAGGTTGAGGGCGACGAATACGGTGCACTTTGGGTGCAAAGAAACTTTCAGGGAAGTCCCATGCTTGGCCTTGCACATCTTGTGGCAGGGCAATCATTGCTGGGCCACAGTCCGCTGGATCTAGCATGGTCGCAATGGCTTGTGGCAGCGCAACCATGAGTTGCGATGGTGCATTGATGCGATCCCAAAAGCGCGTCACGGTTTTAAACGCGTCATTCACCGTGAGTGATGGGTTCGCGAAATGCTCCGTTTGTTGAAGCACTGGGTCAGGCAAACGCGACTGAAAGGTATCACCTGCTAACAACAAAAGCGGTAATCGGTTGGTATGTGCAACCCCTGCCGCGGTGATCATATTGGTTGCTCCGGGGCCAACAGACGAGGTGGCAATGCCGATGCGACGACGCTGATTGGCACGTGCATAAGCCACGGCGGCTAGCGCCATAGATTGCTCGTTTTGTCCGCGCCAAGTTGGAAAGGTAGATTGATTTTCATACAACTGCTGACCAAGGCATGTGACATTACCGTGGCCGAAAATTGCG
Organism: Enterovibrio gelatinilyticus; assembly: GCF_028683095.1. Taxonomy (GTDB): domain Bacteria; phylum Pseudomonadota; class Gammaproteobacteria; order Enterobacterales; family Vibrionaceae; genus Enterovibrio; species Enterovibrio gelatinilyticus. The sequence goes on along the minus strand of NZ_JAJUBC010000041.1, from coordinate 33,194 downwards.
AATGCACACCCGAATAAAGATTCATTTTTCCCATCAATTTCAATCTGTTGTGCAGCCAAGTAACGGACAAGTGCTTGTGCCGTTGTGAGTCTAATTGTTCCCATCTGTGTTCTCCCACTCAGATTCTTACATCCCTGCTTTGATGAAATAGTAGCCTTGTATTGAAAATGTTTTCAAATGGTAAAGATTAAATAATCAGACATGGCGCACATTTTATATTCAATTTGAGTGACTGAGCGTTTAATGCGCAAATGTGAGACGGCCATTTCGTTGACAAATTGAAATCAATACCATAAATGTTTAAAAAGTGTTAACAACAATTTAAATGTTTTCGCGGCGATGGGGGTATTGGAAACCTAGCGTCATTGAAACACCAAATAGAATGAGTAGAGAGTAGGAGGCTGGCTTTGGAATTAAAAATCGCCAATGCACCGTGTTCATGGGGAATTGAGTTTGCCGATAATCCGGCTAACCCGACATGGCAGACAGTGCTAGATGAAATTGCGGGTGCAGGCTATGGCGCCACAGAGTTGGGGCCGCTTGGTTATTTACCCACTAACAAAGATGAGCTGAGCGCGGCGCTCTCTTCAAGAACGTTAGGTTTAGTGGCTGGGACATTGTTCGTGCATTTACACAAAGCAGAGGAAAGAGAAGCTATTTTCGAAAAAACGCACACAACGTGTCAGATCCTTCAGCAACAGGGGGCTAAGTTTTTGGTGGTCATTGACCATGTGTCTTCACCGCGAACAGACGAAGCTGGGCAAGCCGACACGGCAACACGACTCAATGATGAGCAGTGGGAAGCCATGATGGTGACGTTGAGGGGAGTAGGCGAAATCTGTGCGCAATATGAGGTTACACCAACCCTCCACGCACACGCTGGTACTTATATCGAATATCGCGACGAGTTAGATAAGGCGATGCGAGACCTTGCACCTGAACTGATGTCATTGTGCGTTGATACGGGTCATTGCGTTTATGCCGGCATGGATCCGAGTGAAATACTGCGAACATACAAAGATCGCGTTAAGTATCTACATTTTAAAGACATCAATGCAGACGTTCTCGCGGCGTCAGTGAAAGCGGGAACCGATTTCTATACCGCTATTGGCAACAATATTTTTTGCCCGCTTGGGCAAGGATGTGTCGATTTTTCTGATGTTCGCCAAACCTTGATCGATATTGATTTCAAAGGCTGGGTGACGGTTGAACAGGACACGGATCCTACCGCCAAAAGCGACGCTAAAACAGACGCGGAAAAAAGCCGATCTTTTATTGAAAAAGCGGTTATTCATTAAGCGAATATGCGACGAAACAGGATGTTGTGCATTCATCTGAATTTAGGCTTTAGGCCAGATTAGAAGCAAGGAATTAGGAGGCAAGTATGTCGGTAAAAGAAACCGCGCCAGAAACGGAGACTCAACCAGCAGGTGGAGCAAATGATGAACGAGTTCGTAAGGTTTCCTTTGTAAGCGGGCTGCTATCTCGCCCTGAATTGGGTTCGGTATCAGGTGCAATTTTGGTTTTTGCTTTCTTCGCACTGGTTGCGTGGGATTCAGGCATGTTCAATGCCGACGGCATCATGAACTGGACAACGGTTTCAGCACAGCTAGGGATCATTGCCGTGGGTGCGTGCCTACTGATGATTGCAGGTGAGTTTGACCTCTCTATTGGTTCAATGATTGGTTTTGCTGGGATGATGATTGCGATTCCGGCCGTGTACTGGGGCTGGCCAGCATGGGCTGCGATCCTCTTTGCATTTGCCGGGGCAATGGCAGTCGGCTTTTTGAATGGTTACATCGTGGTGAAAACGGGGCTCCCTTCTTTTATCGTATCACTTGCTTTCCTCTTTATTCTTCGCGGTTTAACCATTGCACTGTCAATCATGCTAACTAACAAAACCATCCTGTCTGGTGTGGGTGATGTGGCTCAAGGTGATTGGTTGGCATCCATGTTTGGTGGCGAAATCGGAACGGGGTTATTCACCTGGCTTGGCAACATTGGTTGGATTGAAACCTACACTGACGGCACGCCTGTGGTCACGGGCATTCCTATGGTCGTTGTGTGGTGGTTCTTGTTGACTGCAGTGTGTTCATTTGTGTTGCTGCGTACTCGCTTTGGTAACTGGATCTTCGCTTCAGGTGGCGATGCTAATGCGGCCAAAAATGTCGGTGTACCGACTGACCGCGTGAAAATCATATTGTTCATGTTTACCGCTTTTTGCGCCACGGTATTTGCGGCTTGTCAGGTATTTGAATTTGGTTCAGCAGCTGCAGATAGGGGCTTGTTGAAAGAGTTTGAGGCCATCATAGCGGCGGTCATCGGTGGTGCGTTGCTCACGGGTGGTTATGGGTCAGTGATTGGTGCTTTCTTTGGCGCATTGATTTTCGGTGTGGTGCAGATGGGTATCTTCTTTACCGGTGTGGATTCAGATTGGTTCCGCGTTTTCCTCGGTGTAATGCTCTTGATTGCAGTGTTGTTCAACAACTTCATTCGCAAGAAAGTCACGAGCGCGAGATAGCAGAGTGTGAATACATCTGACTGTCGAACTGAAAACGGAATTTAGGAGAAACACAATGTCTGAATACATTCTCGAACTAAAAAAAGTCAGCCGTTATTTTGGCTCTGTTATCGCGCTAAAAGACATCGATATGGAAGTCAAAATGGGCGAAGTGCATTGCTTGCTCGGTGATAACGGCGCGGGTAAATCCACGCTAATTAAAACCTTGGCTGGCGTGCATACACCGTCAGAAGGGGAGTTCTTAATGAACGGCGTGCCGGTGAAATTCAAATCACCACGTGATGCGCTGGATGCGGGTATCGCAACCGTTTATCAGGACTTGGCTCTAGTGCCTTTGATGAGCGTTACGCGCAATTTCTTCATGGGAAGGGAGCTGACCAAGCGTATTGGTCCTTTTGAAGTGTTTGATACAGCACGCGCCAATGAAATCGCCAAAGCCGGTATGAAAGACATGGGTATCGATGTACGAGACCCAGAGCACCCGATTGGCACTATGTCTGGCGGTGAACGCCAATGTTTGGCAATTGCACGTGCTATCCATTTTGGCGCAAAAGTGCTGATTCTGGATGAGCCAACCGCCGCGTTGGGTGTGAAGCAGTCAGCCAACGTGCTTAAAGTGATTGCGCGAGCACGTGGTAAAGGGCTTGCGGTTATTTTGATCACGCACAACGTTCACCATGCTTTCCCCATTGCCGACCGTTTTACCTTGCTGAATCGTGGTAAGAGCTTGGGCACATGGCTGAAGAAAAATGTCACGCGAGAGCAAATTCTAGAGATGATGTCCGGTGGACAGGAGCTAGAAACGCTGGAAGCAGAATTAGCAGAATTCGAGCGCGCAGATACTGCCGAAGCGAATTAAGCTTTTAGTAAAGCAATAAAGAGTAAGAAAAGGGCAGCGATATTGCCCGACCAAAACGCCGTGGATAAGTGGACAAAAGGAAAACCTGTCCCTTAGCCATGACATAATAAGTAGATTGGAGAACACTGGATGAATACCCTACTTAGATCTGTAGCAAAGAGAGCATCGGTACTTGTTTTGGCTTTAGCCGCCAGCGTAGGTGCAATGCTTCCTGGCACCGCATTTGCAGAAGGCGAGCGTTTCGTAATGATTAGCCATGCGCCTGATTCAGATTCATGGTGGAACACGATTAAAACGGCGATCAACCAAGCTGGCGATCAGTTAGATGTAGAAGTGGAATACCGTAACCCACCATCAGGTGATTTGGCGGATATGGCACGCATCATCGAACAAGCGGTAGCGTCGAACCCACAAGGCATTATCACAACGATCGCAGACTATGAAGTGCTGAAAGGTCCACTTGAGAAAGCGCGTAAGAAAGGCATTCCAATTGTTACCATGAACTCAGGCACCCATCAGCAAAGTGAAGATTTAGGTGCCATTCTTCACGTGGGTCAACCAGAATATGATGCGGGCTATGGCGCAGGTAAACGTGCGAAGAAAGACGGCGTAACCTCTTTTGTGTGTGTTAACCACTACATCACAAACCCAGCCTCTGTTGAGCGCTGTCAGGGTTTTGCAGATGCATTGGGTGTAGAGCTTGGTAGCCAAATGATCGATGTTGGTCAGGATCCTACGGGTATTGAGAAGAAAGTATCTGCTTACCTTCGTGCAAACCCAGATACGGATGCGGTTCTAACGCTTGGTCCTACATCTGCACACCCAACTATTCGTGCGTTAGAGAAGACGCGTCGTCTAGGCGACATCTACTTCGGTACGTTTGATCTGAGTGGAGAAATCGCTCAAGGCATCAAAGATGGCAATATTCAGTGGGGTATTGACCAACAGCCATTCTTGCAAGGTTATGTACCTGTCATGGTTCTCACCATGTATAACCGCTATGGTATAGCACCTTCAAACAACATTAACTCTGGTCCTGGTTTTGTGACTAAAGAGAATGTTGCAATGGTTGAAGAGTTGGCTGGCGAGTACCGCTAACCACTTGAGCAGTGAAGGGGTGCTATTTCATCCCTTCTAACCCCTTCACTGCTTCAAGAATCCATGCTCTGTCGTTACCCAGAGCCCAAAAATATTAAATGTCGTTGTATGAGTGAAAACAATTTCATTATGATAGTACGTTCGTCAAGGAGCCATTTTCCGACACTCTAAACAGCTCAGCAGGGAAGCATATGACATTCAGTAAGCCTGTTTCGACCGTTGACAGCACACCTGTCAAAAAGCGAAAAGTCACTGTGGTTGAAGTGGCAGAGGCAGCAGGGGTTTCTGTGTCTGCGGTGTCCCGTGCATTTAACCCTGAAGCAAGCATTTCTCGTCCATTGCGAGAGAAGGTGTTTAAAGCGGCGGCTTCACTGAACTACAAACCCAATCGCTTAGCTCGAGGCATTAAATCGCGCTCCAGTCTTGTCGGTATACTGATGACGGACTTCAATAACCCTTTCTATTTGCCTATCCTCAATAGTTTTACGACCGAGATTCAACGCCGAAACTGCCACAGTTTGCTGATCAATGTGAATAGTGACATGGATATTCAAGAAGCCGTTGAGTTGGTGATGGAGTACAACGTGGACGGGCTCATCATTACATCTGCTTCATTGCCTGAGCAATTGGTGGAAGCATGTAAGTCCCAAGATACTCCCGTCGTGATTTTTGGTCGTGATTCGCATGAAAACAGTGTCACTGTGGTGAGTTGTGACAACGTGTTAGCAGGTCGAATGGCGGCAGACATGCTGCTTGATGCCGGTTATGATCGACCTGCATTTGTGGCAGGACCCATTGGCACGTCAGCAACCGTGGATCGCCAACGCGGGTTTATCAGTCGTTTGATGGAGCGTGGTTGCAATCAATGGCAAGTGGTTGAAGGCGGAGAATTTAGTTATGACGCGGGATACGACGCCACACTGCGTATTTTCAAGGGTACTGAGCGCCCTGATGCCATGTTCTATGCCGATGACATCATGGCTTGTGGTGGTATGGATGCTTTACGTTATGAGCTTAACGTGAAGATCCCAGACGACGTGGGTGTTATCGGTGTCGATGATATTCGCTTAGCAAAAAGTCGTTCTTATGACTTGTCTACGATCCGACAACCGAACGATCAGATGATTCTGTCGAGCATTGATGCATTGTTTCAACATATTGCTGATCCGAATCTCCCCGCTCAATCGATTACTCTTCCTTGTGAACCTGTGGTTCGAGGCTCTACGAAAAAAGGGCGCTGAGTCTACGCCGTTGTGTGTGCATTTATCCGTGACGGCATCTCATCGATTTCTGTCACGCTTGGGGATCGTTAAAGATGCTGATAGCATACGCGTCCAATTCGCGTGACATGAACCAGCAATGAACCCATCTCTTCGTTATTTGAATGGCTACCCAGAACATTTAATTTCTCAAGTTGAACCTCTCGTAGAGAGCGGGAAGCTGGGGATGTGGCTGGCTAAGCGTTACCCTGACAAGCATGCTATTACGTCAGAGAAAGCGTTATATGACTATGTTATGGCGTTCAAAAATCAATACCTCAAAAAGTCTTCGCCGATCAGCAAAGTGGTTTTCGATGGAAAAATCCACGTGGTGAACAATGCGCTAGGTCTGCACAGTTTTGTTTCGCGTGTTCATGGTAATAAACTCAAAGCAAAGAACGAGATTCGCATTGCTTCTATGTTTAAGGAAGCGCCTGAACCTTTCTTGCGTATGCTGGTGGTTCATGAATTGGCACACCTTAAAGAGAAAGAACACAACAAAGCTTTTTATCAGCTTTGCTGTCATATTGAACCGGACTATCATCAATTGGAATTTGATGCTCGTTTATACCTTATTCACTTGGAATCGAGTAAAAAAGGATAAAAAACGCGCTCATATGAGCGCGATTTATCGTGAATAGTTTGGCTGGCTATCCAATAGAGAATTTGCCCACGATTTGATTCACGCTCGTTGTGATAGTCGTTAAGCCTTGTGCTTCTCGTGATAACTTCTCAGTGCCAGAAGCCGTACTCTTGCCCAGTTCGTTTAGCTGTTCAATCGCCTGATTGATATTGGTCACCACACCATTCTGTTCTTCTGCTGCGACAGCAATTTGATGATTCATATCACGGATGTTGGACACGGACTCTGTGATAGATACCAGCGCATCGCGCGTTTTGTTCGCTTTTGATGATGTCTCTTCTGCTTCTGTTGCACTCTTACGCATTGATTCGACAGAGCGCTTTGATTCACTTTGAAGTCGTGTGATCAGCGTTTGGATTTCTTCTGTGCTTTGCTGGGTGCGACTGGCAAGGCTTCTAACTTCATCGGCGACAACGGCGAAACCTCGACCTTGTTCACCAGCTCGTGCAGCCTCAATCGCGGCGTTCAAAGCGAGTAAGTTTGTTTGTTCTGCAATGCCTCTAATTGTATCCAGAATGCTACCCACATTTTTGGTTTCGGTTTCTAGATTCTCAATCACTTGGCTGACCTCACCGATATTCCCAACCAAGTTTTCAATACTTTGGCGGGTATCATCTAGCACACTTTGTCCTTCCTGAGAGTAGCGATCCGCTTCATTAGCAACGTCTGACGCTTTTTGAGCGTTCTGAGCAATGTCGTCAACCGTTGCGGTTAATTGATGCATTGCAGTTGCGGTTTGGCTTAGTTGGTCTGCTTGAGATTCGGTGTTTTGTGCAGTCTCTTCCGTTACATTGACCAACGTTCCAGACGCATTGTTTAATGTGTTAACGGAATCAGAAAGTTGAACCACTATTTCTTTAAGATTTCCGTTCATTTCTCCCATTGCAGCATAGATCCCCGTCGCTTCACCTTTGCTATCAAAAGATTGCGTTAAATCTCCTGTGGCGATGTTACGAGCAATTTCTTCTATTTGGCTCGGCTCACCCCCAATCGGCTTACGAATAGCTCGAGTGACAAAGAGGCTTAGAAAAATACCGACAAGGATAGCGAGGCCAGACACTGTAATAACAGTTTGAACCGCAGCTTCACTATCAGATTGAGCTTCAGGCCCGAGAGTGTCCTGTGAGCTTCTTATGGAGGCTTTAAAATCGCTCAGGTTTGTCGTGACTTGAGGGCCAATGACGTCAAGCGTGCCTGATATGCGATCGTTTCTTGTGTGAACAATCTCTGCAGTTTGTTGTAACGCCGAAATATAAGAAATGTGGGCGTTTGCGAAGGCATCGACCATGGCTGTTTCTTCTGTTGAAGTGAGCAGACGTTTTAAGTTATCGAGTGGAGCGGTGACCGCATTCAGTTCTGTCAATGCACGAGCGAGATCGTTGTCTGAGTTACTGATCAGAAATTTGGCAGCAAAGAGCCGTCCTAACAACAGTTTTTCCTGTGCATTCGCTGCATAGAATAGCGAGTCAACCTCACGGTCTGCTGCGGAGTCTTCGATGATTTTGGTCATCATTTGACGCATTTTAAGACCATTAGGGTCCAGGTCTTGACTAACGACTGTATTTCTACTGGCAAAATCTTTAACAACCAAAGCGAATGTCTCACCGTAGGTGGCCATAAGTTGCTTTGACTCATTCAGTTCATTGATTCGGGTGGCATCTGATTCGTGCGAAAGCATGGAGTCAATCACTTGATTGATGCGTTCGATATCATTCTTAACCTTCTCTATTTGAGCAGGGTCTTGGGTTTTCAAAAATTTCAACGCGGATAGTCGAGCGCTAAGAAGTGTCGCTTGAGCTTCACTGGCTTCATTAGAACTTCGAGCGAGCCCGCGATAATCGGTAAAGTTTTTAAATCCTTCTGATAGGCCACCATAACCAATGACAGAAACGACGAGCAACAGAACCAATACTGCAGCAAAAGATACGGTAAGTTGTTGTGCAAGCTTAAGTTTGCTTAACATTTTAGTCTCCCGCTAAAAGGGGGGTAAAAAATAGAGAGCCGCAAAGGGTTTGATCTGCACGAGTGTTCTCAGCTGCAGAAATCACGGTTGTCGGCTTAGATAAACGCTATTTGCTCTTAGAGCGAAGGCTTCTTACAACAAACACAGCTTGTACAGAAAGTATTACTGAGTATGTTGTCACCTAATTAACAAATAGCGCAAAAGTAAGATATTGACCACTTTACATACAGGGATATCCAAATATAAGGATGTGCATTTCTGCTCGAAGTTACTCGCTAAACTACGTTGCCCAGAAAGGGCTTTTAACTCTCTCAAATAGCAAATCTACAAAAATGGCCCACGTAACCGTATAGAAAAGAACGACAGGACGATAATGCTCATCGAAAGATTGCCCTATAGCATCGATGTGTTGTTAATCGCATTATTTTTCAATTAATTACATGTATTACAGGTCACATTTCCTTATGGTTAGCGCTAATATAGTAAACGTAATTCTTTACTATGTTAGCGTTATGCGCAGGAGAGGGATAAATGACAACCGAGCAGAATTACGGGTATTTTTTAAGGCGAGTAGCGCTACTTGGCTTCCCTCTGGTGTTGCAAAGCCTGTTGTTTAGTAGTGCAGGTTTTATCGATAGCCTTCTGGTGAGTCAATTGGGGACACAGGAAGTGGCGGCATCTAGTATTGGTGCGCGTGTGTTCTGGTTCGCAGGGATTTTTATTTGGGGTATGGGCACTGGCATGGGAGTGCTACTCGCTCAATATTGGGGAGCGAAAGATGAACAGGGCCTGAGAAGAAACTTTGCACTTGGGTCAACGTTTTCCACATTGGCTTCAGCTTTGATTTTCTCTCTTTGTTGGTTTTTCCCGTCAACTATTCCTTCTTTGTTTAAAGTGTCAGGTGAAACCGCCACGTTAGCTGCGGATTATCTGCAAATCATCAGTATCGCACTACTGCTTGCAGGGCCAACGATTTCTATGGATTCGGCGCTTCGTTCACTGGGTAAAACCAAAGTGACACTGTATATGTCTATTGCCGAGATTGGCGTAAACATTGGTTTGAGTTTCGTTTTGATCTTTGGTTACTTTGGCATGCCTGAAATGGGCTTAATGGGGGCGGGCGTAGGCACCTTGAGTGCGAGGGTTTTGCGTGTCGTACTTTCCGTTTTAACCATTCACTTTTTTAATCCCGTTTTGATATTAAAGCCTAAAGATTTTGCATTTAGTCTTAATACGGTAAAACGCTACCTCAATATTACTGCTCCTATCATTGCAGGGAGTTTGATGTGGAGTGGGGGCATTTTTACCTATCAACTTATTATGGGCCGGATGGGCGAGACTGAACTCGCAACAATGGCTATTATTTCTTCTCTTGAAGCGATGACATTATGCGTTGCTTCGGGTTTGTCTGGTGCAACTGCCATCATTGTAGGCAATGCTCTGGGCGCAAATAAGTTGGCGACCAGCGAACGTTATGCGCGTTATGCGCTTGCTACGTCCGCGAGTGTAGGCACGCTTTGTGCTGTGCTAGTACTACTCTCCCAGGGTGTCATTTTGTCGCTATATACCCAAGTTAGTGCGGATGTGATTGCTTTGGCGGCGCTTTGCTTCCCAGTTCTAGCGGTGAGCACTGTTGTTCGGAATATTAATATTACGCTTATCGTTGGCGTTTTACGCGCAGGTGGCGATGCCAAATTTTGTATGAATATGGATGTGGTATGTCAATGGATGTGGGCGGTTCCTATGACTGCACTGGCTGCTATGTGGTTTGAACTTCCGTTGCAGTATGTCTTTTTGATGATGACCTCAGAAGAGATTGTAAAACTCTATCCGACGATCAAACGAGTATTCGGGAATAAGTGGGTGAACAACTTGACTGAAGACAAAGCCGCGAGTGCTTAGCCAGTCATCAGTATACCGAGCATCTTGACGTTGCTTGGGTATACGCAACCAATTTGTCTGAAAATTAACACACAAAGCCTTATTGTCTGGATGTTTTACAGTCCTCGCAATATTCTCATTTATTAAGCAAAAACTGCCACTAAATTTGTCATTTATTAAGGGCTGACTCATGTTGAGTCATGCTTTCTTAGTTAGTTGGTTAGTTTTGATTAACGAAAAATGATGACTTTATACTGAACATTGTCCCTTGGTATTGCTGCTGAGTGTCTTGTCATTAAAACTCTTGTCACAAGCACCGCTGAATGAATGTTAGTGATCTCTAATTTGAGATTAGGGTTTGATGCTGAGACTGCGATTTGGGCTCCTATGTCCATAGTACCTCTTTGCTTTTTTAATTCGTCATGCATTCAGCGCCATATAAAGCAGAGTTAAAAGAGGACAGGGACATGGCAACGATTGATGGTACCAGCGGCGCAGACTTCTTGTATGGTTCAGACACTACTTCGCCTAATTTGTTAATGAACGGCGACTTTGAAGCTTGGGGTAATGACAGCAGCGACCAATGGGGTTTGTTTCACGACCACCAAGTTGCAGGTTGGTACACGCCAGGCAGTATGAAAATTGAGCTTCAACAAGGCGATTTCGGCGGTACACCAGACAATGATGCGTCAAATACTGTCCTTGAGTTGGACTCAACTGGTAACACTTGGGTGCAACAAGATATCGATGTCACTAACCTGACTACGGACGGCGATGCATCTATGACGCTGTCTTTTGATTATGCCAACCGCTATAAAGGTGATAATCACTCGACAAGTCAATTCCAAGTTAAAGTGATGGATAACGACGGCAACGTGCTGTACACCAAGTACTTTGACAATACCCAGTCTAATGAAAGCTACCTTAACTTCGACGTTGACTTCTCGGTTCCTCAGGGAACAACGGGCGTCACTTTGCGTTTTGAAGGTAAAGGCCAATCAGACAGCTATGGCGCTTTGATCGACAATGTATCCCTGACCAACAATGCATCAGGTAGCCTTGATGATACGATCAACGGCTTTGAAGGCGATGATCACATTGATGGCGGCCAAGGCAATGACACGTTATACGGTGGTGAAGGAAGCGACACCATTAAAGGTGGTGAAGGCGACGATACCATCTACGGAAACAATGGCTTTAGCGACGGTACGCGTGAGTTATTAATTAATGGTGATTTTGAAAACGGCTACGGCGACAACACCACTAACCAATGGGGTTTGTTTCATGACCACCAAGTGACGGGTTGGTATACGCCGGGCACCAATAAAATCGAGCTTCAGCAAGGTACGTTTGGCGGCACGCCACAAAACGACGTGACCAACACTGTGCTAGAACTTGATAGCCACAGAAACACTTGGGTGCAGCAGGATGTAAACATTACGGGTCTTGCTGATGATGGTGACGCAGTACTGTCCTTGAGCTTTGATCACGCGAACCGTTATCGTGGTAGCGACCATTCAACCAGCCAATTTGAAGTCAAAGTGTTCGACCAAGAAGGCAAGGTTATCTACTCGAAGTATTTTGATAACACGCAAGCCAATGACCACTATGTATCGTTTAACGCTGACATTGTTATTCCTCAAGGCGTAGACTTTGTGACTATCCGTTTTGAAGCGGAAGGTCGATCAGATAGCTATGGTGCGTTGATCGATAATGTGTCACTTAAACAAAAAGTAAACGTTGAAGATGACAATGACACCATTTCTGGCGGTGCCGGTAATGACACCATTTACGGTGAGAAAGGCGACGATACGATCGATGGCGGTGCGGGTGATGACACCATTTTTGGTGGTAATGAATCAACCCGCGTTTTTGAACTCTCTCATCAAGATGATGCCACTGTATATACACTTCAAGGCGAAGATGAAGTCACGATTTCATTGAGTGATTTTACCCATAGTGCTGCATATAACAATAGTGTCGGTTACTACGTATTTGACGAAAATGGCAACGTTATTCGTGCAGCTGTAATTGTTGATAATGTAAAAAATATCACAGACGTGAGCGTTGACATTGATGTCTCTGGAGGCGCTTCATTTGGAATGTTCCTTATCCCAAATGGCGACCGTAAAGGTTTTGATGTAGGAGACGTGGAAATCGACCTGTCTGGGTCTAGCTCTACTATCACTCAAGGTAGTGCGAGTTCGGTGGTTTATGTATCAAATGCCGCAGAAAATGGCGATGGAAACGACCACGAAAATGTAGACGGCAACACGTCATCATGGGAAGACCTTTGGAATTTGGGTGACCGTGACTTCAATGACACAACCTTTAGCATTACGGTTGAGCAAAAGAAAGTGTACTCAGACAATGACACTATCAATGGTGGCGAAGGTAACGACGTTATCAACGGTGGTGGCGGTGACGATGTGATACACGGCGACGCTGGTGAAGACAATATCAAAGGCGGAAACGGCGATGATATTTTGTATGGCGATGCGGGTGATGATGTTATCAACGGCGGCAACGGCAATGACACCATATACGGTGGTGATGGCGACGACCTTCTCATTGGAGCAGGTGGTGATGACTCGCTGTACGGTGGCGCAGGTAATGATGTGCTGAGAGCAGGTTATGACAACGACATCGTGATGGATGGTGGTGCAGGTCTCGATCTATATCAAGGTAGTGAAGGTAATGACACCATGTTCTTCGACCAAGAAGATTTCTCTGATATCGCCTTCTTGCAAGAACACGGCACCATTTATATTGGTAATCGCGGGTTTGACCAATTGATTGTTGAAGGCGATGCGAATGTTGACTTAACGGGTGAATCCTACGGTGTTGCTGATGATGCCCTTAAACCCATTGCCAATGTTGAAGCGGTTGTTGCCGGTGAGGGCGAACAAACAGTGACAGCAAACGCGTTTGCGATTGCGGCTCAGTCTGACCCACTGCAATCTGAAACACTCGTTGATCCTGGCGATTGGAACGGATTTGTTGCTTACTTGGGCGAAGGTGACGATGTCTTTAATTTGGATGCGTCGGGCTGGACCTATGATGAGTCAGCTACGCCAACGGCAGAATTGTCTGCGGATATGATTGCGTTTATGGATCTAACTGCTGCTCAGGCTAGCGAATTAGATGCGTATGTCTTTACATATTCTTCTGGTACTTCAGTGACCATCTGGACTGATGCAGAAAAAGTCTATCAAAATGGTATTGAAGTTGGTGATGACATCTTCAACGTGAACTAAACCTTGTTCAAGTGAATCATCTAAGCCCAGCCAAGTGCTGGGCTTTTCTATTTCCGTCCATATTTCATCTGCTCATTGGTAGCAAATAATTATCGGTCTCATACTTTACTGCACATCAGGCGATGCCAAGACCATTTTTCTCTCGTTTCAAACAGCCTATGTTGATACAAAATTTAGTCCCCCTGACGGTTAAAACCTGTAATCACAGGAACCTATACACAGTGCCGACAGACTGTATTATTTTGATGCTTTACTAATCAGTACACTGGTACTTCATTGCTTTACTCATTATTTCTTATTAATCCATGCCACTGACTTTGCTATGAAGATGCCGCATAACCATTGTTTATGCGTGTCTTATCTATAAAGCTATTGTCACAGCATGTACTGGATGTATGTTAGTTATCTCGAATATAAGCGTATTTTTGTCAATGTCATTGACGCGATGTATTTCATAACGTAACGCCATTCAAGTATGCACTTAAAACGGATGATGAGGGCAAAGGCAATGGCAGATATAAACGGTACATCGAACGCAGATACCTTATACGGCGACATCGGTAACGGTGACAGTGCACAAAAAACCGGTGCAGTGTTTGTCATGGGTACGGACTTCACGATGGACAGTGGCAACTTCCACACTTGGTCATTTCCTCCTACGCTGAATTTTACGGGCTCTACATCTACCGTTACCTATAACGACGACGATGGTCAGTTGAATGGCGATGATCGTTGGAATGAATTTTCAGATGACAAATCACAAACTGTCGACATCGACGGTCAAGAATATTCAGCTAACGTTGATTACAGCCTCAAATACTGCGACAGCGATGGCAACGTTTATACCTTTGCTGTGGTTGATGTTGATACCGATGGCAATGGCCACCATTACTGCAACATCGGCGAAAACGGCAAGATTCTCATTCAAATAGATGGCCCTGAAATTACCGGTGACACTGATCTTTCTCTGGTTCCAAACTCCTACAGCAATGTAAGCAGCCTCAACTACGCAGACATCACAGAGCCTGAAGTTGTCGACCCAGAAGATCTGAACGATACCATTACTGGTGGTGATGGCGACGATACAATCTATGGTCTAAAAGGTGATGACCATATCTCCGGTGAAAACGGTAACGACACGCTGTTCGGCGGTGATGGTGATGACACTATTTATGGCAACACAGCGACACCAAACTTTAATGACGACCCCACAGTTACTGTGTTTCAGATGGGTGAAGATTTTGAAATGCCTTCAGGTGGTAACTTCCACACTTGGTCCTTCCCTAACGATCTGTCGTTTGACGGTGGTAAAACCGAAGTCACCTTCCAAGATGATGATGGTGTCCTAAACGGTGATAACTACTGTAATGAATACTCGGATGACAAATCTCAAACTGTCACCATCAACGGCAACACCTATTCCGTTAACTTGGATTACACGCTTAAGTACTGCGATACCGACGGTAACGTTTATACCTTCGCAATCCTTGATGTTGATCTAGATGGCAACGGACACCACTACAACAACTTGAATGAAAACGGCAACTTGTTGCTCCAGCTTGATGGTCCAGAAATCACTGACGCAACTGATTTGTCCTTGGTTCCGCACTCATACGCAAATATCAACGACGTAAATTACGCTGATATTGCTGAATCGAAGACTCAGAAATCTAACGACAACGATTACATTGATGGCGGTGCGGGTAACGACACCATTTATGGTCAGTGGGGCGATGATGAGATTTATGGTGGCGACGGTGATGATGTGATCTATGGTGGTAAAACCGCCACTGAAACCATCGAAACCGACCCAACAGCGAGCGTTTTCATCATGGGTGATGATTTCAGCATGCCATCAGGCGGAGAATTCCACACGTGGTGTTTCCCGAAAAAGCTCGCATTTGACGGCGGAAAAACTGAAGTCACGTTTCAGGATGATGATGGTGTTTTGAACGGCGACAATTACTGTAACGAGTTTTCTGACGACAAAACACAGACAGTGACGTTTAACGGGAACACGTATTCCGTAAACCTAGATTACACCTTGAAATACACTGATGGCACCAACGTATATAAGTTCGCAATTATTGATGTCGACTTAGATGGTAACAACCATCACTACTACAACCTCGGTGAGAACGGCAAGATTCTGTTGCAGATTGAAGGACCGGAGATCACGGCAGCGACAGATTTAACCTTGGTGGCGAACTCTTACGAAAACCTTCGTGAGCTGGATTATTCAGACTTTGCTGAAACCACCCAAGAGATCACTGTCAGCGACAATGACACCATCAGCGGTGGTGAAGGTAACGACAAAATCTACGGCGGTGACGGCGACGATTTGATCAACGGCGATGCTGGCGATGATAGCCTTTACGGCGGTAAAGGCGATGACACCATTTACGGTGGCGCCGGCAATGACGTTATCAACGGTAACCAAGGTGATGACATTATCTACGGTGGTGACGGTGATGATACGCTCATTGGCGCAAGCGGTGATGATTCACTCTACGGTGGTGCAGGTAACGACATTCTAAAGGCGGGTTATGATAACGACATCATCATGGATGGCGGCACGGGTCTTGACCTTTATCAAGGCAGTGAAGGCAATGACACTATGTTCTTCGACCAAGAAGACTTCTCTGATTTAGCTTTCTTGCAAGAGAACAAGACCATCTATATCGGTGACCGCGGTTTTGACAAACTCCTCGTTGACGGTGATGCGAACGTTGATTTGACGGGGGCATCTTACGGCGTGACGTCTGGGCCTAAGCCGATTGCACAAGTAGAAGCGGTTGTTGCAGGTGAAGGTGACCAAACGGTGACGGCGAATGCATTTGCTATCGCAGCTCAGTCTGATCAGTTCCAAACAGAGACGCTGACGGATCCAGGCGATTGGGATGGATTTGTGGCTTTCTTAGGCGAGGGTGATGACACCTTCAATTTGGAAGCTGGCGGCTGGACTTATGAAGCGTCTGCCGCGCCTACCGCTGAATTGTCGGCAGACATGATTGCCTTCATGAACTTAAGTGATGCCCAAGTAGGCGAATTGGAATCTTATGTATTCACTAAGTCTTCAGGTAGTTCGGTGACTATCTGGACGGATGCAGAGCATGTCTATCAAGATGGAAATGAAATTTTCTAAGCCATGGCTTAAATGAAGAAAATCTAAAGAAAAAACCCGCTAAGAGCGGGTTTTTTTCTGCCTACGGCTTAAGGTTTTTGATTGTTCGCGCTCGTTAGCGAGATAGGGCGCTGTATTGCGCTTTTGTCATACCGTAATGCAAGCGATCATCAAAGCCTGTTTGTGTTTTGTAGTAGGCAGCCTGACAGCCTTCTTCAACCAAACCGACTTTTAATAAGGTTTTGTAAGAACCTACGTTAGAGCGATAGCAATCCGCCGTCACTTTATGCGCGCCAAATACATCGAATGCGATGGAGAGCAGGAATTCGCTTCCACTGCTTGCGAGTCCTTTGCCCCAAGCCTTCTCTGTAAATTGGAAACCAAGCTCATAGTTTCCTTTCAAGAACATCACTGCATGCAAACCTACCATGCCCATGAAGCGACCTTCGCTATCACGGATCACGCTGGTTGGGCTTTCAGGCCATTCGCCATGCCCGATTGCTTCAACCGTGCTTTCGATGATTGGTCCGAAATAGCCACGGTAAACGTCTTCTGGCGCTGGCGCAAAGTAGAGATATTCAGTGACTTTAGGCTCGCCTAGCATCTCGATAATATCGTCTAGGTCACTGCGCTGGATGAGTGCAATGGTGTAACCGTCGATCAGTGGAATGGCTTGGCCGCGTTTGAATGTATTGATGTTTGACACGTTGCTTGTCTTCTGTGATGGAAATTCGCGCACAGAATACGCCGATATTTCCACCACACAAGCGTTTTTATGCCTGCTGTTTGCTTTGAAGTTGGGTTAATGCCTCTTGGTATTGATCGAGGGTCCATTCATTGTCCAATGCGCGTGTTAATAGCGACGCCATTGATTCAGGCGCTAAGCCACCAATCGGCGGGTCGGTGTCTAAGTTAGTGGGGAACGAATAACCATCGGTAGCGGCAGTGATGATTGCATTCTTTTCATCATGGCTAAACGCGTTCTGTTTCCAGCCCTCAGATAATGAGGGGTAGATAATTTGACTAATGTGAGCGAGGTGAACGGTTTCCATTGGTTTGGCAAACGTCGAGGAAACTTGAAGTAAATTCGCCGAACGGTGGAAATCTTGGGTCCTGTTCGCGCCCGCTGCATGGAAAAGTGCGGGATTGAAAAACACCGCATCGCCCTTTTCCAGTGCCACTTGAACGTAATGGGCCTCAAAGTACTCTTGGAAGGTTTTGTCGTGATAAGCGATGTACCCAAGCGGGTAGTGCTGCGAGAACGGAAGCAGCTTCGTGGGGCCACTCTCTAGAGGCATGTCGGTGTGTGCAACAGCGCCTTGAAGTGTCAACATTGCAGACATTTTCTGAATGTGCAAAGGATATCGTGCCGTTTCTTTGGGTTGCTGAAACCCTAGGTGATAGTCACGATGCGAAACCTGCGCGTCTCCACCTGGTCTAACAATGTTCACTTGCGCCGTGACTTGATAGTGAGGGCCAAGCCATGCTTCGGACACAATACTCAGCAATGGATTCTTGTAGTAATGAACAAAAGTTGGTGGCGCGGCTTCGGCGCTTTTCTGAAATACGTTCCAAATCCTGCCGTTGGCCTGTGGCCCTGTCTTACCAAAATGGTCGCCAGCACCAAATCCGTGTTCGGCAGCCAGAATGCTTTCAAAGACCCGACTCATTTCGTCAATGATGGTGTTATCGGCAAAGAATTTTTTCACAGCAAACACACCGGGACCATTGAGCAGAACATCGGCCATTTCGCTTTGAAAAGCACGAACGTCAGCGTGATCGCGTCGAATGTCATCACCGTTATAGATCACCACATTTGATTGAATACCCGCTGCGAGTGGGTATCTATCAGCTTGGGTTGTTTGTTCACAACTGGTTTTAAAGGCGTTAAGTGATACATCCGATGTCCCAAAAAATGAAGTCGTCAGCGATCGGTCATTACTTTGCATTTCCCTGCTCCTTGCATCAACGAATGCTATTTAGTCTATTTCAATTATCTAACTAAATGAAACATAAATTTCATTTTGTTGAGATTTGAAAAAAATGTTCTATTATTTGCAGACACATGAAATAGTATCCATGTTGGAATAGTTACGATGACAAGGAGATGTTATGTCAGAACTGCTTTCGAAGCGGCAAGCCCCTAATCAGGATGGGCGGTATCAACACATTACGCCGGAGTCAGCGGGCTGGAAGTATGTCGGCTTTGATGCCTTTCAAGTACCCCAAGGTCAAACGCTCGCATTCAGCGCAAAATCAGACGAAGAGCTCTGTATCGTTTTAGTGGGTGGCAAAGCTAACGCTATCTTGGTGGAACAAGCCTTAGGGGAAATTGGTGATAGAGCAGGGCCTTTCGAACGGAAAAAGCCGTTTTCTCTGTACGTTACCGCCGGCGATTCTGCGTCACTGACAGCAACGACTGATCTTGAACTCGCAGTGTGCCGCGCTCCAGGAAAAGGCACGTTTCCTTCTCGATTGATTGCACCTGAGCATGTTGACGCAGAAGCGAGAGGCGTAGGAAATAATCAGCGCTATGTACACAATATTCTGCCAGACAACAAAGAGGCAGACAGCTTGCTGGTGGTTGAAGTCTACACTGACGAAGGTTGCACCAGTTCGTATCCGAGCCACAAACATGATCGTAATGCACCGCCTGAAGAAACGCAGTTAGAAGAAACCTATTATCACAGACTCAATCCCTCTCAAGGCTTCTGTATACAACGAGTCTATACGGACGAGCGTGATCTGGACGAATGCATGGCTGTTTACGATGGCGATGTGGTGAAAGTGCCGCGAGGTTATCACCCTGTTGCGACCATGGCTGGTTATAACAGCTACTACCTGAATGTGATGGCAGGCCCTGTGCGCAAATGGTTGTTTAGCTGGGAAGCGGATCATGCTTGGATTAATTCATCAGAGTACGCCGAGAAACATGCGAATTGATCGTTATATGTTGTTGATAGCGTAAGTATATGTGGACGTAAGAGAGCGACTGTTGTCTCGATTGACGTTCAGCAAAAGCAAAAGGAGTGGCTATGTTTAATATCGCGTTATTTGGTTGTGGGCGTATTGGTAAGGTGCATGCTGTTAATATTGATGCACATCCCCTGACGCAAATTCGTGCAGTAATTGACCCCTTCACGGAAGGGGCGGCTCAATTAGCAGAAAAATACCATGCAGACGTGATGACTACAGAAGAAGCATTGGCTGACCCTGATATTCACGCGGTTTGTATTTGTTCAGCGACGGACACGCATTCGAATTTGATTGAACTAGCAGCACAAGCTGGCAAAGCGATCTTTTGCGAAAAGCCCATTGATTTGAGCTTGGCGCGAGTGAATGAATGTTTAGCGGTTGTCAGCGAAACAAACGCCAAGTTCCTGCTAGGTTTTAACCGTCGTTACGACCCGCAATTTCGTACCTTGAAAGATTTGTTTGAGAGTGGCGCGATTGGTAAGGCTGAAACCTTGGTGATAACGTCTCGTGACCCGTCACCACCACCTCCAGAATACGTCCGAGTCTCTGGGGGGATCTTCCGCGATATGTCGATTCATGATTTAGACATGGCACGCTACATCATGGGAGAAGACCCTGTATCCGTTTCGGCGCATGGTTCATGCCTTGTTGACCCTGCCATTGCAGAAGAAGGTGATATCGACAGTGCGGTTATCGTGCTTCATTTCCCATCAGGGGCTATGGCTAACATTATCAATAGCCGACGCTCCGGTTATGGTTACGATCAGCGTATCGAGCTTCATGGAAGCAAGGGCATGCTGAAAGCAGGCAATGTTCGTGAACACTTGGTCGAGCATTGGGGCGAAGATGATTGCAGCAGTGCGAAACCTCAGTATTTCTTTTTAGAGCGTTATAAAGAGGCTTACATTGCTGAGTGGCAGCATTTTGTTGACGTGCTGGAAGGAAAGACAGAGCCAGAATGTACGGGTGTCGATGGAGAGCTGGCTCTCACATTGGCAGAGGCCGCACTGGAGTCTTTGGAAACGCATCAGACGGTTCATGTGTAGTTCACACATTTAACGTAATGATATTGAAAGAGGGCGTAATCTCAGCATTGCGCCCTTTTTTAGTTGTGGTCAAAATATAAGCATGGTTATATATACAGTGTTATTGACTTGGAACCTGAGAAATCAGGTTGATTGGGCCAATATTGGTCATCATGGCTTACGCTAATTAAGGATGAAATATGGAACGTTGTAGTTGGGCTAATACCAGTTCGCTCGATCAGGTTTACCACGATGAAGAATGGGGTGTGCCTGTGCATGACGATCGTGAGTTGTTCGAAATGCTGATCTTGGAAGGCGCTCAAGCTGGCCTGAGCTGGACAACGATCCTGAAAAAGCGAGAAGGATATCGAGAAGCTTTTGATAACTTTGATATTGAAACCGTGGCCGCTTATGACGAAAGCAAAATTGCTGAACTACTTTTAAATCCCGCGATAGTGAGAAACAAACTGAAAGTGAACGGCACTGTCACCAATGCCAAACTGGTACTCGATGTACAAAAAGAATTCGGCAGTTTTGATGCCTATGTTTGGCAGTTTGTCAGCGGAAAGCCCATTGTGAACCATTGGGAAACCATGGCGGATGTACCTGCAACAACGCCAGAGTCAGATGCAATGAGCAAGGCAATGAAGAAACGCGGCTTCAAATTTGTCGGAAGTACAATTTGCTACGCATACATGCAAGCCACGGGCATGGTCAATGACCACATGACATCGTGTTTTCGTTATGGCGTGGATGTTGGCAAGTAATCTCTAGAAGTCTCACCACCAACGTATAAAAGCAGCGGGCTTTCAGCCCACTGCTTAGTTCTATGTCCCCTTAGGCGTTATTTTTTCTTACTCATCCTAACCACTGCATACACCACCAAACACATCCCAATACCGTGCAAAATCGTAAACGTTTCGTCGAGCAAAGTGATGGCAAACAGCGCTGTGATGGCGGGGCCAATGTTGCTGGTTAAGCTGAGCACTGACGGTGTCAGTCTCGCCATGGCAGCGGCAACAAAGTAAGAGGGCAACACGGTACAGAAAATACCGATAGTAATACCCATCAAAACCAACTCGCTTGGCATAGATGAAAAATCAGCACCTTTAAGTTGGTGTTGCATCATGATCACCACACCAGCACTGCCCATTCCCACACTGGTAAAGAGTTGCGGTCCAATCTGTCCAATGACTTTTTTACTGAGAACCAAATAGATGGCGAAGACCAATGCGGAAATGATTGCCATTAGGCTACCGACCCAGACTTGAGAGCCGAATGACTGCAAATCGTGGGCGACAATCAATGCAACGCCGATGTATCCGAGCAAGATGGATAGCAATGTGCCTTTAACGGGCTTCTCTTTGAGGAAAAACCAACTGATTGCGACCACGAACGAAGGGAAGAGAAAGATCAACAAGCGTTCAAGCTGAGCTGAAATAAATTCCAGCGCCAAAATGTCGAGTAGCGAGGCAAAGTAGTAGCCAAGAACACCAACCAGCGCAGCCTGCAAACCAAATTGACGCAGCTTGCTTCTTTGTTCGGGGAGGCGGCAAAGCCAGAGCAACATAACCAAGTAGAGAGGAAGTGATGAGACAGCACGGAGACTCATGATCGCAGTCGCGTCACCGCCAGCGGTGTAAGCGAGTTTGATGAGCACAGGTTTGATGGAAAATAGCACTGTGCCGATCAACGCATAAATGATGCCTTGACGATAATCTGAAGTGGAGGGTGTACTGACTGCCGCGTCGTTCATTGAAACTTCCTTGATGTTGTATTGAAAAATCAAGGCTGTGAGAACGAGTTCCGGCTGCGTTGCTCACAGCCGGGAACGAATCACTCTACCGACTGAAGGGCATAAGAAGCAGGAGCCAGAGTGATTGCGTAAAAGTGAACATGATTAATAACGTTCCTATTGGATGAACAACCAAACTAACGCAGATGTTCTTGATGTGCAACGACTCTTTATAGTGAATAACTGTTAGCGTTGCGGTAAATATAGGGAGAGATTTGTTGGGTTAGGTCAAGAAAGGATCATAGTGATAGCCATTATTGACTATCTCTATGAAAGGAAAAAGCTGTGCTAGGAAAAGTCAAAATGGCTGGAGCTATGGTAGCGAGAGCGGATAACCACTGGGGCAAGACTCTCCGCAAATAGGCAATTATTGGTAGCGTGCTGCCGTGATGAACTCCCCAAAGGATTCACACCAAACAATCACCGTGTTGTAACGCGTTGGGTCAATGTGAGCGGGAACTTTCACTAAAAAATTGTCGAAGGTTTTAACATCGCCCACTTTGGCCATTTTGGACTTGAGACGCTCAAAATCCACCTCGGTTTCAACGAATTCTGGTGACAAATAGAGTTTGTAGTCTGGTCCTGGTGCCAATTCGCCTTGAAATGAAATGGCTGTTGACCCAATTGCCACCGCACCTTCACCCCAGTGAAAGGTGTCGCTAGAGATGAGATCCTTACGAAATTCACCGTAAAAACTAGCACTCTCGGCTGACGTTGAGACTTCTTCTGTGCTTGGTCCTGAGGGCGCAATTAAGATGGGAAGTGCGTAAATACCCGCTGCAAAACCAACGCCAATGGCCAAACCATGGGAAAAAAGAAGTAAGAGGAGGTGATGAGGTTTCATTGTGATGGCTCCTGTTTGTGTATCCATACTAAACAGATTATTTCATTAACCATAACACGCTGATTTGTTAACCGTGAAATGAAAAGCTTGCCAGTGAAAACACCAACAAGCTTTTTATGTGAGTTCTTACAAATTAGAACGAAACAGGGTCGGCGACTTTAATCACTAATTTGCCGAAGTTTTTACCGTCAAGGAGACCCATAAACGCTTCTGGCGCGCTAGCAAGACCGTCAACAACCTGTTCTTTATATTGCATTTTCCCTTCGGTTAACCATTTGGTCATGTCTGCGGCAAACTCGTTATAGCGGTGTCCGTAGTCATCAAAAATGATAAAGCCTTGCATCTTGATACGCTTAATCAGGAGGGTTGCCATCAGCATTCCCATGCGGTCTGGGCCTTCTGGAAGCGCTGTCGCATTGTATTGGGAAATCATGCCACACACAGGAATACGTGCTCCGGTGTTAAGCAATGGCATGACAGCGTCAAATACTTTGCCGCCAACGTTTTCATAATATACGTCGATGCCCTTGTCGCATGCCGCAGCCAGCTGTTGCGCGAAATCGTCGGCTTTGTGGTCGATACAAACATCAAACCCTAATGTTTCGACAGCATAACGACATTTCTCTTCACCACCTGCAATACCGATAACCCGGCAGCCTTTCAGCTTGCCAATTTGACCAACTGTTGCGCCGACTGGGCCAGTAGCCGCGGCAACCACGATCGTGTCACCTTCCTTAGGTTGACCAATGTCTAGCAAGCCCATGTATGCGGTAAAGCCGGGCATACCCATGATGCCGAGCGCAAAAGACGGGTGTGAAGGATTCTTACCCAACTTGAGTAGACCTTCACCGTCAGACACGGCGTAACCTTGCCAGCCAGTGTATGCCAATACCCATTCACCTTTTTCAAAGTCAGTGTGTTGAGAATCTTCTACCTGACAAACAGTTGCACCCACCATGACATCATCAATCTCGACTGGATCTGCGTAGGACTTGGCATCGCTCATGCGACCGCGCATGTAAGGGTCAAGCGAGAGGTAAATGGTGCGAAGCAGCACTTGACCTGCATTTAAGGCTGGAACCGCTGACGTCTCCAAACGGAAGTTATCGGTAACAGGTGCGCCGACAGGGCGAGAGGCAAGAACGATTTTCGTGTTTTCCATGGTTGAAGACATTGTTATTTCCTTAAATTAGACCAGTCGTCTAGTGTTTGGGTAAAAAAATCCGCCAACAAATTATGGCGGTATTTCCAATCACAGATAGGTTTATTCCCGAGTTAATCGGTAATGCATTGTCACGTGACAGATTAAAAAGCAACGTCACCTTTCAGTAAACGTTCAGTGGTGTTCAATGCTTGCGATAAGCATTCAGTGTTTTGATTCAATTTGCTCATCAGGCCTGCGCCAATCCACATGTGATAGAGCTGTTCTGCAGCCTTTTGACTGTTGGCCACAGAAATTGAGCCATCGTCTACACCTTGCTGAATGCAATTTGCCAGCATATCAATAACGGTATTAGCACCATTGAGTAGTGATACGCGCATAGCATCAGAAAGATCGGAGACTTCGGCGCTGAGTTTTATCACTAAGCAGCGTTGGTTCGAGCACGGTTGGTTGGCGCTTTTGTTGTTACTGGCTTCTATCCATTTGCCCCAATAGGTCATCATCTTGTCGAATCCATTCAGGGACGGGTCACTGAATAAAACGTCAAGCCGAGAACGATAGCCAGCGAAATAGTCTTCAATCAGCGCTTCTCCAAATTTTTCTTTAGATTTGAAGTAGTGATAGAAGGAGCCTTTTGGCACACCAGCTTGAGCAAGCAGTTGCGACAGGCCAACATTAGAGAAGCCCTTTTCTGCAATTAACTGGTAGCCCACATCAAGGATGTGCTGACGAGTAGAGTGTGATTCTGTATTCATGAGCGCAACCTTACAAGAGATTAGACCAGTCGTCTAGTTTGAAATGAATGAAAAATGTGGACGGGCGTTAATGAAATGTTTGTTTCATGGGTTGCGCTGAATACGTTTCGCAATTACCATTAAATGAAATGAATGTTTCATTTTGTGTTTGTGGAGACAAAGCACACGATCGGATAGGAGCGAGACATGACAACGCAGGAAAGGACATTGGATGTTATTTGCCTAGGGCGGGTCGCCGTCGATCTTTATGGCGAGCAGGTGGGTGCAAGGTTGGAAGACATGCGTACATTTGCGAAATATCTAGGTGGTTCATCGGGTAATGTCGCACATGGAACGGCACGACAAGGGCTTAAATCTGGCATGTTGGCTCGTGTGGGTGATGAGCACATGGGGCGTTTTGTGTGTGAAGAACTTGAGCGTGTGGGTGTTGATACGAGCCACATCATCACAGACAAAGAGCGCCTGACAGCGTTGGTCTTGCTAGGCATTAAAGACGAAGACACTTTTCCGCTGATTTTCTATCGTGACAATTGTGCAGACAAAGCCATTACGCCAGATGACATTAGCGAAGATTACATCGCCTCGGCGAAGTGTCTGGCAATCACGGGTACCCATTTATCTAACCCAAGCTCGCGAGAAGCGGTTATTACAGCGCTCAATTATGCGCGAAAGCATGGAGTGCGTACGGCGCTGGATGTGGATTTCCGCCCCGTGTTATGGGGGTTGACGTCGTTGGGTGACGGTGAAACACGCTTTATCGCCTCTGAGGATGTCACCAACCAGCTTCAAGAAGTGCTTGGTTTGTTCGACTTGATTGTGGGCACCGAAGAAGAGTTTCACATTGCTGGTGGATCAGAAGATTCCATTCAAGCACTGAAAGTCGTGCGTGGCCTTACCGATGCGACTTTAGTGTGCAAGCGTGGTCCTCTTGGATGCAGCGTTTTTACTGATGATATCGGTAACCATCTTGATGATGGGATTACAGTAAAAGGCGTACGCGTGGAAGTACTGAATGTGCTCGGCGCGGGCGATGCATTTATGTCTGGTTTACTTCGTGGTTATCTGAATGACGAGCCTTGGGAACAATGTTGCCGTTATGCCAATGCCTGTGGTGCTTTGGTTGTGTCTCGTCACGGTTGTTCGCCTGCCATGCCAACCAAAGAAGAACTCGATTATTATCTTCTTCATGAACATGAGATTCCACGTCCAGACAGAGACCATAACCTCAATCACTTACATCGCGTGACAACCCGCGAAAAAGAGTGGCCAGAACTGTGTGTGTTAGCCTTTGACCATCGTTCTCAATTTGTTGAAATGGCGCAACAAGCAGGCATTGATATCGACCACATTCCCTATCTGAAAAAGCTTATTTGGCGCGCGGCGCAAGAAGTCGCTGAGAGTGCGGGCTTGCAAGGAAAAGCCGGCATATTGTGTGACTCTACTTTTGGAACGGAAGTTCTCAACGCAGCAACGGGATTTGGTGATTCGGTGGGAGAGCGTTATTGGGTGGGACGACCGATTGAACTGCCGGGTTCTCGCCCTCTTCGTTTAGAGCATGGCAACATTGGCACTCAGCTCGCCAATTGGCCAAGAGAGCAAGTTGTGAAGTGTTTGATGTTCTATCACCCGGACGACCAACGTGAACTGCAATTGGAGCAAGAGCAAACCTTGCTTGAGGTTTACCAAGCATGTTGTGCCACCGGTAATGAACTGTTGGTGGAAGTCATATTGCCCCGTGACGGGGAAGCCGTAAGTGCTGATGTGGAGGATGAACTTTATCTTCGCGTTATGAAGCGACTTTATAACCTTGGGATCAAACCTGATTGGTGGAAGCTACCTCCGCTCACGGCAAATGGTTGGCAAGAAGTTGATGCCTTAATCCTTGATCGTGACACGCATTGTCGTGGGGTGGTGTTGTTAGGTCTTGATGCGCCAGCCGACGAACTTAAAGCTGGTTTCTCAGCGTCTGCTAAAGCGAAAACGGTGAAAGGGTTTGCGGTAGGAAGAACCATATTTGGAGAACCAAGCCGTCAGTGGATGAGGGGTGAACTGGATAACGAGCACTTTGTTGATGCGGTTAAAGCGAACTACCTTGAGCTTATCGAAACATGGCGTCAACGCTAGGAAGGAATCTATGGCTATTGAGGCAATTGAGGCAGGGAAAGACTATTTTATCGCTGCTCTGCTGACGTATGCCACACTCGGTTATAGTAATTGGTCGGCATTTGCGCGCGATGCAGGGCTGGCCTATTTTGACTTATGAATTCAGATGTAATGCGGCCAGATTTTAAGTAATCAGGATCTACGTACCCAGAATTTAAGCATGGAGACCCAAGACATGGAAACCGTTCATAATTTTATTAATGGCGAGATAGTCGATAGCGCCACAGACCGTTTTGGCGCGATCTTTAACCCTGCAACGGGAGAGCAAACTCGCCAAGTTGTTTTGAGTAAAGCGCAAGAAGTGGAGCAAGCCATTGCTGCCGCTCAAGCGGCATTTCCTAAGTGGGCGAAGACGCCTGCTTTGCGCCGAGCTCGCGTCATGTTCAAGTTCAAAGCTTTGCTGGAAGCGAATCAAGATAAGCTTGCGCGTTTGATTAGTAACGAGCACGGCAAAGTATACTCAGACGCCGTGGGTGAGTTAACTCGCGGCCTAGAAGTGGTGGAGTTTGCGTGCGGCATTCCTCACCTGCAAAAAGGTGAGAGTTCAGCCAATGTTGGTTCCGGGGTAGATAGTCATTCGCTTATGCAGCCATTGGGTGTTTGTGCAGGGATTACACCGTTCAACTTCCCCGCTATGGTACCCATGTGGATGTTTCCCATTGCCCTTGCTACCGGTAACACTTTCATACTTAAGCCGTCAGAGAAAGACCCGTCATTGGGCTTGGTTTTGGCTGAATTGCTCAAAGAAGCGGGATTGCCCGACGGCGTGTTCAATGTGGTGAATGGTGACAAAGAAGCGGTGGATGTATTGCTTACAGATCCACGCGTTCAGGCCGTGAGTTTCGTCGGTTCCACACCTATTGCTGAATACATTTATTCCACTGCTTCGGCTCATGGAAAGCGTTGTCAGGCCCTTGGCGGTGCGAAAAATCACTGCATTTTGATGCCAGATGCTGACATGGATATGGCAAGTGGTGCGATTATGGGAGCGGGGTTTGGAGCAGCAGGGGAGCGTTGCATGGCATTGTCGGTTGTTGTCGCAGTGGGTGATGAAACCGCGGATACTTTGATTGCGTCTCTGTCAGAAAGCATAGCCAAAATGCGTGTTGGTCCGGGCATTGTAGAAGGCCCCGAAAACGACATGGGTCCTGTGATTTCCGCGCAGCACAAAGAGAAAATTATTGGTTATATCAATGCCGGCGAAGCGCAAGGTGCAACGTTGGTGGTTGATGGGCGAGAATGCCAAGTCGAGGGTCACGACAATGGTTTCTATGTAGGGCCAACCTTGTTTGATGATGTCACCCCTGACATGAGCATTTACCAAGAAGAGATTTTCGGCCCTGTTTTGTCGGTTGTTCGTGTACCGGACTATCAAACAGCGCTCGAACTCATCAATCAACATGAATATGGCAATGGTTCCGCCATCTTTACGCGTGACGGCGAAACCGCACGTCAGTTTAGTGAAGATGTGCTGGCGGGTATGGTTGGCGTGAATGTACCCATTCCAGTTCCTATGGCATTTCATAGCTTCGGCGGTTGGAAGCGTTCCATCTTTGGCCCACTGAATGTTCACGGCAACGATGGCGTGCGCTTTTATACCCGCATGAAAACCGTGACCACTCGCTGGCCTGCCAGTGTGCGTTTGGAAACCCACGCAAGCCACTTTACGATGCCGACCATGGGCTAATGCGCAGATTGTGTATCAACGACCGTGTGTTGTAGAGCAAAAAGGCCGCATCTGCGGCCTTTTTGTTACTAACCAGAAAAAGCAGTGACGCTAAGCGTCGAGTGAAGTTAAAGCTAAAGCTGGTTTGAACATGTTAACTTTCAGTGGCTTTAATGGACTTCGCTGTGTCTAGCACTGACTCTTTCATTGTTCGAGGCGTCCAGTTGAACAGAGTTCGGGTTTCAGTGTTATTTGAATGCAGATTCATCCCTAACATTCCAAGCATTCCTTTCGCTTCACGGTCAAAAATGGATGTAAGACGCAATAGAAAATCAGGGGCTTTTCTGGTGCTTGGTCCTTTGTAACCTTCATTTTTGAGGATCTTAGCGATCTCGATAAAGCTGTGCGGCTCTGCGGTGGCAGCAATAATGCGTTTTCCGTTTGCCTCAGTGTTGGTCAGTGCTTCAACGTGAAGTTTGGCGACATCGCGAACATCAACCATTGGAAAGGCGAAGTTCGGAACTAGGGGGATTTTACCTTGCAACATTTGCTTGAATAGTGTCATGGTTTGACCCGTCATATTTTTGCCTAATGACGGACCAAATACCGCGCCAGGGTTAACAACCACCAGTTCCATTTCATTCTTATCAGATTGGCTTGCCATGAACTCCCAAGCTGCACGCTCAGCCAGAGTTTTACTTTTGGTATAAGTGTTGATGGCTTTTGATTGTGTGTCTGTCCAATCTTCAGGCCCAAATGTACCTGTTTTCATTGACCCCATCATTGATAAGATAGAACTCGTTAAAACCACACGCTTAACGCCCGCGTCTTTGCCTGCTTTTAACGCCCGAAGAGAGCCCTGAACCGCAGGAGCAATCATCTCATCTTCTGTTTTGGGGTTTGCAATCGTGAACGGAGAAGCGACGTGCATGATGAAATCACAGTCTTCTGCCGCTTGCGCCCAACCACTGTCTGAGGTCAGATCTAAACGGACAAAGCTCAAATGCGCAGTATTAACGGATGCGGCGTTAAGTGTCGCCAGAACTTCGTCTTCTTTCTCTTTGCTTCGAACAGAGCCTCTTACTTTATAACCCTGTTCCAGCATCTCTTTTGCACAATGAAGCCCGATAAAACCCGATACACCGGTTAATAAGACTAACCCACGCGTTTCTTCCGTCATGGTATACATCCTTGATTGTTTAATTAAATACTAAGTGGTACATTAATTGTCTCGAGTTAGTGTGTCAACAATAAAATACCAAGCGGTATCAAATGAAAAATCAAACCACTGTGAAAGCGTCAAGAGGACGACCAAAAACCCTTAATCGCGACCATATCCTTGATGTAGCCATGTCTGCTTACTGGAGGCAGGGAGCAAAAGGCGTTTCTATCAATGAAATCTGTAAATTGGCGCAAGTCTCTAAACCGGGTCTATATCGAGAGTTTGATAACGAAGATGGATTGATGAAAGCAGCGCTAAAGGTCTACTTGGAGACATTGCTTTTGCCAATGCTAAAAGAGTTAGGCCATAAACCAGTTTTCAAAGACGTGCTTGATGATCTTGCTGAGTTTGCCGTTGAAGAGCGATGTGAATTGCCTGCTGGTTGCATGATGGTAAAAATGAATGAGGTGAAGCATTTACTAGGTGAGAGCACGCAATTAGCACTTGAACAAGCGCATCAGCAATTTCTAGGTTTTATTGAACAGCGCGTGGAGCAAGCCAGACAAGTTGGCGAGATGCCAAGCACGATGTCGAATCAGCTTGCGGCTGTTTATATTGATGCTCAACTCACCGCAGCGTTGGCGCAGCGAGCGAGAGGAGATGCACCAGAAAAGGTGAGAGATGTGCTCAAGCTGGCATTCTCTGTTTTTAAATAGCGCGATGCTGTTTGAGTGTTGAGTTGAATCGACGACAAAGAATAAAGGCCGCATCCGCGGCCTTTTGAGTTTTGGCATCGCGCTGGGGTTATTTATACAATTTCACATGCGCTTCCATTTCTTCGCCAATCTGTTTTCGCATGTTCATCAAGCGAATCGCTGATTGCTCTAATTCTTTGTCTTCATCGGTTTCGGGTACCCATTTTGGAATGGGTGTTGTTTTGCCGTTTTCATCGACAGCAACCATGATGACAATACAGTGTGTAGTGAGGCGGTTCTTTAGTTCTTTCGGGTCACTCGCTTGTACATCAATGGCAATGTGCATGGAGGAATTACCGGTATAAATAACTTTTGCACTCACTTCGACCAAATTACCAACATGGATTGGCGCAACAAAGCGAATACCACCTGCGTAGGCAGTAATACAGTACTTTCCGCTCCAACCTGCGGCACACGCGTAGGCTGCAAGGTCGATCCACTTCATCGCCGCCCCGCCGTGTACTTTGCCGCCAAAATTTACATCACTCGGCTCTGCAAGAAAGCGTAATGTTATGTCTCGTTGTTTTGCGCTCATCGTTATGATCCTTACTACGTGAATACCCTTATTTATAACAAACACATTAAAGGGATGTTGGGCTTTTCTTTGTTTTTAGTGAATTTAACGCATAAATCATCCTTGGTGTGTTGAAATAGACAACAACGAAAAGCAGTGACTTGTGAACGGGTTAATTAATACGTCGAATTGGATGCGATGCTTTTATGGAACAGTTATTATCGCCGCTTCGAATAACATGTTTATGCTGTGCTTATCTCACCCTCGGAAATGAGTAAATGCCCCAAGAAGACTCACAAATGCATACCATCGTGGATAATTTTATTGCACCCGCCTGCGAGGGTGTCGTCGACATTCTTTATCAAGATGCGGATATCTTACTGATAAATAAACCGAGCGGTTTGTTCAGTCTTTCAGGGAAAAATCCGTTGAACTGGGATTCAGTGCATTACCGTTTAGTGAATGGACAAGAGGGGCATACACCTGCTTTTCCCCATGCCATTCTGCCGCATCGATTAGATTTCGGCACATCAGGTGTCATGGTTGTTGGCTTAAATGCAGCGTCTGGCCAGCACCTTAACAGGCAGTTCCAGGCGAGAACGATCCAAAAACGTTATGTTGCCATGTTAGAAGGCTGGGTATCCGATGATCAGGGCGAAGTGACTGCGCCAATTGCCAAAGACAAACTGCTTTTTCCGTGTGTGAAGGTTTGCTATGAAACAGGAAAATCGGCAACCAGCCATTATAAAGTGATAAAGCGATTGGATAACCCACGCCGAACTTTGGTGCTGTATACACCAGTCACCGGACGCACTCATCAGTTGCGCATTCACAGCCAAAGCATAGGGCATCCGATTCTTGGCTGTGATTTATATAAAAACGGGCAGAGTGAACAGTTGGCAGATCGGCTTCAACTTCATGCGAGTGATTTGTTCTTCGAACATCCAGTAAGTGGTGAAGTAATGCATGCGGAATGCCCCTGTGCATTTGAGTAAAACAGTAATCGGTAAAAGTGATGTCTGAAATGTACACAAAGCATGCAACGAAGTATGCAGAAGCGGTAAAAAACAATATTTACAATGCGATGCTGGAACGACCATCAACGTTGGCCTTATTAGACTGCGTAAAGGGTAAGAATGTTATTGATATTGGTTGCGGCCCCGGTGCCTATGCAGAATGGTTTTTACAACAATCTGTAAAGAGCCTTGTCTGCACGGATTTATCGGAAGAGATGGTTGCGCTGGTTAACAATAGGTTCGGCGATCAAATGCGCGCCTATACTCAAGACATCTCGCTAGGCTTGCCTTTGGAGTCGGATGAGAGCGCAGATGTAATCGTATGTCCGCTGGTGTTGCACTACGTGGAAGATTTAGTGCCTGTGTTTGAAGCGGTATTTCGCGTATTAAAGCGAGGCGGCTATATGGTGTTTTCAACCCATCACCCGTTTGCCGATTTTGAGTGCTCTCCGTCAGGTAATTATTTCAGCCGTGAACAGATAGAAGAAGAATGGAACACGGTTGGTGTGCCAGTTAAGGTTCATTTTTATCGACGCTCTCTTACTGAGATTTGCAGCGCGGTAACCTCGGCAGGATTAGTTATTTCCCATATCTCTGAGGGAAACGTTGAAGAAAGCGCCAAAGCCATATCGGAATCTACGTATAACCATTTAAAAAACAACCCCAACTTCATCTTTCTGAGGTGCGAGAAAGCACACTCATAAATAGATTTAAGTTGCCTACCTGACGGCGAAGCTAACGAAAAAAGCCTGCAAC
>NZ_JAJUBC010000040.1 GCF_028683095.1 Enterovibrio gelatinilyticus | reverse complement strand
CGCGCACCTATATATTGTACTGAAGCCACAGCCAACCTCATGCCGATGATGCTTGATGATGGGCTTCGCTTGCAGTTAGGAATGAAGGCGAGGCAGCGAAAGCGCATTTTGAACCTGATCCGTTCCCTCACACAGCCAATAGAGTATGGCGTTTGGTCGAGCGTCGCTAACGCGTTCGGGACAATCGCCGATATTCGCTTTCAACCGGCGGGGCATATTCTTGGTTCATCTTACATTGAAGTGAAATTACCAGATCAACAGGTTTTGGTGTTCTCCGGCGACCTAGGGCCAAACAACACCCCGTTACTGCCCGATCCCAAATCACCAGAGCGAGCTGATGTACTTGTCATTGAAAGTACTTACGGAGACAAAACGCACGAATCGATTGCATCGCGAGCCGAACGCTTAAAGACGTTAATCAATCGGTCGCTGCTTGACGGTGGTGCGGTTATTATTCCGGCCTTTAGCGTTGGGCGAACACAAGAGCTGCTATTTGATATAGAAAACCTGATTGCTAAATCGCTTAACGAAGATGAAAAGCGTGTTTGGTCAACCATTCCCGTTATTCTCGATTCTCCCATGGCAGCGAAAGTGACAGAACAATACCGAGCGTTCAAAACCTTATGGGGCCAAGAAGCCAAAACCACGCTCGATTCAGGGCGACACCCACTCGCTTTTGATCAATGCATCACCATCAACACCCATAGTGATCATATTGGCTTGGTGAACCGCCTAAAACAAACGGGAGAACCTGCGATCGTGATAGCCGCCAGCGGCATGTGCAACGGCGGACGCGTACTCAACTACCTCAAAGCTTTGCTACCCGATAAACGCACTGATGTGATTCTTGCCGGCTACCAAGCTCGGGGAACCCTCGGGCGTAATATTCAGCGCGGCGACAAACACGTCAACATTGATGGAGAAAACATCGACATCAACGCGCACATCCACACCATGTCGGGTTACTCCGCCCATGCAGACAGAGAAGATCTCCTTGCGTTCATTGAAGGCATAGCAACAAAGTCCAAAGAAATCAGAATTGTTCACGGGGATGCCGAAGCGCAAGAAGCGCTGGCAAAAGAGATAGAAAAGCGAGGTTTGGCGGAGAGGTTGGTGATGGCAAAAGAGCAAGGTCCTAGGATAAGAGCAAGGTCCTAGGATCCTAGAGGAGAGCTATGAAGCGTAAGTGCGGAAATACGGGAATACGGGAATACGGGAAAAGCTTGAACTGATTGGAATATATGAAAAAATCCGTAATCCGTAATCCGTAATCCGTAATCCGTAATCCGTAATCCGTAATCCGTAATCCGTAACCCGTAATCCGTAGACGAAAATGAGCAGAGCCCCATATCGTATACCAGTTCTAGGCCCTTTCTTCACCCTAGGACCTAGGCTCTTACCCTAGGCCCTTTCTTCACCCCTAATCCCTATTCGTAAACTCCGAACCTGGATAACGTCCATTCGTCATGCTGTACAAACTGTACTTACGACCCAGCATTTGACCGCCATCACGAGAAAGTGGCGTCCAGCCAATGACCGCTCTGCTTGCACTTGGTTTCACGGTGAAAATGTCAAACGGAATCGAAATATAGAAGCCTTTGTTAAAGCTCCCTTCCCCAAACTCTTCGGCAGAAAGGTTCGTTTTCGCCATGTAAGCACCGGCGATCACACCGCTGTCGAATTGCTTCGACACGTCTAGCGTCACGCCCTTATCTTCCGCCAAATATTGGCCCACGCTGGCTTTTATCAACAAGTCATCAAACCAGCTCCATTCAGGGCGGTAGTAGGTCGTGAAGTGGCCGGTTGGCGTGCCGGTTTGAACATTGTAGTAACGACCAGTTGTTGGGTCGTAATGGCGCTCTTCCGTGAAAATCCCAAACTCTGTGTTCGGGTCACGCTGCGCGACATAGTTTACGTCCATCCCAAACGCCCAGTTGCTCTTAAGTGGGCGATAAAGCACTTCACCACCGACCCCAGCAAACATTGTTTCAAGGTAACCGCCGTAACCTTGCACATAAACGCTGTCACCGAACTTATCAAAGGCCGTTAACTGAAGGTTACTCACGCGAACTGGGTTGTCTGAAATGTATTGGCGAACCAAGGTGCGAACACGTTTCAAATCAGTGCCATCAGGCGGCACATCGTATTTGAATTTGTCGTAGTTATCGTAAAGGTTAACGTAAACACTGCCACCAAACTCAATGTTGTCGGTCAGCCAATAGCTAGCACCGCCACTCACACCAATATTGAAGAGGTAGAAATCTTCCGAACCACCAATCGATTGTTGAAGGTTAGGGGAGAAGCTTACCGACCAAGGTTTACTGGTGTCGGTTTGTAACATGCCACGTGGTGAACTTGGGTTAACCAAGGTGGTGGCGTCTGAGACGCTTGCGCCCACATATTCTTGATTGGCGACTTTACGATACGCAGTAGCATCAATCGTGGTTTGCGTTGTTGATTGGTTGGCTTGTTGCTCAACAAGGTTGAATTGGGTCGCGGATGTTCCCGAGTTCGCAAGAATCATCGCACCTTTTTCATGGGCCAATTCGCGATCGCGGTATTTGCCTTGTGAACCGACAACGGTGACTGACTCATTATCAGCATAGATTTTGGTATTACCATAACCGGCAATGTTGTCCAAATCGTTGGCAACGCGCTCCCAATCAATGTCCGCCGCGTCTTTATGCGGCTGTGGTGCATTGGCGGGGGTTGGCGTGTCTACCCAGCTTTGTGAAAGAGAGTTAAAGTTAGTTTTCAGCGTGAAGCCAAGTGTCCACGTATTGCCGCGTTCATAACTGGCACGAATGTCGCCCCAATCGCCGAAGCGATAAACAGCCCCTACGTTGAACGGGGAATCTTGTGGCATTTCTTTATCAGAACGTGTAACCACAAAATCGCTCTTGTAGTTATTAGCATCGTATTCTGCTTTTAAGCTTAAAGGTGCCCAAGGTGTTTGATATTCCACTCCACCAAACACTGACATACAGCCCGTAAACCAACGGCTGTAATCAAAGCTTCCGCCTTTGCCTTTAACAGAAGTATCTCGCCCGCAGTCAGCGCCCAGTGACGTGTCACCTTTTAAGTTGGCGCGGTTACCCATGTAACCCCAAGCAATACCCGCAGTAAAATCGAACGGGCCGATGTGCTTGCTGGCAGCAATAAACTCACCATCAAACAAACCAGTGCCGCCCATATCACGAATACCGATAGAGGTTTCCGGCAGCCAATAGGTTTCTTCCCAAAGGCGAAGTTTAACGTCGATGCCTTTGTCGGTGTAATAGGTGTCGCCACTAAAACTTTCATCACTGCTGTAATATAAATCAGGCACCTGAGTGTAACGAATGGTCGCTTCCAGCCATGGCATAAGTTGCAATGAACTGTGGTAGTGGCGGTAGTCCCCGTTTAGGGTTGCACCCACAGAAAACTCACCTTCTGGTGCAACACGGCCTGTCGGCATTTGCATGAGGCCCACACCGCCAAAATCGCTTTGCGTGGGTTTAAATGCAGTAAAATTTTGGTCATTCGCGACAGCTGGCAGAGCGTGAAGCAGTGCCAACGACAAAGAAGATAATTGGAAAATACGGCTGCGCATGACTACATCACTCGGTGTTGAAGAAGGGTAGGGATCAGATGGTTGAGCGATGAAAGCTCAGAGGGAAGGCCACTAAAGGGAACATAAATCAATGCGCCAGGGGCAAGGTTCCTTGGTACTTCATTCCAATACGCCACCTTATGCGTTTCCTGATGGCCATCAGGCTGAATCACGTCCACTTCGCTTGTTCCAAACATATCGAGCGTGTCAGCAACATCCGCGTAATCGCCTGCGAGCTTTAGTGGGGAGAAATCCAGATCTGCAGTTTGTTTTACCGCGCCAAGCACCCACACATTCTTAGGCCTTGATGGCAGTAATAGCGTTAAATCTCCCGCCAAAAGAGGGTTAATACGCCCCCCTGCTAAATACACATCTTCATCGACCGCAATAGCCACACGCTGCTTAAACGTGGATTCAGACAAAAACGCCACCAAGGATTCAACCGCGTTTAACGCAGCGTGGTCATCACGCCATTCTGTTTCCAGTAATGAAAGCGCTTCAAGTACCTGTGTACGCAAATTTTCTACGTCGTTATTGTCTGAATCAGAAAATAGCCCGGCACCTTGCCAGAAAATAGGGTCACTATTATGGCCTTGAATATTGGCAGCGTGTTGCCGTGCGAGCAATGCACCTTGTGATATCACCTGAGAAGCGCGCGGGCTGCCATCAAAAGTAACAGAAAAATGGCGAGTATCTTTCGTTGCGTTAATCACCGTTACACGGGTTTGCGTTTGCTCTTTTGGCGGAGTGGAAGCCAGTTCAGACGCATTGATAACGGTTGAAAACAATAGCGCTGTCGTGCTGAAAGTCAGCAGTACCATTTGTAACAAGCGAGAAGGAAATAATGCGTTAGCAGAGTGAGTTAACCTAATAACAAATGGCATTTTATTTCGCTCCCACTGCGAAAGGTTTCAGCAAGGTTATGTCGATTTTTGGCAAGCCTGGTGCAGGCGTTTGTGTGCTTGCCACTACGTGACCAGAAAGGGGCTGAAGCCAGAAATGGTTAGTAAATTGAATGTCGAGATCAGGGGCAGACACATATTCAATAAAGTGGAGCGTCTCAACAGGCTTCTCGTTAATCATCAAGGTGTTTTCACCTTGTAGCTCAAAGCGTGATTCGAGCAAATAACCCGTGTGATAACCCGGGCTCCAATCTACTTTTCGCTTCCAAACGCGCGGCGTGGAATTTTTCAATAAGCCAAGTGCCACTGGGTCAGCTTGATGCGAATAACTGGCCTCTAGGTTGCCACTCAGCAAGTTCACCGTTTTGGTAATGCGACCATGTTCAGTCACAAGCATTTCTTTGTTGGCAGAAAGCCATTTTAACTGGTGGTTATCAATGCCGTCAGGCAGGTTTGAAAACGAGGCGTTGGCATACCCCAGCACCAAAAAGGCTTGTCCGCTGCCTTCTACTTTTGCGTAAAGGCTGGCGTAGGGAAGGTCATTGATTTGGTTTGCGTTCAGTTCAATGTCTTCATGGCCAAACACAGCAAGGGACATGGTGTCTTTCACATCTTGAAACTTTTGGCTGCATCCGCTGAGCGTGGTGATCACGACCACAGACATGGCAACCTGAAGAATGGTTTTTAACTCTTTCATTTTACTACTACATCGTGGCCAGCTTACCTGCGAATGCGGTGCTGGGTTCAGTTTTAAATAAGTTGTTACCCATAAACAAAGAAAACCGAACAGTTCGCACTGTTCGGTTTTATTTTGCAC
Source organism: Enterovibrio gelatinilyticus (assembly GCF_028683095.1). Taxonomy (GTDB): domain Bacteria; phylum Pseudomonadota; class Gammaproteobacteria; order Enterobacterales; family Vibrionaceae; genus Enterovibrio; species Enterovibrio gelatinilyticus. Next base: position 39,967 of record NZ_JAJUBC010000040.1, on the reverse strand, counting down.
AACTGACTAATTAACCTTGGGTGGTTACAGAAGTAGAAGTCGTGGTTGCAGTGTCGTTGTCAGATGAGTCAACCGCAACAACGGCAACAGCAACAACAGCAGCGCCGATAGCAACAGCAGTTGCACTCACGCCACCAACAGCAGCAGAAGAAGCACCCGCACCGCCAGCAGAACCGCCAGTAGAACCTGCTTCTTCAGCAGCCATTGCTGGTGCTGCTGCCATCATCATCGCTGCAAGTGCAGCAATTACTGATTTTTTCATGTAGAACTCCATTTACAATAAAAACCCGTCTTATTAAATAGACAGGAGTATTGAATGCTAAACGCATAGCTCATGTAAGTAAACAAAAATGTACGGATTACAGGTGGCAGATTAATTGTAAATATTTATAACAATTATTGGATTATATATAAGACATAATGTTGTTATTGAGAGTTATGTTGGTTGTTAGTACCATCATGCCCATTATTGTAACAACAACATCGAGCCAATTTGTGAGACACCTTCAAGCAACATCTGTTATTGCCTTTCTGCTGTTCGCTTCGGCATGCGCGACAGTCAGCCCCAAAATTCAATCTAACGGTGTGATCCTGTGGAGCAACGGGATAGAAGAGCGCGTTCAAGTATCGCCATCGAATGACCATTTGGTGTTTGTGCATTCAGGAGTATTGAATGGGCAAGTGGTTGTATATAGTCGAATAATTGGGGCAAGCACGGCGGCGTGTGAGTACTACGTTAACGAGCCTAACCCTCAGGTTAGGTTGACCATTTGTCACCAAGGCGAGGTGGAACTACTCGACCAAGGTCAAACTTTGAACATCGGACAACTCACGGTGTTTACCTCATAAATTTGAAAGTGGAAGGCTCGAATATCTCGGCGCAGCGAAATGTATCTGTCTTATTGCACAACATTCTGAAAACCCAATAAATATTATTATCTCGATATATTACAAGTGTTGAGTAATAACTAATCAACCTCGCCGTGGCGACTTATTCTTCGTCAAAAATCACGAGAAATTTGGGCCAATTGCACATGTATGTATGCATTATTGATGATACACTCTTGCCGCTTTTTGAGTGTTCAATCCATTTTAGAGTCATTAGTCTCATAATGTGAGCGATTGTCTTTTTTTGCTCGCAATTGAAAGCAACAGTGCATCACGCTGCGGATATTGGGGACGTCACCTAAGGGCGGTAGCGTGCCTAAAACTTTATATGCTGCTCAAAAAAAGAGCAGATCGCTGTAATGGCCGTAAGAAGAACACACGACAATATCGCGACAAAAAGACATATCGCCCCACTCGCAACCCTATGAATACACAACAGCACGGCAAAAATACTTGCCAGCATTAAGGAAGTACCTATGAACAAAACCCCCTCTATTTTAACTCTTGCCTTGTTGGCGGCATTGTCAGCGCCAAGTGCGTTGGCGGATGTATATGCAGGGGCGTTGTTAGGTTACTCAAACACGGAGTACGTTACGTCAACGCAGGCGGGTGTGTCAGAAGCCTCCCCTTTGTTATTGCAAGCCCAGGTGGGCTACTTCTTTAATGACTATGTTGCGCTAGAAGCACGATATGGCACGTCACTACAACGCACGGATGGCGTCTCAATCAATAGCCTTGCTTCTGCCTATGTGAAAGGCAATATTCCCGTCAGTGACCAAATTGCCATGTATGCCTTAGTCGGTGTTTCTGCAACAGACATTGATTACAACGCCTCTCACTCAACCAGCCACAGTGGGATCAGCTTTGGCCTTGGCACGCATTACGCGCTGAGTCGCGACACTGCGTTAACCTTCGAATTTGTGAATGCACAGAGCGGTGAAAACACCAACTTGAACGCCGTTAATCTTGGCTTTCAATACCGATTCTAATTTCCCCCGTTTTTCCGAATTGACGTAACGAGTTATCACCATGAATTTTCGTATTAATAAACTGGCGTGTGTAAGTGCTGCGCTGGTTGCTTCACTGTTTTCATCGGCGGTGCTGGCCCAAGCGCCAACGGCCGCCCAAATGCAAATGTTTCAGAGCTTACCTGCCGACCAGCAGCAAGCCCTCGCAAAACAATATGGCATTTCAATGCCCACAGGCGGCGCAACAACCGAAAGCTACCAAACGCCTAACGTGATGGAACCCCGTGCGGCATTGGGTGCAGAAAACCCAATGCAACCCCAAGTAAACACCAAGGTTGAAGAAGAAACGCTAGCTCGATTTGGTTTGTCTCTTTTTGCGGGCTCTCCAACAACCTTTGCACCATTGAGTGATGTGCCAGTTCCGGCGGATTATCAAATTGGGCCGGGTGATGAAATCGTCGTTCAATTGTTTGGTAAAGAAAACAATACACACCGTTTGCGTGTTAGCCGAGAAGGTGTGGTGAACTTCCCATCGCTGGGGCCAGTGCAAGTCGCGGGCATGAATTTTACTGAAGTACGAGAATCGCTAACTCAGCGTGTCAAAGAGCAGATGATTGGTGTGCGCAGTGACATTTCCATGGGTGAAATGCGCAGCATGCAAATTTTTGTAATGGGTGATGCATTCAAACCAGGGGCTTACTCAGTGAGTGCGCTCACCACTATTTCTCAGGCTGTGTATTACAGCGGCGGTTTTAGTGAATCTGGTGCGCTGCGTAATGTGCAATTGAAACGCAACGGTCAAGTTATTCGTTCATTGGATATGTATGACCTGCTTTTGAAAGGCGACACACAAAACGATGTGCGCTTACAAGCGGGTGATACCGTATTTATTGGCACGATAGAAAACACCGTGTCTATTCAAGGTGAAGTGAACCGTGAAGCTATCTATGAAGTAAAACGCGGGGAAACCTATGCAGATTTACTGCAAATGGCGGGCGGCATGACAGCCAACGCGTTTGGTGAACACGTGTTGGTGAAACGCGCTGCCGCCGAAGGCATGCGCGATGTACTAACGTTAGATTTAACCCAAGGGAAAGAGCTAGCGAAGCGTGTAAAAAATGGCGATGAGATTGAAATTGTTAAACGCAGCAATGAACTCAAAGACTTTGTTAGCCTAGAAGGCGACGTGCTTCACGCGGGATACGTACAGTGGAAACGCGATACACGTATTAGTGACCTATTCACCTCGGTGGATTCTGCGTTCAATTCAACCGCTGATTTAACCTATGCCTTGGTGGTGCGCGAAATCAACCCACAACGCGATATTCGCGTACTTCAGTTCAGCTTAGCGAACGCCATTTTGAACCCAGCAAGCAAAGACAACATCAAGCTGCAATCACGCGACCGTGTGTTGGTGTTTAACCGATTTGATGGCAATCAATTGAATGCGTTGGATGAGAAGCAAGAAACTGCTAAGACACTAGAAGAAGCAAAAGCGCAAGCTATTGCTGAACAGAATGCGCAGCAAAAAGCGATTGATGGCGATGAACAACTAACAACCCAGCAAGCTAAGTTGATTTACCAAGGTAAAGAAGTGACGGCTGAGCAAATTGCCAAAATTAAACGCTCAACGCGTAATGTTTTGCTGGCACCAGTGCTACTGCAACTTCAACAGCAATCGGTTTACGGTTCACCAGCATTGATTGCTGAAGTGGTGGGTGAAGTGAAAAACCCAGGACGTTACCCAATTACAGATAAAAACACCGTAAAAGATTTGGTGGTGGCAGCGGGCGGGTTAACCGCCGAGGCTTACACTCTGAATGCGGAATTGGCAAGAACCGTGGTTAACGCAAACAGCCAACGGGCATCGGTGAACATTACACAGCTTAACATTGGCAATGCCGTGTTGGGTGACGTAACTGAAAACAACACCATTGCACCGCGAGATCGCTTAAACGTGTTGCAACAACCAGGTGTGAAAGAGCAAAACACGATTACCCTAAAAGGTGAAGTGCGCTTCCCCGGTACTTATGCGGTGAGCAAAGGCGACACGCTGGAAGATTTAATCATACGTGCGGGTGGCCTAACCGAATACGCCAATCCACAAGGCGCGATTTTTACTCGTGAAGCATTACGCCTACAAGAAGAGAAACTGCTTCAAGATTACGCAGCAGACATTCGCAAAGAAACCGCCAAGAAAACTTTCCACGTTGACCGCAACATGGGCTCGATGATTTCGGACCCAGACAAAACCTTGGCGTTTGTAGAAGAAGCAAGCAAGAGCAAAGCATTGGGCCGCATGGTTGTGCAGCTTAATGAAGTGATCGACGGAAATCGCTCTGCAGATTTCATGCTAGAAGACGGCGACTTCCTGTTTGTACCAACTTACCGCAATACCGTATCGGTGATGGGTGAAGTGCAAGTGGCGATTACCTACTTGCGTGATAACAAACTGGACGTAGACGATTACATCAACAAAGCCGGCGGCATGAAAAAGCAAGCCGACGAAGACCGCATCTTTGTGGTTCGTGCAGACGGTTCAGTATTTAAACCGAACAGCGGCTACTGGTTTGGTAACCAAGGCGAAGATCTAAAAGCCGGCGACACCATTATTGTGCCGCTAGACACCGACTACCGCGATGCCCTCAGCGTATGGACAGCCGCAACCCAAATCCTGTACCAAACAGGTGTAGCGGTTAATGCGCTTAAATAGGGAAAAGCAAGGGCCTAGTTGAAGAACAAGGATCCTAGGTCCTAGGGTAAAAGCAAGGGCCTAGGTGAAGAACAAGGATCCTAGGTCCTAGGGAAAAAATAGGGCCTAAGAGCAAAGGCAAGTGCTCTGCTCTTTCTAGGACCTAGGACCTTGCTCTATCCCTAGGACCTGATTTCCCTAGAACCTCGCTCAACCCAAGGAGGGGAAGCATATGCGCCAACTAGATTTCGAAAAATTAGAAGTTTGGAAACGCAGTTGTCGATTGTCTTGCGAGATCTATAAAGAAATGGATCGATGCAAGAACTTCGGGTTTAAAGACCAGCTTACGAGAAGCGCACTTTCAATCGCTTCAAACATTGCTGAAGGGGAAGAGCGGGAAACTGCCAAAGAGTCAGCAAGGTTCTTATACATTGCAAAAGGCTCAGCAGGAGAAGCAATAACCCAAATATACATTGGTATAGAAGCAGGCTTTCTCGAAAAACAAAAAGGCCTTGCCCTAATTAAAGAAACCAAAGAAATCTCAGCAATGCTCGCCGCACTGATAAAGCGTAGAAAAGGTTCAGTATGCGAACCGAACCCTGAATACAAAAGCGATAAGGATCCTAGGTCCTAGGGCCTAGATCCTCAAAGCAAAAACTCACGAATTAATAATCTGATTCTTGTCCTGCTCCTAGCTCTTTTCCTAGGATCTAGGACCTAGGATCCTAGGACCTAAAAAAACCATGGAAAATAATCAACTTTCGGCGAAGTATCCAACCGACGCCCAATTTCAACCTCCGGTGGCTGCCTCGGACGAAATCGACCTCCGCGAATTGTTCTCCGCCATCTGGAAAGGCAAATGGATCATCATCGCGACCACATTCTTGTTTGCCGTAGCCGGTGTGCTTTACGCAAAAAGCCTACCAAACATCTACAAAGCTGATGCGCTATTAGCGCCGGCAGAAACCAGCGGTGGTGGCCTGTCAAAAATGGCGGCACAGTTTGGTGGGTTGGCATCACTTGCTGGTGTAAGTTTGGGTGGCGGTGAAGCATCACAAACTGACCTAGCAGCAGAAGTGATGAAATCACGCCAGTTTGTTAATGCCTTTATTGAAAAACACGAACTAATGGTGCCGTTGATGGCAGCAAAAGGGTGGGACTTAGGAAATAACCAACTGATCCTTAATGAAGAGATCTACAACACAGAAACCCAAACATGGTTGCGTAAACCTCAAGGGCTTAGAGGCGCAATGCCATCACAGCAAGAAATGTATGATGTATTTGTAAAAAATACTTTATCAATAGGTTCCGATAAAACTAGTGGATTCTATACATTATCAATTAAGCATTATTCGCCCTATGTAGCCAAACAATGGACAGACTGGTTGATTGAAGACATTAACAAGGTGATGCGTGGACGCACCATTAAAGAAACCACACAAAACCTTGTCTACCTAGAATCACAACTCCAGAAAACGGCTATTGCGGATATGCAGAGCACTTTCTATTCACTGATTGAAGAACAAACGAAGAGCTTGATGCTGGCCGAAGTGCAAGATGAATTTGTATTTAAGGTGATTGACAGACCAGTTGTTCCTGAAATGAAAGCGGAACCCAAACGTGCGTCGATTTGTGTGTTGGCAACACTGCTAGGCGGAATGCTGGGTATGGGTATTGTGCTTATTCAGCATGCGTTTAAGCGCGAAGACTAAAACAACAGCAAAGCCTGTTGGCTTGCAACAAAAAATCATAATAAATTATTTTAAAAACAGAACATTAAGGCACTTATTAGTGCCTTTTGTTTTGTCTCATCACCATCAAATATTCAGAGTTTAAAGCCTGAATTAAATCACTTTATAAGCGTTCAAATAATGAATATAGCTATTATAACTGCCCGTGGTGGTTCAAAGGGACTACCAAGAAAAAATGTTCTCCCACTAGCTGGTAAGCCTCTTATTGCTTGGACAATTGAAGCTGCAAAAACTTCTCCCAATGTTGATGATGTTTTTGTAACCACTGATGATGAGGAGATTGCATCAGTTAGTCGTGAGTATGGAGCGAATGTTATTCCGCGTCCGACAGAGTTAGCGCAAGATACTACATCGAGCGAACCAGTCATAAAACATGCTATACAATGGTTATCGTCAAAAGACATAACGCCGAAACTTACTATTTTGCTTCAACCTACGTCACCACTTCGTTCGAACAAGCATATCAAAGAATCAATTGACTTTTGTTGCGAGAAAAACGCATCAGCAGTCATAAGCGTTTTTGAGCCAACACATAGTCCCGTAAAAGCATATGTAGAAAAAGAAAACGGATCGATAGAGGGGCTTTATGATAAAGATGCGCCTTATTCGAGAAGACAAGACTTACCTAGAGCTTTTCAACCCAATGGTGCGATATATGTTTTCGATACCAAACAATTCATGGCCACAGGTCAAATTCCAAGAGAAGACGTGTATCCATATGTAATGTCAGAAGATGAATCGTCTGATATTGACACTCAAGAAGACCTCATTAAAGCAGAAAGAATCATTAAGGAACGTTATGAATAATCCAGTTTTTGAAATCGCAGACCGTAAAGTGGGTTTAGATTATGACCCATTAGTTATTGCTGAAATAGGGATCAATCATGAAGGTTCTCTTGAAGTAGCTTTCCAGATGGTAGATGCAGCAATTGAAGGTGGCGCGGAAATTATTAAGCATCAAACTCATGTAGTTGAAGATGAAATGAGTGGTGAAGCTAAGAAGGTTATACCTGGGAATGCTGATGTTTCAATCTATGAGATCATGGAGCGCTGTTCTTTAAACGAAGAAGATGAAACAAAGCTCAAAAACTATGTTGAATCTAAAGGTGCAATTTTTATTAGTACGCCTTTTTCTCGTGCGGCGGCGCTTCGTTTAGAAAGAATGAATGTGCCAGCTTATAAAATTGGATCGGGTGAATGTAATAACTACCCACTTCTAGAACTTATTGCTGGTTTTGGAAAACCTGTAATTCTAAGTACTGGAATGAATGATATTACATCCGTTTCCAAAGCTGTGGAAATTTTCAGAAGAAATGGTACGCCATTTTGTTTGCTTCATACGACAAATTTGTATCCAACACCAGACAACCTGATTCGTTTTGGAGCGATGGAAGAACTTCAACAAGCATTCCCTGATGCTGTAGTGGGATTATCTGACCACAGTATTGATAATCTCGCTTGTCTTGGTGCTGTAGCTTTAGGTGCGTCAGTACTGGAGAGGCACTTTACTGATAGCAAGGATCGCCCTGGCCCCGATATTTGCTGTTCTATGGATGCGAAAGAGTGCTTAGAACTTGTGACTCAATCAAAACGTATGGCAAAGATGCGTGGTGGGAAAAAAGAAGCAGCAAAAGAAGAGCAGGTAACAATAGATTTCGCGTATGCCAGTGTTGTGACGATAGAACCTATTAAGGCAGGTGAAATGTTTACTAGAGACAATCTATGGGTAAAACGTCCTGGGACTGGAGATTTTCTAGCAGAAGACTATCAATCACTGATTGGAAAAGTTGCATTGGTAGATATTGACTCTGATTCTCAGCTAAAGAAAGAGTATGTTGGCTAACATGAATAAGAAAATTCTATTTTTAACAGGTACACGTGCTGATTTTGGGAAATTAAAAAGTCTTATAAGTAAAGTCGAAAAAACAAATGGATTAGATGCATATGTTTTTGTGACTGGTATGCATATGATGTCAAAATATGGCATGACGTCTATTGAGGTTGATAAAGCAGGCTTTAAAAATATATATAAGTATATCAATCAAAGTAGTGGGGACAGTATGGATATAGTTCTGTCAAAGACTGTTTCTGGATTGTCAGACTACATAAAAGAACTACGTCCGGATATGATTGTTATTCATGGGGACCGAGTAGAGGCCTTGGCTGGAGCTATTGTTGGTTCTCTAAATAATATTTTGGTTTCTCACATAGAGGGAGGTGAAGTCTCCGGAACCATTGATGAATTGATTCGGCATTCGGTTTCTAAATTGTCCCATATTCATTATGTGTGTAATGAAAGAGCTAGGAAGCGATTAATACAGTTAGGTGAGCGTGAAGATAGTATATTTGTTATAGGGTCTCCTGATCTAGATATTATGCTATCTCCAGAACTTCCAACATTAGATAATGTAAAAGAGAAATATGAGTTTGATTTTAAAGACTTTGCAATCTTTATGTATCATCCTGTAACAACAGATTTGGAAAATTTGGGTCAGAAAATTAAAAATGTTGTCGATGCATTGTTAATGTCAAACGAAAATTTTATTGTAGTATATCCTAACAACGACGATGGTTCAGATGTAATAATTAATGAATTTAAAAGATTGGAAGGCAATAGCAATTTTAAAGTTTTCCCAAGCATTCGGTTTGAATGTTTCTTAGTAATGTTAAAAAATGCAAAATACATGATAGGAAACTCCAGTGCAGGAGTAAGAGAGGCCCCTTTTTATGGTTTACCTACAATAGATCTTGGTACCCGGCAGAACAATCGCTCATCTGCGAAATCAATTATTAATACTGAAGAAATAACAGATGATATTTTAACGGCCATTACTATATCAAGTGGAAGAGAATTCAAGCCTTTCGTTGAATTCGGCTCAGGTAATAGCGATGAGAAATTTATAGAAACAATTATTGAAGGTGGGGCTTGGGAAACAAGTAAACAAAAAATATTTAGTGACCTTCCTCTATAAGAATCAGTATTAATTTTGATAAAGGAGAGGGTGTAACTCTCTCCATGTTTTATAAAGAGACGTAAAATGTCAGCTAGGAATGATGCAATTATCTACTCACTTGGAAGTGTCCTGGCAAAAGTGATTCCTCTGCTAACTATTCCTTATCTTACAAATAAGCTAGGTGTGGAAAAGTATGGAGAGTTATCTATATCTATATCATGGGCTGCACTTATTCTTTGTTTTACCTTGTTCAGTTTAGATAGCGCATGCGTAAGATACTATTATAGATATGGAAAAAGAAATGGGAATGAGATAATAACTATTAGCATAGTTGCATCCAGCATGATTTTCGTCTCTCTTTTTCTTGTTACATATTTATATGGTAGTGATGAATCTTTAACTATAGCTACATTATTAGCATTCAATCAATCAATATTTACTATCACTGCATCTAAGTTAAACTTCAGTAAAAATGCCAAAGGATTTATATCAATCCAGATGCTTAATGCTATTTTGGCCTTTTCTTTAACTCTGATTTTTTTTGAATTAAAAGAAGTCTCAGTCAATGAAAGGCTCTATGCTATCTTTGTTGCATATTGGATCTCTAGTTTAGTATGTTATTTTCTTTTTGGCTTCAATCAAAACAAAAGAAGACTTTTTAGATTATTCAAACCTTTCTTGATTTATTCATTTTCATTTGGACTCCCCTTGCTTATCCACAATATATCGTTTGTTCTTAAAGGTAATTTTGATAGAGTTGTAATTAATGGGGCATTTTCATCGATAGAATTAGGGTTTTATGCTTTAGGTGCTCAGTTAGCGTCTATTTTTGGTGTTTTGATATTAAGCATAAATAAGGCATTAGTACCTCATGTATATGAGAAGATAAAAAATGGAACTTTGGAAAGTCACATGCTTGTTAAATATTCAATGGTGTTTTATCCGATTTCAATTTTTATTTTTTTGATAAGCATGTTAGTTCCGAGTTCATTTTTTGAATATGCTTTCGGGGAGGGTTTTGCAGCTTCATCGTATTACTTTTCTATGTTCACCTTCTCTGTTTTTCTCAGTGTACCATATTTAGTTGTGGTCAACTATTTATTCTATCATGGTATGACAAAAGTTATTGCAAAGCTTAATATAGTTTCAACGCTAGTATATTTGATTTTGGTTTGGGTTTTTTCAAATATTGGTATGAAATATATACCAATAGCATCAATAATCTCATCAGTTATTTTATCAATGCTTGTAATTTCCAAGGTATATAGGTATGGGGATATTAAAATACAATCTTAGTTGTGAAAAAGAAATCGACTCTGTATGTTTTGCCAGTTCCATAATAAACTTGTCTCATTTTCTTGCGAATACCGAAAGTAATGTCGTGAGGACATGCTTGATAGTAATAAGCGAGAATACTGCAAAATGTATCAAACTAAATAATCTATTTAATTATGTGGTTATTGCTAATTCATATAAAATAAAAGTTAAGGATAGGGTTTTATATAGGATTGGAGTGTATGATGACACACTAAAAATGCTAAGTGGTCATATACGAAGGGCGGGTGTGATATATGGAACTGATCATGGTGCATTCTATTTCATGTATAGAAATAAAAATAAAATAGTTTTTGAGGATGGAGCTGCCAACTATAGTATCAATAATAAAAATATTATCAAGAAGATTTGGTCCTATGTTTTGGGTGACAATCCCGCACCATACGGTAAGGGATATAAGGTTATGAAGTTATATTTAACTAAACCCAATAATTGCAAATTAAATGAAAATAAAATTGATATTAAATTATCTTTGGAAAAAGCTATGTCTATTTGCTCAATACCCATGCCAGATATGGGAGAAACAAAAGGTTTTGGTATTCTTCTTACTCAACCTTTAAGTGAGGATGGTATTTTGTCGGAGCCGGAAAAGCTTTCTATATACCGGGAAATAATGCTAAAAGAGGGATTGACTTACTTGAAACCTCATCCTAGAGAGTCAAGTGATTACTCTGATCTTGGTGAAGTTATTCCAGGCGAAATACCTGTTGAATTATTACTTCTTTCCGAAAATAGGCCTGGAAAAATTGTAACGCTATTCTCTACCGCTGCCGATTATTGTTCATTAGTTGATCAAAGTATAGAAATTAAAAAGTATGGTTCTTTTGGTAATGTTAAAATAGAAAAGGCATTTTACCTAAAGACATGAAAACATTATTAATATGTAAAACCACATACCAATGTAAGTTGGCGGTTCTGGTTCTAAAAGAACTTGAAGTATTCAATTATGACATTCTTAGTATATATGACACAGGTCGTTATGAAGACAGCTATGAATCAATACAATTAAGAGAAAATGCTGAAAATTCATTTGACTTTAAAACAAGTGATTACATTTTTTTGTTCAGAGACATGATCGCAGTGTCTACTGTTAAAAAAATGGTAGGCTATGATAGGGTGATTGTATCTAGTATTGATAATCTAGCAATTCAGTTAGTACTATCTCTTAATGAGGCTGCTGAGTTGTTAACATTTGATGATGGGTCAGCAAATTTTGTTCAAAATTCAATGTTTTACATTGATCGCCAAAGTCTTTTAAAAAAGATAATTTATCAGACGTTAGGGAATAAATATAATCTAAAATCTATTAAAGAAAGAGTTTTAGCTCATTATTCGACACGGGAATTACCAAATATAGTTTCACCTTCTAGAGTGAAAGTTTTAAATTTTAAAGAGAATCAGTTAGAAACTTGTGAAGTTGAAAGAATAAAAAATATAGTCCCCGTGGTTCTTATTGGGTCTAACTTTGATGAACTTCTAAACACTCCGGAAAAATTGATATCTATAATTACCAAGCATATGATAGGAAGTGATTGTTATTACATTCCTCATCCTAGAAATATTAATCACTATAGGTTAAATGACAGTTTCATCATGTTTGATTCGTCTATAACTGCGGAAGACAAAATAATCAGCATGCTGGGTGAGTATGAGAGAGTAAAAATTATTGGCTTCCCTAGTTCTGTCTTCATTAATCTCTCTAAAAACAAACGGGTCGAAAAAGTTATATTTAATTCCAACGGATTTTCTAAAAGCCTTGACGCTGTGACTCAAAGTATAATTGAGCTTGTAGAAAAAGATATTGATGAAATCATCTACATTGATAGTGTGTGACTATATATAATGTTTACTGTTTCAAATCAAGCTACTCAAATGAAAGTGTTACTGTTTATTTCAATAATAATGGTTTCATTTTTTCCTATAGTAACGGTTATTATTTTACTTTTCATATCATTACTTATATCAAACAAGTATTCTTTGCATGTTTCTATTTTCTGTGCGATTTTTCTAATTTTTTCATTGCATTTGGCATTTGATGATAATGGTCATCCTGTTGGTGACATTTCAAGATACTACGACTACTATGAAATTGGTAAGAATATGGACTTTATTCATTCTTATCAGAGATTTAAGCTTTATCAAGCTGGATTTTTTTCCTTGATAAGAGACTACGCATTAAACTTGAATCTATATGGAGCTGTTTCAGTATCGCTATTGGTAACTAATGTTTTTTTATCTAGCATTGGAATAATTAGGAAGGTTTATGATGTTGATTTTAATCAAAGGTTTAAGTTTGTACTAGCATTTTCAATCTTATCAACAGTACCATTTTCCGTTTTTTACTCTTTCGAAAATGCACTTGCCGTATCAATGTTATATGCCGCTATATGCTTTATAGTGTATGACCGTCGATATATAGCTTATTTTTTTATATTTATTTCGATTATAATTCACAATGCATCCATACCCATAGCTGGGTTAATTCTATTTACTACATTATTTTCCAATGGTAAGTATGATAAATTATTTATTATGATGCCTGGTGTTGTGTTTTTAATATTAGCTTTTGGTCCTAGTTTTACTTTTGGTGTTCCAATATTAGATAGGGCTATTGTTTCATTGAAAGCCTATACTAATTCTGGTTTCGATATTATCTCTATCACCTTTGGTACTTTTGTTCTTCTCGTTAATGTTCTCGTTTACTTAAAATTTAAGGCTATTCGAGGGGGTGTTGATGGTAATCGGATATATTTAAGGGTTTTATTTTTTCTGCTATGTTTTTCGTTCCCTATGCTTTTTAATTCAACATTCACATATAGGTTTATATGGTTCCCGGCCATGTTCTTTATACCGGCTACGTGCGTGATTTTGTTGAAATCAAAAATAAATTTTCTTTCCGTCACTATTATAATTCTTAAACTGATTATTTTGTTGTCCTTACCAAATCTTCTATCTTTAAGCGCGCAAAAATATGTTACTTATTCTGATGGTGACTTTCTTATTTTAAGTTTTTTTGATCTAATAGGATTATTGACGAATGGAAGATAGTTCTCTTGATGTTCAGGTTTTGGTTTCCACTCTTAATGATGGATTATTAAAAATAAGAATCATTGATTCCATGAAATATATTGTGGTTCATCAGATTACAAATGATAAAAATTATGAAAATTACATTGGCGATAACTTCGGTGAAAATGTCGTCTATGTCGCCATGGATGGAGTTAAAGGACTTTCTAGAAGCAGGAATTTGGCTCTCTTAAAATCAACAAGTCGCTATTTATGGATAATGGATGATGATGTTGAAATAATGGAAGATGCATTATCAAATATTTCTAAAGTTGTTTCTTCCTATAAGGCTGATTTGTTTGTTTTCAGGCATCTTAATAAAGGTGGTGAAAATATTAATGTGAAAAATGAACCGTTTTTTATTAATAAGTTTCAATGTGGAATGGTTTCTTCGATTGATATGCTAATTGATAATAGCGGGAAAGCAAAAGATCTATTTTTTGATGAGTTTTTTGGTCTTGGAACAAGCCAGCCATCCGGTGAAGAGTTTATTTATTCTTGTGACTTGATTGATAGGGGAGGGAAAATCTTAGCTACAGATGTCCTAACTAGCATTCATCCGGAAATTGAATCAGGCTTTGATTTCTTCTCAAGTAGCACCCTTGTCTATACTAAGCTCAAAATGTTCAGAAGGGCTTTTGGATGGATAATAGGCACATTGGCTTTTAATGTATTTATAGTTAAAAAACTCCCAGTAATAATAAGAGAGAAAGCATTGTTGAGATTTGTATCTGTTCTGTTTAGGAAGGGTTGAATTATGTTAAATGACTGCCCGCTAGTTTCTATCGTTATGCCGTCTTATAATTCATCACTCACAGTAAACGAATCAATAAAAAGTGTTCTTTCTCAGTCGTATTCGAATTTTGAACTTATAATTTGTGATGACAATTCTACAGATGATTCTAAGTCTATAATATCAAAGATAGAAGATGATAGAATTCGTTTGGTCGATAATGTATTCAAAAAAGGGGCGTGTGGAGCTAGAGCTACATGTATGAAATATGCTAATGGCGATTACATTGCTTTTCTTGATAGTGATGACCTCTGGGCTAGTAATAAACTGGAAATACAAATAGGCTCAATGTTAGAAAATGATCTTGATTTCACTTATAGTGATTATGCGGTTTTCATTGATTCAATTAATAATATAGAGAGGCTGATATTTTCTCCTGAAAAAATTCAATATGGGGATTTAATAAGATATTGCGATATAGGTTGTTTGACAGTTGTTATTAGAAAGTCTTCGTTTTCTTGCTTGGAATATGTTGATAGTCCGAAGGAAGATTACGCATTTTGGTTGAAGATTATAAAGCAATGTAAAGTGGCAAGTAAGGTAAATGGTACGTTAGCCTATTATAGGAGAGGCACCACGACCCTTTCATCAAATAAAGTGAAAGAAATAGGAAAACAGTGGTATGTTCTAAGGAATGTAGAAAATTTACCATTCTTGCTATCTGTCAACTGTTTGATTTCTTATTGTTTCAATGGTTTAAGGAAACATTATCTCTAGATTCTTTGTTTTTTGAACCATGTGATTTTTCTTACTTCAATATTTTGTCTTATCATGAGAATCGATGTGATAAAAAAATGCCTTTTCCCCGCAGCTGGCTACGGGACACGCTTCTTACCAGCAACCAAATCCATGCCAAAAGAAATGATGCCTATCGTTAATAAACCGCTAATTGAATACGGCGTTGACGAAGCCATTCAAGCAGGCATGACGGACATGTGTATTGTGACCGGCCGTGGCAAACACTCTTTGATGGACCATTTCGATAAAAACTATGAATTGGAACATCAAATATCGGGCACCAGCAAAGAAGCCTTGTTGGATGATATCCGCAGTGTGATTGATTCAGCAAACTTCACCTATATTCGCCAACGTGAAATGAAAGGCTTAGGCCACGCCATTTTAACGGGTCGTGATTTGGTGGGGGATAACCCGTTCGCGGTTGTGCTGGCTGATGATCTTTGCATTAATCCTGATCAAGGCGTACTTGCCCAAATGGTGGCGCTGTATAAACAGTTCCGCTGTTCGATTGTTGCAGTAGAAGAAGTACCCGCCGATGAAACCCACAAATACGGTGTGATTGCCGGTGAGACATTAACCGATAACTTAATGCGCGTGACGGACATGGTTGAAAAACCAGAACAAGGCACCGCACCAAGCAATTTGGCGATTATTGGCCGTTACATTTTAACCCCAGATATTTTCGACATTATCGAAAACACGGAACCGGGCAAAGGCGGCGAAATCCAAATCACCGATGCTTTGCTACAACAAGCCAAAGGCGGTTGTGTGTTGGCCTATAAGTTTAAAGGTAAGCGTTTTGATTGCGGCAGCGTCGAAGGGTTTATTGAGGCGACAAATTACTGTTTTGAGAATGTTTATAAGGGGTAAGAGCTAGGAATACGGGGAAGAGCTCGAATACGGATTACGGGGAAAAGCTCGAATACAGAAAAGAGCTTGAATACGGGAAGAGCAAGGAATACAGATTACGGGGAAGAGCTCGAATACAGAAAAGAGCTTGAATACGGGAAGAGCAAGGAATACCGATTACAGGGAAAAGCTTGAAAATCAGTGTGACCTTGGGAAAATCCGTAATCCGTAATCCATAATCCATAATCCGTAATCCGTAATCCGTAATCCGTAATCCATAATCCGTAATCCGTAATCCGTAATCCGTAATCCGTAATCCATAATCCGTAATCCGTAATCCGTAATCCGTAATCCATAACCCGTAATCCATAACCCGTAATCCATAATCCATAATCCATAATCCGTAATCCATAATCCGTAATCCGTAATCCATAATCCGTAATCCGTAATCCGTAATCCGTAATCCGTAACCCATAACACGTAACCTGTCTCTATAACCAAAATAAGAACCCACTATGTCTTTGGCTATCACAACAACATTTCTGTTGTCTTTTGTGCTGCTTTTTGTTTTCCGAAAGGTCGCTAAAAAAATTAATCTTGTTGATAAACCTAACGAGCGTAAACACCATAAAGGTGCGATTCCGCTGGTCGGGGGCGTCTCTATTTACTGTTCGATTTTACTGTCCTCCCTTTTGTTTATCGATATGACGCAAAGCGATTGGCTTTATCTGGCTTGTGGTGCGGTATTGATTGGTATCGGCGTGCTGGATGATAAGTTTGATATCAGCTTTAAAGTGCGTTTGTTTGTGCAAGGCGCTATTTCGCTTTCCATGATCATGCTGGCCAATTTAAGCTTAGAAAGCTTAGGGAATATTGCGGGTAATGTCCCCGTACATTTGCCGGGCTGGGTGAGCTACGCGGTGACCATTATTGCGGTGATTGGTGCGATTAATGCCTTTAACATGGTTGATGGCATCGATGGGTTACTTGGTGGCTTGGCGTCGGTGTCATTTGGTGCTTTGGGTATCATGTTTTGGCTTCAGGGCGATGTTGATCTTGCGTTGAACTGCGCCATGTTTATTGCTGCTATTGTCCCTTACGTTTTGCTTAACCTCGGGATTCCGTTGGGGCTGCGTTTTAAAATCTTTATGGGCGATGCAGGCAGTATGTTGATCGGCTTTACCGTGGTGTGGTTACTGATCCGTGGTTCTCAGCCTGACCACTCAACAACCATTAACCCTGTTACAGCGCTTTGGTTTATTGCCTTACCGCTGATGGACATGGCAACCATTATGGTGCGCCGTGTTCGTAAAGGGCATTCACCGTTTAGACCTGATCGTGAGCACTTGCACCACATCTGCCAACGTATTGGTTTGTCATCGCGTATGACGCTACTGGTGATTTGCTTACTGGCTGCATCGTTTGCTGGTATTGGTATATGGGGTGAGCTGTATCAGGCCAATGAAACCGCGATGTTTGTAGCCTTCATGGTGTTGTTTGCGGTTTACTTTGCCACGATTAGCCACATTTTTCGTATCACGTCGAAAATTCGCCAGTGGATGGGTAAAGCGCCGCTAATGGAAGAAGCAGCGTAGTGACATAAGCTGTCTAGCAAAGACATGACCACCAAAAAAGGCGATGCGAAACCATCGCCTTTTTGTTTTTTGTTTTGAGTTAAGCACTAAAACTCATTGGCATTTATTTGATGATAGTTTTTAGCTCGAAATCATCAAAAGCCACAAGACCAACGCCTTTACAGTAGACTCGCGGCTGGACAGTATCACGCCAGCTATTGATTTGGCTGACGTAAATGCAGTCTTCCAGCGTTTCTTGACCAAAGGTATAGCTTGCTTGCGCAGTGACAATCATTGCCATAGAGAGGTAGTTTTGGGTTGTTGTTCCGATGGTATCTGCATCACAGTCGTTGCTTAGCGTTTCCGACGTATAAACATCTCCACGAGCACTGAGTGAACCAAGTGCGACTGGCGCATAGGACGTGGTTGCAGCAAATGTATTGGCGACAGTGTTCGTACAGGTTTGATGACTTTGTGTGTCTTCATTCCAATTTTTCGTTGTTGTTTTTACTTTATTAGAAACATTCGTTCTATCAAACCATTCCATACTCCAAAAAACGTCATTGTTAATTAAGCTCTCTTCTTTGGTAGCAACACCGGTAGAGGGGTTATAAACTAAATGATATTCATTGCTATCGTCATTTTTCTTTTTGAGCACGACGCGAGTGACCGAGATCGCGTCAGCATATTCTTCGATATTAATCACGTTACTTGTTAGTTTGCCAGTCCAGTTGCCATCTTTATCAATAACAGTTTTGCCATTGATTTGAATTTCACCTTCTACATTCAAAACCGCATGATCCGTTGCCGCTATGGCTGCTGACGAACATACTAGTGCGAGCGCAGTTATCATGAACTTTTTCATCATTACATCCTTATTTTGCTGAAATCGTTAAATTGCCTTGAACAACCAGTCGCTGCGGAGCATCAGTGCTTCTCGCGATGGTGAATGGCTTATCATTTGTGGTTTTGATTACCAAGGTTTCGTTTGCTTTGACACTGACTTCTTGGTAGCTAATACCCGTTGAGGGATCTGTGACGATGGTTGCCTGTTCAAATACTTGATCGGCTGACACTGTGTTGGTAGAGCTATCTCCGCCACCAGAATTGGTATTGGTAGGGCTGCTTCCATCACCGCCACATCCGGCTAGCAAGAGTGCTAAGCAGAGGGTGGTTTTCTTCATTGAATCGTTCTCCATATTGATGGCGGCGATATTTTTAATTTCTATTGTGGAAAGATAAAGGTGCGGTGTATTTGCGTGGCTATATTTGCGATGGTGTTCGTATATGAGAAATCTGAAGTGTTAACTTGATCGGAAATAGCCATTCCAAAGCATATGGCTGAAAAGTATGGGCTTTTTGGGGTTTTATCTTGATTGGAATTTGGCCGTTATCGTGATTTAGAAAACAAATCAGGCGGCAAATAAGCTGAACAACAAACGGCACCTAGCGATTATTTGAGTATAATGGTAATAAATATGCGCTAGCATTACTGCCTTTAAAAAGCGCCTATAAACACAAAATAATAAGGATTTAACTTCAAGTATGAACGTACTCGTTACTGGTGGTGTTGGTTATATTGGTAGCCATACCTGCGTACAAATGATTGAAGCAGGGTTTAATCCGATATTGGTGGATAACCTGCACAACAGTAAGTTGGCTGTGCTTGATCGTATAGAAAAGCTCACGGGTAAGCGACCTAACTTCTATCAAGGTGATATTCGAGACAAAGCTTTTCTTGCTTCTGTTTTTGAAAAAGAAAACAACATCAAAGCAGTCATCCACTTTGCGGGTTTGAAAGCGGTGGGTGAGTCGGTAGAAAAGCCACTGGAATACTACGACAACAACGTGAACGGCACACTGGTGCTGGTGGATGCCATGCGTGATGCGGGCGTAAAATCCATCATCTTTAGTTCTTCGGCCACCGTTTACGGCGACCCGGCTTCTGTGCCTATTCGCGAAGATTTCCCAACTTCTGCCACTAACCCTTATGGCCGCAGCAAACTGATGGTGGAAGAGTGTTTAACAGATTTCCACAAAGCAAACCCTGATTGGAGCATTACGCTGCTTCGTTACTTCAACCCTGTAGGCTCACACAAGTCTGGTGAGATGGGGGAAGACCCACAAGGTATTCCGAATAACCTGATGCCGTTTATTTCACAAGTGGCTGTTGGTCGCCGCGAGTTTTTGTCGGTATTTGGTGATGACTACCCAACGCCGGATGGCAGCGGTGTGCGTGATTATATTCACGTTGTTGATTTGGCAAATGGCCATTTAGCGGCGCTAGATAAAGTCGGGCCTAAGCCAGGGCTGCATATTTACAACTTGGGGACTGGCGACGGTAAGAGCGTATTGGAAATGGTTGCGGCCTTTAGCCAAGCCAGTGGCAAAGAGATTGCCTATCAAGTGGCGCCACGTCGCGCGGGCGATATCGCTGAGTGCTGGGCTGACCCAATCAAAGCGCAAACTGAACTGGATTGGAAAGCCACCCATACGCTTGATGACATGGTAACGGATACTTGGCGTTGGCAGTCAAACAACCCGAATGGTTATCCTGATAAGTAAGAGCAAGGTCCTAGGAAGAGCAGGTCCTAGGAAGAGCAAGGTCCTAGGAAGAGCAAGGTCCTAGGAAGAGCAAGGTCCTAGGAAGAGCAAGGTCCTAGGGGAAAGGAAGGTCCTAGGAAAAGAAGGTCCTAGGTGCTAGGAAAAGCAGAAAGAGCGAAAGGCTGTAAGTGACGAGCTCTCGCTTTTGCCCCCGCTCTTCCCTAGGACCTAGGACCTGCTCCTTCCTAGGATCTAGAGCTCGCTTTCCCTAGGATCTAGAACCTGCTCCTCCCTAGAACCTAGTCTCTACTCCCGTTTCTAAGGAATCTGACTCGTTGAAACAATCGCCGTTATTTCTCGCCCTATATATGTCCGCACTGTGTATCTCGTTCATCGGTGTGGGTTCTCTCTTCACGGGCGTCGGGCTTTCAGCCATTAATATCGAAAGCAGCCATTTTTTCTTCGGTCATGGTGACTGGTTATTTCATTTCGCGCTTTTCCATCTAAGCAGTTGGCTTGTTTATACCCTTGATTCAGGGAAAAGACGTTTCGTGTGGTGTTTACTCATTGCACTTGGTATTGGCTCTGAGTTAGCCCAAACCTATTGGGTTCAAGGGCGCGATGGCAGCATGAGTGATGCGACTGTGAATATCCTCGCTGTCCTTTCAGTTTTTCCGCTTTTTCTCCTCGTTTCTTCGCTACGACAACATCATCAAACCTCAAAATAAACATCAGAAAAACGTCATGTTCTATATTTAAGATTAATGGTGTGATGGATATGCAAATGAGCTCATCCTAGGTGCGTTCATTTTGTCGTTTCTGCACTTTTTTTGCAGAGCATGGAGCGTTGAATGAAGATAGCGGTAGCAGGAACGGGTTATGTTGGCCTTTCGAACGCCATGCTCCTTGCACAGCATAATCATGTGGTTGCCGTTGATATTGTTAAAGAGAAAGTCGACATGCTTAACAATGGTGTGTCGCCGATTGTTGATAAAGACATTGAAAACTTTCTAACGAAAAAAGAGTTACGTTTTTACGCAACATTGGACAGTCGCGAAGCCTATGCGTGGGCTGACATTGTGATTGTGGCAACACCGACAGACTACGATCCCGTCACTAATTTTTTTAATACAGCTTCGGTTGAGGCGGTTATTCAAGACGTGGTGTCGGTGAATCCGCATGCTGTCATTGTGGTGAAATCGACAGTACCTGTGGGTTTTACGGAAACCGCCAAAACCCACTATCAGACAGAAAACCTGCTTTTTTCACCGGAGTTTTTGCGTGAGGGGCGAGCGTTGTATGACAACCTGCATCCTTCTCGGATCATTATCGGTGGGCAAACAGAGTTTGCGGAGTTGTTTGCAAACCTGTTGTTAGAAGGTGCAGAAGACGAGAATATCCCCGTTCTATTTACTCATTCCAGCGAAGCCGAAGCGGTTAAGTTGTTTTCGAATACCTACCTTGCCATGCGTGTTGCTTACTTCAATGAGCTTGATTCTTATGCCGAAGCTTTGGGGTTGGACTCTCGCGAGATCATTGAAGGGGTGTGTTTAGACCCTCGGATTGGAAGCCATTACAATAATCCTTCTTTTGGTTATGGTGGATACTGTCTGCCGAAAGATACCAAGCAACTATTGGCCAATTACACTTCCGTTCCCAACAATATTATCGGTGCGATCGTAGAAGCTAACCGCACACGAAAAGACTTCATTGCCGAAGCTATCTTGAAGCGTAAGCCGAAAGTGGTGGGCATTTATCGTTTGATCATGAAAACGGGCTCTGACAATTTTCGTGCGTCTTCCATTCTAGGAGTAATGAAGCGTATTAAAGCGAAGGGAATAGAAGTGATTGTGTATGAGCCTGCCTATAAAGAGAACACGCTGTTTAACTCTGAAGTGCTGACGGATCTCGATGCATTTAAAGATCGTGCAGAACTTATCGTATCAAATCGGATGGAAGAAGCGATAAGTGATGTTGCAGACAAGGTGTATACGCGAGATTTGTTTGGCGCTGACTAGCGTAGCGCCAGATCACTCAAGCGAGTTATGTGAACAATTAGGACTTAGCTTCTGTTTCAAATACTTTGTCTTTTTTGAAGAGTCGTCGAATCATTGTCAGCAAACGCCAAACGTGAGCAAGTGCCAAATAATAGGCGCAAAACATGACAATAAACAGCCCAAACATGGCGAGCTCTGGCACGTCTAAATTTTCGCCAATCAATCCAATGCCGGTCATCGACAGCGCGACGGTACAAATTGCCGTAAGGGTTTGATTTGCATTAAGGCCTGCGCGTTGGCAAATATGATGTAAATGCTCGCGGTCAGGTTTAAATGGAGAGTCGCCACGTTTCACTCTTCGTATCATAATGGCAGCCATATCCATGAGTGGCAGCGCGATGATCCAGAGTGCTGTCACTGGACGCATCACCGGCTCAAAGTTGGGTTGGGTTGCTTTGATCAGTAACCATACGGCGGTAAAGCCAATCAACATGGACCCCGCGTCCCCCATAAAGATTTTTCTTGTCTTTCCAATCAGTCCCAAATTCATGATGATATAAGGCACAAGTGCCACGATCACAATGAGACACAACAACATCAAATCAGTCGCACCGGATGTGCCAAATAGGTAGCCAAGCGCTGAGAATGTCACTATGGATAACCCACCTAGCAAACCATCAATACCATCCACCATGTTGAAGGCGTTTATTGCACCAATGACAGCCAATAAAGTGATGGGGTAGCTAAGAATGCCTAAATGGATTTCGCCGAGTCCAAACATGTTTCCTAGATAAGAAAGTTCGACCTTGACGGTTGATATCATCAGCAGGGCTAACATGATTTGGATGAAAAACCGGACTTTGTAACTCACATCAAACTTATCATCGAGAGCGCCCACAAGCGCTAATAAGCTAATGGACAGAATATAGATCGTCTCAACCGTATCGAGGTGATGATAGAACAAGAAATAGGTGATTAGGCAAACATATAGCGAGAGCCCGCCCACTAATGGCACGGCACCTGCGTGGTGTTTTCTTTCAGAGGGTGTATCGAGTAAGCCAATACGGAAGGCTAAGAGTCGAAGAAGGTAGAGAGATAAAAACGACAGTCCAAATACCATCACGAGTGGGGTTAACATGTTAGCTCCAACAGTCTTGCTAATGGAGTCAGGCCTTTTAGTGAGTTCTGACGTCGTTTGGTGGTTTTATTCTGGTGGTTTCATTTGGTATCCCACTCTAATGCGCAAAATAATGCCCAAACGCCGTCTCAATTTGTAGTCATTAGGTTCAAATGTGGGACTGAGTAGTCAATAAATTGACTTCAAAGGCTTTGAGTTTTTGAAAATTTTGATGTCGAAGGTGTAGAAGGGGAGCATCTTCAGGTTGATTGGATATAAGTGCTACAAAGTGCGGTTGAGGTTGCCGAGTAGAATGAAATAACAGCGCTGAACAGGGAGTGCTCGTGGTTTTCTTCTATATGCCTAAGACTATGCCATGGGAGAGAAAGCACGGCACGAGGAGCGCCGTGCTTTTCGATATATGGAGAGGTTATGCGATGTATTGAGCTGGCTTACGAATGAAACTGCTCACACGCTAACAGGGTGTTTTCAATCAATGTCGCGACGGTCATTGGGCCAACGCCGCCCGGTACTGGCGTGATGTGGCTGGCATGTTCTCTCGCAACATCGTATTCCACGTCACCCACCAGTTTGCCGTTCTCTAGTCTGTTAATACCCACATCAATAACTACAGCGCCAGGCTTGATCCAATCACCAGGAATGAAATTCGGTTTACCGACAGCAACCACGACGAGGTCAGCCTGACGAATGTGACCTTCAAGATCTTTGGTGAAGCGATGGCAGGTGGTGGTGGTACAGCCTGCCAACAGCAGTTCCATGGTCATTGGGCGGCCGACAATGTTAGACGCGCCAACCACGACGGCGTGCATACCGCGAAGCTGAATGTTGTAGCGATCAAGTAAGGTGATGATCCCTTTCGGCGTACATGAACGAAGCTTGGGAATTCGCTGACACAAACGACCCACATTGTAAGGGTGGAAGCCATCCACATCTTTTTCTGGGTGAATGCGTTCTAAAACGTTCGTCGCGTCCATTTGCGCTGGAAGTGGCAACTGAACCAAAATGCCGTCGATTTCGCTGTCTGCATTGAGTGTGTCAATCAAGGCCAATAGATCCGCTTCGCTGGTGGTTGATGGCAGATCGTAAGATTTAGACACAAACCCAACTTCTTCACAAACGCGGCGTTTGCTACCTACATAGACTTGAGAGGCGGCATCATCACCCACAAGAACGACCGCTAAACCGGGTGCTCTTAGACCCGCAGCTTTTCGCGCTTCAACACGTGCTGCTACTTCTTGTCGAACTGTTTGAGAGATGATTTTTCCATCAATAATTTGGGCGGCCATGATTTTCCTTTGGCAAAGATACGGTCGGCAGAAAAGAGTGCGTATTTTGACAAAAAAACGGCGTTATGGCTATAGCGCAAACGTTTGCGCGGTGATCACTTTGTTCGAGATGTGCCAGATGCTTGGGGTGTTAGCGATTCAAGTGATGTATCCGGCTCGGAAGCGACATTGAGGTTTGCGGTGAGCATCTCTCTCGGCGCACCGTAATAGGTGGCAATGGCCTCTTCCAGCCAAGGTTTTACATGTAACGTCGACACAAACACGGACGTACGTTCGTTACCGAGGTCGGTACCATCAAGTAGCTTAAACCCTGATCCCGAAATACCGGAGATGATCCCGACGAGTTGTCCTTCTTCATTAAACACGCCACCACCACTCATGCCTGATTGCACTGGCGCGTCGGTAATACTGGCGGGACACGTTGCAAACAGGGAACTGTCGACAAAGTTAACGTCAATATAGTATTTGCCCTGTCCAATAAGCACTTTCCCCGTTAAACCCATGCCCACGGTTGTGGTTGCCTCGTTGGTTTGAATCGTGCCGAGCGGGGCGACATTTTTTCCCGTGTTGTCTTCTTTGATGATGGCGATGTCACAGTCAGGATGGTAAGCAACCACTGAGCTGTAATCGAGCTGCGCGATATGTTTAGCGGTGAGGCTGAGTTCGGCGGTGATGGGGACGCTCGAACCGTGCCCACCCAGTAAAAAGGGAATACCAATTGGCAGGTAGTTCACTGACGGTGCGTTGGTTTCGTCAGTATAGTTAGCATCGGCATACTCTAGTGGGCCATTGACGAGAAAACACCCTTGCAGGAGTACGAAAGAAAACAAGAATATGGAAACAGTGCGTATAGTTTGGAACATTCGAACACCTCCAACGCTGTGACTCAGTTCTCAAATTTGAGGCTGATAAGTTGAGCATAGGAAGTGAGACGAAGATGTACAAAACTCTAATGATAGTTTGCTCAATTAAAAAATAACTGTCTGTTATATAGCGTTTATTTTTCTAAGGTTGTGGGGTTTCTTGAACGAACGAGCCTAATTTGTCATTTGTTTGACGAAATCCAGCTTTCTGTATTTTTTAGTGACCAGCTATGCTGGCATGTGTGGTTTTTTCTGTCTTAGAAGTGATGCTTTTGATGTTTTAGGGGGTGAAGTGCGGTTTCTTGATTCTCTTGGCGAATTAATGAATGTGGTGGGAAAAGAGTATGTTAAGCATGGAAGGAAAGGAGGGGGAGCTCAAAAACGTGAATATATGTCAAAACTATATCGACAGCCAGTCGGTAAAATCTAGGTGATGGCTGTATGTCTTATGGCTATATGTTTTAGTGGACAGATAACATAAAAAAAACAGGCCGACGAGTGCCGACCTGCTTTCTTCTTCGATTTACCAAGCATCAATCCGACGCTGAGTATTGATCTCTAGGACCTAGGAGCTAGAACCTAGGATCTTAAAACCTCATTACAAATCTACTGGCATCACATCATCAACACCATCAGCACCACGACGACGGTTGCGTTTGGTCGACACCAGCATGTAAATCAAGGTTGCAGCGAAACAGATAGCGAAATAGAACATCAAGCCATGATCGGCGTTCATCGCTTTACCTGCGACAACAGGACCAATGACGGAACCAACGCTATAACTGAGTAGCATCAATTCTGCGGCTGCCACGATTTTGGACTCACATACTTTACGACACGCCAAGGTGATCGCGACAGGGTAGAGTGCAAAAGCAGCTGCGCCGAGTAGGAACAATCCTGACATCAACCCCGCATCTACGGTGGCTATCTCAATCATCGCAATAGCGAGTAAGCCAACTAAGCAGAACATCGCCATTAATAGGGCTTTCTCGACGCGCGAGTTTAACCAACTCACCAAAGGCTGCACTGCCATGCCGCCTAAAATCACGACGGCCATTAGCATACCCACTTGGTTGTGGCTGTATTGACGCTCAAGATCTAGGGGTAGCAAGCCGTAAATAGATCCCAAGATCAAACCCGACACGATGCACCCGATATACGCGGCAGATGGCAAGTTGCGCATCTCGCTGAAATGGATGCTTGAGTGCTCTGTAATGCGAGGTTGGCCTTTCTTGTAAACCAAAGGCGGCAACATAGCAGCAGAAAACAGGCCTGCGACCACGATCAGTGGCATTGCACCTTCTGTACCGAAAAAGCCAATACCTAGCTGTCCTAGTGCTGAACCACCGTAAAGTGACGCCATGTATAAGCCAAGACGCTTAGCACGTGCTTTTTCTGTGTCTGCCATCAGTAGCCATGATTCGATAACCACGAATACACCAGCAACCGCAACACCTGCAATGAAACGGGAAGCAAGCCACATGCTTGGTGACGCAACAAGTGCCATGGTTGCCACGGTTAACACGATAGCGATCAAAAAACCGACTAAGGCGGTGCGGTGGCCAATCTTTCCGACAATACGCGCACTGATCAACGCACCACCTAACAGACCTGCGTAAAAGACGCTGGCGAGCCAAGAGGCGAGATTGACAGACATGCCTCGTGCTTCCAACGCGAGTGGAATTAGGCTCATCAGGAATCCTGATGCAACGGCAAATAGGCTTAGGCTAATAACAGGCACGAGTGGGCTGTTGCCATCAGTCCGAATGTCTAGGGTCTGTTGCAATGCTTTTTTCTCTAACGTAATGACAGAAAGTAAAAAAACCTGCTCAGAATGAGCAGGTCTCTAGGTATTTGTGAGATTCGTCGTGATTATTATTTCGCCAGCGACAAACGTAAAGTGAGATAAATTTCTTATCACGAGCAAATTTATTTATCGAAATAATTATACCCAAACAACCTGGAGATGCTCGATTTCAGAGGCCATCAGAGTGTTCAATTCAAGGCAAATTTTTGTAGGAATAGTCAGTCTATATCACAGGAATTTAACGATGAAGTGGACGCTCTGAGGGCCTCCCTTCGGGCGAGTTTACTGACACCATGCTCGGTGTTGTCCCTTTTTGATGGAGCTCACTACATCAGCAAAGGGACGCCTTGATCATAACGTCAGTAAAGCTCGCTGAATCCTGCATCTTCAGGTTGTTTGGGTATCAACGGCGCGATATCCCAAAACTCGGTCACTACCTCTTACTCCTTCACTTCTTGATAAGATAATTTGATGTTCAAAACAGGCGCGAACTATCGTTGTTAGCCTGAAAAACCACAAGTGGATCGACAATGAAATGATTTCATCGTGAAATCGTGAAAGTTTTATCTTGTTTGCGGTGAGGTTTTCGAGGTTTCCGATAAGGCCTTTTTTTGATTAGAAGTTGATCACGAGTTGACGAAGTATGGATGCTGAGAATGAGTCAATAAGGCTAACAATGCTTGTTTCTTAGGCATTTGACACCAAACCGTGAGGAAAAGCGTTGACGCAGTGACTATGACCCTTATAATCCGGCCTTGCATTTACACGCTTGTGTGAATCATGCGCGCCCTTAGCTCAGCTGGATAGAGCAACGACCTTCTAAGTCGTGGGTCACAGGTTCGAATCCTGTAGGGCGCGCCATTTTCTTTTCTCCCCCCCCCAGTTCCTTTGTTCGCTCACTCTCTCAAATAGTTAAACGTCAGTTCCCGAATCGAATGTTTCAGGGAAGAGTAGATCTTAGGAAGAGCAGGGCCTAGGAAGAGCAGGTCCTAGATCCTAGGAAAAGCCACAAGCCAAAAGCCCTAGCTTCAGGTTTTTGCCTTTGTTTTGCTAATGCATTAGGTTTCTTTAGGTCTTGATAGTTTTAAATACTCCCGTTTGACTCCAGATTCTGCTTAGCATCATTCCCTAGGACCTAGGACCTAGAACCTTCGCTCTTCGCCCCTTCGCCCTTTGATTTTTTGCACTTTCCCCCTTGAAATCCATTTTCTCGCCCCAATCTCACAGAAACACGACGATGGACCTAGCCTGTCTCGACTCGACAGGGCGGTGCCGCTATAATGGCGCGTCTTAAAAATCACGCCTCGTATTTTGGGGTTATTTGATACGAGCGTTTTCTCGCTTTGTATCCAGATTCACAGGCGCTATGGCGAATGAATCGCTGTAGCACGAAAGGATGCTACCGGCAGGTGCCGGGCAACATCACTCAGCAAACCTGAGTAAGTTTTGAGGTTAAATATACAATGCAAGTTACCGTTGAAACCACAGAAGGCCTGCAGCGCCACCTGACTATCACTGTTCCAGCAGCAAACATCGAAGATGCAGTGACTGCTGAACTACGCAACATTGCTAAAAATCGTCGTTTCGATGGTTTCCGCAAAGGTAAAGTGCCTTTGAAAATGGTTTCTCGTATGTACGGCTCAGCAGTACGTAACGACGTAATGGGTGAAGTGATGCAGCGTCATTTCATCGAAGCTATTATCAAAGAAAAAATCAACCCAGCGGGCGCACCAACTTTCACTCCAGTTGATACTGAAGAAGGCAAAGATTTGGTATTTAAAGCTTCTTTTGAAGTTTACCCAGAAATCGCGCTGAAAGATCTGGACAAAGTTGAAGTGGTTAAGCCACAAGCTGACGTTAACGAAGATGACGTTGCTGAAATGATCGAGACCCTGCGTAAGCAACAAGCTTCTTGGGCTGACGTTGAAGCAGCTGCACAAGCTGACAGCCGCGTAACTATCGACTTCATCGGTTCTATCGACGGTGAAGAGTTCGAAGGCGGCAAAGCAGAAGGCTTTGCGCTAGTTATGGGTCAAAACCGTATGATCCCTGGTTTTGAAGACGGTATCGTTGGTAAGAACGCTGGCGAAGAATTCACTATCGAAGTGAGCTTCCCAGAAGATTACCACGCTGAAAACCTGAAAGGTAAAGCAGCGAAGTTTGAAATCAAACTACACAAAGTTGAAGCGCAAGAGCTGCCAGAACTGACTGAAGAGTTCGTTGCACGTTTCGGCGTTGAAGATGGTGGCGTTGATGGCCTGAAAGCAGAAGTTCGTAAAAACATGGAACGCGAACTGAAGCAAGCTGTTAAAAACCGCATTAAAGAGCAAGTGATCGACGGTCTTGTTGAAAACAACGATATCGACGTTCCAGCTTCACTGATTGATCAAGAAATCAATGTACTGCGTCAACAAGCAGTTCAACGTTTCGGTGGCAACGCTGAAAACGCACCTGAACTTCCACGTGAGCTGTTCGAAGAGCAAGCGAAACGTCGCGTTGTTGTTGGTCTACTTCTTGGCGAAGTGATCAAAGCAGAAGAGCTGAAAGCAGACGAAGATCGTGTGAAAGCAATGATCGAAGAAATGGCTTCAGCTTACGAAGATCCATCAGAAGTGGTTTCTTACTACGCGAAAGATCAGCGTCTAATGGAGAACATGCGTAATGTTGCTCTTGAAGAACAAGCTATCGACGCATTGCTAGCTAAAGCACAAGTTTCTGAAAAAGCACAAAGCTTCTCTGAGCTAATGAACCCAGTTCAAGCATAAGTGCTAGAATTGTTGAGTGGACATTTGACTTAGAATTCACTCTTCTGATAACAATGGTCCGAATGAAGTTTATTCATCCGGGCCATTTATTTTAGGGAAATAACACTATGAGCTTTCAAGAAAAAAACGGAATGCCTTCTATCATGGATGCGTTAGTGCCAATGGTGGTGGAACAAACCTCCCGCGGTGAACGTTCTTACGACATCTATTCCCGCTTGCTGAAAGAGCGCGTGATCTTTTTGACCGGTCAGGTTGAAGATCATATGGCGAATCTGGTTGTTGCGCAGTTGCTGTTTCTCGAGTCAGAAAACCCAGAAAAAGATATCTTCCTATACATCAACTCACCAGGTGGCTCTGTCACTGCAGGTATGTCTATTTATGACACTATGCAGTACATTAAAC
Source organism: Enterovibrio gelatinilyticus (assembly GCF_028683095.1). GTDB lineage: Bacteria > Pseudomonadota > Gammaproteobacteria > Enterobacterales > Vibrionaceae > Enterovibrio > Enterovibrio gelatinilyticus. The sequence continues at coordinate 9,557 of NZ_JAJUBC010000040.1, read as the reverse complement.
CTAACGTGAGCACAGTGTGTATGGGCCAAGCATGTTCAATGGGCGCATTCTTGCTTGCTGGTGGCGAAAAAGGTAAACGCTATTGCCTGCCAAACTCACGTGTGATGATCCACCAACCGCTGGGCGGCTTCCAAGGCCAAGCGTCGGACATCCAAATCCATGCGCAAGAAATTTTGACCATCAAGAACAAGCTTAATAGCTTGCTTGCTGAGCATACCGGTCAACCATTAGAAGTGATTGAGCGCGATACAGATCGTGACAACTTCATGGCATCGCAAGATGCGATGGACTACGGCTTGGTTGATGCAATATTAAATAAGCGCGATTAATTTTTTAGTTCTGAGATAGTTAGGGTTTTTATGCCCTACTATTTTGGAATTGAGTCTTGCGGCTGTCGGAAATTTCCTCCGAGTTGTTATAGACTCAGATCATGGCAAACATGGGCGAAAGCCTAAAGAGGTTAGCGAATGACAGACAAGCGAAAAGACGGTGGCAGCGGCAAACTGCTGTACTGCTCTTTCTGCGGCAAAAGCCAGCATGAAGTGCGCAAGTTAATTGCTGGACCTTCTGTTTATATCTGCGATGAGTGTGTTGACCTATGTAACGACATCATTCGTGAAGAAATAAAAGAGGTCATGCCGAAGCGCGACAGCAGCGAGCTTCCGACACCACAGGAAATCCGATCTCACCTTGATGATTATGTCATCGGTCAAGACAGAGCGAAGAAAGTGCTCTCAGTAGCGGTTTATAACCACTACAAGCGTCTGAGAAACGGTGATACAACGTCAGAAGGCGTTGAGCTAGGCAAGAGTAACATCTTGTTGATTGGTCCAACGGGTAGCGGTAAGACCTTGCTTGCAGAAACGCTGGCGCGTTTTCTGGATGTTCCGTTCACTATGGCAGACGCAACCACGCTAACCGAAGCCGGTTATGTGGGTGAAGATGTCGAGAACATTATCCAGAAGCTGCTTCAGAAGTGTGATTATGACGTCGCCAAAGCTGAGCGCGGAATTGTTTATATCGATGAAATCGATAAGATCTCTCGCAAGTCTGATAACCCTTCAATCACGCGTGATGTGTCGGGTGAAGGTGTGCAGCAGGCGTTGTTGAAACTGGTTGAAGGCACCATTGCTTCTGTTCCACCGCAAGGTGGTCGTAAGCACCCACAACAAGAGTTCTTGCAGGTTGATACCTCTAAGATCTTGTTCATTTGTGGTGGCGCATTTGCCGGTCTCGATAAAGTGGTTGATCAACGTGTAGCAAAAGGCAGCGGTATTGGTTTCGGAGCGGAAGTACGTTCTAAAGACCAAAAAGCGACGCTTAGCGATTTGTTCAGCAAAGTGGAACCAGAAGATCTGGTGAAATACGGTTTGATCCCTGAGTTCATCGGTCGTTTGCCTGTCACGGCAACACTTACCGAGCTCGATCAAGACGCGCTGGTACAAATTCTACGTGAGCCGAAGAACGCACTGACGAAACAGTATGCTGCGTTGCTAGAGCTTGATGGTGTTGAACTTGAATTCCGTGACGACGCGTTAACGGCGATTGCTCAAAAGGCAATGGATCGTAAAACGGGTGCTCGTGGTTTGCGTTCAATCGTAGAAGCTGTATTACTAGATACCATGTACGATTTGCCATCGAGCAAAGACGTTTCTAAAGTGGTGATCGACGAATCGGTTATCAAAGGGGAATCTGAACCTTTGTTGATTTACGAAGCGGCTGAAAATCAAGCAGCTGGTGCGGAGTAACGCCTACATAGCGTGCGGTTAAATTGCGTATTTAACCAACAAATTATAAAAAAAAAGGGAGCGTTCGCTCCCTTTTTTACATTCTGCTTGGTATGCCGTTGAATCCTGACAAACTATCCCCATATACTCATTAGTATCTAAAACGGAAGAGAGAAAAATATGAACTTGGAGCGTTCCGAGCGCATTGAGATTCCGGTCCTGCCTTTGCGTGACGTGGTTGTTTATCCTCATATGGTTATTCCACTATTTGTGGGAAGGGATAAATCAATTCGTTGCCTTGAAGCAGCGATGGACAATGATAAGCAGATTCTATTGGTTGCGCAGAAAGATGCGGCAACTGACGACCCCTCTATTGCTGATCTGTATGAAGTTGGTACGGTCGCGTCAATCCTGCAGTTGCTAAAACTTCCTGATGGCACAGTCAAAGTGCTGGTGGAAGGCCTACAGCGTGCAGAAATTAAAAAATTCCGTGAAGATGACTTCTTTATTGCTGATGCTCAGTACACTGAAACCCCAGAAATGGATGAGCGTGAGCAAGAAGTGCTGGTGCGCACTGCCATCGGCCAGTTTGAAGGCTTTATTAAGCTTAATAAGAAGATCCCACCGGAAGTACTGACCTCGCTAAATGGTATTGAAGAAGCTGCTCGCTTAGCGGATACCATTGCTGCGCACATGCCGTTGAAGTTGCATGATAAGCAGCAAGTTCTCGAAATCGTTGATATCTCTGAGCGTCTTGAGTTTTTGATGACCATGATGGAATCAGAAATCGATCTGCTTCAGGTTGAGAAACGAATTCGAAGCCGCGTTAAAAAGCAGATGGAAAAGAGCCAACGCGAGTACTACCTCAATGAGCAAATGAAGGCTATCCAGAAAGAACTGGGTGAGCTGGATGATGCCCCTGATGAATTTGAAAGCCTGAAGCTGAAGATTGAAGAATCTAAAATGCCTCAGGAAGCCAAAGAGAAGACAGAACAAGAGCTGCAAAAGCTCAAGATGATGTCTCCTATGTCGGCAGAAGCGACGGTTGTTCGCAGCTATATCGATTGGATGGTGAGCGTACCATGGTCGAAGCGTTCGAAAGTGAAAAAGGATTTGGCGAAGGCCGAAGAGATCCTTAACTCGGACCATTATGGCCTGGAGCGCGTAAAAGAACGCATCCTAGAATACCTCGCAGTACAAAACCGTATTAATAAGCTGAAAGGCCCAATCCTGTGTTTGGTTGGCCCTCCTGGTGTGGGTAAAACCTCATTGGGTCAGTCAATTGCGAAAGCGACAGGCCGCAAGTACACGCGTATGGCACTTGGTGGCGTGCGTGATGAAGCGGAAATTCGTGGTCACCGCCGTACCTATATTGGTTCATTGCCGGGTAAACTTATCCAAAAAATGGCAAAAGTGGGCGTGAAAAACCCATTGTTCCTGTTGGATGAAATCGACAAGATGTCTTCAGACATGCGAGGCGATCCGTCGTCGGCGTTGCTGGAGGTTCTGGACCCTGAGCAAAACAACGCGTTCAACGACCATTATCTGGAAGTCGACTATGACTTGTCAGACGTTATGTTTGTCGCAACGTCGAACTCGATGAATATCCCAGGTCCGTTGCTTGACCGTATGGAAGTGATTCGTCTGTCGGGCTATACCGAAGATGAGAAGCTAAACATTGCTAAGCAGCACTTGTTGGATAAGCAAGTACAGCGCAATGGCCTTAAGCCTAGCGAAATCAAGATTGAAGACTCGGCGATCATTGGCATTATTCGTTACTACACGCGTGAAGCGGGTGTGCGTAGCCTCGAACGTGAGATTTCGAAACTGTGCCGTAAAGCAGTGAAAGAAATTCTGCTGAACAACGAATTGAAATCTATCACTATCGATCAAGACAACCTGAAAGATTACTTGGGCGTGCAACGTTTTGATTTCGGTAAAGCGGATGAAAGCAATCGCGTTGGTCAGGTAACGGGTCTTGCTTGGACTTCGGTAGGCGGCGATTTGCTGACCATTGAAACCGAATCTATGCCGGGCAAAGGTAAGCTGTCGCAAACCGGCTCGCTGGGCGATGTGATGCAAGAGTCTATCCAAGCGGCGATGACGGTGGTGCGTACGCGTGCGGAGAAGTTGGGTATTAATAACGACTTCTACGAAAAACGCGATATTCACGTTCACGTACCAGAAGGTGCAACACCGAAAGATGGCCCAAGTGCGGGTATCGCGATGTGTACGGCACTTGTATCTAGCCTAACGGGTAACCCTGTTCGTTCTGATGTGGCAATGACCGGTGAAATCACCTTGCGTGGTGAAGTACTTCCGATCGGTGGCTTGAAGGAAAAACTTCTTGCCGCTCACCGTGGTGGAATTAAAACGGTTATCATTCCAAAAGAGAATGAACGTGATCTGGAAGAGATTCCTGATAACGTGAAAGCAGACCTCGATATCCATGCTGTGCGCTGGATCGATGATGTTCTGACCCTCGCATTGCAGGACAACCCGCTAGGAATCGAGCTTGTAACCGCGAAAAAGAGTGACGCGTAGCAAAAATAAGCAACGTAAAAGGCTGACAGTCAGTAAAAGGCTTGTCAGTCTTTTTTTTGAGGGCTAAGTTAAGAGAAACGCTGCAAGCCCTTAATACATAACAGCTACAGCGTTTTACAGCCTTGTTTTGATAACTAAGGCGATGACTAATTATTCGCCACCGCAAAAAATGGGATTTGTGGTTCGTTTGTTAAAGGGGATGAAAAAGTGAACAAGTCGCAGTTAATTGATAAAATCGCAGAAGATGCAGATCTATCTAAAGCATCAGCGGGTCGCGCACTAGATGCTCTGATTGACGCAGTATCAGGCAGCCTGAAAGATGGTGACCAAGTGGCTCTAGTGGGTTTTGGTACGTTCTCTGTTCGTGAGCGTTCAGCACGTACTGGTCGTAACCCACAAACTGGTGCGGAAATTGATATTCCAGCAGCAAAAGTACCTGGCTTTAAAGCGGGTAAAGCTCTGAAAGACGCGGTTAACTAATTCTTAGTTTTACGATTGCTCTTTGTCGCAGAGAGCCTAGTTAAAGGCTGTAATGTCTGAGACATCAGCGTATAATCGGGCTCAATCAGAGTGTAAAGGCGCATCTCGGGATGCGCTTTTTTAGTTTTTAATTACTGAGTTTTATTTTTAAGACGAACGTTTCAATTTAGCAGGAGTGGCGGCACGTTATGATGGAGCGACTACGCGAAGGCGTAAACAGCATCGCGGTTAAGATCATCTTAAGCCTTATTATCTTTTCCTTTGCCTTTGCGGGTGTCGGTGGCTACCTTGCTGGTGGTACTGAGGCTCCAGCGGCTAAAGTGGGTGATCTAGAAATTAGCCGCAGCCAATTTGAGCAAGCTTATCAAAATGAGCGTGCACAAATGCAATCACAAGCTGGAGAATTCTTCTCAACATTGTTGAGTGACCCTTCCTATCTGGCTCAATTCCGTCGCAGTGTTCTTGACCGCATGGTGGACCAATCGCTTCTTGACCAAGAAGCAGACAGATTGGGTCTTCGCGTGAGTGACGTGCAGATTAAGCAATCAATCCGTGACATGCAGGCTTTTTCAAGCAACGGTGTGTTCAATAACGATCTGTACCTATCGGCACTGCGTCGCAATGGCCTAAGCCCAGATCAGTTTGCAGAATACGTTCGTCAAGACATGGTTCGAGAGCAATTGGTAAATGCACTGCTAAGCAGTGAGTTTGCGTTGGAAGACGAACTGGAAGCCTTGTACAAGCTTGAAGGTCAAACACGTACTGTTCGTACTTTGACACTTCCGTTAGTGGATTTTGCTGATAAAGCAGACATCACAGCAGAGCAGAAAACGGCTTACTACGAGCAAAACCCAAGTCAATTCGTTCGCCCTGAGCAGTTCAAACTGTCTTACGTGGAACTGACGGGTGCTGGCGTGGCTGATGTTGCTGATATCACTGATGAAGAAGCAAAAACGTACTACGAGGCGAACATTGCGTCTTACGGCACGTCTGAGCAACGCAAAGTTAGCCACATTATGATCCAAGGTGATGACAGCGCGGCGAAAGAAAAAGCACAGGAAGTTCTTGCTGAACTGAATGCGGGTGCTGATTTTGCTGAACTGGCTAAAACTCGCTCTGATGATACTTTCAGTGCAGAGCAAGGCGGTCAACTTGATTGGTTTGATAAAGGCGTAATGGACCCTGCGTTTGAAGAAGCTGCGTTTGCTTTGGTTAACACCGGTGATGTTACTGACGTTGTGCAATCTGATTTTGGTTTCCACATCATTAAACTGGATGAAGTGAAGCCGTCTGACGCTAAGCCTTTTGCTGAGGTTCGTGATGAGATCATTGCGCGATTGAAGCAGCAGCATGCAGCAGAGAAATTCTATGCGCTGTCAAACGAGCTGGCTGAGAAAGCGTTCGAAATGCCTGACAACCTTGATGAAGCGGCCGCATCATCAAACGCTGAAGTAACGAAAACAGATTTTGTCGCATTGAACGAGCTTTCGGGTTCGCTAGCCAACCCTAGCGTTGTACAAGCATTGCAAAGCCCTGAAGTGCGTGAAGACGGTTTGAACTCAGACATTATTGAGATTGCACCTGAGCACGTCATCGTAGTGCGTGTTGATGATGTTCGTCCTGAAACTGTGTTGCCATTCGAAGAAGTGGAAACGCAAGTGACTGCGCTGCTGAAACGCCAAGAAGGCGAGAAAGCGGCTAGTGCATTGGCGGACACTTTGTTGTCAGAATTGAATGATGGCAACGATGCCGGTGTGAATGCGTCTGGTTATGCATTCAGCGACGTGTCAGAGCTTGCTCGTATGTCCCCTGAGCGTGAAGTGGTTGAGTTAGTCTTTACTCTGCCAGCACCTGCTGCAGAGACTAGCGAGTATGGTTTAACGCGTTCAGTGAATGGCGATGTGTTGATCGTGGCTTTGGATGGTGTCAAAGACCCAGAGACTGAGAGCATTAGCCTTGAGAGCCAAATGGCAGATCGCGTAGCGCGTTCAACCGCTAACGCGGATCTTACTGCGCTGATCTCTGAGCTGAAAGCAAACACGGAAGTAACTTATTCATTAAATACAGCAGAGCAATAATCACGGATATTTTGAAGTGATTGCAGTTGCACTGTAATTGACAAGTTACGTCGACGGGGAGCTTTTAGCTCCCCGTCGTTTTTTTGTGCATGGAAATGGAGCTAATGTGAGTGACCCTTATGCTGGAGTGGATTTTGTTCAAATCATCTTGATCATTTATCTATTCACATTGAGGAATCGGACATGTTAAAAACACTATTATCAACGCTGGTGCTGGCCGTAACGTTACTGGCTAGCCCTGCAGTGTCGGCGCAAGATGGTGCGCAAGGAACTCCTGTCGAAGTGAACATCAATACGGCAGAAGTCGAAGAGCTTGATAAGTATCTGGAAGGTATTGGTAAAGCGAAAGCTCAGGCTATCGTTGATTTTCGCAATGAAAATGGCGCGTTTGATACCATTGATTCACTGTCAGGAGTCAAAGGTATTGGTAATGCTATCGTAGAAAAGAATCGCGATCGCATCACGCTTTAACTTACGACAAGGCTGTGTGTTGGGGAGCACGCTCTCCCTATCTATTTTATTCTTCGCTTTCTTCTTTCTTCTTTCTTCTTTCTTCTTACTTGTCTTTGCTGTTCTTCTTGGTTTGCGTTGTCCGGTTATTGCCATCGGCAGGTTTTTTGTGCGAAAAGCTTGAGAAAAGCGCAGTAGCACAACAGAATGGATAGAGACTTTACGTTTCAATTAGGCCAACTCAATCAACTAAGCTAAGCCAAGGATGCCATGAGCCAGAAACATAGCCACTTCTTTGCCCATCTCGCCAGAATGAAACTTATCTATCGCTGGCCGTTAATGCGAAATGTGTTCAATGAAAATATCTCCGAGCACAGCCTTCAAGTCGCGTTCGTTGCTCACGCACTTGCGTTGATAGACAACAAGAAATTTGGGGGGAATCATTCCCCAGAACGCGTTGCGCTGCTTGCGATGTTTCACGATTGCAGTGAAGTCTTTACGGGCGATTTACCGACCCCCATCAAATATTTCAATCCAGCCATCGCGGATGAATATAAAAAGATTGAGCGTATCGCCGAAGACAAGTTGATCTCTTTACTGCCGGAGGAGTTTCGTGACGATTACCGCCCTTTGATTGATAGTGAAGCAATTGATGCCGACGACTACAAAATCGTCAAACAGGCCGACGCTATTTGCGCGTATTTGAAATGCTTGGAAGAACTGTCAGCAGGAAATCATGAGTTTGAACAGGCGAAACGTCGTCTCGAAACGACCATGGAAGAAAGGGGCAGTGAAGCCACGGCGTATTTTATGTCGACGTTTGCCGTGAGTTTCGGCTTAACGCTTGATGAGATCAGTGATGAATAAATTTGATGTTTCTCCAGCGTGGGAAGCGCGATTAGCTCAAGAGAACAAACAACGCCGAAATGACAAACGTACGGTGTTTCAGCGCGACCGTGCGCGTATTCTGCATTCTGCCGCGTTTAGACGACTTCAAGCCAAAACACAGGTTCTGGGCGCGGAACACAGCGATTTTTATCGTACGCGGTTAACGCACTCCCTTGAAGTGTCTCAAATCGGTACTGGGATTGTTGCTCAACTGAAAGAGAAGCAACCAGACTTTAGACCTTTGCTTCCGTCGACCAGTTTGATGGAAAGTTTGTGTTTGGCACATGACATTGGTCATCCGCCTTATGGTCATGGTGGGGAAATCGCGCTTAATTACATGATGCGCAATGACGATGGTTTCGAGGGAAATGCACAAACGTTTCGAATTGTCTCTTTGCTAGAGCCTTATACCGAGCATGATGGGATGAACTTGGCGCGTCGAACGCTGCTGGGCTTATTGAAATACCCTACTTTGCTTAAGCACACCCGACGTCATCAATTACCTGAAGATGTAAATGCGTTTCGCCATCTAAGGGCGGCGCAGTGGCATCCTGCAAAAGGCATCTATCAAGATGATGCTGAGCGCTTTGACTGGGTGCTTGGCGCGTTATCAGACAATGACGCGGAACTGTTTACTTCGCTGAGACGTGAGCCGACGGATAACCACCATGGTCGCAGTGAATATAAGTCACTTGATTGTTCCATTATGGAACTTGCAGACGATATTGCTTATGGCGTTCATGATTTGGAAGATGCCATTGTCATGGGCATTGTTCAGCGTGACCAATGGCAAGAGGCGGTTGCCAGTAAACTCGCCGAATGCGGCGATCCTTGGCTTGAAACCAATATTGGTCACTTGAGTGAGCAAATGTTTGGTCAGCATCATGAGCGAAAAGACGCCATTGGAGCACTGGTGAATACGCTGTTGACGTCCATCGCCATTGAGCCTGCTGTGCAAGATGGGGTGAATCGTTTTGAGGATCCACTGTTGCAGTGGAATGCCAAACTGACCGACGTGATGCACGATGTGTTGGGCGTACTCAAAGCGTTTGTGAGTGAATATGTGGTACAAAAGCCCGAGCTACAAGTCATTGAATACAAAGGTCAGCAATTGGTGATGGAGTTGTTTGAAGCATTTGATGCTGACCCGAATCGTTTGCTGCCAGAAGCGACCCGAGCGCAATGGCGACAAGATGTTGCCGAGGGAAAAACGGGTCGACGTGTGATTTCTGACTACATCTCAGCAATGACGGACGGCTATGCACAACGCCTCTACGCCACGATGTTTACGGCGGTTAACCAGGGGCCGTTGCACCAGACAAGGTAGGAGTTGGGGAAGAGCAGGGCTTAGGTACAGAGCAGGTTCTAGGAAACAGAGCAGGGCCTAGGG
>NZ_JAJUBC010000004.1 GCF_028683095.1 Enterovibrio gelatinilyticus | reverse complement strand
TTTCGAAAGCCTCGACAGCAATGTCGGTGGCTTTTTCGTTTCTGTCACTTTTCCCAAAAGCTCATTGAGCTAATTGAAACTCAACAAGTCATAGTGCGACATATATCGTATTAATGTGTCAGGCTTTATCAGCAAGCTGAAATGACGATGAGATTTGGCGATAAGAACAAGATCTGTGTTGAGTGTTTGGGCTAGATGATCAATCGCTTTTCCCACGGGGCCATCGACGACATAAACATGCTCTTTAGATAGTTCAGTTCCTTGCAGTAATACATCTAGCTTGGCTTCTAATTCTTTTCTCTTGCCATCAACGAGCATGTCGCCATCAGCCTTACCGAAATAGATCTCATCATCTGTATAGTCTTCATCCATATGGGTGGCATACCCCACGTAAAGCTGGGCATTTAGCTGCGCGGCAATAGCGAGTGCTTTTTGTAAATGGGCTTTAGAGTCTAAATCGAGTGCATAAAGTATTTTGTTATACATAACCTATACCTTCTTTGGCTTGTTGACCCATGCATACTCCAAACGCGACACAAATCCATGATAGATCAAAGCAATAAGCACAATGACACAGGCGCCAGCGAGGACGGGATAAAGTGCAAATGTAAAGCTTGTATGCCCTCCTAGTAAAATGAGTAATGGATTTCCGCCAGCAGGAGGGTGGGTGACACCGAACAAAATCATAAAGAATATCCCTGTTCCTACCGCTAACCCTAACGACCAAAATTCGACTGGAAAAAGGTTGGCAAAAATAATGCCGACAATGGCCGTAGTTAGATGACCAAAAATGACATTTGGAGGCTGTGCCAGCGGACTTTTTGGCAATCCAAAAACTAGAACCATCGTTGCTCCAAAAGGTGCCATTAATACATAATCACCCTTTGCGCTTTCATCAATGATAGCCAGTAAGGCGATACAAATAGCAGAACCAATCGCTGCTACGAAGGCAATCATCCAAGGTTTTTGAGCTGGGTGTAGAATACGGTAATAGTTGCCTTTAGATTCATTAGCCATTTTTGAGCTCCTGAATGTGCGAGTCGAGAGAGTATAGGGGCAATTGAATACGCCCCCTGGTAATTAGGATGCTCAGTCCCGCAATTGAAACGACTGTGATGCGTTGATCGACAATCTTTATCATGAGCACATAAAATTCTCGACCTGTCGGATCATGCTCACTTCAAACTAACAGTAAGGTGCCATTTATTTGATGAAACAGTTTAGACCTCGCTGGGTAATTCTCAGCGCATTGATATTGATTTGTGGCATTTTAACGGTCTATACGTTTGTAGATGTGCCAGAAGAAGCTAGCTTAGCGTCAGGAGAAGGAAGTGTTCGTTGTCGCGGCTATTCAGCGAACGAAACAATTGATGTGACTAGGCCTCTTAATATCGCAGTATGGAATATCTATAAACAACAGTTGGATGGTTGGGAGGCTGAACTATCTGAATTATCGAAAGATAATGCGATAATATTGCTTCAAGAGGCACAATCTAAACCTCAACTTCTCAGCTACATTGAACGCGAAGGGTGGCACAGTAATCAGGCCTACGCTTTTGCCATCAAAGGTGAAATTGCAGGGGTGATGACATTATCCGAGGTCGTCCCAAAGAAAGTGTGTGCGTATACCAAAATTGAGCCTTATCTGCGTCTGCCCAAAAGTGCGCTTTACAGTGCATTTTCGCTCTCAAACGGGAAAACCTTATCTGTCATCAATCTGCACAGTATAAATTTTACCTTTGGGGTGGAAGAATATAAGGAACAATTGCATTCATTAGTCGACGCGGTGCGAGATATCAAAGGCCCTATTATCATTGCTGGGGATTTTAACACTTGGAGCGAAGAGCGCTTGGATGTGGTCAAAATGGAACTCGAAGAGCTTGGGCTGAAAGAGGCTCAATACAGCAGTGATGATAGACTCACTGTATTTGGTTATCCGCTGGATCATTTATTCTATCGCGAACTTGAGCTTGTTGATTCGCGGTCAAAAAATACATCAGCGTCTGATCATGCGTTTATCGAAGCGTCTCTGATATTCCCGTCTGAATAGAAGAAGGGCAGTATCGTTACTGCCCTTCATTTCATTAAACGGCTTTAGCCACTTCAACTAAAGGTTCGTTTTCATACAGCGGTCTTAATGCTTGGAGCACATCAGATCTTGAAATTACACCGACTAAACGACCGTTTGTGATAACTGGCAAGATATGAGGCTTACTCACTTTCGCTTCTTTTACGCGATCCTTAAGTGACAAAGTGGAAAAACTTGTTGCAATGCCCATGGAGGACACAGGGAATACCTTTTCTTTATCCATGACTAAGAACTCTGCTACATCGATTAAGCTTTCATCCGCACTTAATGCTGTTACTTCATCGCTCATCAACTCGCTAACCAGCGAGTTCGCATTCGGCAGATAGTCTTCACACCAAAGATTGACCATAGCATCGTGTACAGAAAAGAAACCGACTACATGTTGCTGACTGTCACATACAGGGGCACCAGTCAGACCATTGGAAAGCAAGTTATCAATGGCGTCAGCCGTGCGGTCGCTTCCTTTCAAGACGATAGGGCTTTTGTTCATTAGGTCTTTTACTTTCACATTGTTCATCATGGCAGAGTCCTTGGTTGCTTTTTTGATGGCAACTGGCGTGTTAACGCTCAGCATATCGGGTTGTTGCATTTGTTTACGGTAAATTCCCCAGTTGGCTAGGCCTACAAGCACGGCACCGCCAACGATATTGCCTAGGGTGACAGGGATAAGGTTGTTAACTAAAAAGTTGTTGATAGATAAGTCGGCATAGTTTGCCGCATTGGTACCAAGCCCAAGCCAGAATGTATCCGGTGAAAAGTGGGCAATGACGATACCGAGTGGCACCATAAACATGTTGGCGATGCTGTGTTCAAATCCACTAGAAACGAACATGGCAACGGGAAGCATGGTCATTGCGGCTTTGACGATAGGGTTTGCTGAGCAGAACGTTAGCCATATTGCGGTACAAACTAGAATGTTGCACAGCACGCCAAGAGTGAACGCTTCAAGCCAAGTGTGGTGTAATTTGTGCTGAGCAATATTGAGCGCATTTAAACCCCACTGCCCGCCATCAAGCTGATATAAGCCCGCAGCAGTAACCATGAGAACAAGCAACGTCGCACCAAAGAAGTTACCTAGGTAAACTTTGCCCCAGATTGAAAGTAGCTTGGGGACACTTACCTGGTTATTTGCCCACGAAATACTCGATAAAACGGTGCTAGTGAATAACTCGCCTTCAAAGATGACAATCAGTATCAATCCCATACTGAATGCAAACCCGCCGATTAAGCGGTTAACACCCCAGTTTGTACTATCGTTACCCGTTGTCACTGTAATATAGAAAAGAAAGGCAAGGCCGATAAACGCACCAGCCAGTGTGGCAAGGCTAAGAGTAGCGCCACTTTTTTTGCTTATCTTTTTTATTGCGTAACGTTCGGCTTCGTTCATCATTTCAGATGCTGAAAATCCTTTGACTGATACAAACTCGTGATCAGAATAGGCAGTTGTCATTACCTTTCCTCCCGAAGATTATTCATGTGTTTTTCCTTTCACTGTGTTTGGCGAAATGCCTGACTTCCTAATCAGATTAATTGAGTGAACTGCATCAAGTACAATTGATAATTCTTTGAATTGTATTCAGAATAATTGATGATTTTTTCGCACTAGGTACAATGAATACATAAAAATAAAAGGGTTATTTGTTTGGTTATCTAGGGAGAAATACCACGGTGAGATATTCACTGAAACAGCTTGCGGTCTTTGATACCGTAGCGGACACGGGAAGCGTTAGCCAAGCCGCTGAAATCCTTTCACTGACACAGTCTGCAACCAGTATGTCATTGTCTCAGCTCGAAAAGATGCTAGGACGTCCTCTGTTTGAGCGAAAGGGTAAGGGGTTAATGCTTACTCATTGGGGAAGTTGGTTGAGGCCTAAAGCCAAGCGACTTTTACGAGACGCAAAACAGATTGAAATGGGCATTTATGAGCAGCACTTGCTCAGTGGTGAAATTCGACTGGGAGCAAGTCAAACCCCTGCAGAACATTTGGTGCCAGACCTTATCAGTATTATTGATAGTGACTTTCCAGAAATTCGAATTTCTTTAGGCGTTCATAGTACGAGTTCAGTCATTGCTGGTGTGCTTGATTATCGTTATGACCTCGGCATTATCGAAGGGCGCTGTGATGATAATCGTCTTCATCAGGAACCCTGGTGCAATGACCACCTAACTATTGTCGCTTCCGCTCACCATCCCTTTTCACGCTATGATCACGTGAGTATTGCACAATTAGAGCAAGCTAAATGGGTATTGCGAGAGCAAGGTTCAGGGACAAGAACGGCATTCGAAAGCTCCATTTGCCACCATATTGAAGATCTTGATGTCTGGCGAGAGTACGAGCATGTGCCTGTGATTCGAAGCTTAGTCGCGAATGGCTCTTACTTAACTTGTCTCCCGTACCTCGACGTTGAACCATACATTGAAAGCGGAAAACTCGTAGCGCTTAACGTCCCTGAGCTTAAAATGGCGCGTTCTTTGTCGTTCGTATGGCGTGCTGATATGGCAGAAAACCCACTTGTTGACTGCTTTAAGCGTGAAGGGATTAGAATGATGAAGCGACATCCAATGGTGATGTGATTTCTCTTCATGCAAAAAGCGCCTTGTGAGAACACAAGGCGCTTTATGTTTTATATATCAATTAAGTTGAAGTTATGCGCTGACTTTTGTTACATCGATATAGAGTTTCAATTGTTGCCCTGGCTGGATATAAGCGTTTTTCTTTAAAGAGTTCCACTTAATCAGATCAGTCACAGAAACCTTATATCGAGAGGCAATTCCGCTTAGCGAGTCTCCTTCGCGGATTTTGTAAAAAATAGTACGTATGCGAGCCCCTTCTTCTGCTTTTTTCCACACGACCAAATCTTGACCGATACGCAGTGTGTCTTTCGGGCTCATACCATTCCATCGCGCTAGATCACTGTGAGCGACGCCATGCTTACGAGATATAGTCCAAAAACTATCCCCTTTTGTTACCTTGTGAGTCAGCTTAATATCGCCGCGCTTTTTGCTCGTCATTTTTGCAAGACGTTGAGGTGCGCTCAGTGAGTACTGACTCTCATCTTTTAGTGCCACAGGGATTAGCAAATGTTGACCAACACGGATATTTGTTCCTTTGATGCTGTTTGCCCGCTGTATCACTTTTATTGTTGTATTGTGTCGTTGCGCAATTGTGCCCAATGAGTCGCCGCCTTGTACTTTGTAGCGGGTGACCTTAATACCTTGGTTGTTATTCTCAGCAAGGTTGGTTGTGAATTGCTCCACGTTGGTTTTAGGCAATAGAAGTTTGTTATTGTCATCCGGAGATGTTGCCCAGTGGTTATAAGCAGGGTTTAAGCTTTGTAACTCAGACAATGAGAGTCCGGCGTAGTTAGCGGCAAGTGCTAAATCCATTTGAACATTAGGCTCTACAACTTCGAGTACCGAATGGTTCGCAATTTTCGGTAGCACTAAACCGTACTTTTCTTTGTTTTTGACGACATCGGCAACAGCAATGAGTTTCGGCACATAGCCACTGGTTTCTTTGGGTAAAGACAGTGACCAAAAATCAGTAGGCTTACCCGCCGCTTTGTTTTTGCGAATAGCACGAAATACACGCCCTTCACCGGTATTGTAGGCTGCAAGTGCATGGAGCCAGTCACCATCAAATTTCTTGTGGAGATACTCCAATAAATCTAATGCTGCGTCAGTCGACGCGACAACGTCTCGACGGCCGTCATACCACCAGTTTTGCTCGAGACCGAAGCGGCGACCCGTTTCCGGTACGAATTGCCACAATCCCGCAGCACGACCATGTGAGTATGCAAATTGGTCAAATGAACTTTCAACAACAGGAAGTAACGCAATCTCTAGCGGAATGCCGCGTTCTTCTACCTTTTCAGTGATTAGGTGGAGGAAAGGCTCTGCGCGTTTTGCGACAGTATGGAGATGCTGAGGGTGCTTTAAGTACCAATTACGATAGTACTTAACTCGTTTGTTTTCAGGGACGGGCATGTCCATTTGCATGGCAATCCGATTCCAGACATCCTCCTGATTCTGTGGAGTAATAACAGGTGCTTCAACCTTAGGTTCAAGCGTTTCAACTTGATGGGCTGTTGTTGCTTCCTTGGCTTGCAAGGTTTCCTGTTGATCTGGCGTATTAGTCGTTGTTGCGACGTCATCTTGCCCTGTTAATTGGCATCCCGCGAGAAACATCGATCCCACTAATACATAACGGAACTTCATTAATAGATTAACCTTTCAAAAATTGGTCGATGATAATAATCGGCCTATACGTTTGCTTACAAGTGACTTGCGTCAAAATTCATCTTTCCAACGTCTGAGCGCTGCAAAAGTTTCAATATCAGAGCTGTCTGTCGCAGTATGTTTCACTGCTTCTTTTACTGAAGCGTGATTCGCGCGCAAAAACGGATTAATGCTCTTTTCGCGACCTATCGTTGACGGCAATGTCATTTTATTGATAGCCCGTAAATTGGTAACAGTGAGTACATACTCACCAAGCGCAGTATTGCTGGGTTCAACCACTTGAGCAAATTTCAAGTTTGATTGTGTGTATTCGTGCGTGCAAAACACCAATGTTTCGTCAGGAAAAGCGGCGAGGCGCATCAAAGAGGAATGCATCTGAGAGGGGGTACCCTCAAAAAGGCGACCACACCCACCAGAGAACAAGGTGTCACCACAAAAGAGCTTGCCATCTGCATGATAAGCGATGTGGTCAACAGTATGTCCAGGGACTTGTAAAACGGTAAATTGCGTGTTGAACAAAGAAAACGATGCACCATCTTCAAGAGGGTGGGTGACTTGTGGGAATCGTTCGGTGGATGGGCCATAAACAGCAGCACTTGAATAGACAGATGTTAATGCTTCGACACCACCAACGTGGTCATGATGATGGTGAGTAAGCAGTATTGCGTCTAAGATAAGCTCATGCTCTGCCAGATATGTGAGTACGGGCTTTGCGTCGCCGGGATCGACAACAAGACAATGATTGTCATCATTTTTTAGTAACCAGATGTAATTGTCATTAAATGCGGGTATGCTTGATATCGATAGCATTTTTACTCTCCAGCTATAACTCAAATACTCTATGAAGCCAGCACGTAGTCAACGTCCATTAGAATACCCGTACACATGGGATCAATTTGCCCATGGTGAGTGGGCGTGCTCGCATATTCAGACTCGATTGGACGAATGGCTTCCACGATGTTTTGGTTACCACATGCTCAAACTTGGTGGCCTTAGCTGCGAGTTAACCAGCGGGCATTGTAACATTCAACATCAAGTCTGCATTGATAAGTTAAATCCATTAAGAAATGTCGAGGCTGACGGCTATCAGCTTCCGTTTGTTGATAAAGCCTTCGATGTTTGCATTCTCGCTAACCAATTGGATTACTCTAGCGACCCCCATCGATTATTACGCGAAATTGATAGAGTGATGATCGATGATGGTTACTTGGTCCTTTCTGGCGTCAATCCAAGCAGTTTGATGGGTATCGGCCGCTTAATTCCGTGGCGTAAAAACAAACTACCGTGGAATGGAAGAATGTTCAGTCCACTTCGTGTTCGGGATTGGCTGGGGTTACTAAACTACGAGATCATTGAAATGTCGTGTTTCGGCTTGATCCCTGCAACGCAGCACCGTACATGTGGAGTGTGGTTCGAAAACGCGTGTTCTGGGTTATTGCCAGCAATGGGCTCTCTTTATTTTATTGTCGCGAGAAAGCGTACTTATCCATTGAAACCGATAAAACCTGAATGGAAACTGCGTAAACGCTTATCGCCAGTCAGTGTGAATTATCGAACCGGATCTGGCGATATTTGAATGCTAGGGTCGTATGTGGTTTGACCAAGCGTTGATCCAATAAAGAAGGCTGACTACTCGTTGGGTTGGTAACCCGTATCGGGTTGAGTGGGTTTTTCTGCCCCAGCACGTGCCAGTTCATCACAACGTTCATTTTCCGGATGGCCTGCATGCCCTTTAACCCACTGCCAGTCGATGGTGTGACGCTGAGCTTCCTTGTCTAGCTTTTGCCAAAGATCCGCATTCTTAACGGTTTTTTTATCCGCGGTTTTCCAACCACGTTTTTTCCAGTTATGAATCCATTGAGTGATACCTTGTCGAACGTACTGGCTGTCGGTAGTCAAAACCACAGAGCAATGCTCTTTGAGGCTGGCAAGTCCCACAATAGCGGCAAGTAATTCCATGCGGTTGTTAGTGGTGAGTTCAAAGCCTTCGCTTATCTCTTTTTCGTGCTGCTTATAGCGTAAAACCACCCCATAACCACCGGGTCCTGGATTGCCGAGGCAAGATCCGTCAGTGAAAATTTCTACCTGCTTGACCATATTTGTTAGTATCTATTTAAATTAATCGCCAAGTCTGACATAAGTGACGCCATGAAAGCCAGTTACGACAGAATAATCGTTCTCGATACAGAAACCACGGGTATGAACCGTGAGGGTGGCCCTGTTTATGAAGGCCATAAAATTATTGAAATTGGTGCCGTTGAAATTGTTAACCGTAAGCTTACGGGGCGACACTTTCATGTGTATATCAAGCCAGATCGCGAGATAGACCCAGAGGCTATTTCCGTTCACGGTATTACCGATGAATTCTTGGTGGGTAAGCCGGAATACGCAGCCATTCATGAAGAATTTCTGGCGTTCATTAAAGGGGCTGAGTTGGTCGCACACAATGCGCCCTTTGACGTTAGTTTCATGGATAACGAGTTTCAGACCGTTGATCCGAGCATCGGCAAAACTGAAGACTATTGCAAGGTCACAGATACCCTTGCGATGGCAAGGAAGATCTTCCCCGGCAAACGTAACAACCTGGATGTGCTCTGTGACCGTTATGGCATAGATAACTCACACCGAACACTGCACGGTGCTTTGCTGGATGCCGAGATTCTTGCCGACGTCTATTTGTTAATGACCGGTGGGCAAACAACGCTGTCCTTTAGCGGAACGGATTCAAATGGGCAAGATACCAATGACGAGTCCATTCGACGTGTTGAAGTGGGAACAAAAAAATTAAAGATCATTCATGCATCTGCCGATGAACTAATAGAACATGAAGCGCAGCTGGACGTTATCGCGAAAAACGGCAGCTGTCTCTGGCGGTAACAGGAGATGATATGAAAATGGGATGGTTTGGCGTGCTGCTTGCGTTGTTGACTGTGTTCAGCGCCGCAGCGGAACAGACATCTGATCGTGATATTCGATTGTTGAATAACCGTTTTCGTATCGATTCCACCATTACGCAGGTTGCGTTTGTTATTTATCGCAAGAATCCAAGTAAGCCTGTTGTTCTCGTCCAACCTGATGGCACGAAACTGTATGAGTGGCGTCACCCTGACAACGTGTCTTGGCACAAAGAACCTGACATGGATATTGTCTCGATTTTCGACCCAATGCCCGGACCGTGGCAGGCAATAGGTAAGGTGACACCAGAGAATAAGATTCGTATTTTGTCAGAGCTGAGTATGAAGGTAGATACCTTCCCTCATCGGCTCTATCAAGGAGAAACCCTCAAGTTCACTGCACGCTTAATGCAGGCAGGCGAGCCATTAAACCTGCGAGATTTTCTCGATCGCGTGGAATTGACGGTGACGTTCACCGAGTTCTTAGAGAGTGTGGAAGATATCCCCGTTGATCAGCGTCCACAGGAAATGTCACTAGGTCGATTTATCGATGATGGTTCGGGGTTGGATGAAGTGGCGGGGGATGGCATTTTTACCGTTGAGTTGCCAGTCAATGCCGCGCCAGGAAAGTACCGTGCGCGGGTTACGTCTGGAAATGGCGTGTTTTTTCGTACGTTAGAGCAAGAAGTTCTCGTATATCCAACGCCTCTGATGGCGACATTTAAGCAAAGCCGAAAAAAAGCACTTCCTCATCATCTGCTCGTGGAGTCAGACTCTGCCAGTATCGAAAATGGATCCATAGCGGCACATGCTGAATTTAAAGGCCCCAAAGGAAAAACCTCAGTATATCAAGGGGTTTCCAGTAAAGAATATACAGCACTAAACGTAGATATTGATAATTTTGCTGAGCCGGGACAGCACAAGTGGTTCGCGTGGCTTTACGGTACAGACAAGTTGTCAGGGCGTTCATTAGTCTTTCATTTACCCGAGCAGACGTTTGCCGTGGCAGATTACGAAGCCATTGAGAAGGCTAAGCTCGAGCGAGAAGAAAGAGAAGCGGAGCGTGCGCGCATTGAAGAAGAACGGCTTCAAGCCATACAACGAGAAGAAGACCGCAAGATGGCAATGATCACCATTATTGGTGGTAACATCTTACTGCTTGTTCTGGCGATATTAACTTGGTTTATCATTCGTAAAATCAAAGCGAAAAAGCTCGCGGCTGAAACAGAAGAAGAATTAGAAGCGCCGCCACCGGAAGATTCAGATAAAGCTGCGTGATGCTTCATTGTTTGGTTATATGACTGTTCGGGTTGAAATGGTGTGGTTAAGTGGTGTGTGATTCTGTTTTTAGATCATGTGTCGAGAACTGCACATGAAAGACAAAAAAAGGAGAAGCTATGCTTCTCCTTTTTTGAGCCCCGAGTAATGCTAGCCCAGACTATGCGGCATGAATAACCTTATCCAAAGCCTTGCTCGCTGCGGCAAGCTCATCGGATTCAAAGTCATCCACATTGATGGTTTCTAATCGACCTGCTTCCGCGATGCACAGAATTTCCGCCTCTTTGTCGGTGATCACACCTTCACTCAAACCAATCTGCGCCACTTTGTCGAGGAACATGAATGGTAGCTTTTGACCTGTCGTATCACAGACCTTTTTGTGGACAGGTTCAGCCGCTAAAATATCGAGAAGTGCTTTTTCAATTTTACCGACTGGGTTGTGTTCTGATGCTTCAAGGAACTGCCCTCGACCAATTCGGCTTCTTGACTCTCCTGGTGTTTGCAAAATTTGAGCAACTTTGCCATCCAGTTGGTCATTGGGCTTAGTGCGACGAGTGCCAAATGGGAACAGCATGACGCGGAGTGGCGCAGCGACCCAACGGCTAGGGAAGTTATCTAGAAACTCAATTATTGCCGTCTCAGTTTGATACAAGGCGTCCTGCATGCCCCAATGAACCAATGGCATATCAGCCTTTTGGTAGCCTTCATCGGCATATCGCTTCATGGTAGAAGAGGCGAGATAAAGCTGACTCAACACGTCGCCAAGGCGTGCGGAAAGACGTTCTTTACGCTTAAGGTTTCCACCCAGTATTGCCATTGAAACGTCAGACAGGAGTGCAAGGTTTGACGCGTAGCGGTTCATTTGTTGGTAATAACGCGCCGTGTCATCCTTACGTGGGGTACTAGAGGTGCGACCGTCAGTTAGGCCTAACCACATAGAACGAACAAGATTACTGATCACAAAGCCCACGTGGCCAAATAACGCTTGGTCAAAAGAGCTGAGCGCTTCACGCTCGTCTTCATTGTAGGCGGCTTCCATTTCTGTCAACACAAATGGATGACAGCGAATGGCACCCTGGCCATAAATGATCATTGAACGTGTCAGAATGTTCGCACCTTCAACTGTAATGGCAATGGGTGAGCCTTGATATCCTCGAGCTAAGAAGTTCTTTGGCCCAAGGCATATACCTTTACCACCGACAACATCCATCGCGTCAATGACACTGCGTTGACCTCGGTGCGTACAGTGGTATTTCACAATCGCTGAGATAACAGAAGGCTTTTCACCCAAATCAATACCTGTCACGGTCAGTGCACTGGCGGCATCCATGACATACGCATTACCACCGATTCGAGCGAGTGGCTCTTCGATACCCTCCATTTTACCGATAGGTAACTTGAACTGGCGTCGAATACGAGCATAAGCACCTGTCGCCAAAGCGGCTGATTTGAGTCCACCCGTTGAGTTTGAAGGCAGCGTAATACCACGACCAACTGAAAGACACTCGACCAGCATGCGCCAGCCTTGACCAGCCATTTCTGGACCACCAATGATGAAGTCCAAAGGAACGAAAATGTTGTTACCGCGCGTTGGACCATTTTGGAATGGCAGGTTCAGCGGGAAGTGTCGACGGCCAATTTCTACACCATCGAGATCGGTCGGGATTAACGCACAGGTAATTCCTAGGTCGGCTTCGTTACCAAGCAATCCGTCGGGGTCTTTGAGCTTGAATGCCAAACCAAGCACCGTCGCAACGGGTGCAAGAGTGATGTAGCGTTTATTCCAAGTGATCGACATGCCGAGCACTTCCTCTCCTTGCCACATACCTTTTGTGACGAAGCCTTCATCAGGAATAGAGCCAGCATCGGAGCCTGCTTCTGGGCTAGTCAGGGCAAAGCATGGAATTTCAAGGCCATTTGCTAAACGGGGCAGATAATAATCTTTTTGGTCACGGGTACCGTAATGTTGCAGCAGCTCGCCTGGGCCTAAGCTATTTGGTACACCAACGGTTGAAGATAGCACACTAGAAACGCCGGTAAGCTTTTGCAAAACCAAGGATTGTGCGTAAGCAGAGAACTCAAGACCACCGTATTCTTTCTTGATGATCATGGCGAAGAACTTGTTGTCTTTTAAGTACTGCCATACGTCTTCTGGAAGATCGGCAAGTTCATGTGTCACTTGGTAGTCATTGACCATTCGGCACACTTCATTAACAGGGCCGTCAAGGAAAGCACGCTCTTCAACACTCAAGCGTGGTGCAGGAATGTCATGCAGTTTGTTCCAATCTGGCGCACCCCGGAAAAGGTCGGCTTCCCACCAAACAGTGCCGGCATCAATGGCTTCCTTTTCTGTTTGCGACATTTCAGGCATTACACCTTTAAACATCTTGAGTGCCGGCTTGCTAAGCCAGCTTTCACGAAAAGCACGCACATTAAGTGGAATAGCTATAGCAAAGAAAACCAACCACGATATTTGGCCAACATTGCCAAGGAGTGATCCAACTATTAACAAACTTACTGCTGCGGCAGTGAACATTTTTAGGCCAGCACGGTGATAGGCCAAAAGTGCAAGTACTGCCAAGAACGTTATCAGATATAGGGTTGTTGCCATGTCAGGTTCTCCTTATCCATCAACCCAGCTTAAATTGGTAAGAGGTCATACCACTTAATTGTAAGCAGGTTTTTGCGAGAATGTAAAACAATGACCCGTAAAAATGTGCACCGTCTTTCACTGATTAGGTGAATTGCTCTAATTTATTTTTCAGATAATTGTTTTCATTCAACAATCACAACCGTCATGGGAATATCGACAGCTTCCGGTGTTTACGGGTACACTGGTTCAAGACAAATTTGGGCGGCTTGCCCCATGCCATTCAACATAAAAAAAGAGAATAGCCCATGTACCAAGACCTTATTCGCTCTGAGCTGACAGAAGCTGCAAGCGTGCTAGACGCGTTTCTAAAAGATGAAAAGAATATTGCGAACATTGAAGCTGCTGCAAAGCATCTGGCGGATGCATTTAAAGCGGGCGGCAAAGTTCTATCATGCGGTAACGGTGGCTCGCATTGTGACGCAATGCACTTTGCGGAAGAGTTGACCGGTCGTTATCGCGAAAACCGTCCAGGTTATCCGGCGATTGCGATTTCAGACCCAAGCCACATCTCATGTGTGAGTAATGACTTTGGTTACGAGTTTGTATTCTCTCGCTATCTTGAAGCGGTAGGTATGAAAGGTGATGTGCTGTTTGGTCTGTCTACATCGGGTAACTCAGGTAACATTCTTCGAGCGATTGAGGCGGCAAAAGCCAAAGGCATGACGTCTATCATGTTGACGGGCAAAGACGGCGGTAAAATGGCAGGACTTGCGGATATTGAAATCCGTGTGCCGCATTTTGGTTATGCTGACCGTATTCAGGAAGTGCACATCAAGATTATCCACATCTTGATCCAGCTTGTTGAAAAAGAAATGGAAAAATAATAGGGATTTGCCCATACAGTGCTGAGTGGTTCGATGAACAGCAGTTCAGCACTGTTGATAAGGAAAGTGTGACGGAACATGTGTGAACTTCTTGGCATGAGTGCCAATGTGCCAACCGATATTTGTTTTAGTTTTACCGGTTTGATTCAACGTGGTGGCAATACAGGTCCGCACCGAGATGGCTGGGGAATCGTTTTTTATGAAGGAAAAGGCTTTCGTACCTTCAAAGATCCAAACCCAAGCTGTAACTCAAAAATCGCTGAACTCGTACAAAGTTACCCAATAAAAAGCTGTGCTGTGGTCAGTCATATCCGACAAGCCAATCGCGGTGAAGTGAATCTTGAAAATACGCACCCGTTTACCCGTGAAATTTGGGGACGTTATTGGACGTATGCGCATAATGGCCAACTTACGGGTTATGAAGATATGCCGTCAGGGCACTTCAAACCGGTCGGTGAAACGGACAGTGAAAAGGCGTTCTGCTGGTTGCTGCATGAAATTGAGCAGTACTACCCGGAAAAGCCAGAGGACATGACCGAAGTCTTTCGATTTATCGCGAGTCGATGCGACACCTTGCGTGAACTTGGTGTGTTTAACATGCTGTTTAGCGATGGTGATTACGTCATGGCGTATTGTACTAACAACCTTCATTGGATCACTCGCCGTGCGCCGTTTGGCAAAGCAAGCTTGATTGATGAAGATGTTACGGTCGATTTTCAAGAAGAAACGACACCCAACGACGTGGTGACTGTCATTGCAACTCAGCCACTCACCAACAATGAAACGTGGCATAAAATGCAGCCTGGTGAGTATTGCGTGTTCCATCTTGGTGAAGTGATCACTTGTAACCGCGCAGATTTTAAAAGCTAGCGAGAAGGGCTTTAACGGTAACGGTCCAGATACAAAAAAACGCGCTAATTGGCGCGTTTTTCTTTTAAATCAATCATGTGGTTAGTCGAGAGTTATTCGGTTGCGTAACCAGCGTCTCCCAACATCAAGCCATCCATTAGTGCTTGTCCGTCGTTCATTGTCAAACGCCCCTCACAGAACCATTCAATGACGAGCGGATAGATACGATGCTCTTGCTCTTGAACTCGCTCAAACACGGTATCGGCATTGTCCTGTTCAAAGATAGGCACTTCTGCTTGAAGAATAACAGGACCGCCATCGAGTTCTTCAGTCACAAAGTGCACAGAGGTTCCATGCACTTTGTCACCGGCATCAATGGCTCGCTGGTGGGTATTCAAGCCCGTGTACTTAGGAAGCAACGATGGGTGGATATTGATCATTTTAGCGTGGTAATGCTGAACAAATGCAGGCGTTAAGATTCGCATGAAACCAGCGAGCACAATAAGATCGGGTTGATAGCCATCAATGGCAGTCATCAATTTATCGTCATACTCGCTGCGATCGGTGATTCCTTTGCTTGGCACCACGACAGCATCAATACCTGCACTTTTTGCACGAGTCAGCCCGTAGGCATCTTCTTTGTTCGCTATTACCGCTGCTATATTGATGCCATCTTTTTGATGGCATCGATCGATAATGGCTTGCAAGTTAGAGCCGTTTCCGGAAACCAGCACTACCACGTTTTTCATGATCACCCCTTGATTTCTACCTGCTCTTCATCGGCAGATGCATTTGCAATGTTGCCAAGTAGCCACGCTTTCTCACCTTCTTGGTTGAGAATGTCGATAGCTTGTTGAGCTTGCTCTGCAGGTAGGGCAATGATCAAACCAACACCACAGTTAAAGGTGCGGTACATTTCGTGTTGAGTCACGTTGCCGTTTTCTTGTAGCCATTTGAAAATAGCAGGCCACTCCCAGCTGTTACCATCGATAACAGCTTTAGTGCCTTCAGGCAAAACGCGAGGAATGTTTTCCCAGAAACCACCACCAGTGATGTGCGATATTGCGTGTGCATCGCAGGTTTCTAGCATCTTAAGGACAGGCTTAACATAAATGCGAGTCGGCTCTAGAAGGTGGTCACCCAATGATTTTCCTTCAAGCTCAGCAGTCACATCGGCATTTGATACTTCGATGATCTTACGCACTAAGCTATAGCCGTTAGAGTGAGGGCCTGAAGATGCGATAGCGATGATTGCGTCACCAGCACTGACTTTAGAACCGTCAATGATGTCTTCTTTTTCTACAACACCGACGCAGAAACCTGCAACGTCGTAGTCTTCACCGTCATACATACCTGGCATTTCAGCGGTTTCGCCACCGATCAATGCGCAACCAGATTGCAGACAACCTTCACCAATACCCGTGACGACATCCGCCGCGGTATCAACATCCAGTTTTCCTGTTGCATAGTAATCAAGGAAGAATAGGGGCTCTGCACCTTGAACAATCAAATCGTTCACACACATAGCAACCAAATCGATACCAATGGTGTCGTGTTTTTTCAGATCCATTGCTAGGCGAAGCTTGGTACCTACACCGTCAGTACCAGAGACCAGTACGGGCTGTTTGTATTTTGTAGGCAATTCGCAAAGTGCGCCGAAGCCACCGATGCCACCCATGACTTCAGGACGACGAGTGCGCTTAACTACACCTTTGATTCTGTCAACGAGGGCGTTACCTGCATCGATATCTACACCTGCATCTTTGTAGCTAAGAGAAGACTTATTATCGCTCACTGGGGATCCTTACCAAGTTATGGACTTAAAAGCGGCGCTATTTTAACAGTGCCATTCTAAAAAGGAAAACGTTTGCGTCAGCCAATTTGCAGCAAAAAAGCGCAACTAGTTGTCTGTAACTATTCCCCCCATATTTCTTGTGTATAATGCGGTTAATTTGTTTTTTTGCAGGAGTCTGTCATGAAAGTGGTTGAGGTTAAGCATCCGCTGGTTAAGCATAAAATCGGTTTGATGCGTGAAGGTGATATCAGCACCAAGCGTTTCCGTGAGTTGGCCACCGAAGTTGGCAGCCTGCTGACTTATGAAGCAACATCAGACTTTGAAACCGAAAAAGTGACCATTGAAGGTTGGAATGGTCCTGTTGAAGTCGATCAGATCAAGGGCAAAAAAGTCACGGTTGTGCCTATTTTGCGTGCAGGTCTGGGTATGATGGATGGCGTACTTGAGCACATTCCAAGTGCACGTATCAGCGTGGTAGGTATCTACCGTGATGAAGAAACGCTAGAGCCAGTGCCTTATTTCCACAAACTGGCAAGCAACATCAACGAACGTATGGCGCTGGTGGTTGATCCAATGTTGGCAACTGGTGGTTCAATGATCGCGACGATTGACCTGTTGAAAGAGAACGGTTGTTTCAACATTAAAGTGTTGGTACTCGTTGCGGCACCTGAAGGCCTAGAAGCACTAGAGAAGGCGCACCCAGATGTTGAGTTGTATACCGCTGCTATTGATGAAAAACTGAATGACAAAGGCTACATCGTTCCTGGCTTGGGCGATGCGGGCGACAAGATTTTTGGTACTAAATAAGCACTATTAGTGCTTGTGGCACCAACAATAAAAAAGGCTTCCAATGGAAGCCTTTTTTATTACTTATTTTTTGACTAATCAGTCTTCCATTTGCGCATTATCGACAACGTGAGTTTCACCCATGTCATGCGGGAGAATGAGGTTAAGCAAGATAGCCACGATACCGCACAAGCTGATGCCTTGAAGGCTGAACTCGCCAATACCAAACGCCATACCACCAATACCAAACACCAGTGTCACCGCCACAATGGTCAGGTTGCGCGCTTTGTGCAGGTCCACTTGGTTTTTAATCAATGTATTTAGGCCAACGGTTGCAATCGAACCGAATAACAAAATCATGATGCCGCCCATAACTGGGACAGGAATGGTTTGCAGTACAGCACCTAGCTTGCCCACAAAGGCCAAGATAATTGCGGTGACAGCAGCCCAAGTCATGATGGCAGGATTAAATGCGCGAGTTAGCATAACCGCACCTGTGACTTCACTGTAGGTGGTGTTTGGCGGCGCACCGAACATTGAAGCGGCTATCGTCGCCACGCCGTCACCCGCCATGGTACGGTGTAGTCCTGGTTTTTTCAGGTAGTCTTTACCGGTTACGTTTGAGATAGCTAGCATGTCGCCAACGTGCTCAACTGCAGGAGCAATGGCAACAGGAATCATAAACAAGATGGCGTTGATGTTGAATGCTGGAGCCGTGAATGCTGGCATAGCAAGCCAAGCAGCATTAAGAACCGGAGAGAAATCGACTACGCCAAAGAACAGTGCGACTGCATAGCCAGAAATAATGCCTGCCAAGATAGGGACCAGTCTAAAGAAGCCCTTTGCAAATACAGACATCGCAATCGTTGTGACTAACGAGACACCTGAGATCCAAAGTGCCACAGAGCCATCAACGAGCTGAAATGCGCCATCGCCAGATTTACCCAATGCCATGTTAACTGCAGCGGGTGCCAATCCTAGACCTATGACCATAATCACGGGGCCAACAACAACAGGTGGTAGAAGTTTGTGAATAAAACCCACACCTCGAACTTTAATGATGCCACCCATGATGACATAGACTACCCCCGCTACCATTAGGCCGCCCATGGTGGCTGGAATACCCCATGTTTGAACACCGAACATAATGGGGGCGATAAAAGCGAAAGAAGAGGCGAGGAAAATGGGAACGGAACGCTTAGTTACTAATTGGAAAAGCAAGGTACCGATACCCGCACCGAAGAGTGCAACGTTAGGGTCAAGTCCGGTTAATAGCGGAACCAACACCAACGCGCCGAAGGCAACAAATAACATTTGTGCCCCTAATAAGAATTGCATCATGACGCTCCTTCCTAAAATGAAAAATCGGCGGATACTACCACAATAAATAGGTGTTTTTCAGTGATTGACGCTGTCTTGTCGATGAATTACACAGTCTGTTTCTAACTTTTTCTTTAACGCGTGGTCAATGGAATGTGCCTGTGAGGTTTATACTTTTTATGTCAATGGGCATGGATATGCGGAGACGGACTGATCATATGTGGCTTATTGAATAGCGTCGCTTGGTTATATCGCTCAAATTCGATGTTTTGCCATTGCTGACAGTGTGGCTTCAATTTATGATCAACGTTTAAAATTCGAGTTGTCTGGCAAATATATGTTACGAATATTTTTTTTCGTTTTGGCGTTAGCACTAGGGCAAACCAGTGCAATGGCTTCTTCATTGTTCAGTACTGAAGTCGTGCTGGATGATAGTGATACCGCGACGGAACAAGCAGCAAAGCAAAAAGCGTTTGTTGATGTGTTGGTACGCATGTCGGGTCAAGCCAATGTGGGTGAAAATCCGGTGATTCAAAAGGCGCTTCCTTCGGTAAACCAATACATCACTCAGTTAGGGTACGGGGACTCTGAAGGATTACGCAGCTTAGTATTGGCATTTGATGATGCCAAAATCCGGACATTACTGACGCAAGCGCAAGTACCGTATTGGGGGCTACCACGCCCTGAAGTTCTGTTCTGGTTAGTGGAAGACAACGCATCACAGCGTAATGTAGTGTGGGAGCAGTCTGGCTCTGATTTGATTTCGACACTGAAATCAGAAGGAGATCGACGTGGTCTGCCTGTTTTGATGCCAGTGGGTGACTTCGACGATGTGGTCGCAATATCTATTCCTGACCTTTGGGGAGGATTTACGGGGCCAATTTCACAAGCGAGTGCGCGCTATAATCCTACCGGTGTCGCGGTGGTGAAAGTACGCAATAACCGTTTGAGTTGGCAATTATTTCCCAATGCGGCAAACCTTGGCAGTGATGCGCCGATAGAGGGTCAAGCATCAGGTGCGCCAGCGCAAGCATTTGCAACAATGGTTGATGACATTTCTAACTATTACGCAGATCGTTTGGCGATTAATTTAGGCGTGGCTGATAGTAATGCGACGGCGTTGACCATTACAGGCTTGAATGATGCTGAAGACTTCTTTGTGGTTGAGCGCACGCTAAAAGGACTTAACTCCGTTGCTTCTCTTCGTTTAGAGTCTATTGACGCGGGGACGGCGACGTTTCGCATCAGCCTGCTAGCGAATGAAGAAATTTTTCACAATGAGATGATGTCTGATCGTCGCCTTCGTCGTGTTGAAGTGTTACCAGAACCTGTTGTTGAGATGCTGCCCGCGCCAACTCAACCTGTCGATGCTGGTGTCAATGGTGCAACACAAGAGGTGATTGATGGTGTCGCTGTGCCGGCTATTGCACCGGTCGTGATTGATACTCCTGAGGTAAACAGTGCCAATTCGTCGACATTGACCTACCAATGGATGGGTTGAATCACGTTAACCGACATTCATGAAAAAGAAAAAGCAGGTGAATTCACCTGCTTTTTTTGTGTCTGGCTATGCATGGCGGCACGTTGAGCCTGAAGGCTACTTTTCAAATCGCGCTTTTTCTTCGCGTTCAACTTGAGACAATTTTTTCAGCCCTAACCCCATTTCCTGCCCTTTTCGTTTTGCGAAATAGATGTTGCTAACAAATGAGATTGAAGTCAGTACGAGTTCTACAAGTGCCAGCCAGCGCTCCCCTTGGTCGATCCATAAGATCGTGAGGGCATGGGTAAAATAGAGCATTAGAATGAAGTTCGCCCACGCGTGTGTATAAGGCTTACCTGTAATTATCCCTTTTAACGGCAAGAGCAAAGGGAGTAACCAGGCGATGGTGACGCCGTAAGGGTTTACATGAATATGTGGCGATAAAACGGCATGCCATAACGCGACCCAGCCAAACAGTGCTAAGTATGAAGAAAGCGCAACTGCCCTAAGGCGAGAAGTAGAAGAGAACAACGGGATAACTCCTTTTATCTAAGTCTTATTTCTATCTATTGGAATCAATGCCGAAGCTTGGTTGCAATGTCTGCAAGCCTTTTACCTGCAGCAATGGCGAGATTCTTTTCATCATTGTCAGGCTGGCGATGACCTTCAACGTTAACATGAGATGGACCATACGGAGAGCCGCCACCTGATGTGGTGTGCAATGCTGACTCTGAGTGGGGAAGGCCAACGATGACCATGCCATGATGCAGCAGTGGCAGCATCATGGATTGCAACGTCGTCTCTTGCCCGCCATGCAACATTGAGCCAGAGTTGAAGACCATGGCTGGTTTACCGATCAATGTCCCTTCAAGCCAAGCTTTGCTTGTACTGTCGATAAAGTGCTTGAGCGGTGCAGCCATATTTCCAAAGCGAACAGGGCTGCCTAGCGCGAGGCCATGACAAGCTTTGAGATCTTCCAGCGAGACATAAGGGTCGTCAGACTTCACGGTGGACACGCTTTCATGAGGGCATCCCTCATCCACAAATGCCAACTCGGGTACGGTACGAAGCCTTGCAATAGCGCCAGTTGACTCAACCCCTCTTGCTAGCAAGCGAGCCATTTTCTGAGTTCCCCCGTGGCGGCTATAGTAGAGCACCAATATCTCAGTCATTAGAGAATATCGAGCACGTTTTCAGGTGGACGACCCATTGCCGCTTTACCATTGGCGACCACAATAGGGCGTTCAATCAGTTTTGGGTTTGCCGCCATGGCGACGATTAACTGCTCATCGGTGACAGACGCATCGCCAAGGTTGAGTGCTTTGTAGATATCTTCCTTAGTGCGCATCATTTGGCGTGGTGAATCGAAGCCAAGTTGAGTCAGTAATGTCTGAATGGTTTCTATCGTCGGAGGGGTGTCTAAATAGGCCACGATTTCTGGTTCAATGCCACGTTCAGTAAGTAGAGCCAAAGTCTGGCGACTCTTAGAACAGCGTGAGTTGTGGTAAATGGTGACTGACATGAAAACTCCTTGTACTGCGTTATTTGTCGCAGTTTTTGTTGTCATTGCCAAGCCGTCGACGTGTGTGAAAACGTAATCAGGCTTGAAGGTATAGTTGTATCGTTAGCGTTGAAGTGCAGAAAAACGCGCTTCCTCAACCCTAAGTTGATCAATACGCGCATCGTAACGAGCTTGATCAAGACTGCCAAGCTCTACCAGTTGGCTAGCTTGTGTGTAATTGTTAATAGCTTTGTGCCAGCGTGCTTGTAGAGCATACAGTTCGCCTTGTGCCGCGAGTGCTCCATGACGGATCCCTTGGTTGTCATAAGATTCTTGAAGCAGAGACCAGCCATTAACGTCATTCGGATAGCGATGAGTGAATCGCGTAAGTCCTGTTGTGGCTTCTTTATATCTTTCAGCTTTAACCAGCACATAATCTCGGTTTAATAGCAGTACTGGATTATTGGGTTGGCTTTCCAACGCATTGTTTAAGCGTTTCAAGGCTTGATCAAAATGCTTCTGGCTTACATCCAGATCGGTCATCGCATCAAGGAAAAAACGGTTATTAGGTTGTGCTTTGATCAGTGGTGCCAGCAACGCCCCTGCTTTGTCAAACTGACGGCTATCAATGTAGACAAGCGCCTTTCCGTAATTGATGGATTGCGCTTGAGCTGGCGAAGCATTTTTTAAATCGCGATTGAATCCATCCAACGCCGCTTTGTGGTCTAAACCTGTATATCGGGCAATTACCCTTGCTCTAGCCAATTGATATTCTGGCGAGTAAGGCACGGTTTTCTGTGGATATTGCTGTGCGCGATCACGAGAGTCTGTAATACGCGAGTCTGGCATTGGGTGAGTCAGCAGAAACTGTGGTGGCTTGGATGCAAATCGATATTGATCAGATAAGCGGGTGAAGAATCGCGGCATGGCATTCACATCAAATCCTGAACGCGATAACGTTTCAATCCCTACACGATCCGCTTCTTTTTCGTTGCTGCGCGTATAGTTTATCCGGCTTTGAATAGTCGCTGCCGTTGTAGCTTGTGCTGCAGCGATCCCTGCTTGTGGTGCGGCAATCGCAAGCATTAGTGAGCCCACGAGCGCTGCCATCGTCAACGGTGTTTGTCGCGCTTGATCTTCCATGGCACGAGCAAGATGGCGCTGTGTTAAGTGGGCAATCTCATGGGCAACAACCGATGCCAGTTCACTTTCGCTTTGAGCATGAAGGAAAAGACCCGTGTGAAGCGCGACGTGGCCACCGAAGAATGCAAACGCATTAATGTCACGATTGCGGATCAGAATGAACTCAAAAGGCGTTTTAACATCGTTTGCATTTGCAACTAATGTTGCACCTAGCGAGGAAATATACTCAGAAAGAAGAGGGTCGTTAACGATCGGTTGACTACCACGCAGAATGCGCATGTAAGCCTTACCAAATTCAATTTCTTTTTCGACCGACAATGTCCCTGCTGCTGCCGTGCCAATGTCCGGGAGGCTGCTGTAACTGGTTGCCATCACTGGGGATGATAGAGAAATAGAGGCGACTAAAAGACTTGTCGTCATTTTTTTAAACAACTGCATAACTGACGTTGGTGCCTCCAGCACGCGGAAATATGGATGCGATATCTTATAGATAGACAGCAAACTCGTAGAGAGGTTCTGTGTCGCTTAACGAAGCACGAGGTTACCTGAACTACATCTCCGCGCCGTTTAAGTATACAATGCGGTCGATAATAGCGATCAGTGAGAAAGAATGGAAATTCAATCCCTTGATTTGCGTGAGCATCGTTGTCCTATGGCGTTGCTTATGGCCAAAAGAGCCTGTGCAACATTGGGGCAGGGAGAGCAAATAGCGCTATACGTGTTGGACAGCGGTACAGTGAAGGATATTCCCCGCTACTTAAATGGCAATGGGTTTGATTTTGAGCAAAGCGTTGTGTCTGGTGCGACGGTGTTTTACGTCACCAAACTTTAAACGGGAATTTACATGTTAGAAATGCTTAACCGTTGGTACAAAAGACGGTTTTCAGATCCACATGCGGTCAGTTTGATCACATTACTTATTATGGGCTTTGTGGTCATTTACTTCTTCGGCAACTTGCTGGCTCCGTTGTTGGTGGCGATTGTATTGGCTTATCTGCTGGAATGGCCAGTGTCTAAAATGGTCTCATTGGGGCTCCCTCGAGTGATGTCCGTCATTTTTGTGCTGACTCTTTTTGTGGGACTCATGTTACTTGCCTGTTTTGGCTTAGTGCCCACAATTTGGACTCAGGTGATTAATTTAATCGCTGACATCCCGACGATGTTTAACGATTTCCAGTTCTATATCTCTCACTTACCTGAAGCGTACCCTGATGTCATTCAGCCTGAGATGGTGACCGCCTTTCTCGACACGCTTCAAAGCCGAGTGCTTGGCTTGGGAGAGACGGCAGTAAAAGGCTCTCTTGCCTCGTTGGTGAGTTTGGCCACGCTCGCTGTCTACTTGATTCTTGTGCCATTGTTACTGTTCTTTTTGCTAAAAGATCGCGATGAAATGCTGGCATCTTTTAGTGCATTTTTGCCTCGAAACCGCAAATTAACGAATCGAGTTGCCAGTGAGATGAATGAGCAAATCTCGAACTATATTCGTGGCAAGGTGACTGAAATCATCATTGTGGGTATCGCCAGTTATATAACTTTCGCGCTGCTAGATTTGCGTTATGCCGCATTGTTAAGTGTCGCGACAGGCCTGTCTGTACTCATTCCTTATATTGGTGCCGCAGCGGTGACCTTGCCGATTTTTATGGTGGCTCTGTTTCAATGGGGGATCAGTCCTGAGCTTGGTTATTTGATGCTGGCATACGGCATTATCCAAGCGCTGGATGGCAACGTTTTGGTGCCAGTGTTGTTCTCTGAAGCCGTTAACTTACACCCTGTTGCTATTATTGTGGCAGTGCTTGTTTTTGGCGGGTTCTGGGGGTTCTGGGGCGTATTTTTTGCTATTCCATTAGCGACTTTAGTCAAAGCGGTGTGGAATGCATTGCCATCGCATGACCTTGAAGAAGATGCAGTGTCTAAATCTTCAAACTAAAATGATCCTTAACGTGATGGACAAGGTAATAACAAGAGACCTTTAGCGGTCTCTTCTTTTTTGCAGATTCTGCAGACCGATACTTTTTAAAACTTTTGAGCGAGAATTTCGATCTTGTTGGGTAGTGAGCGAACTGAGCTGGCGATATCGGCAGCACCTTTTAAAGTAGGTATTGTTGGTGGTGGCGTTGCGGGTGCGACGACAGCACTAAAAATGGCAGGACTTGGCATTGAAACGCTGTTGTTTGAAGCGGGCGATAGCTTAGTGAGTGGCCCTCCTATTTGCCACCTTCATGCTGGTGGCAACTTATACCGTGAAATTTCTGACGAGCAGTGTATCGCATTGCTTGAGCAGTCCATCGCCACCGTGCGTGCTTACCCTGATACGGTAAATCGTCGTCCAACGGTGATAGCAATACCCACCACAGACTCAGGCCAACCTGAGGCGATATTGGACCGACTTGAGACATTGACGCAGCATTACCGAACTCTTATTGCTCAGGACGCAGATAACGAAGTGCTCGGTACTCCTGAGCAATACTTCACCCTATATAACGAACAGGACTTGGCGCGGTTAGCGAAAGAGTCACTGCCAGAAAATCCACAGACACCAGATGAATGGTTGATACCAGTGGCTAAATACATGCCACATGATAAGTTCAAATTCCCGTTGGTCGTTGTGCAAGAGTATGGCCTGAGTGTGTTTCGTTTAGCGGCGACAGCTGCGCTGGGTTTAGAACAGTCACCTCATTGCAGTGTTCACCTGAAACATACCATCATTAAGATCGAGTCTCTTTCTGAGGGGTGGCGAATTGGGTCAATAGACGGTGATGGGAAGGCTCAGTCTCATGACGTTGATTTTGTCGTCAATGCTTGTGGTTTCCGCACAGGTACAGTTGATGACTTCGCATCGTTCCCTCGCAAGCGTTGGGTGGAGTACAAAGCTGCCTATGTCGCTCACTGGCCATCGCAAGCCGGGATGTGGCCAGAGGTTATTGTTCATGGTGATCGTGGTACACCGCAAGGTATGGCACAGCTAACCCCCTATGCAAATGGCTTTATTCAGCTTCATGGAATGACACAGGACATTACCTTGTTTGATGGTGGCTTGGTCGCGAGCACAGAAGCGTCGGCACAACCGGATTTACCGCAACATATGGTGGTGAAAGCCGGGGGCGGTTGGGAGTGGCCTGAAATCCGCGAACGTACAGAGCGCGCTATTTCTCATTTCAGCCAGTGGTTACCTGAGTTTGAACATGCAGAGGTTGGAGGGAAGCCGCTTTGTGGTGCGCAGCAAATCCCAGGTGATGACCCAAGTTTACGCGCAGCGGATGCAACGTTCGAAGGCGAGCGTTATGCGCGTATTGAATTGGTAAAAGCGTCGTCAGCGCTTCAAGCAGCAGATCGTATCCTTGCTCACTGTGAGCAACGTGGCTGGATTTCATTGCCTGATGCCTGGCAAAACCCGACATTGCCGCTAACGGCTTCGTTAAAAAACGATGAGATTGTTGAACGTGCTCAGAACATTGCGCGTGGTCGTGAATACCCAGATGCGTTGGCGTTGCCATTTCCGCATTAGTCACCCCACATTCGGCATTTGTTTATTCGGCATTTGTTTAAACGTGAAAAAACCGGCGAAAGCCGGTTTTCTGCATATAGAGTTGGCGTCAATGTGTCTGACAGTTTGCGTTAATCGCCTTTAAGGTAGCTAATCACAACATCGTGATGGTCTTTGGTTTTGAATTTGTTGAACACGTGTTCAATATTGCCATCTTCACCGACAAGGAAACTGATACGGTGAATACCATCGAATTCTCGGCCCATGAATTTTTTGGGACCCCACACGCCAAAAGCATCAGCAATGGCATGGTCTTCATCGCTCAACAGGGTGAAGTTCAGTTCTTTCTTTTCTTCAAACCCTTTTAGCTTTTTCACTGGATCTGGGCTTAAGCCAAGTACCACAGTGTTCAGTGCTTCGAGTTCACCTTTGCTGTCGCGCAATGAACAGGCTTGAGTAACGCAACCCGGTGTCATGGCTTTTGGGTAGAAATACACCAGAACTTTGTTTTTCCCTTTGAACTGACTCAGCGACACCATTTCGCCGTTTTGATCTTGAAGCGTAAATTCTGGTGCAGCAGCACCGGCGGTCAGCATTTGCATATGTCTTCCTTATTGAAAATAGTAGCACTGTTGAGCGCTCATATTCTTACATGAAAAATGTCTTTTTGATGTCTATCTAAGCAACCTGATTACTGCATCTTCTGGTTGTTTGGGTATAAGCGTAAACCTTTCTTGTTCGCGTTTGAATGAAAGGCTGCCCGTTCTGTCTCACTGATGATATCAAAGCGAAAATAACGCTTTTTGATGCGTTCAGACAAGTTTGGCAATCAACATTACGCTAGTCAGGACAATATCGTTCATTTTCGTGGTGATCAACCGCGCAAAGCCAGCGTTTAAGCGCTGTCTCAGCGCTTGTTTTTGCATGTCGCCAAACGTACCATGGAACAAAACGCATTTTTGGAGAAGGAAATGTTTTCAGGAAGTATCGTGGCATTAGCCACACCGATGGATAGCTCTGGTGAAGTTGACTATACCAGTTTGAAAAATCTCGTAGATTTTCATGTTGATGCTGGCACAGATGCAATCGTTTCTGTGGGTACAACAGGTGAATCTGCAACCGTCACCGTGGAAGAGCACATCAAGATTGTTCTGAAGACGTTAGAGTTCGCAGACGGCCGCATTCCTGTCATTGCAGGAACAGGTGCAAACGCAACACATGAAGCCATTACCTTCAGCAAAATGTTTGCAGGTTCTGGTATTGCAGGTTGTTTGAGCGTCGTGCCTTACTACAACAAACCGTCTCAAGAAGGGTTGTTCCAACACTTCAAAGCGATTTCTGAATCCACTGAACTCCCACAAATTCTGTATAACGTGCCGGGGCGTACTGTCGCAGACATGTTGCCAGAAACCGTTGCGCGTTTATCTGAATTCGAAAACATCGTTGGCATCAAAGATGCGACCGGCGATTTAGACCGCGTACGAATTCACCGTGAACTTTGTGGCGAAGATTTTGTCCTTTTAAGTGGTGATGATTTGACGGGACTGGATTTTGTTGCAGCAGGCGGACATGGTGTTATTTCGGTATCGAATAACATTGCTGCCGCGCAAATGGCAAAAATGATTAAATTGGCATTGGCGGGTGAGCTTGAAGAAGCACGCTCAATTAATGAAAAGATCATGCCTCTTCATACTGATCTGTTTGTAGAAGCGAATCCAATTCCGGTTAAATGGGCACTACATGAAATGGGCCTTATTGCGGATGGAACACTGCGTCTGCCGTTGACCCCGCTCAACACCGCGTTGCAGCCTAAGGTTAAACAGGCATTGATTGACGCTGGTGTGCTGTAACGCTTCTCTGGAGATCCAATGAAACCTGTTTTTAAACTCGCCTTGAGTGGAGTACTGGTTGCCTCTTTGGCGGCTTGTTCAAGCGCGGATAAACGCCGTCAAGCGTCCGATGACTTCGAGTATCTCAATACTCAGCCTATGTCTCAGTGGCAACTATTGCCCGATCAGGAGCCAGAGTTTTCTGGTGCCTATCGTATTCCAGATCGTGACTTTGACGGTCCTGTGGGTCGTAACATTGACATACGTCCTCCTCAGCAAATCCTTGAACTTATTCCAGGCGCTCGTTACGAGCAAGATGCTGAAGGCGTGACGGTTTGGATGCCTCGTGCCGAGCAGGCCGAGCACCTTTGGCAAAGCATTGAGGATATGACCGCAGGCCCTCAAGTTCCGGTTCGTCATGCCTCTGCTGGAAGCATTGAAACCGATTGGGTTGTGTGGAGTATTGAAGATGACGAAGAAGTCATTGAGAGTCGTTACCTTCTCACGCAACGACAAGAACGCAGTCGTGAAGGCTTCCGCATCGAAATGGTGGAATGGAAGCGTAATGGGCAAGCTGAGAACTTAAGCTTAGCGTCTCGCTCTCGTTATAACGCTCAGATGACGAACTTAATTGCCTCTCGTTATGATGAAGAACTACGTGAAGAAGCACGCCTAAAAGCACAAGAGTTGGTAAAGAATATTCCTATCAGCTTGGGTAAAGACCGTAGCGGTTTGCCAGTGATCATCGCTCGTGCACCTTATGATGTATTCTGGGAGCGTTTCCCGAATATTCTAGATCAACTAGGCTTCACGATTGAAGATCGCAACCGTTCTCAAGGCACGTTAAGTGTTGCTCTTAAAGAGCAAGACGATGAGTTCTGGGAAGTTTTGGGTGTTCAACCACTTCAGCTAGAGCGTAAAAACTACAACATTCTGCTGGGTGATTTGGGTAACCGAACGTCAATTAACGTCACCGATAGTTCTGGCAAGCCTGTTCCTGAAGAGCAACTGGCAAACTTAAGTCCTGCACTTGTCGCGGCTGTAGAGCGATTAAATCGTAACTAGTTGATTATTTATCTAGTTAACCACAGATTGATTTCGTTGAAATGAAAAGAGGACGCTAAGGCGTCCTCTTTTTTGTTTCGAAATCTGATGTTTGAAAGTTGATACCTATGGGGTCAGTCAATCAGAACAGTCAGGTTAGTCAATCAGATCATAGTCTTTGCGCAAGATGTCGATGATTTCTTGTTTAGGATTTTCACTCAAATGGATTGGCTTGCCGATAATTTTTTCCGCGATGCCTACATAGGTGCGAGAAATATCCATTAAGGCGTCTACTGGCAATGCGTTGTCACGAGCTAAGGCTTCACGCTCAGGCATACGTTCTTTATTGAGTAAAATATCTGGGTCTGGGAAGTAGCCAAGTAAGAACTGACGGAACCCTTCTTTCGAGTTTTCGACAATGTTGCCTGCTTCGTACTCTGCTGTATCCCAAATACGCGATGAATCAGGTGTGCCCACTTCATCCATGTAAATCAGCTTTTCTTGGCCTGACGCATCGGAGACATATCCGAATTCAAACTTGGTATCTACGAAAGTTTGTCCAACGGCATCAAGTGCGTTGCTGATCACACCAAAACCTTCTTTGAGATACTTTTCGTAAAGAGCAATGTCATCTGCCGACGAGAAATTAAACGCGGCAAAGTTATCTTCGATGTTCTTACGCGTAATATTCACATCATCCGCTTCCGGAACGCCAGGGATGCCTTTCAAAATGCCTTTGGTCGACGGTGTGATCAGCAGTTCTGGCAATGCTTTGTCTTTTTCCAATCCTTCAGGCATTGCGATGCCGCAGAATTCACGCTCGCCTTTGGCGTATGAGCGCCACATAGAACCTGTGATGTACTTGCGGCAAATGGCCTCAATTTTAACAGGTTTGGCTTTTTGAACGATCCAAACGAACGGGTGAGGAATGTCGAGAATGTGGCTGTCTGCCAAGCCATGTTCTTTAAACAACTTGAACCAGTGATTCGAAATGGCGTTGAGTGCAGCACCTTTGCCTGGAACGCCTTTCAGGCCGCCTTCTGCATGCCAAATACAATCAAACGCTGAAATACGGTCACTGATCACCATGATGGCAAGTGGCGCATCGGGTGCAACATCGTAGCCTTTCTCTCGAATGAGGCGTTGGCTGTCAGCTTCTGTTAGCCAATAAACGGAGCGGACTTTTCCACTGTGAACGGGCTGGTGGGTACGAATGGGAAGATCGTCGTTAACGGCGAGAACTTGATCCGCGAGGCTCATTGAGACATTCCTATCTGTTGTTGAACGGCACACAGAAGATGGCAGGAAACGGAGAAACGTTGCGCCTACCATCCATTTGAAACGCATCATACCAAGAAGTGTTTGTTCGCTGTTAGAGAAAAAGCAAACGTTTGCCTAAAAAAAACAGATACACCGAATTGTGGAGAGAAGGGCAATAAAAAAGCGACGT
The DNA here is from genome assembly GCF_028683095.1 of Enterovibrio gelatinilyticus. GTDB lineage: Bacteria > Pseudomonadota > Gammaproteobacteria > Enterobacterales > Vibrionaceae > Enterovibrio > Enterovibrio gelatinilyticus. The sequence continues at coordinate 215,973 of NZ_JAJUBC010000004.1, read as the reverse complement.
CATACGTCGCTCTTGATCGCGTGAATCGCGAAGAGTTAGATAAGCGCCGACTTACCAAAACGATGACTTATCATCTTCGTCATCTTCTTTGTTAGTTTGGGGCATTTTTTTCTGTGTATCACTGTGTTTATTGGCGTCGTCAGTTTTGGGTTTTTGCTTCATCCCAAACTTTGCATTTGCGGTGTACTTGAGCGCCATGATGTTACTGACCACAACCGCAACCACGATGAAAATAATCACATAAGGGTTGGTTAGAAAATCCATGATCAGGCCTCACACACATTGGAAATGTATTGTGAATATATCCAATTCAGCATGGGAAGGATAGTTTCTCGCCCTTGTATGTCGGATGACGCAATCACAGCACTCAGAGTTTCTGGTGTGAGTTGCTCAAGTAATCCTTTCGTGGTCGCCTTGTGGCTAATATGCCAAGGTTCGAAAGCCACGCCGCCTTTGTCTTCACGGTAAGGAAGATAAAAGCCAAATTGCTCAAGGTTATCTTCAAGCCAAGTAAACAGAGGTGCTTGATGGCCTGACAGGTATTCCCAAGGCTCTAGCTGCAAAGAAACACCTTGCGGCAGAAGGTTCGTCGCATATACGTCGATATCAGTGCCCCAGTGGTGCCTGCTTGTACCTGGAAGCGCTGACCAGCGAAGTATTGCGCGTACTTTCTCTTCATCGCTTAGGCGTGATGGGTCGATTACAGTGCCGGCATCATCAAGGATAGGTCGAAGGCCAGTGAACTTGTTGTTCCAAATCAGTTGCTGACGAGCAAAGTCGCGAAAGCTGCTAGCGATCGCGAGCTCAAACCCTTTTGCCTGCGCGGCGGATTGAAGGCGGACAAAATCCGCCTTTACGTCGGCATGTAGCAAGAAGTCACCATGAGCGACAAGGTGCTCTTGATTTTGACCAGTAAGCGACGCGACACTCCAAGGCATTAGGCGAGCGCTTTCTCTAGGACTTTTTGGTACATGTCTGTGAGCTTTTCTAAATCGGCAATTTTCACGCACTCATTCACTTTGTGGATAGTGGCGTTAACAGGGCCGAGTTCGATCACTTGTGTACCCATTTGCGCGATAAAGCGACCGTCTGATGTGCCGCCAGTGGTCAGCAATTCAGGCTTCTGATGGTTGACTTCATCAACAGCTGCAACAACGGCATCTAGCAGGGTGCCCGTGTCCGTCAGGAACGGGTGACCGCTGAAGGTCCAAGCTAAATCATATTCTAGCCCGTGTGCATCAAGCACCGAGTGAATGCGTGATTTGATGTCATCAACCGTCGATTCGGTGCTGAAACGTAGGTTGAATTGCACATGAAAATCACCAGGAATAACGTTGCTTGCGCCTGTGCCGGAAGCCACATTCGGGATCTGGAAACTGGTTGGTGGGAAGTAGGCATTGCCTTGGTCCCACTGTGTTGCCGCTAATTCAGCAAGCGCAGGTAAAGCTTGGTGAATAGGGTTACGTGCCAGTTGCGGGTAAGCCACATGCCCCTGGATCCCTTTGATGATGACGTCGCCAGTGATTGAACCGCGACGGCCATTTTTCACAACATCGCCCACAGCATGTGTGCTTGATGGCTCGCCAACAATGCACATATCGATGATTTCGTTACGTTCGACCAAGGTGTCCACAACGCGGGTCGTCCCATTGATGAACGGACCTTCCTCGTCTGACGTGATCAAAAAAGCGATAGAACCTTTATGGTCAGGGTTTTCTGCCACAAAACGTTCTGCAGCGACGACCATGGCAGCCAGAGAGCCTTTCATGTCAGCCGCGCCACGGCCATGAAGGTAGCCATCAATGACTGTCGGTTCGAAAGGTGGTGTATGCCATTGCGCAACTGGTCCTGACGGCACCACATCGGTGTGACCTGCGAAGGCAAACAATGGGCCTTCTGTACCACGGCGGGCCCAAAGGTTTGTTGTGTCTTCAAACACTAAGCGTTCGATAGAGAAACCAATCGCTTCTAAGCGAGAGATCATCAATTCTTGGCACCCTTCATCGATAGGGGTGACGGAAGGGCGGCCGATTAAATCCTTGGCCAAAGACAATACAGCACTGTCTGTCATGGGGATGCGTGTCCTTTCTACTTATCTGTTTCTATGGTTTTATTTGGCGAAAATATTCGCGTATTCGTCGGGCTTGAAGCCAAGGTGGTATTGGCCTTCATGCACAAGCAATGGGCGTTTGATCATTGCAGGCTGCACGAGCATTAGCGCGATAGCATTTGATTCATCCAAGTTGCTCTTTTGTTCTTCAGACAGTGCGCGGAAGGTGGTGCCACGTTTATTCACCATCGCCTCCCAACCCAATACGTCAACGAACTGTTTTAGCATGTCTTGATCAATGCCATCTTTACGGTAGTCATGAAAGTCGAAAGGCTTATCTTCCGTTTCTAGCCATTTCAGTGCTTTCTTAATGGTGTCGCAATTCTTTATCCCGTAAACCACTGTGGTCATTGACGGCTTCCTCTTACTGGTCGTCTTTGGCGATAGATTGACATTGCCACGTTTTGAAAGCAAGGCATGCGCAGGGATACAAGAACAAACCCTCACTTGTTATTCGGAGTATAATTAAAAGAGCTAATTTAGATTTGACTAATTTATATCGCTTTAGTTAAATCGCGTGCAATGAATCAGTTATGAGGAATGGTAGTGACAGAAGAGTTGATTAACCAAGCAACGGACGCTGCGAAAGTACTGCGGATTTTATCGCATCCAGAGCGCCTACTTGTACTTTGCCAGTTACGAGAAGGGGAACGTAATGTCTCGGCACTTCTGCAAAATAGTACGTTAAGTCAGTCTGCATTCTCGCAGCATTTAACTGTTTTGCGTCAGGCGGGTTTGGTGACGACACGTAAAGAGTCTCAGTCTGTTTATTACCGAATTGGTGACTCCAGAATTGAAAATCTCATCAACGCCATTCAAGGTGCTTGGTGCGGTGAAATGCCATTGGCTTCGGAAGAGACGCTCAAGTGAGAGAGCGCTCCAGTGTGAATGCGCGTTCATATTGATCAAGCGCAATACCTCATTTGTAATTCGTTGAATAATGGGGGAAGTCATATTAGGAGGTCTCAATGGAACTGAATCCGGTTTTTGCAAGAAGACTGTATCTCGCTTTCTTGGTAGAAGAAATGGAACGCCCCAATGTTCCGCGTTTGATTGAAGCGACAGGCTGGCCGCGTCGCACTATTCAAGACGTGATTAAATCGTTAGCGGGTTTAGGTATTGAATTAGCATTCATTCAAGATGGGCGTCGCCACAACGATGGCTATTATCGCCTGACTGATTGGGGACCCTTCAAACGAGAATGGGTTGAGGAACGCAAAAGAGACATCGTTTGCACCCTCGAAGGCTAATAGAAAAAACGCAGTCAGTTCACTGCGTTTTTTTGTGTTTGTGAATATCGTTATCTAACACGGGGCGCAAGGCGTTTTGTACATACTTGGGTAATTTATCAACCACCAAATGCCAAGAACGGTTAATGATGTTTTCCAGTTCTGATGTGGGCAACGGGCATGCACTGCTAAACTCAATCCATCCTGCGCGGGCCAAATGCGGAGCGGGACGACATCCTGGGATCTCTGCCATCATCACAAACAAGTCTTCAGGCACTTTACATGCCATTCTGCTGTCGTCAAAAAAGATGCACACCATCTTGGTTTGATGAACACTGTAGACATCGACACCGCCCCACTTCACATCATGGCGAACACCGATGAGCGCTTGGCAATGAGTATGCAGTGCTTTGATGTCCATTTACTTGATAAGACCTTGAGCTTGAAGTGCAGCGCGTAAGGCTTCAGTGCGTTTGCGGTTAACGCCAAAATCAGAATAGCCGACACGAGATTCGGAGCGAACAATCAAGGTACCATCTTCAATGCGAAGATCGAGGTCGTCCACAAAGCGCATGATTTTGCTCACGTATTCAATTCGTGCATAACCGGGTTCTTGTGTTCCTACACGAGCACCAGGCAAAGTGAGCGCAACGTCAATGATACGTGGCATGGTGATATCGTCTGAGGCTAGTGCAAATGGCGCAATGGCATATTCTTCACGAGTATCTACCGTTGAAACGCAGTTTGGCTTATCGCCACACGGCGTTCTTGATTTGTCACTCATTGGCTCATCTCCTTGTGCACACCCTTGAAGCATCAGTAATACGGCGCCACTGATCAGCGCGAGAAGTGTTTTGTTCATGGTTCCCTCTCAATTTACTCTCATTTCGTCCGTTCAAACGTTGTGCGTTATTAACATGCAACGATTGATGGCATCAGGTTTATGTCATGAATAGATACCCGACAAATCCTATCCAGCTTAGTAGTAGCAATATCCAAGGTAGGTGATTACTGCTACCCGTAGACTTGGTTTTTGGCACCTCAGTCACAATGGTATTGGTTGGGGATGCAGCGGTGTTCTTTTGTCGTTGCTGTTTCTTTTTGTCTTTGTCGCGCTCACGGGCTTTGGCTTTTTGTTGTTTTTTATAGAGAGCGATGCCTTTTTCAATGCCTTGAGCAATTAATTTGGTTTCTTCTTTAGTCTGCCCCTGTTTTTGCGTGGCTTTAGCGATTTTCATCGCTTCTTGCTGAGTTTCAGGGGAGGAGGGGGTCGTTGTCATGGTCTGTCATTCTTCTAGCAACATTGGGCATTGAGTGAAATTATACTGCGATAACAAATTGTCACGAAACCCAAAACGGGTAAATGTGTCAAAGGTCTAGCAATAGAAACAAGGAAGCAAACAAATGATCTTAACAACAACGCCAACAGTACAAGGTCGAGATATTACTCATTACCATGGTGTGGTGGTCGGTGAAGCAATACTCGGCGCCAACATTTTCAAGGATATCTTTGCGAGTATTCGCGATATTGTCGGAGGACGCTCAGCAGCGTATGAGCGTGAGTTAGCCAAGGCGCGAGAGATCGCATTTGAAGAGTTGCGTGAACGCGCGGTTGAAGCGGGAGGGAATGCCGTTGTTGGTATCGACCTAGATTACGAGGTTGTTGGGCCAAACGGTGGCATGTTGATGGTGAGCGTGAGTGGTACTGCCGTAACACTAGGCTAAGCGACTGTGTACTTAAGTGTGAAGTCACTTGAATCTCGGTGCGAAATTTACTGCGTTACTCCGCAATTATAGGAGCACGTACTTTCCGCCAACACAGAATGTTGAGACAGTGAGGCTGCGAGTTGTGAACAATGTTTTATTGCTGATAGACAGCGTGTTATTGCTCCCAGCCTCGATGAAAATAGATATAGATGAATACGCATTTGTACCAATCACCTGATTACTTCGACAAACATGGCAATGCAAAGCCGAACCTTCTTTTTTGGCTAAGTTGTCTTTTCTTAGCAAGGTCATGGTTGGTTTTTGTTATTGCAGGCGTAAGCCGTGAACAGGGACAAGATCTTCTTGCGCTGTTCTACCCAAGCCACAATGCCCTTTATATTGGGTTAGGTGTGGGTTTCCCTGCCGTTGTATTGATGTTGCTGGCAGGTAATCTTCATCGATATCCGGCATTTTTTGACCGGATATGGCACTGGGGGAAAGCGCTGCTTATTGCTGCGTTCTTTACTGACTTGATACTGCAAATCAAGCATTTAATGATTTTACACTGGCGTTTCCAATGGAGTGGCGCCGTGACCTTACTGGTTGCGCTTTGGCTGGTCATTTACTTGTTTAAGAGCCGTCGCACTCAGTTTTTGTTTAAAGCCCCGATTTTAAGAGAAGAAAAATGAACGAGTGGAAGAAAGGGCTTGTCCTATTTAGTGCCATGTTAAGCCCGTTGGCGATGGCAGATTGGCAAGTTGATGTGAATTTTGAAATGGATCGCGCAGGTAAGCAGCATCGTGCTCAAAGCTCTGTGTCACTGATCCCTGGCGAAGAAACCATATTATTTGATGATGGGATGCCAAGCGGCTCCTTAGTCGGAAAAGCCGAATTGCTTGAAGTGACCGCTGACGAAGTTCGAATTTCACTGGTTGTGCAAGAGCAATGTGATGATGGTGCATGGCGTACTATTATGTCGCCAGTGGTTTGTGCGGGCTTGAATACACCAGCTTCAGTAAATTTAAGTAACGAGTCATTGGACGAATTTGCGTCACTTAAAGTAGAAATTACGTCCGTTTAACGACCTCTCAGTTACCTTTACAGATCTGAGACAAAGTCATAGTAAAATATTGGCATTATGCTTAGACTTTTCTTCGCATCAGACATAGTGAGCTGATCGTTCTGTATTTATCTGGAGGTAACAATGGCGGTTTCACAGCCAGCAATCGTGGCCGATGCTGGGCCGTTCGCACTTTACACAGTGTTAAAAGTCACTGGCTCGTCATCAACTGTACTGCAACAATGTCGAGCTATTCACTCGCTGGTTGACGATATTAATGCCAATCAACCAGGCGCCAATCTAAAAGCCGCAGTGTCGTTTTCGGCGGCTTTTTGCCAAGCTAACGGTATTGCTACTCCAGAAGAGTTTGTTGATTTTCGCGCATTAGGACAGGGAGATACCCAAGCGCCTGCGACTGATTGTGACATTCTGCTTCACGCTCACTCAACTCGCCATGATTTGAACTTCTTCATGCTGCGTAAATTCCTTTCTGATATCGCGTCAGACGTTACCGTTGTTGATGAGACTTATGGTTATCGTTACCTCGACTCTCGTGACATGACAGGCTTCATTGACGGCACAGAAAACCCGGAAGGCGAAGATGACCGTCGTGATGTGGCTATTATTGCTGACGGCGAGTGTGCTGGCGGTAGTGTGGTAATGATGCAGCGCTATGTACATCGTCTTAACGCTTGGGAACCGCTGTCGGTGAAACAGCAGGAAAAAGTGATTGGACGTACCAAGCCAGACTCGATTGAGTTGGAAGATGTGCCTGCAACTTCCCACGTAGGTCGTGTCGATATTAAAGAAGATGGCAAAGGCCTAAAAATGGTTCGTCATAGTCTGCCATATGGCTCGGTGTCCGGTGATCACGGTTTATTGTTCCTTGCGTATTGCCATACTCAGCATGTTCACAAAACAATGCTAGAAAGCATGTTTGGCGAACGCGACGGAAAAACTGACATGATGCTGCGTTTCACTACGCCTGTGACCGGGGCATACTTCTACGCGCCATCAATGGATGCACTCAGTCACATCGCATAGCCTTGACGCATTCAAAAGAACAGAAAGCACTGCTAGTGTAAGAGGCAGTGCTTTTTTTTGTGCTGAGTGAAAGACACTTAACCAATGAAAATAGTCTTAGTTGGTGACGGTATTTCTCCTCGATTTGTGACTCACGCATAACAATCGTTTTTGCTAAGTTTGACCACGCTTCGCTTTTGCAACACACCATAAAAATGTCCAGTGAATCTAACTCGACCACCTGCACTCACTGTGATGATCTTCAGGGTATAACGTTATAAAAACAGACGTGCTGGAGAAGATCATGAACATTGTTGCCATTACCGCCTGCCCTTCAGGTGTTGCCCATACTTACATGGCTGCCGAATCATTAGAACAAGCGGCGATTGCTCGCAGCTGGACTATCAAGGTTGAAACCCAAGGTGCGCTTGGCACAGAAAACGAAATCACGTCAGGCGATGTGCAGAAGGCGGATGCAGTTATCATTACAACAGACATTGAATTAGTGGGCATGGATCGCTTCGAAGGCAAAGCTATCGTTGAAACAACGGTGAAAAAGCTGGTCGTGAATGCGGCTGAAATTCTTGATTCAGCCTGTGACGTAGCGGTGGCTTAACCATGACAATGTTGAAATTAGACGGTGAATGGGCACTGACCTCTCTGACCGATGCCAGCATTGTTGCTCCCATCATGTTGCCGGGAGATGTGCATAGTGCTTTGCTTGCTGCAGATATTATTCCTGATCCATATTTAGGCTGTAATGAAACCAAGGTGCAGTGGGTCGGCGAGCATGATTGGCTGCTAGAGAAAACCTTCATTGTGGATGCCGATCTTCTCGATGCGAAAGCTGTCGATCTGACCTTAAGCATGGTCGACACCATGGCAGAGATTGTATTGAATGATGAAACCATATTGCTGTGCAGCAATATGTTCCGTCACTACCGCCGCGATGTTCGCCCGTTTTTACGTGATGGTGAGAACACGTTAAGAGTGACGCTTAAGCGCGCAGACATTGAAGCCAAAGCGCGTGCTGAACGCCTGCCTTTCCCTGTACCGTGGGCCGTTGGCAACAATCAAATCCCTCACATGAACACCCTACGAAAAACTCAGTGTCACTCTGGGTGGGATTGGGGTATCTGCTTATTGGTGAGTGGTATTTACGATAGCATTCGCTTGCAAGCTATATCTGATGTTCGCCTGCAGCAAGTGCGTTCGGCGCAGCAATGGCACAGCGATGGTAGCTGCGATGTCTCGGCTATCATTTCTGCAGAATGCATTACCCCAGAACACATTAGTTTGGGAGCTGTTGCTCAGATCGAATGTTGTTTAGTGAGCCCTGATGGAGAGAGTATGTCGCAATCCATTGCGTTGACGGGATCTGAGGTGGAATGTTGTTTTCGTGTCACTCAGCCCAAACGCTGGTGGCCTGCGGGTTACGGTGAACAACCGCTCTATACGCTGACGGTGACAACGGACGGTCAAACGATCGAGAAACGCTTGGGCCTTCGCGAGTTGTATTTAGAAACAGGCGAAGACGACGTGGGCGCGGCGATGACGTTTGTCGTCAATGACAAAGCGATCATGGCGAAAGGCGCAAATTGGATCCCACTGGATGCGATGCCAAGCAAGCAGACACCGGAAGATTATCGTCGTCTGTTGGAAGATGCGAAAGCCGCAAACATGAACATGATCCGTGTTTGGGGTGGCGGCATGTATGAGCGCGATACCTTCTACGATTTGTGTGACGAATTAGGTCTACTGGTGTGGCAAGATTTGATGTTCTCTTGCGCCTTATACCCTTCGACGCCTGATTTCCTTCGCGATGTGGAACAGGAAATCACCGAGCAAGTTCGTCGACTGAGCGATCATCCATCACTCGCATTGTGGTGCGGTGACAACGAGGTGATCGGTGCGATCAATTGGTATCCAGAGTCACGCGCGAATCGCGAGAAATACGTGGTGAATTACGATCGCCTAAGCCGTGTTCTACAAGAAGTGGTTGAGCGTGAAGACACTAGCCGTCGCTTCTGGGCGAGCTCTCCCTGTAACGGTGAGTTGGACTTTGGCGATGCGTGGCATGACGACAACAAAGGTGACATGCACTTTTGGGATGTGTGGCATTCCGGTAAATCTTTTGATGCTTACAGCAGCATCAAACCGCGTTTTTGTAGTGAGTTTGGCTACCAATCTTGGCCGTCGTTACCTACGGTGAAAACCTTCGCGTCAGAAGAAGATTGGAACGTGACCTCTCCAACCTTTGAGCAACACCAGAAAAACGGCCGTGGCAATAGCATCATCACAGAGATGTTTACGCGCTATTTTCGTTTCCCGTCGGACTTCTCTCAGATGTTGTATTTGAGTCAGGTTCAACAAGCGTTAGCCATCAAAACCGCCAGTGAATACTGGCGTGCAAATAAGCCCGTATGTCGCGGAATTTTATATTGGCAGTTAAACGATTGCTGGCCAGTGAGTTCATGGTCGAGCATTGAATACACCGGGCGTTGGAAGCAATTGCACTATCATGCAAAACGCTTTTTTGCTCCGCAATTGGCGGTGTTTATTGATGATGGAGAGACATTGAAACTCAATGTTATCAATGATGAACACCGTAAACTCGGCGCCAAAGGACAAGTGACATGGTACGACTGGCAAGGTGAAGTTATTGATACTTGGCCAGTAGAAGCGACGTTGGAAGAAGACGGTAATCAAGTACTTTGGCAGTGCGATCGCAACGTGATCAACGAGCGCAAGCACGAAGGTTTCTTCCACGTGGATATGGTCTGTGATGGACACGCGTTATCGAATACATGGTTTGACGATGTTTATAAGCGTTTGCCGTTACCTAGTGCCAAGGTTGAGGCTAATGTCTTTGAGAAAAATGGCACGCTTACTATCACGTTAACCACCGATAAACCCGCGTTCTTTGTTCACCCTGAGTTTGAGGGAGAAGGACGTTTTAATGATTCCAGCTTTACCTTGATGCCATGCAACCCTGTGACGCTTACCTACACAGGTTCAGCATCGGCAGAGGAAATGAGTTCGAAACTTTCGATTTATCACTTAGTGCAAAGCTATACCCCAACCCACTAAAGCATCTGGTAGAAAAACCATTGGCGATTTTGTCGCCAATGGTTCGGTTTCGTGTGCCTGATTAACGGGAATTTGACGAAAATTCCGGCTAATCAGGGCAATGAACACCGTATAAACCCGAGGTTTCTTGTGCAGGGATTTAGCAACAACGTCATTTGAAGTAAGGACACCCAATGCTTAGCAAAACGAAACTTGCAGCCATTGTGCTTGCCGCTTTAACCGCACCAACTGCAGTTGCCGCAGAAAGGCACGAGCTGACCATCGTTTCGGATTTTTATCCAACGATGATCAGAAACTTCAACCCTTTCCTGTCCACCACACTGCGTACGACGACGGATTTCGTCTACGAACCTCTGGTCATTTTTAACCAGATGCACGGGAACAAACCCGTGATGCGTCTAGCGAAAGATTACTATCTTTCAGAAGACCTGATGCAGGTAACGTTTGAAATTCGAGAGGGAGTGAAGTGGTCAGACGGTACACCATTCACAGCAGAAGACGTTGTTTATTCATTTGCACTCATTAAAGAAAAACCAGAGCTCGATCCTAAAGGCATGGATAACTGGGTCAAATCCGTTCGACAGGATGGCAATAAGGTTATTTTTGACCTGACAGAGGTGAATACCAATGTCCCGTATGAAATCTCAACCATTCCGATTGTGCCAAAGCACATTTGGCAGAACATTGAAGAGCCTGAGTTGTTCACCAATGATAATCCTGTCGGGTCGGGACCGTTTACCGAAATAGATACCTTTACGCCTCAGCTTTATATCCAATGTCGTAACCCGCATTACTGGGATAACGACAATCTCGACGTAGACTGCTTGCGTGTCCCTCAGATAGCCAACAATGATCAGTTATTAGGAAAGGTCATCAAATCTGAATTGGATTGGAGTGGACACTTTATTCCGGATGTCGACATGGTGTACGCAGCGAGAAGCCCTCATCACAAATACTGGTACCCTGCGGCGGGCCCGCAATCCTTCATGCTGAACTTTAAAACGCCTCACGCGGGCAACAATGAAGCGATCAACAATATTGATTTCCGCCGTGCGTTCTCTATGTCGATTGACCGCCAGAAAATCATCAATATCGCATTTTACGGTAACGGCGTGGTGAATGATTACGCGTCTGGTCTTGGTCAGGTATTCGATTTTTGGGCAAACAAAGATACCTATAACCAATACAAAAACTACAACACATTCAGCGTGGACAATGCCAAAGCGTTGCTGAAAGAAGCGGGATTTGTCGATATCGACGGTGATGGTTTTGTTGAAACGCCTACCGGTAAGAAAATTGAGCTAGAACTTCAATCGCCAACGGGGTGGACTGACTTTAACAATGCCGTTCAATTGGGTGTAGAGCAACTCCAAAAAGTCGGCGTTAAAGCCAAAGCGCGTACTTCAGATTTTGCTGTGTACAACCAAGCGATGCTATCTGGCACTTATGACGTGGCTTATACCAATTACGTGATTGGTGCTGACCCTCATCGCTACTGGAACCGAGCTTTCCATTCCCGTTATCAGGAAGGAGCGAATGCACCGCGCTATGCGATGCACTTCTTTAAGCATGATGATCTGGATGTCCTATTAGACAGTTTCTATAAAACGGACAAGCAAGAAGAGCAGATGCAAATCGCTCATAAGATTCAAAAGATCATCGCTGAAAATCAAGTCACGGTACCTGTCATGTCCGGTGTGGATGTTTATCAGTTCAATGAAAGCCGCTTTACGGGCTGGTGGAACGAAGAAAATCCGAAAGGTCGCCCAATGTCTTGGGCGGGTGTGCCTGAACGTCTCTTACATGTTCTGGATTTGAAACCTAAAGCTTAAGGTCTAAATAATTTAGGTTTTTCGGGAGCGTATGTTCGAGTGCGCTCCTTATTTTCGTTAATTAACACCTCTAAGCGTCATAAAAATGGGTAAGCCTGTTTTTATATGCGCAGGGTTAACTGTATCTGAGGATAAGGTATGGCCTTTTTTCTTCGACGACTTTCATTTTATTTTATGGCGTTGATTTTTGCCGCCACATTGAATTTCATTCTCCCTCGCGCGATGCCGGGCGACCCTGTCACCATGATGTTTGCGAATGCAACGGCGGAAGTCACGCCAGAGCGTATCGAATCCATGAAGAAGCTTCTAGGGTTCGTTGATGCGCCGTTGCCACAGCAGTATTTATCTTATTTAGCCAATATCTTCACCGGTAATTGGGGTATTTCCATTAAGTACTTTCCCATTACGGTGAACGAACTGTTGGGGAGTGCGGTTGGGTGGTCATTGTTTTTGACAGGCTCTGCGATTGTTCTGGCTTTCTGTATTGGATCAGTGCTCGGTATTTTTGCCGCATGGCGTCGAGGCAGTCACTACGACTCCTTCATATCGCCAAGCATGTTGGTGGTGCAATCTATTCCGTCAGTGGTTGTCGCCATGTTGGTGCTTTACACCTTTGCGATAGGTCTTGAGTGGTTCCCCTCAGGTAACGCTTATACCGTGGGTTCTCATCCCGACTGGGGTAGCTGGGCGTTCTACAAAGACGTTGCCTACCACGCGGTCTTACCTCTGTTTTGTGCCACGATTGCCCAGATTGGTGGCTTCCTCATCAGCATGCGTAACAACATGATCAATTTGCTCAATGAAGACTTCATTACCATGGCAAAAGCCAAAGGGTTGAGTGAAAACCGTGTTGTGTTCAATTACGCCGCCCGTAACTCCATGCTGCCAAGTGTCACCGCTTTGTCTATGGCGCTGGGTTCGGCTATCAGTGGTCAGTTGATTGTAGAAATGATTTTCAACTACCCAGGGCTTGGCACGGTTTTGCTGAATGCCATTCATGCGCGTGATTACCAAGTGCTTCAAGGTCAGCTTCTTCTTATGACCATGTTTATGTTGTTCTTCAACTTCTTGGCAGACCTGATGATCGTTTACCTCGATCCTCGCTTGCGCAAGGGAGGTAAATAATCATGAAAGCGTTAATGACCCTACTCATTGGGAATAAGAAGTCTCTTGCTGGTCTTATTATCCTCATTATTTTTGCATTGGTTGCCATCTTCGCGCCTGTCATTACCAAACACGCGCCTGATGTGGGCACGGGTAACCCTCATGAATATCCTGCGTTCATTGTCAAAGCGGCACAGGAAAACCCTGATGGCTGGATAGCGAAAAACCTCGCGAATAACCCTCGTCGTTTGATGATGTCTGAAGGGGCTGATCATGTGCTTGGCACCTCACGAATGGGACGAGATGTTTGGTCACAGTTGGTTTATGGCGCAAGAACATCATTGGCAGTCGGTATTGGAGCTGGTGTACTGGTGTGCTTTTTGGCGACAGCGATTGGCGTAACGGCGGGTTATTTCGGCGGTAAGATTGATGACTACTTGTCGGCTGCCATGAACATCATGTTGGTGGTACCGCAGTTACCGTTGCTCTTTATCATTGCCGCGTTTATCGGCGAGGCGGGCCCCGCGACAATTGCGGTGGTGATAGCGATCACCTCCTGGGCGTGGGGTGCAAGGGTGGTTCGAGCCCAAACGTTATCGGTACGAGAGAAAGAATTCGTGCGTGCCGCTGAAGTGTTGGGTGAGAAAACGTGGCGCATTATTGCCGTGGAAATCTTACCAAACCTAATGTCAATTCTCGGTGCTAGCTTCATTGGTTGTGTATTGCTCGCGATCATGACTGAGGCCAGCCTGTCCTTCCTTGGCTTGGGGGATCCTAACTCCATCAGTTGGGGTGTCATGCTCTACAACGTTCAAACCTCTTCATCCATGTTGATTGGCGCATGGTGGGAAATTTTGGCGCCTTGTTTTGCGTTGACCATGATAGCGGTGGGTCTGTCGCTTCTTAACTTCGCCGTCGATGAAATAGCCAACCCACAACTGCGTTCACAGAAAGGTTTTCGCCTTTGGAAGAAACGCAATAAATGGGAAAAATCGGCAGATCACGCAAAACGCCCAGTGTTTGAAGAAGGATCGCACTCATGACAACACCTCAAATCTCGATACGCAATTTGTGCGTGGACTACATCACCGATGCGGGTGATGTACGCGCGGTGAATGACGTTAGTTTTGATATTGGTAAAGGTGAAGTGTTTGGTTTGGCGGGAGAGTCAGGCTGCGGTAAGTCTACGGTGGCATTTTCACTGATGCGCCTGCACAAGCCACCGGCATATATCTCAAAGGGCGAAGTCTTTTTTGAAGGCCATGGCGACTTACTGAAGAAATCCGAACAGGCAATGTCGCATTTCCGCTGGAAAGAAGTGTCTATGGTATTTCAAAGTGCCATGAACGCGTTAAACCCAGTATTGACCATGGAAGAGCAGTTTTGCGACGTGATCATGCGCCATACCGATTTTACTCGAGAGCAGGCTAAGCGACGCGCAGAAGGTTTGTTGGAGATTGTCGATATTCACCCGAGCCGCTTGACCGACTATCCGCATCAATTCTCGGGTGGCATGCGTCAGCGTTTGGTTATCGCCATTGCCTTAGCCCTCAACCCTAAGATGATCATTATGGATGAGCCGACAACAGCACTGGATGTTGTGGTTCAGCGTGAGATTTTGCAAAAAATCCATGCGCTGAAAGAGGAGTTTGGCTTCTCCATTTTGTTCATCACGCATGATCTTTCACTGATGGTCGAGTTCTCAGATCGCATCGGCATTATGTATGCGGGCGAATTGATTGAAGTCGCGCCATCAAAACAGATCCTGACGACACCTTTTCACCCATACACCGAAGGGTTGGGGAGTTCATTCCCGTCATTAACAGGCCCTAAAACCCAGTTGAAAGGCATTCCAGGTAGCCCATTGAATTTGTTTGATATCCCGACTGGTTGCCGTTTTCAAGCGCGCTGCGCGAAAACGCAATCGAGCTGTTTTAGTCAATCTACAGCGTTGAAATTGATTGAGCCGGGGCGTTTTTCAAACTGTCATTTGTTTACTTCGCCAACGGTTAAGGGGTGAGGAGATACTTATGAGTAAACCAACAGGAAAGCTCATTATTGAGGGTAAAAACCTCATCAAAGATTTTGCCGTTAGCAGTAATTCGCTTCAGAAATCGAAGATGCGCGCCATTAATGACGTCTCTTTCAGAATGTACAAAGGCCGCGGTTTAGCGGTAGTGGGAGAGTCGGGTTCGGGTAAGTCCACAACCGCAAAAATGATTGCCAAGATGTACCCGCCAACAGGTGGGAGCATTGAGTACTTCGGGCGTGATATTCAGTCGATTACTAAGCGTGATGATCTGATGCTCTATCGTCAGGGAGTACAGATGGTATGGCAAGACCCATTTGGTTCGCTAAATCCGACACACACGATTTTTCATCACATCGCTCGTCCACTTTGTATCCATAACAAAGTGGACAGCCGGGACAAAAAAGCACTTGAGGAAATGGTTTATGACCTCTTACAGCAAGTTGGCCTGACGCCACCCAAAGAGACTGCCGCTAAATACCCGCATCAGTTATCGGGTGGGCAGCGCCAACGTGTCAATTTGGCGAGAAATATTGCGGTAGGAGCAGAAGTCGTATTGGCCGATGAGCCAACGTCTATGCTGGATGTTTCGATTCGTGCAGGTGTTTTGAACCTGATGGAAGAGATGAAGGTAGAGCGCGAAATGGCGCTACTTTATATCACTCACGATATTGCGACGGCCCGCTACATCGCCGAAGACTTGGCGGTCATGTATGTCGGTCATATGGTTGAGTGGGGCGATGTAGAGCAAATCATCCACGATCCGCAACACCCTTATACCCAACTGCTGGTGTCAGCGGTGCCCGATCCAAATAAATCGATTCACGAAAAACTCAAAGGCAATCGCGGAGAGATACCGCTTTGGACACCTGACAGTGTGGGCTGTCCGTTTGCAGGTCGGTGTCTACATGCCACCGCCAAGTGTAAGGAAGCTTTGCCTCCTATTACCCAATTATCAGAAAACCACTTTGTACGTTGTTATCTCTTCGACTAGTACCCGATAACAACAGAGGAAATCAGGATGTTTCAATTAGCGTTTATTCGCGTTAAAGATACCGAGTGCCAACTGACAAGAACGTTGCATTTGGTCTTGGGCAAAGGCAACTCACTGGATCTCAATCAGGACATTGATGGGTTCAACAGCGAGATCAAGAAGGCGACGTTTTCTGTCGCAGACCTGCAAGACATAGGCTACTTGTTAGCGTCGACGTTTAAGCGAGCACAAACCCTTGAGCTTCACATCGATGATGAGGTGCTATTTCTTCACACCCCTGAAGTTTGGGTTAAGTGGCTGTCGTTAGGGCTGGCGTTATCGTCTTACGATTACAAGCACAGAGACAGCTTTCACCTTGAACCTAGCATCAATGCGTTTGAGCTGAAAACCGATGAGACGACGTTAGCCACTGCGTTTTTTGAAGGGCAAATTTTGGCGCAGAGTCAGCTTATTGCTCGAGAACTGGTGAACAAACCCGGTAATGTAATTTATCCCGAGTCCTTCGTCAGTGCAGTGCAAGATCTGCCGATGGAAAACACAGCCTTGTCGTTTCTGACCGAAGCAGAAATGCGTGAGAAAGGCTTTGGTGGTCTGGTTGGTATCTCTCAAGGCAGTGATCGAGACGGTCGCATGCTGTGTTTGGACTATCACCCTGAAGGCGCACAAACCACGATTGCATTGGTCGGCAAAGGGGTCACCTTTGATACCGGCGGTATAAGCATTAAAGGCCAATTGCGTATGAGCACCATGAAGGTGGATATGGGCGGCGCGGCGGCGGTTGTTGGCGCTTTGAATGCAATCGCGCAATTGCAGCTTCCAGTTCGTGTGGTTGGTCTGTGTGGTTTGGTGGAAAACATGCCATCAGGCTGTGCAATTAAGCCGGGTGATGTGGTCACCATGTTGTCTGGAAAAAGTGTCGAAATTATCTCGACCGACGCGGAAGGCCGCATGGTGCTGGCAGATGTGATGCACTACGCACAGCAGACCTTTAAGCCTGATTACCTCATTGATATTGCGACACTGACTGGCGCGACGGGCGTATCGTTGGGCAAAGCCTATGCATCTTTGATGGGGAACAGTGATGAGTTGAAAATGCTGGCAAAAGCGGCGGGTCATAGCTGCTCTGAGCCTTTGTGGGAAATGCCTATTAGTACCGATCTTTATGAAGCATCGCTGAAAAGCGACTTCGCCGATGTTCGCCATGGCAGTGAAGATGGCGATGCTGGTGCGAGTGTGGCAGCGACTTTCCTCAATCACTTTGTAGCGCCAGAGCAAAAATGGATTCATATCGATTCTGCGGCGATGTCTCTTGGTATGACGCACCGCAAGATCTATCCGAAAGCGGCGTCTGGTTATGGCACATTTTTGCTAACCGCACTTTGCCAACACATTGCTTCTCATACTAATAATGATAAATAAGGAAAACCCCATGATTTTGCTCGCCAACTCAGAAGCCTACCCAGGTATTGAAGAATCTGCTCGCCGTCTGCAAGCGGGTGAGGAAGGGCTTCGCTCTTTGGTTGAAGGGATTAAATTAGTCGAACTTGACCCACGCGTGCGCACGGTGGGTTATGGCGGTTGGCCAAACGTGCTGGGTGATATGGAGCTGGATGCGTCCGTGATGGATGGTGACAACCTGCGCACTGGTGCGGTAGGTGCACTGAAAGGCTACATGCATCCGGTAGAAGTGGCGTATAGCGTCATGACAGACTTGAATCACGAGATTCTTGTTGGTGAAGGTGCGGGCATTTTTGCCAATGAAATTGGCGCTGTGGCAGGTGAAAACCTGATTGAGGATTCCAAGCAAGTTTGGTGGGAAAAACTTGAAGCTGCGATGACCCCAGAGCAGCAAGCGGCGTTCCCTAATGTTCCATTGGCTCCGCTTTCTAACAATGCGACAGATCCTGAGCGCGTGCGCGATACGACTGTGTTCTTGTGTAGTGACAGCAATGAGAAAATCAGCGCGGCGACGTCTACCTCTGGTTGGGCGTGGAAATACCCGGGCCGTTTGGGTGACAGCCCAATTATCGGTGCGGGTTCATATGCTGACAGCCGCTACGGTGCCTGTGCCTGTACACATACCGGTGAGATGAGTATTCGCTGTTCGACGGCACATGCCGTGGTGCTTTACATGAAAATGGGCATGAGTTTGGATGAAGCCGTTTATGAGGCAATTAAAGACTTGGATTACCTGAAAGACGGATATACCGAAGGCGTTACCATTCATGCGATTGACAGTCACGGTAACCATAAAGTGGTGAGCCTGAACTGTCCGGGTAATATTACCTATTGGTTCTGGCAGACGGGCATGGACAAGCCTGAGGAGCGTCAAGCGGAAGTGATCTTCACGCGATAAGTGCGATACCAAACCCAAATCAACAAAGCCGCTTATGCAAGCGGCTTTGTTTTGTTTAGTGCTTAGAACTTAGAACTTAGAACTTGAGAGTTGTAGGCGTTAACGTAGCTTACTTCCCAAATGGTGCTTCGGTCGACACCCAATTTTTGATCGTCTTTCGGTCCAGCGACACATAGTGATAATAGAGATGATCGATGGCCATCAGCATGGGCAGTTGCGCAGAAATCATGCCTGTCCGCTCTTCACCGTGTAGCGAGGCGGTGAGCAGGGTGGCGGTTGCTGACTGTGACATCTTTGACTTAGGATTCGCCGAAATTAGATAGGTTTCAATGCCGCGACGTGTCAGGTTTTTCACCACTTTAGCCATGTCGTCGTTCTGTGCATTTAAACTGAGTACGATGACAAGGTTGTCGGTGGTCAGAATATCTTGGTACATCTGCATAGAATTAGTGTCTTGTACCACTTCCACAAATTTACCAAGTCGTCCAAAGCGGAATTTGAAATCCGCCCCCGCGAGTGCACTGAACCCTGTGCCGAAAACATGGATGATTTGATGCCTTGCAATGGCGTGGGTGATTTGGTCGATCACATCGGTATCTAGGCAGTGTTTTAGCTGCTGTAAAACATCGAAGTAATCTTGATGCAGTCCATCGTTTTCAGGTTTGGAGAGGGGATTTGCGCTGTCCAATTGCTCTTGATAAAGAAACAGGAATTCTTTGAGATTATTCAGGCCAATCTTTTGACAAAAGCGTGTAATGGAAGCCGTGGACACACCAATGTCCGTGGCCAGTTCTTCAATGGTTTTGACAGGGCGACGTGCGAGAAAATAGTCCGCAATCTTATTGTCGGTAGTGGTGAATTTGCTCCGTGCATATTCAAACAGCAATCCAATATCTTTGTTCATCAGTACCATAGGCCATCAATCATTCGCCCCACTACCGTAGGGCGAACGCTCCTCTTAATCAAGCGTGATCTTAATGGTGCGGATTTGCTTCGCACTGAAGTCGCCAAGTTGAATCACATTGCCATCAACCACCAAGGTATTCAGGGTATCGAGCAGCAAGTTGGTCTCGGCGGCGTGTTTGATTGTTGCGTGCTCGACGGTGAGTGTGCCTGTGTTCTCAATGCTGTATTCCGATGGATTGAAAAGACGTACACAAATGGCGTTGTTGTCGAATTGCACGCTGCTACACACAAGTTGCGGTGCATCAAGGGCAAACAGGCTGTCATCATCCTTAACGGCAGTGTCGAGCGGATGCATGACAAAATACTTCAAGGTATTGGTGAACTGATTGAGCGTTTGCGATTGATAGTAAGGCGTATTCACACTCCACGTTTGCCATTGCTGCACAGCAGTTGCTGGCGAGAAGCTCGGTTCAATGTGTAGTCCCAGTGTGATGTGCTGGTGGCCTTTCATCTGGCTATCAGGTGTCGGGATGTATTTAAACTGCTGACCCGATGCAATCCCAGGGCGACGCAGAAGATCAGGTTTGCCTAACCAGCCAACGCCACGGAAAAGCGTGAGGGCGAGCGTGCCGCTTGGCTGTTCCGCGCTCTCGATAAGCACTTCATACTCTTTTATGCCTTGGGCGAACACCGTCAAACTGGTTTGCTCATCGTGCAGGTTGGCGTAGTTGATCATCGGGTAAATCCCGCAAGGCTCTTCTTTCCAGCCGCGCTCGCGCCAATCCGCCAACTGAGCTTGGAACAGGGGGCGACGCGCAAAGCCAAAGGGTGTATCTGCAATGCTTTCTTTCGCTTTGATTGGGCTGTTAATGACGAGCTGGAGGCGATGATCGTCGGCTTGATTGTCGATGGTGACATCGATCTGCAAAGGCTGTTCATCGTTGGTGAGCGTCACGTTCACGGTGTACTCGCAAACGGTGTCTCGGAAGCCCTGAGCACGAGCTTCTAAGTTTTCTGGTAGCAACCACGTGCCTTTCAAGGTCATTTGTTGCTTACATTGACCGGATTGTGTCGTGCATTCTGCGTGACTGAATGACAGGGTGATCACCCAATCATTTTCAGGGGGCGAGTAGTCGTAGGTATCGCCATCATCGCCGCCATCACGCAACGTGAAGGCTTGCGGCCAATGCTGGCCTGTTTGCTTGTCAGTAAGGTTCAATTCGCCGTTTTGATAGTCGATACGGTATCGATCATTTTCGATGTGTTTCCCAAGAACCGTGGGTAGCACTAACGCATCTTTTTCTGCCACTTCTTGAATCACGAGAGACGTGAAACCTAATGCGGGAAGCGCATATTGAACGGCGATGTCGGTTTGGTAGTAGTAGCCATTCGGGTCATTGTCTTCGGGATTGCGTTGAATGCTGCCGTTGTAGTGTTGGGTTTGTGCAGTTACATCAAATGCTACGTTCTCACCCGCTAAGGTGCTTAGTGTGAATTGCGGCGATTTGGTTGAAAGCGTGATGTCTTGAACCTGCTCTCGTGAGACGGGCAGGGTATTGAACAAGGTCAGGCGCGTGCCGTTATCGAGTTCAGGTTGAGAATCCGCCAGTTTGCGTACCAAATAGTCTCGCGCTGCACTTGATGTTTGATCAACTTGTTCAAAGCGCTCAACGATGATCTTGTTGGTTTTGTCCGTGTTGCAACCTCCGGCACTGTCGTGGGCATGATTGCGGGTCATGGTGCGCCAAAGGTTATTAATGAGTTCAGGCTGATAGCCGATACCATAACGGGTGGCCAGCGCCATAAGGGGCTCAAGCTCAAGGGTGATACGTCGCTCAAGCATATCGTTCAGGCGCTTATGATCAGCGCGTGAAGAGTAAATGGAACGGTGGATTTTCGATACTTGCCCATCGATCATTTCGCCGCTCAATGTGTCCATTGGCAGATCTTGCTCGGCAAGCGAGGCAAACAGTGCGTCGTAGCTGCTTTCAATTAATTGGCTATCGATGTTGGCGTCTGCCAGCTTTTGATTAAACAGCGCAATGCGTTCTTTGACATTGCGATCAACGAAGCGTTGGTCGCCACCCAATGGCAGGGCGACATGATGGCTCAGGCAGTCTTTCTCGACTTGGTTAGTTAGCGAGATAGCATTGTCGGAATAGATCAGTTGCCCGCCCACGTAATAGCCATCTTTGATGTTATAGAAAAGCACATGGCTACCGTCTTCACTTTGCCATTGGCCTTCTCGGTGCGGATAAACATCCGTAGAAAGCCCACGCCAAAACACCGTCTTATCAATGCCCACGCCGTTATAAATCTTCGGCATGTCCATGCTTTGACCGAAAGAATCCGGCACATAGCCAAGCATTTCACAGCTGCCAAGTGATTCACCAAGGCGAATACCCAGTTGCAGGTTTCGGATGATGGATTCACCGGAAATAATCAATTGATCGGTTTGGCTATACCAAGGACCAATTTTCAGTTTTCCGCTTTCGACCAGATGACAAAAGCGTTCTTTGTGTTGCGGGCAGGCCGATAAATAGTCCTCTACGATGCTCAGTTGCCCGTCCAAGTAGTAGTTGTCTACTTCGCCCTTTTCGAGCGCGTCCATCACTTCTTCGAGGTGATAGATCAATTGAATGAGCGATTCATGAGCGGAGAAATACCACTCAAAATCCCAATGAGTATGGGAGATAACATGCAGTTGTTTTTTCATAAACCTGTCCGCTTTGGAATGCGATCCGTCGAATGTGAAGGTGCAGCTCTGCGAGCAACACCTTCATGTCATTGGATATGTAAACTCACGCAATCACGTGTTGAATGGTGTCTAAAATGGCTTGCGCGTTGTTCTGCTGCAGCGTATTTCGAATATCGGGTTTCATCATGGCGCGGGATAACTTAGTGAGCATCACTAAGCTTTCTTCTGCGCCTGACTCCGGTATCGCTAATGACACTGCTGTGGTGACAGGCTTATCGTCCATGGTTTCCCATTCGATAGGATGAGCAAAGTGCACCACAAAAATAGCGGGTGTTTTCACATGGCAAGACTTGCAGTGCGGTATGGCTATTCCGCCAAGAAACCCCGTGCTGTCATGCGCCTCACGCGCTTGTAATCCGCTGGTAAAGCCATCAACGCTGTCGATATAACCCAGTTGATGAGCGTGTTCAGCAATGAACTGAAACGCTTGTTGCTGAGAGGTTGAGTGGGCGTCAGTCAGAATATGCTCGACGTTAAATACGTTGCTCATCAGATTTATCCATTCACTGCGGTTGAAGTGGCAACAGCGGGTGTGGCTGTTTCCTGTTGCATGGGGGTTGATGCTGCGCCCGTTTCTTTTGCATCAGCGATAGGCTGTTTAGAAGGACGACGCCAGAATCCGATAATCATGGCTGTGGTCGCGATACCGGCGAAGGTACAAGCAATCCATGTCACGAAAGGAATAGGCTGCTCGATATAGCCAATGAACGTACCCAACGGAGAACCGATACCGCCGTAGAATTTCACGTCCAAGTAGCCAACAAGGCCACCGGCTAGGGCTGAACCTGCAACACTGGCGGTGATGATTTGAACAGGGTTTGCTGCAGCGAACGGAATCGCGCCTTCAGTGACCCCGACAATACCCATACCGAATGCAGAGTTTGCAGAAACTTTTTCAGTGTCAGAGAAGCGGTTTTTGAACAGTTTTGACGCCAAGAAGATACCGAGTGGCGCAACAGATATTGCAGCTTGTGCCGCGGTGCCTGGAACGAAGTTAGCACCTTCAATGCCGTATTTTGCAACGGTGTCAGTCCACACAGCCGTACCGAAAATCAGTGCGGTTTTGTTCACTGGGCCACCGAAATCGAAGCCGATCATGGCACCGATAATGGCACCGATGATGAAGGTAGATGCGCCATACGTGTTGGTTAGCCAGTTTAGGCCTTCATACAGTGCACTCATGGCACCCGCGATAGGTTGACCAATGAAGTACAACACCACAACGGTAATGAAGAAGGTCGCGATCAACGGAATGATCATGATCGGCACAAGCGGTTGAAGCAGTTTCGGCCATTTGATTTTCTTTAGGTACTTCACGAAGTAGCCAACAAGGAAAGCAACAAGGATGGCTGATAGGAAGCCGCCGCCTGCGTCAGTGCCTAAGAATGCTGGGTCGTTTGCCATGTATGCACCCAGCATAGCGGGAGCAATCGCAGGGCGATCCGCGATGGAGTTTGCTACAAAACCAGCAAACAATGGGATCATCAGAAGGAAGCCTATTTGACCCACTTTGAACAGGTGCGCCATGAAGTAACCGAGCGGTTCGGTTTGGTCAAAACCCCATGCGACCATGCGGCCTAAATCATCACGCTGGAAGGCGAAGATATTTGCAATGGCCAACAGTAAGCCTGCTGCAATAACCATAGGCACCATGTAAGAGATACCGCTCATGATGTGCTGAACAAAACCGTTTTCTGTGGTTTTACCCAAGGTCACGTTACCCACTTTTGTGCCTTTCGCACCAAAGACAGTCGCGTTTTCTTCAGCTTCTTTAATGAGTGCCATTGCGTCGCGAATCGCGGCTTTTGGACGCGCCTTGTAAACACGTTTTCCTGCAAAGCGCGCAAGATCAATTTCAATGTCAGAGGCAATGATCACCAACTCTGCATCGTTGATCTCTTGTTCTGTCAGGATGTTTTGCGCACCGATTGAACCTTGAGTTTCAACCTTCACAAAAAAATTGTGTTCTTTGCCAGCTTGCTCAAGGGCTTCAGCTGCCATGTAAGTGTGCGCAATACCAGCAGCACAGGCGGTAATCGCAACAACATTTTTGGTCATGAGGTTCTCCTTCTACGACCTTCAAATAGGGATTTGGCAGGAGAATGATGAAAATATTTCCACTTTAAGACTGTGATTGAGCGCATATTAGTCATTTTGTTGTAAATATTTACAGTTAAAGGGTGCACTTCATCATGGAAATATTCTCAGAAAGCTGTAAATTTTTTCACCGTATTCAGGATGTTTTCTATTCTGGTGAATGAATTTTCACATCTAATAGTGAGAGTGCCCCATGCTTAACACGACTACCCAGATCGATACATTTTCCTATTTGGTGCTTTTTGACATCGCAGGTCGTCTAGATGGAAAGCTAAATACTGAATGTCATCACGCATTGCCATGCAGTGATATGCCGCTGTTGGCCTGGTGTACGCCTAAAGAAAGGGTGGAGATCGTCGTTGAAGGGGCTGTGGACATGATATACAGCCAAGGGAGTGGTGAGCGAGGCTTGATGCGTATGTTGCCCGGCGACGTGCTTCGCGTTGCGGCTCATGGTTGGAATCTACCGTATGCTGATGAGGCCAACACCTTGAGCATCTGCTGCCGTGGCGAAAAGCTCGGGTTGAGTTATAACCATTGGCAAGATGGTCGTTGCATTAGTTTGGCAAAATGGGCTATGCCACTGACATCTCTGAATGCTTTGCTGTTTGGCTTGACGTCTGAAGTGAAGGGATTGGGTGATGTGAAGCTTGATGTGTTGCTACGGGCGATTTCTAGCACGCTAAGCGCCAATGCCTCGGATGTGTCGAAACAAAAGCAGCTCTTCCATCAAATTTTGACTTACATGCGTTGTCATTTTCATGAGTCGATTTGCCGTGAGTCGGTTGCAGAGCACTTTTGCATTTCATCGAGTTACCTTTCTCACCTGTTTCAACAGCATAGCGATATCGGGTTTAACGAGTACATTAACCGAGAGCGTTTTGCCCATGCCCAGCACCTTCTTATTGAAAAAGGATTGCGAGTTAAACAGGTCGCATTAGAAAGTGGGTTTGTGGATGCGGATTACTTTTGCCGCCTGTTTAAAAGACTAGCAGGGATGACTCCAACGCAATATCGTCAGCAGTACATCAGACAACAGCAGAGTTTCTCTCATGCGTTTACGCATGAGCTTTTTAGCGCGTAATTAATGTTTGTGGCGGTAATGCCGAGGTTTGGACGCGTAACGAAAGCGAGCTGAATATGGCTGAGCGGGCATAAAACGACACATACAAAAAAGCGCAGCCGAGGCTGCGCTTTTTGCTACACAGTAAGAATTACTTCTTGATGCGTAGTACTGGTGTTTGACCAACAACAACAGAACCAGAAAGCTTGTTCAGCTCTTTGATTTCGTCCATGTTAGAAATAACAACAGGTGTCAGGGTAGACTTCGCTTTTTCTTCTAGCATAGCTAGATCGAATTCGATGATCGGGTCGCCAACTTTAACAGTTTGACCTTCTTCAGCGATACGCTTGAAGCCTTCACCTTTTAGCTCAACAGTGTCGATGCCGAAGTGAACGAACATTTCGATGCCGTCTTCAGATTCGATTGAGAAAGCGTGGTTAGTTTCGAAAATCTTACCAATGGTACCGTTAACTGGTGCAACCATTTTGTCGCCAGTTGGTTTGATTGCGATACCGTCACCAACTATTTTTTCTGCGAAAACAACATCTGGCACATCTTCGATGTTTACGATTTCACCAGAAAGTGGTGCCATGATTTCAATCACACCTGCATCGCTGCTGTCGTCAGAAACCAGCTTCTTCAGTTTGTCAAACAGACCCATAGTGTTTGCTCCTAAGCGTTATCAATACTTTGCTGCCGTATTCTAGCAGACAGTTTTCTCGGCAATGAATTTTTCTACGTGTGCAGTGATTTCATCTGCGGTAGGCATTGCCAATGCTTCTTCTGCCATCGCTTTAACATCAGCAAAGTTAGCATTACGGATAATTTTCTTGATGCGTGGGATTGAGATGCCGCTCATGCTGAACTCATCTAGACCCATACCCATTAGCAACAGTGTCGCGCGCTCATCACCTGCAAGTTCGCCACACATGCCAGTCCACTTGCCTTCTTTGTGAGAAGCGTCAATGACTTGCTTGATAACGGTCAATACAGCTGGAGACAATGGATTGTATAGGTGCGAGATCATCTCGTTACCACGGTCAACCGCAAGAGTATACTGGGTTAAGTCGTTTGTACCAATGCTAAAGAATGCAACTTCTTTTGCTAGGTGGTGAGCAATCGCTGCAGCTGCTGGCGTTTCAACCATTACACCGATTTCGATGTTCTCGTCAAAAGCATGGCCTTCAGCACGAAGCTCAACTTTGTATTCTTCAATTGCTTTCTTCAGCTCACGGATTTCTTCTACAGAGATGATCATTGGGAACATCACGCGTAGTTTGCCGTGTGCAGATGCACGTAGGATTGCACGAAGCTGGTCGCGAAGAATTTCACGGCGGTCCAAGCTGATGCGAATTGCACGCCAGCCTAGGAACGGGTTCATTTCTTTTGGCAAATCCATGTACGGAAGATCTTTGTCACCACCGATATCCATAGTACGGATAATGATTGGGTGACCTTGCATTGCCAAGGCAACGTCTTTATATGCTTTGTACTGCTCTTCTTCAGTAGGCAGTGCATCACGATCCATGAACAGGAATTCGGTGCGGTACAGACCAACACCTTCACCGCCGTTACGGTTGATACCGTCACAGTCTTTCACTGTACCGATATTGCCGCAAACTTCGACTTGGTGACCATCAAGAGTGATTGCTGGCAAATCTTTCAGTTTTGCTAGCTCTTCTTTCTCTGCGATGAATTCGTCGCGGATCGCTTTGAATTTGCTTAGCTCTTCGTTACTTGGGTTGATAACAATCTTGTTGTTGATTGCATCAAGCACCAGCATGTCGCCGTTGTTCACACGTTTGGTGATATCGTTAGTACCAACGATTGCAGGCAATTCTAGTGAACGTGCCATGATAGAGGTGTGTGAAGTACGACCGCCGATATCTGTAATGAAGCCTAGAACATAATCGAGGTTGATTTGCGCAGTTTCAGAAGGAGTCAGGTCATTAGCAACCAAGATAACTTCTTCGTTGATAGCGCTCAAAGACACGATACTGATACCCAATGCGTTTTTAATAAAACGAGAGCCAATATCACGTACATCTGTTGCGCGCTCTTTTAGGTATTCGTCATCCAAAGACTCAAGCGTTACCGCTTGTTCTTCAATCACGCTATAGATTGCGTATTCAACAGAAGCGTTGTTGTCTTTGATGAAAGCTATGATTTCTTCTTCTAGCTCTTCATCTTCAAGCAGCATGATGTGACCTTCAAAGATTGCTTCTTTCTCTTCACCGAAAGTCGCAAGAGCTTTTTCTTTAATCACTTCAAGTTGCTGTTTAGATAGTTCGCGCGCTTCGTAAAGGCGCTTGATTTGCGCGTCTAGCTGGTCAGCTGGAAGCGGGTTTTTGTTGATGACGATGTCATCTTCTTGAAGTAGCAGCGCTTTGCCAAAAGCAATACCAGGAGATGCCAGGATACCTGAAATCATAGCCTTACCTTACATTTGATCAATTGAAATACTAATGGAAAGAAAAAGAGCCGGATTATTCCAGCTCGTCCATTAGCTTAACTAGGTGATCAACGGCTTCTTGAGCTTGTGCACCTTCAGCTTTGATAGTAACCACAGTACCTTTAGTTAGACCTAGAGTTTGCAGTTTGAAAAGGCTAGTCGCGCTAGCTTCTTTGCCACCAGATTCAACAGTGATTTTTGCTTCAAAGCTTTTTGCTTCTTTAACAAACTGAGCAGCAGGACGAGTGTGCAGACCGTTTTCAGCAGTGATTTCTACTTGCTTTTGATACATGTTTTACCCCGGTACATTATTTATTTAGGTTTATGTATTAAATCTGTGGATAGCTTAAACCGTATAGCAAGTTTTGGCTATCAATGGACGTTAAACTAACCAAGATTTACATGCCCTAGCTTAATCCAAGTCAATTTTTTGTGACATTTTTCCGCAAATCGATACCTGACTCACTATCGAGTCGAGGATTAAATTCGAGCTGGAAAATAAAAGGCGGGGAATTTTTACTAGAGCGGGCTGTAAAAATCAAATAAAAAAGCCCTGTTAGGGCTTTTTTGTTATCGACAGTACGATTGTGTTTGAAGCAAGAGTACTGATTATTGTTGGTTTTCTAGCTCTGTAAAGATGCCAGCAAACAATGCAGTACTTAGGTAACGCTCACCAGAGCTTGGTAGTATTGTTACGATGTTTTTGTCTGCAAACTCAGGCAATTCGGCAATTTTATTGGCAGCAACAACGGCTGCACCTGAAGAAATTCCTGCCAGAATACCTTCTTCTTCCATCAGACGACGTGCCATAGTGATCGCTTCGTCAGACGTCACCAATACTGTCTTGTCAATCAAAGACAAATCAAGGTTGCCAGGTACAAAGCCTGCGCCAATGCCTTGAATTTTGTGAGGGGCTGGTTGTACATCATCACCGTTAACCGTTTGAGTGATAACTGGAGACTCAGCGGGTTCTACAGCAACGGTTGTGATTGCTTTGCCTTTGGTGTTTTTAATGAAACGGCTAACACCTGTTAGCGTACCACCCGTGCCAACACCCGCGACGAATACATCGATTTCGCCTTCTGTGTCTTCCCAAATCTCAGGACCTGTAGTCTTTTCGTGGATCTCTGGGTTTGCAGGGTTGTCAAACTGTTGTAGCAACAAGTATTTTGCTGGGTCAGTAGCAACAATTTCTTCCGCTTTTGCAATCGCGCCTTTCATGCCTTTAGCGGCTTCGGTTAGCACAAGGTTTGCGCCTAGCGCTTTAAGCAACTTACGACGCTCAAGGCTCATAGATTCAGGCATAGTCAGCGTGAGTTTGTAACCACGAGCTGCTGCAACATATGCCAATGCGATACCCGTGTTACCACTGGTTGGCTCTACGAGCTCAATACCTGGCTTCAGTGTACCTTTTTTCTCGGCATCCCAAATCATGTTTGCACCGATACGGCATTTGACGCTGAAGCTAGGATTACGTGCTTCAATTTTAACCAACACTTTTCCGTTAGATACGCGATTTAGGCGTACAAGAGGAGTGTTGCCAATGGTGGTTGTATTGTCTTCGTAAATTTTACCCATCTTCTTCGTTCCTTCGGTTTGTAAGGGAGTACGATTAAGAGAATAACTTTCTTTCTGAAATTGCAAAGGAATCGTTAGTTATATCTTATTGTCAAAACCGCTTCGTAACTTACTGAAAAGCCCGTGGTTGCTGGGGTTGCTATCCGGTTTGGTGCGCTTTGATACGATATAAAACAGAGAGTGCCGCCACTTTGCCGCCATTTTTTGCCGCCACTAAAGGCGGTTAGAAATGGGGTTTTTCGTGATGGCATCTTCAAGGTGATCAGGGGCGAAGTGGGCGTATCGCATGGTGTGTTTAATGTCAGTGTGGCCCAGTATTCGTTGCAGAACCACAATGTTGCCGCCATTCATCATAAAGTGAGATGCAAAAGTGTGACGAAACACGTGTGTGGCTTGGCCTTCGGGCAAGTCTGGGATGATGGAATCAATCATTCGCCACATCGTGTTGTAACAGTTCTTGAATAGTCGCCCCGAAGTGGGCTGATAAATCGCATTGTATAGCGCGGGGCTGATCGGAACTGTTCGGTTTTTCTTGCCCTTTGTTTTACTGAACGTGATTTTGTATTTACTCAACTGTGATCCCCTAAGCTGTTCAGCTTCGGCGAATCGAGCGCCAGTTGATAAGCACACCAAAATGATGTGATAAACCGATTCATTGCGAAGTGCCTTGGCTGCTGTCAAAACATCATCAATCTGAGGCTCAGATAAAAACGCCATTTCCGTTTCATGCTGTCGGAACGGGCGAACGTTGTTTAACGGGTTCGCCGCTTTCCATTCGCCCATGCGAATCAATTCCTCAATCATCGCATTCAGCACAGACTGATCATGATTCACCGTCGATGTTTTCACCGCCGCAAACTTACCCTTCGCATTCATGATAAGACCCGCGATGCGCTGTTCACGAAACGTGGACCACATTTTTACACTGAAGTGAGTTGCAAGCGGATTGCCCAGCGAGTTCGCAATAAACGAAAGACGGTTGTAAGTGTATTTTCCTTGCGCCAATGAAAAGCCGTGGGCGCGATGCCAGATTTCCACCATATCCAATAGGCGGCGATTATCCGACTTTTCACCCAGCCACGGCTTATCGTCGATAGCGTTCATTGCATAACGCTCGAATTGTGCCGCTTCGGCTTTCGTCACAAACCGTTTGCGAATGCGTTTACCATCGCGGCCGGATGGGTAGCACTCGCAAAGCCAAGGTTTCTTGCTGCCGTCTTTCAGATTGCGGATAGACATTAGAAAGCTTTTGCCTGTTCAGGACATTCTTGGGCAAACCTAGTGCCAGCTTGCTTGGCCTCGCTCCAATTAAAAGAAATGTCATCTTTAAATTTGTCGCCATGACGCAGAGCAGCTTGAATCCCTTGCGCCATCATGGGAATGCGCCCAAGAAAGTTGGCGTTCACATCCGTGAAAACAGGTGTGTGCAAACCAGTTTTAGGGTATGGGTCACTAGAAAATAATTGATTTAGTCGATTAATTTCTGGGTTCAAGTGTTTGGTGCGCCATTGTGCGACGTCTTGATAACTAGAATTGGACGAATACATAGACGCCGCTTTCATTAATAAGGGCGCGGCCTCCTTCATTACGTTTGCTGCGGCATCGCAATCACTTAATTGCTGGGCATGTGTGTTGAAAGATAGAAAAAGGGCGACAAATGAAAGTCTAAACACTTGGCTACCCCTTCACCCAACTCATTGCAACGCGGCCAATCACTTTCAGTTCGCTGGCATCAATCACCACTGGCGCACCTTCGAAATGAATAGAAACTTTGCCGCCTGGTAAACGTTGAAGGCGGTTAATGCTGTGTGAGCCATCAATATCAATCACGTAATTGCCGGAAGAAGGATCGGTTTCATTAGTGTCGACCAAATGGCTGCCATCATCGGTAAAGAACACAACACAGTTTTCACGCGATAAACCATCTGGTAAGAAAGCTTTGTCTAAAGTGACTGGCGGCAAATCCTCAGCTTTCCCTGCTGTGATTTTCTTTGCAGGCAAAATTTCGGATAAAGAGTTTTCAGAACCGTGTGAATAGGGTTCGCCTTTTCCTAATGCGAGATATTCAAGATTCACACCTTTAGCGATACAGGTTCTTATTACCAACTCGTACGGCGTTAAATCGCGTTGCTTCCAAGTGCCAATCGTAGGTGCGGGAACGCCTGTCCAATCTGCTAATTGCTGATCCTTACCAACGTTATAGATTTCCTTGAGTCTATCGACCAAATCTTTTCCGCCGAGGTACTCATAAGGTGGAATCTTCGCTTCTAACCGACTCATACATAACCTCTCAATTCTATTGAGTAACAAAACGTGATTTACGCACCATTCCTTTCAAATGAATGTCGCATTTCAATTCTTTTTAATGTTTAAGCTTGCATTCAATTCAATTGACGATCTAAAATCATCGCAAATGAATAGCCCGCGTCGATATGAGACGCCAGCGAACGATACAAAACGAAATCAAGCCTAAAACAACCCAAAAGGATACCACCATGCTTTCTTTTTCAGTAGCGATACCTGCGCCATACATGACTTGTGAAGAATATGCACGCTTTACAGGCATGACTTACCGCACCGTCAAAGACTGGGCAGCGCAAGGCAAAATCATCACCGCCCCAAAAGTAAACAAGGGCGACACCCCAATGGTTAACGTGATCGCCATGATGGAAAAGGCGAGCCGCGAAACAAACCAACTTCTAGGCAATGCCTCATGAGTTCGGTTAAGAACTCAAAAGCATCCCCGCAGTTCGAAAAGTTACCGTTTTGGTATCACTGTTTCGCAATTGCGGTAATTTTGTTGCCATTTGCACTCAATTGAGTATTGACGATGACTCAAATAAATCAAATGTCCGGTTCACGTGAGAACGAACAAAACGCATACAACGCAGCGTGTGTTGCGTTCTCCAAGCTGCGTTTAACCAGTGGGTTAGAACGTGAAATGGGTTTATGTGACGGCACATTGCGCAACCGCCTGAACCCAAACAACCTAAACGCAAACCTGACTGTTAAACAGTTAATCGAAATCACAAACCGCTCAGGCCGCACGGAACTTGTTGATGGTGTTTTGCAGAGCGTCAACATGGTGGGCGCACCACTGAATGGCAGCGACACAGAAGCAACGCTGGCGATTCATGCACTAAAAGCCAGCCAGTATTCTGGCGAACTGGCGCAAATCGCTCTGCAAAATGCCAACGCACAACGCCTACCGCGTACCGAGCGTGACCGCATCCGCGAAATTGCCAGCGCAGGCATTCGCAACTTCGTTTCAGTGATCAACACCATCGAATACAAAACCGCAGGGATTCAGCCTCTTCTCGCTATGGGCGCAGATGTCGTCACAGGCTTACCCCTTCCCGGCATCGCATAAGGAACCCATGATGAATAACGCACTCATAAACGCCCGCGCACAGTTGAAAGCCAATGAAAGCGCCAACGACAACACCGCCGCGCCAGCACTTCGCCCTGTTCCCAATCTGCCGCGCAGTGTCGCAGAGCATCACGCGAACTTAGATGCGCGAGCATCAACACCTGCACCCCGCGCCGATGAAGCCATAGAGCAAGCAAAAGCGATGTTCACCGTTGGACACATGGCCTCAGAATTTCGCATGGCCTACAACTCACTAACGCTAGAACAACGCGCATTAATTCTGGTTGCCGCGCAGTTAGACCCATCCGCGTGCATTTCAAACTTTCAAGACTTCGACGCACTTTCACGCACCGCCATTTGTGATGGCTTGAAGCTAATAGGCGCACTCAATCAACGCTTCACCCGCGCGGTTGGCAGCTTGAACAACCTACAACCGAACCAACTCCACTAATAACAAGCAGTAAGTTTGCCCCTCTTGAGGGGCTTTTTTCGTCAGTGAAAAAGGTGAACACCATGGAAAACCAGAACGGGAAAGACCTGAAAAGCGCCATCGACGGTTTGATTTGGCTTAGTGCGGAAAGCGTGGGCGAGCGTTACCACGTTGATGTTTCGGTATGGGCAAGCCGCAAAGAAATGCAGGTAGAGATTATTGATTTAAGCATCGGCGCAGACGCCATTTATTTGGATTCCACACACGGCATTCCCTTCACCGTTGAAAGCATCAACGCGATGGAAGACCGAGTGATCGAGAAGTTAGCGGAATTGAACGAAAAGCAGGAGCAAGCAGCATGAGCAGCACCAACGGCAACACCATCCCGCGTGAACTTTACCCAACGCCGTCTGAATGCGTTGAAGCGCTATTGGCACAACTTCAACTGCGTGAAGGTGATCGCTTTCTTGAGCCTTGCTTTGGTACGGGCGCCATCTTCAACCGCGTGAACCTGCCAGAAGGCCAAAAGTCATTCGCTGAAATTGAACAGGGTATCGACTACCTGACCACGCCATTCGGCCAACAAGATGTGATCATCACCAACCCGCCGTTTTCACTGACGGAAGAATTCATTCGTAAAAGCCTGAGTGAATTAGCCCCAGACGGCACCATGGCATATTTGCAGCGCGTGAACTTCTTGGGTTCAACCAAGCGTGTGCCGTTCTGGGCAGAAGTGGGCTTTCCTGAGAAAACACCAATCATCGTTCCACGCCCGCGCTTTGTTGGCGGCGGTTCAGATTCGTGTGAATACGCTTGGTTCATTTGGGATAAGGGTAACCGCTTCTCAAATATTCCCGTTGGCACTAGCCACATCATTTCCTACACAAAGAAAACCGCACACCTTTTTGCGAAGGTTGCAGCTTGAGCCGTTTCCCTACCCAAGTCGCGCAAGAAGGCACAGCCGCTGCCCTTGTAGCCAAAGAGGCTGCAAGGGCGTGGGCTGCTGGCGAATTGCAGCCGCGTAAAGTTGATGGCCTATTCGTGCCGCAAGCGCCAGAGCTTCGCGAACCGGAAGGCATGAGCATCATCGAGCGCAAGCTGTGGGAAGTGAACCCAGCTGATCACGAATGGCGCAAACAGTTCTTTGCAGACCTGCCTGATTATCTGGTTCGCTACTTCGCCAATCGCTACATTGCCGTTTTCAATAAAAAGGGCTTAAAAGCCGCAAACGAATTCCTCGTCAAACGAATGGGTGGTGAACTACAGCGCCGCATTCATTTGGTGATGAACCGCTACAGAAAATTGCCGACCGTCACCCGAGTGACAAAACTTGCAGGCGAATACGCCGACAACCTCAAAGAAGCCGACCGCGCCAAAGCGGAAGGCAAAGTGTTTATTGGCCCGCATCAAGAACGCCTGCCGTTGGATTTAGACGCCATCAAACCGCGCCCGAAAAAAGAAAAGCTACTGGCAGAACTTGAGCGCGACGAACTCAAAGAAATGGCGTTTCAACTGGCAAACGTCACAAAAGAAAAAATGCTCGTATTGGTTGATTCACTGCCAAGCGGAACACCTTACGCAGAAGTCACAGAAACCGTTTATCAATCACTCGCACAGTTCGTTTGTGAGCAAGGCATCTTGCCGCCGCTCAACAAAAAGCGCCCAACGATTGAAGACTACGAATGCGCCATTCTAAAAATCACCGCTGAAACGTGGTGGGTGAACCGATTAAAGAAAGTTCGCAACGTGATGCGTGAACACCTTGCCATTGCTATGGGACAAGTGAGTAAGAACGCCAGCGCCTATTGCTCATGGGATTGCCAGAACGAATACAAAGCCCAGCAAGAACGCAACTGGGACGCGATCAACAACATGGAACTTTTCGACGCAGAAAACGAAGAAGTCGTTCCAATGAAAGATATGGTCCTAAAGTCAGTGGCTAACCCAGCCATTCGACGCATGGAACTCATGGTTCGCACGCGTGGCTGTGAAGACATTGCCACACACCTTGGTTTAACTGGCCTGTTCCTTACCCTGACCACGCCAAGCAAATATCACAACACCTACAAAAAAGGCGGCTTCATTCCGCATTGGAGTGGCGCAAGCCCACGTGACGCGCAGCAATACCTGAATAAAACATGGGCGAAAATTCGCGCCCAGCTTCAACGCATGGAAATCCGTTGGTTTGGTGTTCGTGTTGCAGAGCCGCACCACGACGGCACACCACACTGGCACCTGTTGTTGTGGGTGAAGCCAGAACACGCCGCAGAAGTGCGCGATATGTTCATCACCAAAGCCATTGAAGCCGACAAGCAAGAGCTACTGCCAAAGCGCAAATTTGTGGGCCCGTTAGATTACCGCCCACGTTGCGACGTGAAAGAAATCAACCCAGAGCTAGGCACAGCAACGGGCTACATCGCCAAATACATATCCAAGAACATCGACGGTTACGCGATGGACGGCGAGAAGGACGACGAAACAGGCAAAGACGTGAAAGACACAGCCAAAGCCGTGTGTGCTTGGAAATCACGTTGGAACATTCGCCAGTTTCAATTCTTCGGTGGTGCGCCTGTTACCACCTACCGTGAATTGCGCCGCTACGCCAACGCCAACAAAGCCGAGTTTGGCAACTACTTGGCACAGCAAGAACGCAGCGACCTGATCCGCTTATTAGATGAAAGCTACCCTGATGATTTTATCGGCCCGCGCCTGAACGCCAAAAGCCTAGAAACCAAAACCCTGTTTACCCGCCTTTTGGACACCTATGTGCCAAAAGCTGAAAGCGCCAGCGTGACAGACACCCTCAAGGCTGCCGATTCGGGCAGTTGGGAAGGTTACGTCATGGGGCAGGGTGGCCCATTCGTGGCGCGTGATGAGTTGCAAATCCGCAATGATTACGAAGTCACCCCAATGGGTTCTATCTACGGTGAAGCCGTCTCAAAGATTATTGGCTTTGTGGCCGAAGGCCATGCCGTTAAAACTCGCACCAAAGTATGGGAAATCCGCAAAAAGTCAGACGCAACAGCGGAGGCTCTTGCTCTTTCTGGCGACAGCGTCGCCTCTCGGAGTTCTGTCAATAACTGTACGCACCCCGTCTGCGTCGATATCAATAAGCAATTTGCTCACTTATCAGGCGAAGGCTGGGAAATTGGCGCGGATGCGCTCAGAGCCATGACAAATGGCGATGGAATGAGCCTTTCTGGCTCAAGTATTGCCATAGGAGAAGGGCGAAGTATTCGCATTCGCCACATATTCGAGAAAGGTTTAGACGATTTCGGCAACGAAGTGATCACCGAAAGGCCACCGCAACTGGTCGAAGTGGAAACCCCGCGCCCACAAACAGGCGCGATGCAATTCAAAGGCACACTTTCTGAACTGGTTGCGCGTGTGACCAACCCGCAACCGGAACAAAAACCAACTGAAAACAGTCAGCCAGAGTTATCACGCATCCCGCCAACTTACTGGGACGATAACGAGTGGCCGCTAATTTAATGGGAAAGGAGAAAACCATGAAAAATAAAGCCAACACTCTTGTTTTAGATGCTTGTTGTGGTTCAAAGATGCTTTGGTTTGATGATGAGAATCCAATCACTCTGTTTAGCGATATTCGAAATATTGAAACAGAGCTTTGCGACGGTCGACCGTTTATTGTTAAGCCGGATGAAATCAACGATTTCCGCAATCTTTCGTTCGATGATGAATCTTTCAAAGTGGTGGTGTTTGATCCCCCACACCTGAAGCGAGTTGGTGATAAAGCTTGGATGGCTATTAAGTACGGCAAGCTAACTAAAGAATGGAAACAAGACCTTTCAGATGGTTTTTCTGAATGCTTCAGAGTGCTAGAAAATAACGGCGTGTTGGTGTTCAAGTGGAATGAAGTTCAAATCAAAACCAATGAAATTTTAAAGTGTGCAGGATACAAACCGATGTTTGGCCACATCAGTGGAAAACGAGCAGATACACACTGGGTGCTCTTTATGAAGAACGAATCGATGAAAAAAGTTCTATTGGCCACCGAAGAAAAAGAAGGGAAAGCAGCATGAACAAAATCACCGTACTCATGGCCGTTGAGCTCGACAACACTGGCGATTGGCTTGGCCTTGCAGATTACAAAGCCGACCTTGGCGAGAACGCCACGGATTTGGATGTGTTCAACCGCATGGCAGAAGACGAAAACGGCAGCGCATTGAATGCGTTGGTCAACCTGACCGACACCAACACACCAAGCCGTTTTGTGTCTGTGCTAGAACAAAACGGCGCGATGGATGAAGCCAAAGACCAACTGCGTCAAATTATCAACCGCAAGCCAGTTACCCCAATGAGCCCACTGGCGCGTCGTGCCGAACAAACCGCCCAAGACGCAGAAGACCTCGCCATGCGCATTCGCCACCGTGAAGCCGTGACCATTGATATGGCAAAGCCAACCCAATGCCAACACGGTGTGATCTTGCATGGCAACTGTCGCCACTGCGAAAACAACCCAGAGTTTTCATAGGAGCAAACAGCATGAATAACAAGAAAATCAAAAAGGTAATTGAAGCGGCTTATGGCGATGGCCGCACGTTCTATAAGTTGCGCGATTCATGGAGTCGATACACCCTGCGGAAATTTGGCAGCCCTTGCCGTTGTGGCACCGTGACTTTATACAAGCAAGCGTAGGAGCAATAAGCACATGACAACCCAAAAGCTAACCAAAGCAGAAAAGAACCGTCTTGCAGTCATGGAATTAGAATTGGTGGAGATGGACGAAAACGGAAATATAGTGTCGGTAATTCCACTAAGTGAGTTCACTTTTAAAAGTATGCAAACTTATAAAAATCAGAAGGTAAAGTGATAGCATGATGGCAATTTCATATAAGGAGATTGCCACCATGACAGAATGTTTGCGCTGCCCTCAATGCGATGAAGTCAGCGAGGTACTAAACGAAATGGAAAACCCTGAAAAGGGGATAACCGTCTTCACGTCACACTGTGATTACTGCGATAAGCCGCTGTATCACATAGAAGGTGAAAACGGTAAAACACTACAGCTAAAAGGGGCGCTGAAAGCGCAACCTACTGAATACGATGAAAGTGATTGGCTTTCTTTAGATTGACAACGCGCCTAGTTCGGGCTTACGCTTAAACGGTTGCAGCAAAATCTGCAGCCGG
This sequence comes from Enterovibrio gelatinilyticus, assembly GCF_028683095.1. Classification (GTDB taxonomy): domain Bacteria; phylum Pseudomonadota; class Gammaproteobacteria; order Enterobacterales; family Vibrionaceae; genus Enterovibrio; species Enterovibrio gelatinilyticus. Next base: position 177,634 of record NZ_JAJUBC010000004.1, on the reverse strand, counting down.
GATTCGAACCCCGAACTATTCAAGGCGCGTTGTCGCCAGCCTCTTTGCTGGTTTTTTTACGCGTGAATCTTGCACACCTGAATTATGGTGGGCTGGATGAGGCAGCTTAGGCTGGCCGTTTCCTTGGATAGCGGTAGTTCGAACCTTGTTCAGTTCACCACCCAGTGCTTCGAACCTCTGTGTGGTGATTAACTTAATTATCCAAGGAGGTCACCATGACCACATTAAACCTCATTCCTTCAAACGCGATTATCTGCAGTAACGGCCAACCAAAAACCGATTCACTCAAAGTGGCGGCAGCGTTCGGCAAGCTGCACAAAGACGTTTTGCGAAAAATTGATAACCTCGAATGTTCTGCAGAATTTGCGTCAGCGCATTTTTACGCCCACGAAGAATTCGTGCAGGCGGGCGCCGTAAAACGTAAATCAAAAGTCTACGAAATGACCAAAGACGGCTTCATGTTTCTGGTCATGGGTTTCACGGGCAAACCTGCAGCACAAATCAAAGAAGCCTTCATCACCAAGTTCAACGAACTGGCAAACCAAGTGGCCGGCTCTGTCATCACTCGCCAATTGCCAGGACTTAGCCACCGCGTGAAAATCACAGATCTGATTTATGAACTTGCCGAACTGCGCGGATGCAGCGCCAACGATGTGCGCATTCATTACCGTGAAGTGTTCAACAACCCCGTTTGGCCGAAAGGCGACGAATTCGCCACTGCCCTTGGTCGCGCAAAACTCAAAACCGACATTCAAGACCTGCGCACCACCCAAAGCCCAAGCATGAAGCAATTGCAAGATGTGGCCGCGCAACAGGGTTACAAAGTGGTTAGCGCGTCAGAGCTTGAACTCATGCGCCAGTTACTAGAAGAAAACATGAAGAAAGTGGAAAGCATGGAACGGGAACTGGTGAACATGGCCCGAACAAACACCCGCATCATGCAGGCAGGGTTGCTGGCCTAAATCCTATTTGCCGTTGGCTTCCTGAACAATGGCGATAACTAAATCCAAAATAGGGCGGCGGAAACGTTCGGGTAATTTTGAAATCGCCGCCCGCACATCGTCAGTTAATACTCTGCGAAACTTCAATTCACCGATAGACGTATCAAGCCCAGACACGCCATAAAGCTGCATAACTGCGCGTATTTGGTCTAACCGTGGGTTTCCGTCGCCTTGTTCCCACCGCTGAAGTGTTCTCACGCTCAACCCATCTATTTGTTCTGCAACTTGTTGCTGTGACAGTCCTTTTTCCATTCGAACCGCGCCAAGCCAAATCAATAATGGATCTTTTTTTCTGATTTTGCCCATAAAACTAAACACCTACTGCCTGTAAAGTGTGTAAAAAAGGCTTTATCCGCCAAAGGTGGCGGGTTAGCGCCATAAACAGACATTAGTCTAAAAAAAGTAGAATTGTGAAAGGTATGCTGTGCGGCGAAAAAACAAGAAACGGGATACTGAACCATTTCTGGTTCGTTAGTCTCGACATTAAAATAATCGTCAATATACTGTGTGAATATACAGTGGCTAGGAATAAAGATAATGCAAGAAACGCAAAGAAAGGCCATCGAATGGCTAGAACGCCGCGCAGCCGAAAACACCGCGCATCCAGAAGAAAACGCGGTGTTGCCGTACCTAATTGAGTTAGTAGAAAAAGACGCTAAAACAGCGCAAGCTGCTGATGAAGTGAACGGCGTACAGACGGCGTAACAGATTGAATAATTGCCATGGTGAGGGCTTCGGTTGTCAGTGCTGAAGGGCTTAACGTGTGAGAGTGGGCGCGGAACATCACGAACCGATGCCCGCATTCACACTGGCAATACAAATCAGACACGTTAGAGGAAAGGCGGTTGGTTTTTTGAATCACCGCCTTTTTTCCGCATCCACAAAATATGCGCGTGCCTTGCACATAGGCACCTAAAGACAAACCAGCGGGAAAGCTGGCCGAGGTATTCAAAGAATGTTTAAACCCGAGTGTGGAGATAAAAGAGTGTCCACACTCGGGTTTTTTGCATGAGCAGTATAAATCTGCTGTTGTGGGGTTTGTCCGTTCGCTGCGGCTAACCACAGCTTGTGCACCGCATTGGCAATCAACACGCATTCCCAACCTTCCCTAACTAATTGACCGACCGAACGATAATAAGTTAACTGCTGGTTGTTTGTACAGTGTTATGCGGTGGGGGTTTGGATGCCGCCCGCTATTTGATGGTGTCTATCTGAACACCGCCAAGATATGCATATGATGCACCATCATTTGGTTCAATAACGGCTACCACCGTTTCCAAGCTTCCAGCATTGAAGTCTACATCAGCGAAAAAGCTGACATCATCACTCGTGAGTGGGGCAACGTTCTCATAAGTGGCAACCTTGAAGCCTTCAGAGTCAGTCAGAGTTACTTTTGCAGATCTGCTTGCATCTGGTGTTGCACCAATGGAGTGAAGTCCAGTAAAACGAATAACCCCGCTTTTTCCTTTCAGTCCGTGGAAAGTTAGCTTTATAAGCTCGGCACCCAGTGAGTTACAAAGGATGTTGCGCTCAATCACTCCTTCATTCCAAGGAAGCGAGTTTGAATTTAGATTATTTCTACCATACCCCGCACCAGGTATTTCAATGTCAACACTGGAAACTGGGGTGTTTGGAGATTTCAAAGAAAAAAGACTGATACCCGTATATGTGTTGCGCCCGACAATTTCTTGCGTGACAGCATGCGCTTGGAAAGGTGGCCTGCCCATCAAGGAGTTTCCAGCGCCAACATTGAGAATAATGCGATCAGAAAAGCCATCTGGAAGCGGGGAGCTGGTTATTGCGCCGATGCTACCTAATTTTTCAATCATGTAGATGCGCATAGCGTGGCTCGAAGGCCCCGCTGGGTAGCCATTGACTGGATCTGCTGGGTATGTCACATCCCCCATGTGGACATTGTCTACACTCAGCATTTCAGGATTGTTTTTTACCATCTGATAATAATCAAAGACTGGTCTTCCTCTGGTCTTATCGAAAAACTCGGGCGTGAGCTCCTCACAGAGAGGGATAACCACTCCATCGTTCCAGCTTCCACTTCCAATTGCATCAGGGTCTGGGCTGGTAAGAACCTGCCCCTTGTAATCACGAAGTGTTAGCGACGAAAGCGCTACATCACCATGCTGCTTGAGCGCTGAGATTAACTCTCTATATCTCGACTCAGTTACTGATTTGTGTTGATCTGACATATCATCCCAAGACAAAACCACACCATCAGGATCGTCAGCCGTGCCGCTGGCCGATAGAAAAGTTGAGCAATCATTGCCACCTGCGTGAACGATAAAAAGCGTCCTTCCCGATGCAAGCGATGTAAATGAGTTTACATTATCAATCATAAATTGCAGGGTAGTGCCCGGCACTGAGGAAGAGGTAAAGTTAGCCCCTCTGAATGGTGTGTCAAATTGGAAGGTCTGAGAGAAAACGCCAGCAGTTATGCTAGCGCCTACGCCAACAATGGTGTCGTATTGCTTCTTTAAATTGGCAATCGTTTGATCGCCACATGGAAAGGGCAAACACCCTGAAAGCCGCGCACGCGGTTCATTTAAAGGGAATGGCAAAGGCATATCACCACCTCTCAACAATCACGCGCAGTTCATCAAACCCCGCAAGCGGTGCGCCTGTTGGGTCACTTTCTATCAGGCCAACAAAGTAGCTGATGCTGCCCCAGCGTGGGCGCTCGTAGCCGTCAGCGCTGCCAATTTTTGACACATCAACCACGCCATGCGGAATGGAATCTTCCATGCCGCGCAATTGCGCCGAGAAAGCAACCAGCCCGGTGGCGTTGGGTGCGGGTTCGCCGTTTAGCATGGGCAACAAGTGAATGCGCCCATTGTTGCCGTGGTTGCAGTTAATCCACTGTTTTTCAGCTTTCAGTGCTGCCAGTGGAATGTCTTTTTCTACAGAACGAACGCCAGTTCGAATGCCATGTTCCTTCACAGTATTTTTCCTTTTGTGGTGTGGTGGTTTAGGTGGAGCTTGGGATTTCTAAATCAAACGCGACGTGCAACGCTTTTCGCGGTGCGATCTCAGGGTCGCGGTTAATCGCGTCCATCATGATGCGGCACACGGGAATCACTTCATCACGCGCATATTCACGGCCGACTTTTTCAGGGTCGCCAAAGCCTTGCGCATTGGTGGGTACAATGCCGCCTTTGCCCGTGGGGAATCGGTGGCTCACTAGAATGTCTTGCGCGGTGATATTTTTGATGCGCTCGAATTCATCTTTCGTGGCAATGTCGCCAACGGGGATGAGTTGAATCCCTTTTTCGTCGCCGTTCGGAATGTTGATAAACATGCTGCGGAAATTACCCACGCCTTTTGAACTGGCGATTTTCTCTTTCAGCATCTTTTCATCGTCATCACTGAGTTTTGGGTCAGTCGAATAGAAGATGAAGCCCATGTGTGCGCCGTTCTTGTAGTAACGACGGCGAAACAAGGTGGCGTCTTTGTTCAGCAATGAGCTTTGCAACCCGCCGATGTAATCAGGAATGCCATAAACCTGTTGTTCTGGGTCGTACTGCGGCAACCAAATCACATCTTTGGCGTTATAGCCGCGCTGTTTGTCGTCGCGTTCCAGTAAACAGAAATTCCCGTTTCGACGTTTGCGCATGTACATGGCGGGTAATGGCGCAAGGCCAATCACACGTCCAAGGCGATCGCGAACTTTCAGCAAGGCACCATGCCCAAATTGGAAGTAATCACGCGAGAAGCGTTGGCACTCTGAAAAACTCAGGTTGCCGCCACCGTTAAAACGCCCCGCCACGTAATTGGAGCGGGCGATCAACAAGCTGCCGTGGTACGCGTTCGCGTGTGCCAACTTCGCCAGCCCTTTGGGGGTGATCGGCGGTTCCCAAAAATCACCGTCATCGTTGTAATACAAATCGTTGTAGTCGGTCATCCAACTGTTGGAATCCACGGTTTCGAACCCTGATTCAATGTGATAACAGCTTGATGGTTCCTGCGGTGATTCAGCGTCGTTGGCGGCCTGTTTGATCAGTTGTTCTGTCATGAATTAGTGTCCAAATGCGTAGGTGGATTTACGGTTGGTTTCGGCAGTGTTCAGCGGTTCGTTTATCAGCGCGTGCGCGATGGCCCAGAACGCGTCGGCATGGCCTGTGGTTTCGCTGCGCTCGGCTTTGAACGTCATCATGTTGCCGCTGTTGCTGGAAACGCGTTTGATTGCCATAAACGCCATGGCAATGTCTTTGTGTTCTGCGTCAAATGCCAAGCGGCCTGCGTCTATCACATCAATCATTTTTAGCACCAGGCGATTCTTGTTTTCATTGCTGTAGTGAATGGCAACCGCTTCACGTGGGTGGTTCGCGCTCACTAAATCCCACACACCCGCGCCAATGCCTGTGGTATCAATGCCGATGTAGGTCACGTTGTAACGCTTGAACGCTTCATCAATCTGGTTTGATTGGTATTGAAAGTTCAGCCCTTTCCAATAGTGCTTTTCGAGTACGCGGAATAATTCGGCGTTGGTGATCGGCGGGGCAATCACCACCAAACAGGCGTTATCACGTGATCGGCTTGGGTCATAACCCATCCACACTTCTTGGTTGCCATAAGGCCGCCCCGTGCCGGGTTTGAAATCTTTCCAATTGGCGGCGTCCACCATGCATTTTTCCAGCTTGCTGAACGCAAACACGCTGGCGTTACCATCAACAAACACGCACATGAACAGGTTGGCAAAATCGCTTTTGCTGTATTCCTCGCGCAGTTCATCAATATCAAACAGATCACAACCGCCTGCCGCTGCATCTTCAATGGTGACAACATAACGCCACTGTTTATCTGGGCAGAGTGCGCCGCCTTCGCGGTATTCGGCAAAGGTAGGAAAGGCAATGTTTTTGCGGGTTTGAGATTCGCCGCGCCATTTGTCGCCCGTCCAGAATGTATAGGCTTGGTGGGTTTTGGTTGATGGCGTCGAAAAGTAGGTTTTGCGCCACTTCTTGTGCGTCGCCATGGCGGATGCCAGTTTGTTGAGCACATCAAACTTGGGTATCCAAAAATATTCATCAACATACACATGGCCGTGAAAGCCCTGTGCCGTGTTGCTGTTGGTTGAACAAAACCGCAGTTCTGCGCCATTGCTCAAAATAGGGTTTTTGCCTGTGAGTTCTAAGCCCAAAAATTCGCGGGCAATGTTCACAATGTAGGTGCGGAAAATCTCAGCCTGTGCGCGGGAGGCTGAAAGAAATACTTGGTTATCGCCCGTGAGTATCGCGTCTTCTAATGCTTCACACGCAAAATAGAAGGTGGCACCAATCTGGCGTGATTTAAGAATGTTACGCGTGCGCTGATGCAGGTTGTCGCGCATCGTAAGCTGGTATTTAAAGAAGCTGGCGTGAAGGTCTGCAAAATCTTCTTCTGTTATGTCACTAACATCATTTTTCTGTTTCTTTCCTTTCTTGGGCTTGTCGTCGCCGCTGCGCGATTCTGAGCGATTGCTACGGCTTTGCTGTCGCGTTGGCTTGCCGTTGTCGCTGTCGTCTGGCTGTGGCTGTTTGGCGGCTTGCTGGCGTTGCTTTTTCAGCTTCACATGCTTTTCAATCAGCATGTCGAGTTCTTTTAGCTGTGCCGGTGATTTCTCGGCCTGATTCGTGAGCACCACAACACGGCGGGCGATCGCCTCGTCCACTTCTTCTTCGCGCAACAAATCACGCCAATCGTATTTTTCCGCCCAGTGATAAATGATGCGGTTATTCGGTAGCGCCCCGTTCAGTTCTTCGCGTATTTCGTCCGGTGTATACCGTCGCAAGTACAGCCGTTTGGCCGCTTCCCGCAGTTCAATTGGATATGCCATGAACGGCAGTTTACGCAGTTCAAGTCGTTAAAAATTCAACAGAAATTCGGATAAATTCGGATATCGCCAATATCCGAATTTTCAGGAATGGAAGCAGATGAAACCGCGCCTTTTTCGCCATAACCTTGCCGTACTTTCGATATTCCAAACGCATTAACGGACAGGGACATGTAAACGAATGAGCAAGCAAAGTGGCTGGGTAATCGTAGCAACTGAAGGCGCAACCGTAGACGGTCGCACCATTACTGCGTCATGGATTAAAGACATGGCAGAGCAGTATTCACTTGAAGAATACACCGCCCTGATTTGGCCTGAACATTACCGTTCTCAGTGGACAACCTTTGAAGGCAAGAACTGGGGAACCGTTGATGAAGTGAAGGCCGAAAAGAAAGGCGGCAAACTTCGCCTTTTCGCCAAGATTACCGCAAACCAATTCCTACTCGATGCCAACAAAGACGGCCAAAAGCTGTTTACCTCCATTGAGCCAAACATTGATTACCGTGGCACTGGCCGTTGTTACCTGATGGGCCTAGCCGTGACGGATTCCCCAGCGAGTTCAGGCACATCACGCCTCAAGTTTTCCATGGGCGGCAAAGACTGTGATCGCGAATACAGCGAGTTGGAGCCGCTTCTTTTCCTAAAGGCCGACACCGAACAGGAAGAAAACCAAGCCATCAGCTTTTTTAAGTTGGCAAAAGCCTTCTTCTCAGGAAGCAGCGAGCAACCGACCGACCCAAAACCCCAACCCGAGGACACTGAAGTGACCAAAGAAGAAATGGCCGCAATGTTTGCAGAAGGTCTGCAACCGTTCACGGCGCGTTTGGATGCCATTGAACAAAAGTTCACGGCTGCCCCAGCGCCAGCAACACCAGAAGGCGGCGACGAAACACCGCCAGCCGATAAAAGCGAAACGTTCAATGCCGAACAATTCAGCGCATCACTGACTGAAGCATTGAGCCCATTGGTTGAAAAGCTGAACGGCTTAGAAACCCAATTCAATTCACTGTTGCAAGAAGCGCCAAATCAACGCCCAGCGGGTGAAGGTGCAGACACCCACATGGAGGTTATCTAAATGCTGGTAACGAACAATCCTGAAGCAGAGAAGTCAATCGAAAATTACTTCTCGCAACTGAAAAAAAGCGGTATTGGCCGTGATAAGTATTCGCAAGTCACTGCGCCACAAGAAACCGCATTGCGCCGAGCCATGCAAGCGTCTGACGCTTTCTTGAAACTGATCTCTTTCACATCGAAACAACAGGTTTCAGGGCAAACCGTTTATGTCGGTGGTGGTGATTTACTGACAGGCCGAACGGCAACGGGGCGTTTCCGTCGCAAGATGGGTGTGCATGGCACCAAGTATGAAATGGCAAAACAAGATTCAAACGCGTTTGTTGACTACGAAATGCTCACTGACTGGGCAAATGCTGGCGGCGATAAAGAGTTCATCAAACTGATGAATGAGTCGATCTCAAAGCAGTTTGCACTCGATGTGCTGCGCATTGGTTTTCACGGAACCAGTGTTGCTGCGAACACTGACCCAGAAGCAAATCCGAACGGCGAAGACATCAACAAAGGTTGGCTGAAGGTAATGAAAGAGCAGTACCCAGATCAAGTGCTGCCGTCAATCGTGCTTGACCCTACGGGCGTGGCCGAGGGTTCATACAAAAACTTGGATGCCATCGTGAAATCCATGCTTCACGACATCATCGAAGAACCGCACAACGAAGACGCTGATCTGGTAGTTCTAGTGGCGCGTGATCTGGTGTCAACAGAGCAAGCGCGATTGGCTGGTGAAGCAGACAAACCATCTGAGCAGATTGCAGCGCAATTGCTGTCCAAGTCTATCGGCGGTCTGCCTGCCTACATTCCGCCTTACTTCAAGAGCGGTCAAATCTGGGTGACATCGCTCAAGAACCTACATGCCATGTCGCAATCAGGCACCCAGAAGCGCAAAACAGCGCAATGGGAAGATGACGAAGCAGGCATTGAAACCTCATGGCTTCGCATGGCGGCTTATGGTGTGGACAACCACAAGAAGTTCGCAGCGATTGAAGCCGTAACTTCTCCAGCGCCAGCGCAGTAAGGGGTAAGAATGGTTAGCCCAATCCGCGCAATGCGCGAAAAGATGAAGGCCAACCGCAACAGCGCAGGGGAAACCCTGCCTGTTATCGCGGCAAGCCCTGACACCCTCGAACTGCGTTTAATCGAGCTGGAAGCCGATCGCCAAACGCTTAAATCCTTCAACGCGATTGCAGACAAAATCGAGCACAAACGCACGGTTTTAATGCCCAAGTACCGACCATTGGCAGAAGCCTATTTGGCAGGTAGCACCACGTATGAAAACCCGATTTTCTCTGAAGTTGTTCTGTGGTTGTTCGACATTGGCGAGTTAGACACTTTCATTGAATGGTGTTTGAAGGCCATCGAACTCAACGTGCCAACCCCTGAGCGCATCAAGCGTGATTGGCAAACCTTCTGTGCTGACAGTATTCACCAGTGGGCAACCGAACAGGTGAAGAACGAACAGAGCGTTGAACCCTATTTCAGCCAAGTGTTTGAGCGCATTCAGTCTGATGAATGGCGATTGCATGAAAAAGTCAGCGCCAAGTTTTACAAGCTGGCAGGGCAAAACCTGTTGCGCGGTGAAGACGGCACAGTGAAAGCCACCCACGTGGGCAATGTGGAAACCTTGCAAGCCGCACTGGAACTGCTGAAAAAAGCCGACAACCTCGACAGCAAAGCGCAGGTTTCAGACCTGATTAAAAACCGCATTCCGGCACGCATTAAGGCGTTGACCGACGGCACGAATTTATAACCGACTCCTGACCCCCACGCGCTTCGGCTTGCGAGACGGGATAACTGCAAGGTTAAACCCAATGTCTACGACCAAGTGGTAGAAGCGCCCTATTTGAGAGAGTGAAGCATGAGCTTTGGCGGATATGTAGAAGAAACCGAAAGCACCGAGATTGAAAGCGGTGGCTGGCCTGTGTTGAGCACGGGTGAGTTTCGCACTATGCGCCGCATCCCTTCGATGTTTGAAGAAAGCTCGGTGGTAGTGGCACTGCAAGCGGCAAGCCTTGGCGTGCAAAGCCAATTGGGTGATCTGCTGGTTGATGGTGTGCCACCTGCGCTGGATGACCTGAAAACCGCTGTTTACGAACGTGCGGTGTATGGCATGGCCCACGCTGACTTGCTGCCAGAGTTCGCGACGCAAGACCGCAAAGAAGCGGGTGAAAACACGGCGGAGGATTCTTTTGAACAAGTTGATGCATTCCGCACCCTAGCAAAACGCGACATTAGCCTCTTGCTGGGCAAAAGCGTGAACAAGGTGGAGCTGATCTGATGCAAAGCAAATTGGCTGGCCTTCATAAGTATTTAATCGACAGCCTGAAACCGTTTGTGCACAAGAAAAAGATTTTCGCTTCACAAGCGGGCGGCGAGTTGATCGGCAACGGTGAACAGCGCGGTAACGGCGGCGTCATCATCGCCAATTGGCGCTATGACGCGGCGATTCTGGTTGAAGATTTCCCGCTTAAAAAATGCAGTTCAATGACCTTGCTTGCGCTTGTTTCTTGTTGGCTGTCTGAGTTCGACGCTGACCGCACCGAAAACGAAGACCTAAACGACCCAGACATTGAAGTGGACGTGACCAGCGAAGAAAGCGCGGATGTGTTTATCAAACTCGCGTTTGAAGAACCGCTGGAAATTGTCCCCGACCCGAAAGGCCCGATCGTGTTTGAGGGCGAACGCTACCGCGTAGACGTGACTGAGGTATGGGTGGCGAACGACAGCGAAATCAGCAATGCAACCGACGATAACGCTTAACGCGAAAGACGCCATCAACGCCCGCGAAGCGTTGGCCGCAATGATGCTGACACCGCGCCAGCGCTTTTGGTTACTGAAAGATTTAGGACGCTGGGAAATTCGCAACACCCGCAGCCGTTTGAAGCGCCAGAAAGACACACGAAACACGGCCTTTGAAAAGAGCAAAAGCGGCAAAGACGATGTGCTGACCAGCTTCGGCACGGGCATGGAGCCTTATGTTACCAACGGGGCAAAAGACCTGAACGTGACATGGAAAAGCAAGGTGAAAGCCCAGAAAGCGGCAGTACACCAACAAGGCATGACGGAAACCGTTAACGCGAAGCAGCACATTAAGCGCCAGAACAAGAAGTTTGGCGAACCGGATTACAAGGCAGGTGCGACAGACGCGCAAGCCGAAGCACTGCGAAAGCTGGGCTACAAAATCAAACAGAAAGGCTACGGCTTCAACCGTTTGAGCAAGAAGAACATTAAGAAGCGCCTCACCGTTGGGCAAGCGGGTTTGATTATCCGAATGATGCGAACGGGAAGCCGCAAAGGCAAGCAGAGTTGGACGGTGGAAACGCCACGACGTGAGTTGCTAGGAACCCGCCCCGAGCTGGTTAGAAAGCGACTGTTACGAAACATTGAAAAAGCCCGGCAGCGCTAGGCGATAACAGAGGAATAACTGATGTCTACCGGAAAGGTTGAAATCAATAACTTGAACTTAGGGCAAGGCGGCATTCCTGAAATTGAACGCCACTTGTTGTTCGTCGGAACGACCGCCAAGCCTGAACTGATCGGCAAACTCATCAATGTGTCTGCTATGTCTGATCTCGATGATGTGGTGGCAGATGACGCACTCGGCAAAGCCGTGATTGCTGCCCAGCTAAATGGTAAGCAGAACTGGACAGCGGCCATTTACGGTTTGGCGGCTGGCGAAGGCGCGGAAACGTGGGCGGATGCCGTAGACGTGGCGAACAAAACCCAATCATTCGAAGGCATTGTGATCGTGGATGAAACCACCGACAAAGCCGCCTTTGATGACATGCAAGCCAAAGCCACGGAGCTTGTTAGCAAGCTGGGCCGCTGGGTGTTTTTCCTTGCTGCAACGCCGGGCATCGATGCTGAAAAACAAACGTGGGCAGACTACACCGCCGCCATGCTGACATTGGTGAAAGACGTGGCCGCAAACATGGTTGTGCCGGTTCCTCAGTTGAATGGCAATAACGTGGGTGTGCTGGCTGGCCGTTTGTGTGACCGCAGCGTAACGGTAGCCGATACGCCAATGCGCGTGGCAACGGGCAACGTGTTGGGCTTGGGCGATATGCCAGTAGACAGCGCCGACAAGCCGCTTGAAATGTCCACAATCACCACATTGGCGGATGCGCGTTTATCCCTGCCGCAATGGTATGCCGATTACGAAGGCATTTACTGGACAAACGCCATGACGCTGGAAGCCAAAGGCGGCGATTACCAGTTCATTGAATACGTTCGCCCAGTGCACAAGCTAAACCGCCGCGTGCGCATCAAAGCGATTCGCCGCATTGGTGACAAGATTCTGAACTCCACGCCAGAGTCCATGGCGTTCAATAAAAGCTATTTCATGTCTGATATGCGCGTGATGAGTAAAACCACCGCGATTGGTGATCTCATCTTCCCTGGTGAAATCATGCCGCCACGTGATGAAGACGTGAACATTCAATGGATGACCAAAGAGAAGGTGAACATCGGCTTAATGGTTCGCCCGCACAACTGCCCAAAACACATCGTTGTGAATGTGGCGCTTGATCTCAATAACCTAGCTGATACAGGGGCATAACCATGAGCCAACGTATTTCCGGTAAAAACCTTAAATTCCTGCTTGGTGGCCTGAAAATCAACGCGCAGAAATGGACGCTTTCCATCACAGATGGCGATGCGGTGACGTACACCAATGGCATTCCAGATGGTTACGTGGACGGCGAAGTGTCAGCGGCGGGTGATCTTGAAGTGAACACCGCAAACTTCAACCTGATTTTAGCCGCCGCAAAAGTCAAAGGTTCGTTTCGTGGGCTGGGCACGTTCGACGCCAAAGGCTTTGGCGCAGTCGGTCGCGATGTGCTGAACATCGACATGTTCGGCGTGAAGCTGAAAATTTCAGACCTGATTGACGCAGACAGCGCAGGCGGCAGCGCACTGATTCACAAAATCACGTTCGATATTACTAGCCCTGATTTCATCAATATTAACGGTGTGCCATACCTGCGCCCTGATGAAGCCGTGGATATTTTAGGGTAATCGCGGATGCCGGACTTTATTGACAGTGCATCGGATAACGAAGCCAAACAGACCGAAGTGGCATTGGCTAACCAGTTGGCAGCCTCGGCCTTACAAAAAAGCCAGCACCCACACGGCGAAACGCATTGCGTTGAATGCGGCGAGGAAATCCCCGCCGCCCGTCGAAAGCATTTACCCCACTGCTGCACCTGCGTTGCATGTCAGCAATTGATCGAGTTGAAGGTGAAACGTTGAAACATTTCGTTATGAAACGCCGCTACTTCAAAGAGGGCACATTCAGCACTTTGCACCGTGAAGACGGTTCACAAGTGTGTGTGGTTGCGGAACGCGCCGACCTGAACAACGCACCGTCGCGTTCGTGTATTCCCGAAGGCCGCTACAGCCTGTTGCCGCATAACTCGCCAAAGTTTGGCAAATGCTACGCACTGGAAGCACCAGAACTGGGCGTGACCCGTTACGGTCCAAGCCTGCGCACACACATTCTGATACACAAAGCCAACACGCCAAGCCAACTGCAAGGCTGTTTGGCACCGGGTGTGAACTTCGGTGAATTGCACGGCGAATGGGCTGTGCTGAATTCAACCGCCGCGTTTGACTCACTCATGGCAGAGCTAAACGGCGAACCCGCCATGCTCACCATCAAAAAGGACTAAGCCCATGTGGGAAACAGTGAAAGGACTCATTGGCAGCGCCGCGCCATTAATCGGCACGGTAATTGGTGGCCCTGCTGGCGGTGCCGTTGGTGGTTTGGTTGCGAATGCCTTGGGTGTGGACAACACGCCCACGGCCATTGAAGCCGAACTGCGCACCAATCCAGAAGCATTGCTGAAACTCAAGCAATTAGAGCTTGAACACGTGGTGGAGCTTCGCCGCTTATCACTCGAAGAAGCGGGGCTGAACGTGAAGCAGTATCAAGCCGAAATGGCCGACACGCAGAACACACGGGATAAACACAAAGACCACTGGATGCCATCGGCACTGGCTGGCCTGCTGTGCGCCATGGTGATCAGTATGTTTGCTTGCTTGATGTTTGTTGATGGCATTCCCGAACGCTTCGACCAAGTGATCATGATTATCGTGGGTTCGGTGCTGACGGCATTCTCAACGGCGATTGCTTACTGGCTGGGTTCTAGCAAGGGCAGCGCGGATAAAACCAAACAGATGAAATCTGTAGGGGGCTAAATGGATGATTTGCGCGTGGTTGTTGCGGTTGCTGGTTTCTTGTTGACGTTGATCGGTTACGTGTACGCACGCGCAGAGAAATCCAATAAGACGCTGAGTGATGTTGTTCAACGCACCCACAACAACGAAATTGCACTCGAAAGAATGCGTGCCGAAGTGGCGGAGAAATACGCCACCAAAGCCGAACTGAAAGAACTGAAAGAATTTATCACGGGGCGATTTGACCGCCTCGAAACCAAGTTAGACAGAGAGAGAACATCATGAGTAAGAAACTAATCGTTGTACCAATGGCAGGAACTGAGCTGAATTTCGAACCCCAGCGCGAACACTACGGTGAATACATCGGCGCTATGGCGCGTGGTGATGTGGTCGATTCTGCATACAACTTCATCATGCAGTCTGCTGCCGATGATGAAACCAAAACGGTAATTCGTGAATTGGATGACGAGAACCCCGGTGCAGCAATGCAGATTGCAGCCAAGGTGATTGAAAAATATGCGCCGAAGGTAACGCGCTCTGTAAAAAAATAGATGATCTGGTGAAGTCGCTAGAAAGTAGCGACTTACTCCAGATGTACGCGTGGCGGCGCAAGTGGTTGCCACACGAACCGGACACAGAGCAAACCCTAGCGCAAGCAGTATGGCTGGAAAAGAACCACAACGAAGCACTAAGCGTTGCCATGACAAACGGTGTCGCAAAAGCCTTTGGAGCATGATGAAAAATGGCACTACCTGAAGCACTCCGTTTCACCGTTGGGCTGATTGATCAAATCAGTGGCCCACTTGGCAACATTCAGCGCCAATTCGGTGATATGTCAAAAAGCTACCGCGACGGCACGCACACCATGGTGGCGGGTGCCGCTGGCGTGGCGGGTGCAGGTATTGCCCTTCAAAACGCCTTGATGCCAGCCATTGAAATGGATAGGCGTTTGGGTGAAGTGAAATCGCTTGGCGTTGCGGATGCGCAGTTGAAATCTTTGGCTGAAACCGCGCTGCAATTCTCGGTGGAGTATGGCAAATCAGCCACCGATTTTGTGGCCGCGTCTTACGACATTCAATCAGCCATTGCAGGCTTGGCAGGCAATGAGCTTTCCGAGTTTACCCGCGCCTCGGGTGTGTTGGCGGCTGCGACAAAAGCCGACACCGCCACCATTACCAGCTATGTGGGCACCATGTACGGCATTTTCCAGAACTCAGCCAATGAGATGGGCAAAGCCGATTGGGTGAACCAGTTGGGTGGGCAAACCGCCCAAGCCGTGAAGATGTTCAAAACAACGGGTGCAGAAATGAGCTCGGCGTTTACGTCTGTGGGTGCGTCGGCAACATCCGTTGGCGTGGGCATGACGGAACAAATGGCGATCCTCGGTACGCTTCAAGCCACCATGAGCGGCAGCGAAGCGGGTACGAAGTACAAGGCATTCTTGGCAGGTGCGGCGAAAGCGCAAGACTCGCTGAACATGTCGTTTGCGGATTCGCAAGGTCAGTTGCTCCCAATCGTGGATATTCTCGACCAACTGCAAGGCCGCTTTGGCGACACCATTTCAGTGGCAGAATCTGCGGAACTTTCCAAGGCGTTTGGCTCACAAGAAGCCGTGGCGATGATTCAACTACTCATGCAAAACACTGACGGCCTAGCAGGTTCAATCAACCAGCTTGGCAAGGTGAAAGGCTTGGAAGTGGCGGAACAAATGGCGGGCGACATGACCGACCAATGGGAACGCATGGAACAGGGTTTATTTGCCATTCGTGCTGCCATCGGCACTGCGTTGTTGCCGTCGCTTCTGCCACTGGTTGGCACCTTGTCTGATGGTGCCATGCAGTTAGTGGAATGGACGAAGATATTCCCGAACATCACCAAATACATTGGTTTTGCGGCGGTCGGCTTCTTTAGCCTCGCAGCCGCAGGCGGTGTGCTTACTGTTCTAACGGGTGCTTGCAAAATGCTGTGGGCAACACTGACGCTTGGCGGCGGATTGGTCAAAGGCTTGTCTTTTGCTTGGGGCTTGCTCACAAAAACGCTGGTTCTTGTTAAGGCGGCATTTGTCGCACTTAACTTTGTGATTGCCGCGAACCCAATCATTCTAATCGTCGGCGCGTGTGTGGCCGCAGGTGCGGCAGTGATTGGCCTGATGGTGTATTGGGATGATTTGAAAGCCAGCTTTGGTGATACGTCTTGGTTCCAAGTCTTCACCCTGATGACGGCACCTATCCGCGCTTTGTTCGCCGCTATCCACGGCGGTTGGAAATGGGTAACAAGTGGGTTCACTGATATCACCGCGTTTGATGGTCTGTTCGCGGTTGTTGATGAAGTGAAAGCCGTGTTTGGCAATCTGTTTGGTTGGTTGAGCGAAGGCTTTAACACCGCAATGGAAACCGTCAAAGGCATGGTGGATTGGATACCGGGCATGGGCAGTGAAGACACCCCTGGTCAATCCATTGATGTGGTGAAACAAGCCACCCCACGTGCCCGCGTTCAGCAAGGCGGTGTGGTGCGTCAAATGGCGACCTACAACAGCGGGCGCTCAACCAGTTACGGCGGCGTGAACATTTACCCAACGTACATGAACAGCCCGCAAGACTTGGCACACGAATTGGAGATGGCCGCGCCGTGAATTACATCTATCAAGACATTCTGATCGAGAACGGCGACGTGGTGCTAGACGCAGGCCGCAATCCGGTGCTGATTCAAGACAGTGCAGTGATCGCCCAAGACATTAAGCACGCGATTATCGAAAGCGGTTTGTCCGTGGCCTTGATTGGCGAAAAAAGCCGTGATGGCCGCGCCGACCTGAAAAAACAAATCGAACTCTTGGTGGAAGAAGAAACGCGATTGGTACCGGGCACGGTCACGCTGGAAGAACCCACGCTGGGCAACATTTGGATATTCGCGAAAACCCGTGAATTTGGTGATCTGCAATTTGAAGTGAAAGAGGTGACGAACTGATGGCCGACATTCCAAAGCCTGACTATGCGCAAATCGTAAAAGATGCCGGTATTCCAAATGATGCAGAAAGCGTGCGCAAGCTGCTGAAAGCGGAGATGCAAAAAGAAGGCTGCGAGATTAATAACGACAGCCGTTTTTCCCCGTTCTGGCGTTTGATGGAAGGCGCGGTGATCACCTGCACCTTGTGGCTGATTAACACTTTGCTCGTCACCTTCATCATGCCGAACATGTTTTTGGCAACGGCCAAGGGCAAGTATTTAGATTTGTTGGCGTGGGCGTGTCGTGTTCTTCGCAAAGAAGCCAGCAAAGCCAAGGGCAAAGTTTTGTTTCAACGTGCGGCAGTGAAAGGCCCTGCGTTGATTATTCCGAAAGACACGTGGATTCAAACGGAAGCCATCAACGGCAAAATCTACCGCGTGAAGGTGTTGGCCGACACCACGATGGAAGAAAACGACACCACGGTGGCCGTGTGTGTGGAAGCGGAACACGCGGGCGCAGGTTACAACCTCGGCGGCGGTTACTTTCATGTGTTGCCCGTGGTGATTTCGGGCATTGCGGCGGCCACCAATGAAGACGATTGGCTAGTAGAAAACGGCGCAGACGAAGAAAGCGACGATGATTTGCGCCTGCGTGTGCGCAACCAGTGGTCTGCTGTTGCGAAATGGCACATTGATGCGGCTTACCGTTCGTTGCTGATGGAAAAAGCAGGCATTCAAGACGACAACATTTATTTCGAACATAACGCACCACGTGGCCCCGGCACGGCGAACGCGCTGATCTTGTTAGACACGGGCGAACCGTCGGCAGACATGATCACAATGTTGAACCAGCACATCAAAGACAACGGCCAACACGGTCACGGCGATGATTTGCTCGTGATGGCAATGCCAAGCACGCAACACGCTATCAGCGTGAAGGTATGGCCGAAAGTGGCGCTTACCCCTGACGAACGCGCAGCGCTGGCGATCAGTGTGGAGAACTTCATTCGTGCGGCGTTTCGTGAGAACAGCGATTTCCCCGCTACGCGCACCACTCCGATTGGCCGCTTTAGCTTTTCGCGCTTGGGGCAAGAACTTCACGCGCAGTTTGCAGGCATTGATTCGCTGGAATTCGAACAGTCAGACATTGAAAGCAATCTGACCATTCCGCGTTTGTCTTCACTCACCGTCGCAATGCAGGGCTAACACATGAAGATGCCTGACATTAAGTTCAAGTATTGGATGGGACGCGGCGAGCTGGCGACGTTCGCCCGCGCAATACGCAACTTCTGGGCCCACATCGAAGCGGCATTAAGGCTGCCACTTGAAAAACATGATCCGCTAACTGCGCCCATCGGCATTGTGAATTTAATGGCGTGGGAGCGAGACGTGAAACGCTTAGGCCAAGAGCCAGAGGCGCTTTTTAGAATCCGCGTAGCCCACGCGTATGGCTTCGCCCGCGATGGCGGCAGCGTGGCAGGCTGGGAAGAAATGTTTGCAACGCTGGGTTATCCGCACATCACGCAAGACGAGCGCTTAACGGGCGTCGATTGGGACGTGATCAGCTTGCAGATTCGCGACGGCGATTTGTCCGAAGTGCCCGACCTGCTCGACACGGTGATCAGGCAATACGGGCGCACATGTAGGCGCTATCAGTACACCAGTTATTTGGAACTGCCAGTGGCAGCAAGAACACAGACTTTTGACAGTGAGCAAACCGTTTCACGCGTCACCACCCGTTTAAACGTGGGAGCGATACCGCGCCCGCTCAATCTTGAATGTGATTACTACCAAGCGAACGTTTTTGGCTTGAGGAATTAAGAATGACTAACATGACCGACTCAAAGATTTTAACCGCTGCGGGTAAAGGCCTGCTGGCAACCTTGAACGCCAATGAGCAACCGTTGGTGATCGACAAACTGATTTTCGCCAACGTGCCAAATCGCCCCGATTTGCCACAACCAAGTGACGGCGTTCCCGTCGAATTTATCGTGCATGAAAGCGCGATTGATACCCGTGGCCGTTTGTCGGAAGACTCGGTGATTTATACCAGCACCTTGGCAAGTCATGTTGGCCCATTCCAATTTAACTGGACGGGCGCATATTGCTCTGAGTTCGATGTGTTGGTAACGATTGACCACCACGCACTCACACCAAAAACCGCAGACCAACCGGGCGTTGCAGGCAACACCATGGTGCGAAACCTTGTGCTTGAGTACAAGGACATTGCCGAAATCACCAACATCACGGTGAACGCGGAATCATGGCAGTACAACGCCGAACCGCGCATGGTGAAGATGGACGACGACAGCGCGAAGATGAACCGCGATCTGAATGGCAAAGATTGGTTTGTTGAAGACGGTTTTCTGGTAACGAAAGGCGCAACCGCAAACAGCTACAAAGTGGCTGCTGGCAGTGGCTACATTTCAGGCCGCCCCGTTGAAATGGAATTCGAGCGTTCGCTAAACATCACCGCCAAACCAACGTTCGTTTACCTCGACGGCTGGCGCGAAGGCACCCCAAGCGGCGCACAATACACCGAGTTTCAATTAGTCGTTTCCCCCGACGAACTGGACGACTACACCCAAACCCAAGGCAACCGCGACGTGCCGCACTTTGTTTGTAAGATTGCGGAGGTGTTGGCCGATGGGGCGGTGGTTGATTTGAGGCCGGAGGGGGAGATGTCGTTACTCCCCCGCACCATGTCAAACGCAGTTGCAGAACAAATTGCTGAATCGGCGATTTATCCTAATGAGCCGGATTCATATTTGGAACTCGGGAAAATGCGTGATTTCGTTGAGTGCGGTGTTAACGTTCTGAGAATTAAAAACGGTTCAGTAAAGCTTTATAAAGGTTTTCACAATGATTTTTCTAAATCCAGAAGAACCATAACTGACGTGTCGAATTCCGATTTTGATAGCATTGTCGTAACTACAACAGACGGAAGTTTTGAGTTTGTAACTGAAGCGACATTAGTATTGCGAAAAGCAGGGAACCCATCGGGCTGGGGTGCATCTATTGTTAAATTGAATAATGCGCCTGCTATCAATGCGGCGCTTGACTGGTGCGGTAGCAATTCAGTTCAATTTGTATTTGATAAGCTTTATCCGACAACAGGAAAAGTGACTTTTAATTATAACGGCGCGGTGGTTAAAGGTAGTGGCCGCGGTCAGTGGAATGGAAATTCAGATAAGTTTATTGGCGTTGGTATTCAATACAACGGTAAAGAAGACGCAGCAGAGTTGGCAGCAAATCGTGTATCGTTGAGCGATTTTCGCATTAATGGAAATTACAACCCTGACGACATCAACGATTCGTCTAAAAATTTGTTGGTGATGGGGGACGGTTCAACAATAGCCACTCTTGAGAACTTATCTCTTTTTGAAACTGGGTTAGAAGGTATAAACGTTGTTGGCGCATCTGCGGGTGAATCGGCGCTATTCCGACGAGTTGAGGTGTCTCGTTGCCGCCATGCTTTGGCGCTTCAACGTCCATACACATTAAATAATATGAAATTGGAGAAAGTTAATTTTCACCGCAACCGCCTAGATGGCTGTTATGTAAACATGAATGTGCAGAAGTTGTCGATTTCATCAAATTCAGACATCACGCTGAATGGTCGATACGGTGTCTCTTATCATGTTGCTGTTGATCCTAGTTGCGTGGTTTCTGATACATGGTTTGAAGATAATGGAGAAGCAGATGTGTTTTTGAATGTATCAGCAGGTTCACAGCTGCTTCTTGAGCGAAACCGTCACCAAGAAACAAAGAGCGGCGTAGAGGTGGTTTCTGGTGGTGTGATTGCGAGAGATGAATTCTTTGAAGTCATTAGCGAGAACGCGTTTAAGTTTCCAAAAGTAAACAACACAGACAGCCACATTGCATGTTACTTCGGTACCAATGTGGCAAATATAATGTCTGGTGACATGGGGCGCGTTTTCTTTGAGCCAAATGGCAAAGTGTCAACGCATGTATGGATTATCGAAAATCCAACTCCAAACTTGAATCTAGTTGGTTTGAAGTACCTAAACTTGGTCGATCTTGTGAGATTGCCGAAATCCAGCAAGTTTTACAAAATAACTGTCAGTCAAAGAGGCGGGGTTAGGGCGACCGAAGGGAGCGCGACATTTTCCGTCGTGAAAAATACTATTGGCAATAAGTTAAGAGGGATGGATGTGATTATCGATGCTAGCCGAGACTTGGATACGTCGATTGACTTTACCGGAACAATTAACTTTAGTGATCCAGATCATGATAATTATTTTGTTGTAGTTTCAACAACAGCGGATTGGAATGGGGCTGGAGTGTTTGTTGTAGAAGTCCAAACGCTGGATGCGGTGTAAACTAAATGCTAACCCTATCCGCCACTAGAATCCCCCTAAAGGGCTTAAAGGTCACAGCACGTCAGCAACTCGCCGGACAAGACATGTCCGGCAGTTCTGCCGCCACCGACCAAGCCGAAACGGGCGACAAAGCCAAGGTGCTTGCCATTACAGGCACCTTACCCTTTAACCAAGCGCCAGAGCTTAACCGCATCTACACCATGGCAGGCGAAAAAGAGAAAGGCGCACGAAAGGTACACATAATCATCAACCACACGGCTGACGCGCTCAAAATCAGCCAAGTGAAATTCCAAGGCAGCATCAACGCGCAAGAAGACGCCCAGTTGCGCCAATGGCTAGTCACTTTCGAATTGGTCGAACACCTGAGCGTGGCCGAGCGAGCAGAGAAGCGAGAACCCGCCAAACCTGCCGCCCAGCAAAAAGCCAGCGGCGTGGAAACACCGACCGCACCGCCAACCGCTTCTGACGACGTACCGCCAGAAACCGAAGTGGAACTGACAGGCGTAATGGCATACCTGAAACAATTGGATGACGCACTCGCATGAAGTTCAATATTCAATTCTATATCGGCAACAAACTTCAACACGTCAGCGCTCATTCGCTGACGTTTACCGAGAACGCACCGGGGCGAGCACAACTCACCATCAAAGGCGATGCCGAACCAAACCAAATGGTGGCCGTCGAATTAGGCTTTGGCGATTCATTGCGCCGCGTGTTTACGGGCTACATCGAACGCGTATCACCTGCCAACACTGGATTTGTTACCGTGTTTTGCCGTGAAACTGCAGCCGTCTTGTATCACCCAATCAGCGTAGTAATGCGCCACCCAACATTGATGCAGATACTCAGCAACATCACCCAACAAACGGGCCTGCAATTTGTCGTACCAGATAAGGCATACGCCAAAAGCGCGATCCCCTGTTTCTATTCCGTAGGCAACGGCTACCGCGTGTTAGACGAACTTGGCCCCGCGTTCGGCATCCGCGATTACATGTGGCAACAACAAGGCGACGGCAAAATATACGTGGGAAGTTGGGGCGACAGCTTCTGGGCAGGCAAACCCGTTTCCGTGCCTTCTAACATCACCAACCCGCACCAATCACAACGCACCGTTACCGTGCCATGCTCCCCGCATTTCAAGCCGGGTGTTTTAGTCAATGGCCGCAGGCTGGCAACCGTCGAACACAAAGGAACAGAGAGCGTGATCTCATGGACGTAAAAACAATCAAACGCATCGTGCTTCGCCTGTTCCCAGAACTCACAGGCGATTGGCATTTGCCACACCTCGCCAAAGTCGTCGCCCTGCCAGAACTGCCGAAAGGCGGGGAACTGAGCGAACGCTTTTACCCGCATTACGCCGCAGACATTCACTTGCTAGACGGCAACATGGTCGAAAGAAAAGACGTGCCGGTCTTTCAAGCAGTGCCACTGCCAGTACCAGGTATTGGCGAACACGCGGGAAGGCTCGAACCGCCCGCCATTGGCGCAATCGTCGAAGTGGCCTTTGTGCGCGGCCAACCAGACAAGCCATTCATTCGCACCGTGCTTGGCCTCGGCTTCAAGCTGCCCGCCATCAACGCAGGCGAAAGCCGATACCAGCACCGCGAAGGCGTTTACCAACTGGTAGACGACAAAGGGAACTTCGAGCGCAAGACAGACCAAACCGACACACTCGAATGCCTAACGCAAAAAATCAAAGTGCTAGAAAACCGAGTGGCAGAAATCACAGGCAACCACACCGAAACAGTGGGCGAGACCAAAGCAACCACCGCCAAGAAAATCACTGAAGATGCAGACATCATCATGATGAACGGCGGCACAGGCGTGATCACCAAAGAGTGCATTTGTCACTTCACCGGATTGCCACACGGCGACGGTTCATCAACAGTAACGGCGGGTAAATAATGGCACTCAGCAAAAGCAGTTTGAAAGGAAAGATAATCACCGAACTAAAAGGCCAAGGCTTCACCACAGAGGGTGAACACGCATTCGTCGCCAAGATGGCCGAAGCCATAGCAAACGCCGTGGTAGATGAAATCACATCCAACGCACAAGCCGCAGTATCAAGCGGAAGCAGCGCAGGCAACTGGCCGATCAAATAACCGCAAAGCAACCACGTAAAGCAAGCCACCTAAGCGCCCCGCCACGGGGCGCTTTCTTATATCCACGCCACGCAACCACAACAACACCAAGCGAATCACCACGCGCCAAACAGACGCCACGTAATCCACACACGTGAACGCCTACGCCACGTAAACCGCACTCCTCCTCCCCTCCCGCGGGGTTCGCGATCTCATTTTTTTTTCAGTTTTGGTTTCCGCAAAAATAAACCGCCAACCCGCGCCGCTACTGGGGCTTAGGCGCGAATCAAGAATTTCAATAAATGCGCTTTTTTTCACTGTTTTTCAGTTTTAATGATCAAGGTGGTGGTGTGTTGATTGGTGTAAGTGGTTGAAAATAAAAGAGTGTGGTTGTTTTACGTCATGTTTTTAAAAGATCTAATGATCACATGGACGATCAGCAAGGTAGGCGACGAACCCGCGCCAGCACTGGCACGAACAGCAAAAGCAGCACAAAAACAAAATTGCAAAAAAGACACAGCAAAAAGTGCGTGATAGAATCGCCCTGCAAAATCCACTTACTTATAATTTTTTAGATAACCTAAAGATTGCCGTCAGGTGGATGACAATTAAAATGACGCTGGAAAGACAGAACACCAAAGCCCGCCTATGCGGGTTTTTTTGTGCCTATCTGCCGCCACTTTGCCGCCACTATGATTTTTTGATTGATGTAAGTTACTGAATTAATTTGGTTTGATGGTTGGTGGTGAGTTATATCTTATTGTTATCGATTTGGTTTCAGATGAAGTTCTCAAAAAAGATCGAATTCATGGTCAAAATGCCTTGCTATGTTGGCGTTCATCACAATGAACGCCAACATAATGCACATTAATGGGTTTACCTTGACGTTGGTAAAGAGTGTTTAATAGCGCGCTAGCTGGTCGCGATATTTATCTACCCACATAGCGGTAGCGCCACATACTGCAGCTGGCATCACGAATAGATTTAGGATAGGTGTCATGGTGAACACCATGACTAATGCGCCAAAGCTCATTGTTGCGCCTTTTTGTTCACGCAAGGTCGCTTTCATGTTTTGAAATGACACGCGGTGATTGTCGAATGGATAGTCGCAGTATTGAATCCCCATCATCCACGCACTAAATAAGAACCACAGTACAGGCCCTAGTGTTTGACCCACAACAGGTATCCACATTAGGAGCAGCAAACCGAGAGCTTTAGGCAGGTAGTACCAAAGTTTTTGCCACTCTCGTTTAAACACACGAGGCAGATCCTTAATCACATCGGAAAGTCCGTCATCGGGAGGACGCTTTCCTGTCAGCTTGGCTTCTAAGTGCTCAGCAAGAAGCCCGTTGAAGGGGGCGGCAATCCAGTTGGCAACGGTACTAAAAAAATATGAACAGATAACAAGCGCGGCAATGGCGAGTAGCGGCCACAGTAAGTAAGAAAGCCAACTCAGCATGTCGGGTAGATAAGCGAGCCACTCGTTTATCCAGTCACTGAGTTGAGAGAGCACCACACCAATCAATGTTCCCATTAGCAGTAAGTTAACTAAGAGTGGAATAATCACAAAGCGACGAACGCCGGGTGTAAATGCCAACGAAAAACCGCGCAAAAAATAACTGGCTCCAGATGCGGGCTGTTTGGCTAATTGGGTGGGGGTCATAGTCTCTCCTCAAGGTTTCTCCCATAATGTTAACGGTTTCACAATGAGATTGGCAATTTACGATTTAGATGAATTTTTGGGTCAGAGAATTGTCAAAAGCTCGAAAGAACAGTGACTTTTTCAGTGTTCTCGCGGTATGAACGTTAACTTTTATACGCTTTTTGGTACAGTAGTCAGCAAATTGTATGTGCGACATTGCCAAAGGTTGTACCAAGGTGTTTAGATAGGTACGCCGTTCGTCGTTAATTGGATAGATGCTGAGATTAAATGATGCAGGAATTGCGCCTTGTTTTAATCATTTTGGGAGCTGTGGCTATTGCAGCATTGTTGCTTCATGGCCTGTGGACCAGTAGAAAAGAAAAGCCTGCTAAATTTGGCGAAAAGCCAATAGGCAAGTTGTCAGATACTGATAATACTGGATTTGATCAAGATGGTATTGGATCTGTCCGAGTGATTCGCTCTGGTAATGACGATAAGCCAAAATCTGATCGTAAAGAACCCGGTTTGAGCTTTGGTGATAAGTCAGAGGTCGACCCTCTGTTCGCGTCGGATTCTGGGGCTGATCTTCAGATAGAGAAAGAGCGAGACATGGAACTTCCCGCCTTTTCAGCGTCTGATGTTGAAGAGTCAACGTCGGCTGCCTCACAGACCACTGAACCATCGAAAACGTCTCCCCCCGTCGATTTTTATCAAACCCATGATGATGAGATTGATGTCGTGGTGAATGACGACGTTATCTCAAATCGTGAAGCCGTATTAGATTCTGACCTTTCAGGTGAAGACGCCGCTGTTGATACGACGATTGATCCGATAGATATCGATGATATCGCACCTGTGGAAGAAGCACCTAAAGCACCAGAGCCGCAAGTTTTGATCATCAATGTTCAAGCGGGTGCCAATAAAGAATTCAATGGTGAGGAACTGATTAATTGTCTCGAACAACACGGGATGATTTTTGGTGAGATGGAGATTTATCATCGTCACGCTGATCTTGCTGGAACAGGTCAGGTACTGTTCAGTGCCGCAAACATGTTTAACCCCGGCAGTTTCCCGTTGGCGACCATTCACCACTTCACGACACCTGGCATTACGCTGTTTATGACGTTGCCGTGTTATGGCGAGGCGGAGCAGAACTTTAAGTTGATGTTACAAACAGCTCAGCAAGTGGCTGATCAATTGGGTGGTTTAGTCACTGATGACAATCGTTCAATGATGACTCCACAGCGTTTAGACAGCTATAGAGAAAAGATTAAGCAGTTTCATTCTCACGCTTAATGAAAAAACGTTCGTAAAAAAACGCCCCTAACATTAGGGGCGTTTTGCGTTTAAGGCTTTTATTTTCAGATTATATTACTTTACTTCGCCCCATGGGCCGCCGTTGGTAGGTAGGTCGCCTTTCGTCCACCATTTCGCTTTGTAGCTCTTTCCTTTGTACTCAACGGTATCACCACCTGAGTATGCCAAGCTTTTACTCCAACCTTGATTGGCGCCACTTTCTGCGGCCCACACGGCTGATGTGCCAGGCTCTTCGCCTTTGTTCCACCATTGCGCTGTGTAGTTCGTGCCAAGGTGCAGAACCGTATCACCAGCGACATAGACTTTTGATGAATCCCAGTCACTTTGACCAATTGGGCCTGACCCTTTTACATTTACCGTAATGGTGACTTGTGAAGCCGCATTACCATCGGTGGCGCTGACAATGATTTTTTCGACTAGGTTTGATGTCGTGCTAGGGGCAATGTAAGACACTGTTGCGGTATTTCCGTTGGCGGTTAGAGTGCCAGCACTTGCCGTAAAGGTAATGGCATCATTTTCAGCATCTGTCGCGGAAATCGAAATGCTGACGCTTTGTCCGCTATCAACATTGACCGCAGAAGGTGAGCTGATCACTGGCGGGGTGTTTGAAACAAGCTTTTTCACTTCAAGTTGGAAACTGGCGTCTTTGTTTTTAACAAAGACCAAGTTGCCGTAAAGGTCGGTGTTGTCCCATGCGACAACGCCATTTTGATCGATTTTTCCAATTTTCGCAGAGCTTGACGATGCATTCACGGTGTCAGCTATTTGTTTAGCCCATACAGATTCAACATCGTTCTTTGCATCGATAGCGAGTTTTTCGAACACGGCTTCTGATCCATTACCATCAAATACGCGGAACCAAACGGTATCACCTTGTGTTGCATCAGTTGTGGATTTAACAAAGCCACCAATGCTTGACCAAGTTGGCGCGATAACATCGCCACCAAAGCTCAGGTCGCTACAGTTGTAGAAGCCTTCACCTGCTGGGTCATCTCGTTGCCATCGTGAGTACAGTACGGCGTTGCCGGTACGATCTGTCGGTAATGTGACTTGCATTTGGTAGTATTTCTTTTCATTGATGACAACCGCAGGAACATTGTCGAACTCGGCAATGAGATCCAAATCTGACCACGCCAATGCATCGGTTGCTGAGTTGTAGCCTGCATTTGATAGATAGATTTTCCACATGCTTGGGTTATGCGGTGTGGATGCACGATAGAGTAGGGTTAACTTGCCATTGGCAGCGGGATCTATAGGAGTGGTTTGCCATTCAGATGACGGAATGTCGATACCTGCTTTTTTAGGATCAGCCGCGGCACACAATGTGCCATCAGGAATAGCAGCCTCTACTGCAGCCTGGCTGTTGAAGTTTGAAACCAGCTTGGCAAATTCAGGTTTTTGAACAAACGGATACCAGCCCGATTCTTTAAATGCGGCGCGACAAGCGGCATTTGGAATGGTTGAACCACTGGTCGAGTCCCAGTAACCGCCATCGCGGTCACAGACTTCCTGACGTGCTGGTGGGTAATCCATATAACCGTGCGCGGCGGCGAATTGTGACACCATCGCGGACGATATTGCGGTGAGCACGGCGACATAGGGTAAGTGTCGAGTTCGTGACATGATATTTCCTCTAGTGTTGGTTGTTTTTAGTATTTTTTTGTTTGTGCACTAGAGGTTGTGTCATTTTTTTGGCGAGCTTCAATTTGTGTTTAGCACATATTAAGAGTGACTCGAAAAAGAAAGTGACTTGTTACAAAACGATGAAAAAATGCTGTTTAAAGAAGAAGGCAGGTCACTAAAAGAGTGTGGTTGTGGTTTTATTGAACGATGGCTTAACGTATTGAGCCATATAGAGTAAGTGGCATCGCAACGTAGAGCTCTATCGGTTGGCGAGGATGTAGGATAAGTGAGAAGGAGGCCCTTCTCACTTATTGTTAAATAAAGCTAATTTATCAAGACTTGCTAAGTGCTGATTCAATAATAGGCGTCAACTTCTCGATTGGAACATACCCAGGAACAATCTGATCATCAATGATCATGGCTGGCGTACCTCTTAATCCCAATTCATTGAAAAGTTGGTAGTTCTTACTGGTCATGGCATCAGTGATGTCATCCGTTTTTAGCTGTGCCTTGGTCCCAGTTTTGTCAGCAATGCGAGAAAGGGAGCGTCTGTCGTGGGTGCTAGGTTTAGCGATTAGCAGTTTGTGTGTCTCTAGGTATTTGTCTTTGTTTTGGTTCCAAACGTTTAATGCATACGTTGCGGAGTTAACGTCAGATAGTAGTGAGCCCATTTCTTTAAGAGGCACATAGATATTCACTACTTTTATCTGTGGGTAGGCTATGGCTAAGTCATGCAAAACCGGATCGAGCTTTTTGCAAAATGGGCAGTTGTAGTCAGTAAAGTTAATGATGGTCAATTTGGGCTCGGATGCGCCAAACTGAGTATGTCTTGGGTTGTTATAGAGGTACTCATGATTCGCAGCGAGTATGCTCTTGACGCCTTGTTGCTGCACCATGTACTGAGTCAGGCTCTGGTGCAAACCAGAAATGAGATCTGGGTTTTGTTCCAATAACGCAGTGATCGCATCTAATTGCTGTTGTTGCGCTTTATTCAATGGCGTATCAGACATTGCATTGAAGGACGTCAGGGTAGCGATCATCACCAAAAAAATCGAAAGTAGATTGTTTTTCATTTTGTACTCATCACTCATTAGGAAAACCACAGGCGAGCTAGCATACCCGGCGGTGTTGTAATGCCTGTTGTTATAGATTCAATCTTGCCATCTTTGATAATCACGATAGTGGGTGTTGCTTGAATCCCCCACGTTTGCCCTATGGCACCTTGCTCGTCGTTGACGGTATCAAACTGAAGATCATGGCTATCTAGATAGGCTTGGATTCGTCGGTTGCCGCCCGATGTCATCGCAATGGACACGACAGGGTAAGAACTAGAGAGCCAGTCGATAGTTGGCGTAACAAATTTGCAGGCTGGACACCAAGTCGCCCAAAAATATAGGACAACAGGCTCATCATGACTCAGGGTGACGAAGTCGATGGATTCGCCAGAGAGTGTGCTCATTGCTATGGTGGGTACTGCGTCTTTTGGCATATCTTGGGTTCGCCACCAATCTATCGCGAACGTCATCACACTGAAGAGAACGATCAAGGTCGCCAACTCTCTCAGCCACCACTTAGGGCTCTTCCACTTGCTTTTTGGCTTAGCTTCTTGCTGCGTATTGTTATCACTCATTGGGCACTCCTTGTGCTAGCGCGATGGCGTTGAGGACAGCATCTTTGGAAAGGACCACGGGTAGAGGGATCCCGCTGGGCGCATTGGGGCCATATACGATATTAAAGGGCACGCCATATCTACCGTGACTTTGCAGGTACTGGGTAACGGAATCGCTTGGAGCCGTCCAATCACCTTGCATTCGTACCATGTTTTCACCGTTAAGTGCGCTGTAAACCGGTTCTTGAAGCAGTACGCCAATCTTGTTTGCTTTACAGGTTATGCACCAGTCTGCGGTAACGTCGACAAACACAGTTTTACCATTGGCGACATGCTGTGATATGTGAGTGGAAGATAGCTTTTCCCATTGATGATCTGACGGTAACGGCGTTGCCCACGTTGACGCGGTTATGCTTGCGGTCACTAAACCAACAACCAGCAAAACAACGGCCAGTGCACTGGCGATAACCGTAATTTTACGTCCATAAACCGACGATGTTCGCCATAACAAGATCACCAAACCCATGAGTAGGAGCGTTGCTACCACTCCGAATGACAAGTGACTTTTCAAAAGGGTAGCTAGCCAGGTGCTTGTTGCTAGCATCATGATGCCAAACACCACTTTCACTGTGTTCATCCAGCGGCCGGGTTTAGGTAAGCGTTGTGCAATAGCAGGAATAGTGGCGACGAGTAGCCACGGCAATGCCATTCCAACTGCTAATGCGGTAAAAATGACAAACAACATGAGGTAGTTGGTTGTGAGTGCAAACGCCACTGCTGTACCAAGGAAAGGAGCTGAGCAGGGTGTTGCAAGCAGTGTCGCGAACATACCTTGGGTAAAATGCCCAACGTAAGAATTGTCTCCCTTGCTCGCTAACCACGTTGTGGCGCTCGCAGGCAGGCGAATTTCAAACAGCCCTAACATATTGGCTGCGAACAAGGCAGTGATTGCCATCATCACGCCAATAAACACTGGGCTTTGGAACTGAATGCCCCAGCCAAATGCACTGCCTGTGAGTTTTAGTGCGCCTAACAGCGCCGCAATTAACCAAAAAGAAAACAAAATGCCCAACGCAGAAGCAATGAACTGGCGTCGTATTTGTGTTTTTTGTAATCCTTGAGCTGAAACCACGCTACTCAATTTCATGCCGATAACGGGCAACACGCACGGCATGATGTTCAGAATCAACCCGCCTAAGAGTGCGAAGAGGATGGCTGAAGCAAGTGATGTGCTCGATGCTTTTGTCACTAGCCCTTTTTCAACGACGGATGTGTGCTCGGCGACAAAATCTTGGTCAAGGAACGTGATATTTAACGTTTCTTTTTCGAGTTCTGGCGTACCCATCCAACTGCTTGCCTCAAACGTCGCATTCACAGTGTTACCCGTGACGCGAACGTGAGGCACAGAGAATATAGTATCAGTGACAGCTTCTGATGAACCATCAATGAGGATATCCGGCTTGTTCCATCCGGTTGTTTTCTGAGCAGAGACATTGAGTTTCTGAGCATTCTCGTCCCACACGACGGAAATACTTTGGATCAGTGGTGAGGGCTTTGGAACATGGCTCATGCCTTGCGCAAAAAGATGTAGGGCGTTTGGGTCAGCTATGAGTGCCGAAGGACTGACGGTTAAATCAATGGGGTAGTCTGTTAGAACACACACCGTTGTGCATGATGATATCGTGAGCGTTCCCTTGATTGTCACTGGCTTGCTGATGTCTTTCGCCGTGAATGTCAAAGGGAAAACTGCGTGGTTTTTGTATCCGAGTGTATTAATACCCAATAAATCAAAGCGCTGAGGGGCAGGCCAGTACCATGCGATGTCTTTGATGTTCTCTGATTCTTGCCAATTAAAGCTTGGTGCAATGCCACCTTCACCAGGTGTTCGCCAATAGGTTTTCCAGTCATCGTTCAATTGGACTTCTAAGAAGCCATCAAACGTATTGGCATTATGGTTTGCGGTGCCCGTTAACACTATACGGGTGCTAAGTGGAGGGTGATTAGGGTTAGTTAGCCAGCCTGTTGACGGGCTTTCTGCATAAGCTGTCATGACAGCAGATAGCGCGATGGTAATACTCACGATAAGCAATGTTAACAGGCGTGAGAATGTCTTTAGAACGTGCATGTATATATTCCTAGAAAATAAAACAAATATAAAAACGTCTGGCGAGTGCCAGTGTTTGATGTGTTTATTCTCTAAAAACGCAAAACGTGAGGTGTAATCGCCGGGTTGGAGGGATGGGCTCTGTGATCTTTGGAACAAGGGTAGATGTCGATAACAGCCAAGCGATGATGGCGAAAGCCAGCACCCACATGGTCAATGTGGCTGATTCCCAAGAAGGCGATGACAATTGAAGTAAGTTTTCAGATAGCTGGCAATTGTCGGCCAATGTTGAGGGGGCTTCGTTGGAGTTTAACGAGAGGCTTTGATTTGAATCCGTGGTGTTGCTAATACTACAGGCATTGAAGACGCCCGCGTTTTGCGACAAACATACAAACACCACCCACCATACAAAGGTAAGTGCCCACTGCGCGCGTGTAATGGGTTTGATTTGTCGCAACATGTGAAAACTTTAAGCTCTCGATTATTGATATATGTATTGAACACGGTTTGACGCCGATAGGGAATGTTTGTTCAGTGTTTTTTTATAAAAAAATCTAAATCCAGAAAGCGGCGTGCGGGAAGTGCAGTCAGGCCCAAGAGATTGTGCCTGACTGGGGGTTTTATTTGGTCGAGATTAGTCTCTACGGCGCATCAGACACTGGCGCGGGAGCGTAGTGTTGAGGGCCAAGATGTGTCAATTCTGGAATGATGGTGGCGATGGTCATGGTGGACCAAGTACCCGCAACAATACCGATGAACATGGTGATGGAGAATCCGTACAACGGTTCTCCCCCAAGCAACCAAAGCGACCCGACCGAAATCAGTGTCGTGCCCGACGTGATTAAGGTGCGCGACAAGGTAGAAACGATGGCGCGGTTGTTCAATTCAGCTATCGGCAAACTCACGTTGGCTTTTAACAGCTCGCGGATGCGATCTGAAATGATGATGGAGTCATTGAGTGAGTAACCTAATACCGCTAGCAACGCCGCCAACACGGTGAGGTTAAACTCCATTCCCGTGATAGAAAAGAATCCTAGCAGCAAGACCACGTCGTGAACCAAGGCCAGCAATGCACCTGACGCTAGTCGCCATTCAAAACGCATACTCAAATAGCCAAGAATAACTAGCAGCGTAATCAATACCGCTAACCCGCCTTGCTCTGCCAGCTCTTGCCCCACTTGTGGGCCAACCAAGCTGACGTTAAGCATTTCTACATTGTCAGAAAAAACACTGAGTAGCGTTTTAATCTCTGGTTGATCGCTTAGCGTCTCAGGTGCGGCATAGCGAAGTACCCACTGACCCGGGTCACCTGCTTCTACCACTGAAACCGGTTGATTCAGTGCGGTTTCTAAGTGGGATTGGATCTCTTTTGCTGACAGTGTTTTATCCAGCCTGACTTCGCTGATCATACCGCCAGTGAAATCGAGGCCGTAGTTCAGGCCTTTTGTGGCGAGTGTGAAAATAGAAATCAGCATCACTACACAAGAGATCACGCTGCCCGCATGGCGCCATTTGGTCATATTTTTCATTGTCATCATGGTTATACCCTCACATCACGGCGCGCATCTTTACCCCAAAATAGGTTAATCACCGCGCGAGAAGCGAAAATACCTGTGAACATGCTGGTCAATAGACCTAGCCCTAGAGTGAGGGCGAAGCCCTGAATCGGACCATTACCGATTGCGTACAAGGTCGCGGCGGAAATTAGCGTGGTGATGTTTGAGTCCAAAATGGTCGCAAACGCACTGCTAAAGCCAAGATCGATAGATTGCGCGAAGCTTCGTCCTTCCCGCATTTTTTCTTTTATTCGTTCGAAGATAAGTACGTTGGTATCAACCGCCATACCGATGGTGAGCACGAGTCCTGCAATACCCGGAAGTGTGAGAACCGCGCCTGGCAGTAAGGCGATGAGACCCAGTAACATCACCATGTTGATGAGCAGGGCGAGGTTTGCCACCCAACCCAGTTTGCGATACCACACCGCCATGAACAGCAAGGTCAAACCCATGCCGAGCGCCAGTGCCGCGAAACCATTTTGAATGTTTTCAGCACCCAAAGAAGGGCCGATAGTTCGCTCTTCAACAATGGTGACAGGCGCAGTCAGTGAGCCTGCGCGAAGCAACAGCGCTAAATCTTGCGCTTCATCAAGTTGGCCTACACCCGTAATGCGGAAGCGGTTACCCAGCTGAGATTGAATCGTTGCAATGCTGATGATGGTGTTGGTTTGCTTGACATTGCCTTTGCTGTCGCGGCTGTATTCGCTATACGCCGTGCCCATCGGGTCGCCAATGTGTTTCGCCGAGTAGTCAGACATCATTTTGCCGCCAGAGGCATCCAGTGAAATGTTCACTTCTGGTGTGCCCATTTCGCCCATTCCTGCTCGTGCATCCACAATGTGTTCGCCAGAAAGAATCGGTTTGCGGCTCACATAAACAGGTGCACCTTTGTCATCAGGGATCATCATTGAGCCCGGCGTGGGTGACGTTTTTACTTCATAGAACGCCAAACTTGCTGTTGCGCCGATAACATTTTTTGCCGCAGCTGGGTCTTGAACGCCCGGTAATTCAATGCGAATACGGTGTTCACCTTGACGTTGAACGGCAGCTTCAGTGATTCCCAATTCTTCGATACGGCTGCGCATGGTTTGCAGGTTTTGCTGAACCGTCAGGTTAGTCAGGGTTTGTTTTTCTGCCTCTTTAAGACTTACGGACAAACCCAAATTACCTTCACCTTGCACATTCCATTGCGGGTATTGCTCACGAAGGTATTGTCGAATGGCACTTTGCGCCTCGTTAGACGGCGCATTAACCACGAAACCATCGGCGTTTGATTGATGAACACGCAAGCCACGAATGCGGTTTTCGCGGGCAAAGGTTTTGACGGATTCTGCCGCTTGATCGGCGTGGGAGCGGAATACCTGCTGCATATCTACATCCAGCAAGAACTGCACACCGCCTCGTAGATCTAGCCCAAGCTTGATTGGCTTAAAGCCCATTTCAAGCAACCAACTTGGGGCTGCTGGTACCATACCTAGCGTGACAATGTCTTCTTTGTTCGAAAACTCCGTCAGGATACTTTTGGTTTTGTTCTGATCAGCGGCATCTTGCAGAACAACAGTTGTGCTGTTGCCTTTCTGGTCAATGCGTTTTACATCGACACTGTGAGCATCCAATTGGTGTTTCAGCGTGACAGGGGCGGTGCCATTGTCTTTATGCTTGATGAAAACAGCCGCCTCTTCACCAAACCAAGAAGGGAGGGCGCTGAGAAGCATAATAATGATGGTCGTAATAAGGACGACGTATTTCCATGCTGGATAATGATTCAGCACGGTCTTTCGTTTTGGTTTTAACTGCATAGCAATCGTCTCACTGGCAAGTGGCCAGCAACTTTGTCTTTTACCAATCAGATTGGTATTCATTCATGACACGTAAAGACCCTCCACATGCGATAAGTTCGCGCGAGGCATGGTGTTTAAACGTGCAAAAGCGGTGAGCGAGACGCTCAATGTTATGAATTAAGACGAAGTGTCAGCTTGGCTGATAAACCGATAGAGCAGATTGGATTCCTTCCATCCTGATATACGGTGCAAAGAAGACGGAGGGCCTTTTAATGTCCAATCATGCCAGTGACGCGAAGAAACGTGCACGTGTTGCAATCGTGATGGAATGCTTGAGGGTTCAAAATCGAAGACGAGTTCGTAGTTAGGCTCTGAATTGTGCAATCGCTCGGGTAGAAAAGAGCCGTTTCGAAGCGTGGAAGCTAAATCTGGGGCGATGGATTTTGCGGGAGCACGATGTTCGGGGTGAACGTCGTTTTGTGAATCAGAACTGTCTTGCTGGTGATAAGTCGCAGGAGATAGAACGACGATCGAAAAATCTGCAGCGGCTGTTTGTTGTTCAAAAGGTGTTGATGCACCAGCGGAAAAACAGACGAGCAGCAAACTGAGCAAAACGCCCAATAGACTTCGTTGTTTATTCCAAGAACTGCACATACAAGGACTCACCCATAAATTCGGTTTCATATTACTGGCGAGGACAGCTTTCAACAAGCAATGAATGCGGCTTTGAGCAGAATATTGTGATGAGTGAATCTCGGTCATCAACGATGAATTTCGACACGGCTTGACTGCAACGAACGTAAGCTTGAGGTTATACTACCGCCTTATTCTATTTATCCTTTACTCGTCGATTGAGTGAAGAAGACTGACTGGGCTGAATTGATGACCTCGGATATCCAACAACAATTGCAAGCGCTGAAAGAGCAGCTTAATTATCATGGCCACCTTTACTACGTAGAAGACAAACCAGAGCTTCCTGATGCAGAGTATGACCGTTTGATGCAGCAATTGCTGGCGATAGAGTCAGAGCATCCTGAATTGGCTTCTGCAGATTCTCCAAGTCAACGCGTGGGTGGAAAGCCATTAAGTGCGTTTGTCCAAGTTCGTCACGAAATTCCGATGCTGTCGCTCGACAATGCGTTCGACGATGACGAACTGAAAGCGTTTGAAAAACGCATGAAAGACAGATTGAATAACGCAGCAGATTTTACCTATAGCTGTGAGCCAAAATTGGATGGACTTGCCGTTAGCTTGATGTACGAAAATGGCATTCTTGTTCAAGCGGCGACTCGTGGTGATGGCGCAACCGGCGAGAATATTACTCACAATGCTCGCACCATTCGCAACGTACCATTACAGCTTCAAGGCTCAGGTTGGCCTGCGCGTTTAGAAGTGCGCGGCGAAGTGTTTATGCTCAAAGATGGCTTCGATAAGCTGAATGAGAAAAACCTAAAAAAAGGTGAAAAAGCCTTCGCAAACCCGCGAAATGCCGCGGCTGGCAGCCTTCGCCAACTCGACCCTAAAATTACCGCAACCCGTCCTCTTCGCTTCTATGCCTACTCTGTTGGTGTTATGTCTGAAGCGTTTGGTGATTCTCACATTGGCCGATTAGAACAACTTCGTCAGTGGGGTATTCCACTGAGTCCAGAAGTGAAAAAAGTGAACGGCCTAGAAAATGTGATTGCTTACTACCAAGATATCATGGAGCGTCGCAACGCGCTGCCTTACGAAATCGACGGTGTCGTGATCAAAGTCGATGCCATTGCGACGCAAGACCAATTGGGCTTTGTTGCTCGTGCGCCGCGTTGGGCCATTGCGTATAAATTCCCCGCTCAAGAAGAAATCACAACGCTACTGGATGTCGAGTTCCAAGTGGGGCGAACGGGCGCAATCACTCCTGTCGCCAAACTTGACCCTGTCTTCGTCGGAGGTGTCACGGTATCTAATGCCACGCTGCATAACGCGGATGAAATTGCCCGTTTAGGCGTGAAAATTGGCGATACCGTGATTATTCGCCGTGCTGGTGATGTTATTCCTCAAATCGTAAACGTTGTTGAGAGCAGAAGACCTGAGGATGCAAAAGACGTTGTGTTCCCTGCGGCTTGTCCTGTGTGTCATTCACACGTTGAACGCATTGAAGGCGAAGCGGTGGCGCGTTGTTCGGGTGGTTTGATTTGTCGCGCGCAACGTAAAGAAGCCATCAAACACTTTTCATCACGTAAAGCGTTAGATGTAGACGGTTTGGGTGACAAGATTGTTGAGCAACTGATTGATAAAGAGCTAGTCCAAGCCCCTGCGGATTTGTTTAAGTTGTCAGCGGGTAAAATCACCATGCTAGAGCGCATGGGGCCAAAATCCGCACAGAACTTGGTGGACTCGCTTAATAAAGCAAAAGAAACCACGTTGCCACGCTTTATCTACTCTTTGGGTATTCGTGAAGTGGGTGAAGCGACGGCGGCTAACTTAGCGAACCATTTCTTCACGCTTGAAGCGATTCGAGAAGCTACTGAGGACAAGCTCATCGAGGTGCAAGATGTTGGTGTCATCGTTGCTAAGCATGTGTCGTCGTTCTTCAGCGAAGAGCGTAACAAAGAAGCGATCGATGCATTGCTAGAAGCTGGTATTCACTGGCCTGAAATTGCAGCCCGTGATGAAAGTGTATCGCTCGCTTTAGAGGGCAAAGTGGTTGTGTTAACCGGCACGCTTTCTCAGATGTCTCGCTCTGATGCCAAGGCGGCTCTTCAGGCTCTAGGTGCAAAAGTAACAGGAAGTGTGTCTGCTAAGACTGACCTTCTGATTGCAGGTGAGGCCGCAGGTTCAAAACTCACCAAGGCACAAGAATTAGGCATCGATATACTTGATGAAGATGGAATGATGGCGCTAATTTTAAGCTAATTAAACCATTCATAGATGAGATAAAACGCCAGCGTATGCTGGCGTTTTTTTATGTGTTAGAAATCACTTGCGATCCAGATCTAATAATTTACGAAGAGAATTATGGTGTAAATTTGACTAATTATTGAATGTTTTTCGGTAAAGATTATATGTGATCCTGATCGCTGTGTTTTTATAATCAATAATTTTCTCACTATTGACTGTAATGCAACTCATTGAAAATAATAAATTTATATTTCTACGTTCATGTTTTTATATAAATAAGAGATCATGATCACGAACTGGTGGGGAACTTTGCACCTAGTCATATTTTTTTAATAACAAATAAAGTTCTCGTTGATGTTTTTTTTGGGGGAAGTAGTCTGGGACACATCGGTTGAGGGAGAGTTCAATCGGTTTCTAAAAATCTAAAGTGGCAAGGTTTATGTCG
Source organism: Enterovibrio gelatinilyticus (assembly GCF_028683095.1). Lineage (GTDB taxonomy): Bacteria > Pseudomonadota > Gammaproteobacteria > Enterobacterales > Vibrionaceae > Enterovibrio > Enterovibrio gelatinilyticus. The sequence continues at coordinate 139,244 of NZ_JAJUBC010000004.1, read as the reverse complement.
TTTTAGAAATGCAAATAATCTGATCATTGCTTTCGGCGGCCAACCTTTAAAGCAGTGAGATGGCATTTAGATATCCCTTTTAGGAGTTATTTTCCATGGAAAAACGTTCAACCATGTTCAAAGTTTCTGCTTTGACTGCTGCGATCCTAGGTGTTGTAGCTATGCCAGCACAAGCTGCTACGGGCAGTGCTGCAGGTGACCAATATGTTGAGAAGCTGAATGAGTTTCTTGAAGGTGCATCTCTGTCTACAGTTGTAGTTTCTGATACTCGTATCCGTCAAACTGACACTGGTGATGGTTTCAACGCTGCATTTAATTACAGCGATTGGAACGTTGGTGTAAATTTCGCTTCTGGTTTAACTAGTGGTGATACAGGTGTGGGCCTTGATTTAGGTGGTTACCTTAGTGGTACGCTTTATGACCAAACTGGTAACTGTTCTGAAATCGTATTGTGTGACGGCTGGGGTTCTCAAGAGACTGCTGGTACGTTCAAAGCAACCAAAGTAGCGCTTAAGTTCAATAACGGCACTGTTCGTGGTGATGTTGGTCTAACACAAATGGGTGTAGGTACCATCGGTAACGTTTGGTCTTTCGTCCCTGGTACTTATCGCGGCGGTAAAGCATTTGTTGATCTAAGTGGTTGGACACTAGGTTATGGCTTTGCTGACCAGCATACTGCTTCTTGGTGGGAAACTGTAGAGAGAACCCCTCAAGGTAAACAAGCATTTGATTTCTTGCACTCAGTTGGTTTAGTTGGCGCAGTAAGTGATGTGTCTGTTGATCTAGGTGTTGGTCAAGCAAACCTAACTAACGGTGGCTCTGATGATTCTTCAACTTCTTACACTGCTAAGTTTAACTACGCAGCAGATGGTTGGAGCCTGGGTTACGGCATCTACGCTGTAAATGACAAATCTACTTATGATGGCCTAGGTGCTCACCACGGTATTCAGTTCGCAATGCCATTGGGTGATGTGAAGTGGGATTCTCAAGTACGTTACACTCACACCAAAAACTCAGCTGAGTTCTCTCCTCGTACAGTTCGCGCCTATGGTTCGAACAACGGTACTTGGCAGCAGTGGTGGGATGCACTTTCAGATTGGAACCAAGACAGCCAGATCGCTTGGTATAACCGCTTCAACTTTGACCTAGGTGATGGTTGGTTTGCTTACGCTGGTGTAGCACTTTCTGACATCAGTGAAGAGAAAGTTGCTTGGGATGCTGAGTATGCAGTTAATGGTACTATCGGCTATTCAGTACCAAATGGTGCTCTGAAAGGCTCAACGATTCGATTCCACGCAACTCACCTTGAGCGTGACATGAGCGACAATTCTGATTGGGCTCGTCAAGACTTCCGTCTGCAAGTTATCGTTCCTTATAACTTTCTGTAAGTAATACGGATAGTAACAGCCCTCGCCTATGCGAGGGCTTTTTTGTGGGTTTTTGTCAGCAATTTTGACACATTGAAGATAACATCAATTAATCAATTGATTTGGATAAAGAAAAAGTCATCTTATTTTTGTCACAAAAAAAACAACCTGTTCTATTCTCAAATTGCGAGCAATATCACGCAATAGGAGAAATGATATGCGCATATTAAAAACAATTGTGATGTTAACGGTGGTTGTGGCTTCAGGTATGGGTGTCGCTCAGGCAAGTGGAACCCAAGCTGGACCAACACTTTGGGAAAGGACTTGTATCATTAATGGGGAACCAACTGTGATGCCACCTATTTTGTGCAAAGGTCGCGGTGGAGAGGTTCCTGAGCAATACCAGAATGAATAATTAATTTGGTTGAGTGTCGAAGCCCTGACTCTATTGTCAGGGCTTTTTATTTTGTATCAAGAGACTGAATTAGCGTTTTACATAGAAAATGTCATTGATACATATTGGACAAAATTATGTTTGTTTATGCTTAAACTAACAGGGCTTGCCATATAATTTGTCATATGGACTGATGTGAATATCCCCTTCTGAATTTTGATACATATGTAGTAGTATTGACTGCAGCATTTTTTAAAGTGTTTTCGTTTTTCATGGAGGGCAGTATGAAACAGGTTTTGAAAACAATACTCGTAGTTGGAGCTTTAGTGCCATTTTTTGCTAGTGCAGCAGTTAATGTGAAGCTTCATAAAGATGTAGAGGCAATAATTGTTAACGGTGAAGAGTTACCTATGTCCGTGATGGGGCAGAGTCAATTCTCTATGGAAAATGGAACCAATCAATTGGTTATCCGTCTTTCAAAGTTGATTGCTACTGGTTCAGAGTTCGAGAAATTCAAATCAGACCCTTTAGTTGTTACGTTTGTCTCCGAAAACACAGATATCTTGATTGAGTCTGCACGCCAAATTGATCGAGAATCCCAAGTAAAAGATTTTAAACAATCACCTTCTTTTTCTTTGACTGACCAGTCGGGAAATACCGTTTCTTCTCAACAAAACATTCTTCCCCATAGTCCTGGTTTTTTGAGGGATTACGAAAAAGAGCTTGCAAAATTTAATGAAAAGCAAGGAATTGTCCTAGGAATATCTTCGCAGACAGCGCCTATCGTTTTGCTTACTCCTGAGGGAAAAGTATCAGAAATTGCTCAGAAGCCGGTTGAATCCATGCCTGTTGTGCCACAAAAGCAAGTGTTGACTCAGCCTGTTCAAAATATGTCCTCTGAAAATTCTATCATTTTGCTTCAGGCAGATTTTCTACGTATGAGTCCTGAACAGCAGAGCCAGTTCCTACAGTGGGCAGTAAAGAACGTACGTTCTTGATTGTTTGAGCGTATTTGCTTGTTGCTATTAAAAAGAACGCTCTAGGGCGTTCTTTTGCGTTTTGTCGTTTGACGCTGAGCGCTATAGGACAATTCTCCCATCGCTGTCGTTGTATCGACAAAGCAGTAATGGAACTTCATTTTTAGAGCCATCGCTATATTCGCAAGTAACGAGCGGGCCAGCCTGCGTTGCTGCTGATGCACCACTAGCTGATGCAGATAAGCTAGTTGCTGAAGTAAAGCCAAATACAGCGATACCAAGTAGTAGTTTTTTCATCAGAATCTCCCTGACTTTTTGTGATTTGAGTCAAGATAATCTTAGGAGTGATTTGAAATTCTCGTAAATAAATAAGATATGAATCTTTTTTTGATATTAACTTGTTGTTTAACACTTCTAAGTTTGCAGCGTCGTACCTCTCTATAAAGTCTAACGTTGTCCAAGCGTGAGACTCCGCTTACAATAGCGCCCACACGGAGCTCTCTCCGCATCACTCAAATTTTGCCAAACGTAATAGGATTAACATGAAGGTTAAAACACGTTTTGCACCAAGCCCAACAGGCTTCTTGCATGTAGGCGGTGCTCGCACTGCACTTTATTCATGGCTTTACGCTAAACACACTGGCGGAGAGTTTGTCCTTCGTATTGAAGACACTGATATTGAACGTTCTACTCAAGAAGCAATTGATGCGATCATTGAGGGAATGCAGTGGCTAGGTCTGGATTGGGATGAAGGGCCGTACTACCAAACCAAGCGCTTTGACCGCTATAACGAAGTTGTTGATCAATTACTTGCAGAAGGTAAAGCGTACAAATGTTATGCGCCAAAAGAACTTCTCGACGAGATCCGCGAAGAGCAGATGGCCGCAGGTACTAAGCCACGATACGATGCAAATCACCCACGTGTGATAGCTGCAAATGCAGAAGCAACAGAAAGTTCTCCTTTCTGTATTCGTTTCAGTAACCCTAAAGAAGGGACTGTGGTTTTTGACGATAAAATTCGTGGCCGCATCGAAATTGCAAACAGCGAATTGGATGATCTGATTATTCGTCGTACCGATGGTAGTCCAACGTATAACTTCTGTGTTGTTATCGATGATTGGGATATGGGCATCACTCAGGTAGTTCGTGGTGAAGATCATATCAACAACACGCCTCGTCAAATCAATATCTATAAAGCAATTGGCGCAGCTGTTCCTGAGTTTGCCCATTGTTCAATGATTTTGGGAGATGATGGCGCGAAACTTTCAAAACGCCATGGTGCAGTGAGCGTTATGCAATATCGTGATGAAGGTTACTTGCCACAAGCGTTATTGAACTATTTAGTGCGTTTGGGTTGGTCACATGGCGATCAAGAAATCTTCTCTTTGGAAGAAATGATTAACCTATTTAGCCTTGAATCAGTGAGTAAATCAGCATCTGCATTTAACACTGACAAGCTGCTTTGGTTGAACAACCACTATATCAAGACGGCAGAACCTGAGTACGTTGCAAAATATTTGCAATGGCACCTTGATCAACAATCTATCGATACAGCCAATGGCCCAGCAATTACAGATGTGATTAAGTTGGTGGGCGAGCGTTGCAACACTTTGATTGAGTTGGCAGAGCAAAGCCGTTACTTCTATCAAGACTTTGAAGAATTCGAAGCGGGTGCTGCGAAGAAACACCTTCGCCCTGTTGCCAAGGAAGCGCTTGAGTTAGCGTTGACTAAAGTGAATGCAGTTGATGATTGGACGGTGGATAACCTTCATTCTGTTATTGCTGATACCTGCACGGAACTTGACCTTGGTATGGGTAAAGTCGGCATGCCACTTCGTGTTGCAGTGACAGGCCAAGGTCAGTCACCATCGGTTGATGCTGTTATGAACCTGATTGGTAAGCCTCGCGTTATATCTCGTATTGAACAAGCGTTAGCTTTCATTGCTCAACGTGAAGCGCAATAAGCCAAGAATCTTCTTTTAAAGAGCTTAAGCTAACAGAAAGCCCCCCGTAGATTACGGGGGGCTTTTTTTGTTTAAACATCGAAACACAGAACATATTGCTAACGGCTCAATTCTCAATCTTCAAGTCGAAAAAAATATGCGTATCAGCTCACTTTAAATCATTTAGGTTTTGGTCGGGGATGTTTATATCTTTCGGCTATTTAGGTCACGCTGTGATCGTGATCCTTTTGCGTGTCATTTATGTAAATGATCCTCTGGCTTTAGGGTTTTTTATATTAGAGCAAGCCATTGATTTTAAAGTGTTAATAACGTTTTATGTGTGAAGTTTGAACCAATTCAAATTTCATTCAGCAATGTGTTTTTTTTTTATCGATACGAATTAAGCTCCACTTCGTTGATATATCGAATCAATAGATAAACATCGGTGTCGTTGCTTTCGGCGGCCAACTAAGAGCAGCGAACTCTTCACCGGTAATTTACTTTTTAAGGAGTCTTCCATGGATAAAATGTTTAAGCGTTCTCTACTAGGTATGGCTGTTGCAGTTGCTGCAATGTCTGGTTCTGCAAATGCAGCAATCGATCTAAATGGTGAAGCTGTTCAAGTTTACGGTCAGGCTGCTGGCTTTATGCACATTACTAACCCAGAAGTTGGTGATGGCGCAGCACAAGCTGTTATTGAATCACGCGTTGGCTTTAAAGGCCGTGTAGCTTTTGATGAATTCGGTCCAGACTTCGTATGGCAAATCGAAAGTGGTGACGCAAACCAAACTGAATACGGTGCATTCGGTATGCGTGATACTTTCCTAGGTTTGGATTTTGAAGGTGTTGGTAGCTTCAAATTTGGTCGTCAGCTAGTCGCTGCTTACAACTATGTTGACTGGCCGCACTCAAACCCTGGTCTAGGTAACGTATTCGATTGGCACAATGCTATCGATGCTTCATTTGAAGACCGCGCAAACAACAACTTCCGTTTTGACTCTGCAACTTGGAATGGTTTCAACGTTCAAGCAACCTTGAGCGGCATGGGTACAACTACTGATGCGCTAGTTGCAAGTATCGCGACATCTTACTCACAAGATATGTTCAGTGTTCACGCTGGTTACTATAACCAAGGTCGCTACACTGCAGATGTTGCAGCAACAGCACCAACGTATGAACTGAAAGATGGTAAGTGGGTTGAGAAAGCAGGCACTGCTGCATCAACTAAAGAAGCTGGCGATGTTTCATACACCATCGTTGGTGGTAGCGTATACCTGGGTGACGTTACCCTTACCGCTGCATACAAAATGATGGAAAACAACCTAACAAATGATGACCAAGATGCATACTCTGCAACTGCACAGTACGTTATCGACGGTACTTGGGTACTGAAAGCGGGTTACGCTGCAACAAGCGAATCTAAACTAGGTAACGACGATGATTCTCAAGCAATCACTGGTCGCCTAGGTTACTTGCTACCAAGCACTTACTTGTACATGGACGTACGTTCATACGACATGAACGGTTCTGATGAAGCTGCTGACGGCACTAACATCCTAATCGGTGCTGAGTACTACTTCTAATCTCCTAGAACGTTGTCCTTAGATACAAACGGGCCTTTATGGCCCGTTTTTCTGTTTGTGATAAACCAAAAGAATGAGCTGGATATGTTGAAAGAAAGGGTTTTGATTAGGTTTATTGTTTGGAGAAAGATGAGGCCAAGAAGTGGCGCTCCCACAGGGACTCGAACCCCGATCGATCGCTTAGGAGGCGACTGCTCTATCCTGTTGAGCTATAGGAGCGAAAGGCGCTGCAGTGTTGTAAGCAAACGCCGGACGATCAGTATACCTAAAAGAATCTTGAGGTTAAGGCTTTCATGACGCTATAGCGCGTGTTTGGTCACCATATCACCAATTTGTATGCTTGGACTTAACTCTGGCGGCGAAACAGAGATTTCTGCGGAGCTTTCATAAACCCGAGTGACAGTGAGTTTCATTTCACTTTTACGAAGTTGAGTTCGGTTGACGCCATATTGATCCGTGAAAGATGCATTGTGCCAAAGTGCTAATTCATCACCGTATTTCACGCCATGAACGCGACCGGCACTTATCTGCCCAGTCTGACCATTAATGGAAACCACTTCTGGGGTGCTTGCGCGACAAGAAAGGTTACTTTCTAGATCGAGCAAAATATTGCGACTCACACGTTGTGCCATTTCTCCATAGGGCGACGTCCAAAACCTTGCCGTTTTGGTATCCACTTTGCTGTGACGTTCAAATGGCCAGGCTGCAATGTCTCGATAAATATTTTGATATATCACTTCACCGGATTTTCCATCCAGTACATCGATAGACATGGCTAATTGACGATTAGTCTTGTCTTTTACCAGCACTTTTTCATCAAGCGTTGCCGACATGTCCGTAATTGATCCAATCAGAACGTATTGAGCGCCAGTGTCTTCGGCGATCATAGCGGCAACATCTGGCTGAGTCGGGGAGACATTGTGTGGTGTGATCCCTTGAGCGACAAAGCTTTGTGCTTGGGTTTCAAATTGGCGTTGAAGTAACACAGTAAAATCATCACCAAACTGAAAAATGCCGCCCAATGCCGCTTGCTGTGGAGATACAATATTGAATCTGCTCATGAGCAGCCCTTTCTTGTATTGGTTCTTGTGGCAAGCTTTTGCCGTTGGATAGATATCAATGCGTGCCGTCAATTTCATGACACCGCGGCGGTCTTTGGTATCAAGTACTTGAATGTGTCGAATTTCATTGCCGCTGAATTGGTAATCACTTTTAGATTCAGCCAGGTAGGGGCGGATTTCTGCCAGCCCGGCAATGTCGGCACCTGAATACTTTAAAGCCTGAAAAATCGCATCTTCAAGTGCGCGTTCTCTCGCTTGTTCTGTGCTTTCCAAAATGGTACTGGTGCCCGTCACTTCATACCACGCAGCGTTTGCGGCGGCACTGGCCAACGCCATACAGGTGACTAAAGGCGTAATGATTTTTTTGCGCATGACCCTGACTTCCAATAGTAGGTACAAAAATTGCTAGACCAGATAACATCGCGGAAAAAGCGGCAATGCGGTTAACAATGACAGTCAAAATATAACCTCATTGATGCAAATTATGTTCCTAAAAGTTGAAACTTTAAATTTGTTATCGTTTCTTCTCGGTTGAGCCTTATGCCAACCCTAAAACGTGTCCGGAGCCAGACAACGATGAAAAACTGGATAGTGATATTACTGAGTCTTGCAACCGCTTCTTGCGCTTACAACCCTATTTATAACGGTAAAGAACCGTATGCGGGAAGTGAGTTTTTGTTGCAACAAACGCCAAGGCATACACTGGATTACTTCCTCGACGGTCTTGCTAACGAACTGCTAGAAACCAACAATTATCTCACAGCGAGAACACCACTGGCGGTGGTGTCGTTTGTTGATGTTGAAGAAATGAATCAAACCAACTGGCTGGGGAACTCCGTCACTGAAGGAATGATTTATCAAATGCAGCGACGTGGTTTCACACTCATTGACTTCAAGAATACGGGCACAATACGTGTGACGGAAGACGGTGATTTCTCGTTAAGCCGAGATTGGAAAGAACTACACCCAGAACAGCAAATTGACTATGTACTAACGGGCACTATGCTTCGCCAAGGTGGCGGTGTGCTTGTCAATGCGCGAATTGTTGGTATGCGCTCACGTGTTGTGGTTGCATCGGCACAAGGCTTTTTGCCTGCAGAACGTATTGGTAGAGATATAGATACCTTGAGAAAAGTGCGTATCGAAGATGGCGTGATTATTCGCGGCGATCAAAGAAAGCACTTACCTGATACCATAATTTTGAAACCTTAATGGTTCATGGAGACACAATGAAGATTTGGTTATCTTTGGCCATGCTACTGATGATTTCTGCATGTCAGCCAATTACTCAAATGCGCTCAGAAGAACTGTTGTCAGCGGTGGGTACGGCGTCGATCAGTTCGCAACGTGGTGACACTTTTGAAGAAAAACAATTTCGTGCCATGCGCGCCTCAAAACTCGAGGCCTATAAAGAATTGTCTGAACAAGTATATGGCATTCGAGTAAGCGGCCTAACGCAAGTTGATGATCAACAGCTTGGGCAAGATCGAACGCATGGTGCTTCTGACGGAATTATCCGAGCTGCAGAAGTGATAGCGAGCTATCAAGTCGGCGATAGCTACGTGACAGAGCTAGAACTAAATCTGCGCAAAATGAACAAGATGAAAGAGTATGGCGAATCTCATCATGTTCCACGTAATGATGCGATTATCTTCTAGCACTAAGGTTACTGCTGATACCCGAGACCGATCTGTGTGATTTAACAAAGCTGCTTATGGCAGCTTTTTCTTTATCTGTTAGCTTAACTTTGGGGATCAGTAGCAGGTAAACGTTCACATCGTCTTTTATGAAGTGCCAAACGATTCAATGGTTTTGTAGGATTAAAAAGTGCGTGCTGGAAGGGGGCCGAGTGTAGGAAAGCTGTGTGGCATCGGATGAATCAGGAAGGGTTAGGCTTTTACATTGGTTCCAAGAGTACGACTGCCAGAGGCTTTACCATCGCTGTCGTAAGTCATTTCGTGTTTTCCTGCGGCTTCTTGGAATAGGTTTCTGAGTTTGTGGATACTGAGGTGGGCGCGCTGCAATGCAATGCCGTTGGCTTCATTGAGCTGATGACATTGTTCGAGTGTCGCTTTTATTTCATCAATGGTTTGCTTGGCATCATCAGAAGGGGCTGCTGACTCTTGGCACTTACCAATTTGAGCGTCGCAAAGCTGGATCGTCTGTATAAGCGCAAGCTTTTGTTTTGCACATGATTCGATATCTGAGGACTTTCTGGATGCTATTGCTAACGTCTCTTTTTGCATGACGTCAAGAAGCTCACTGACATTATCTGTCTGTGCTTGTAGGAATTGCTCAAAGCTTGTTGCTTGGTCAGACATGGGCAATGCTAGATTCCGCGGAAGTCATCTTCATGCTTCAACATATTACTTGCCAACTTGTCTGCATCAACTTTATACGAGCCGTTAGCAATGGCCGCTTTGATTGCCGCAACTTTCGCGCTATCAAAATGACTTTCACTGGCCATTTGTTGATTGAGGGCACCAATAGCTTTGCTCTCGTCACTCATAGAGAATGCGTCAGTGCGTTGGTTGTTAACCTGCGCTGCACCGGATTCCACTGAACTGCTCTGAGTTTTGTTTTGATTGGTTCTGTTCGTATTTATGGGTTGACCAGAACGCAAATGATCGATACTTGCCATAATAAAGCCTTATAAATGTCCGAACCTTCTGTTGCTCACAGTATCGGCTGTACTCATATGAACTTTAGCACTTAATTGCATCAAGTTAGAATTTTACTGCGACTTGGCCGACTGAGGTAATTGTACCATCCACAATCCGATTCGATTTGCTGTTACGGATTTTAATTTGCTCACCGAGAGCACCATCACTTAATGCCGTACCTTTTGCAATAATATTCAGTCCGTTACCGGACGCCGTAATAACGACTTCGTCATTCCTACATACCATGCAAATGTCGTTGCCTTGTATCGGTTCGCCAATGCCTACCACTCGTTTAATTCTAGACCCAATAATCGTGGAAGGATTTGTATAGGTCTGCCCTCGCTGAAATCGCGCGTCAACCAACTGAACGATTAAGTCACTTTGGCTAATGGTTACGCCGCGGTCCATCGGGCGTCTAGCCACAACGATGGGCGTCATGAGTCGAATTTGAACGGGTACGTAGACTTGCCAGTTGTCTTCTTTGCAGCTGACCAGCACGGTGACGCTTTTATTGAGAGACTGGCGACCAGGCACGATGGTTTGAAGAGGCGACGGGCAGTTAGATAGCGTTAATCTCGAGTCCAAATGACCCGCTTCGACTTCTAGTTTTCCGAATTCTGGTGTCGTTATAAGCGTTTCTACATGTGCCTCCGCAGCTTCTTTTACAGCTTCAAGTTGATTTACTGGAGCAGCGGCTATAATTGAGCTAAAGCCACTGAGAAATGTGCCGATAAAGAGCCAGACTAATCGTTGATAACACATATGTCTCAAATTGGTTAGTATGATAAATAAATAGCTGCAGTGTGCTTTCAACTTGCGTGCCAACATGTGACGCCAGAGAATGCGCTTGCTGCAATACGATAACAATTACAAGGCAATATGGAGTTTATCTTATGTCGGGGATTCTTGATACGGTCAATCAGCGCACACAACTTGTGGGCCAGAACCGATTAGAACTATTGACCTTCCGTTTGATGCGTAAGCAGCGTTATGGCATTAACGTATTTAAAGTAAAGGAAGTTCTCCAGTGCCCTAAGCTAACGTCCATGCCAAATCTTCACCCATTGGTTAAAGGTGTTGCTCATATTCGCGGTCAAACGATTTCTGTCATTGATATGAGTCTCGCTACTGGCGGCTTGCCGATTTCTGATCCAGAGAACCGTTTTATTATTATTTCGGAATTCAACCGTTCGACTCAGGGCTTCTTAGTGGGATCGGTTGAGCGCATTGTTAATATGCACTGGGAAGCGATTTTGCCACCACCAGAAGGTACCGGAAAATCGAACTACCTGACTGCAGTCACCGAAATTGAAGGTGAGTTGGTAGAAATTCTTGATGTGGAAAAAATCCTGAATGAGATTTCGCCTGTCAATGAAGCGATTAGTGATGAAGTGCTTGCTCAGAAGCCTGTGTTTGAAGAAGGTGGTGAGGCGGCAAACATTGTCCTCGTGGCAGATGATTCAAGTGTTGCTCGTCGCCAGGTGAAGCGAGCGGTAGAGACGATCGGTTACGAAGTTCTGTTAGCGCATGATGGACGTGATGCATTGATCAAGCTTCAAGAGCTAGCAAAAGAAGGTCGTATCTACGATAAAATTGCGCTTGTTATCTCTGATATTGAAATGCCAGAAATGGATGGTTATACGTTAACCACTGAAATCAAAAAGGATCCGAATCTTAAGGATCTTCATGTAGTATTGCACTCATCTCTCAGTGGTGTATTCAATGAAGCCATGGTCAAACGAGTAGGTGCGGATGCATTTATTCCCAAGTTTGACCCTGATGAATTGAGTGCGGCAGTGATAAATGCGGTTAAAGGCCAAGAATAATAATCCATGACGAATATAGCGATCACCGAGCAAGAGTACCGTGATTTTTGTAAATACCTTGAAGGCAAATGTGGCATCGTTCTTGGTGACAGCAAGCAATATCTAGTAAGAAGCAGGCTTAGTCCGCTAATTAGTCGATATAAACTCGCGTCAATGACGGAGTTGTTTCAACTTGTGCTAACCAATCGGAACCGCGATCTTGCTGTTGCAGCCATTGATGCCATGACGACCAATGAAACGTTGTGGTTTCGCGATACTTATCCATTTGAAGTGCTTGCAAACAAGTTACTTCCAGAAGTGGCTGAAGGTAGGCGTCCAATTAAGATCTGGTCGGCGGCAAGTTCGTCCGGTCAAGAACCTTACTCTATTGCTATGACGATTCAGGAAGTTCAAGCGAGAAAGCCGGGGCTTCTGAGTAACGTTTCAATAACGGCGACAGATATTTCGTCAACTATGTTGGAAAACTGTCGTGCTGGTGTGTATGACAACCTCGCGTTAAGTCGTGGTTTATCGCCTGAACGCAAGCGTCAGTTTTTTGAAGATGCGGGTGACAGCAGGATGGCAGTGAAAGACACGCTGAAGCGTATGGTGACCTTCAAGCCACAAAACTTGATGGACAGTTACAGCATGCTCGGCAAGTTTGACATCATCTTCTGTCGTAACGTATTGATTTATTTTTCACCAGATATGAAATCACAAGTGCTGAATCAAATGGCGGGCAGCTTAAACCCTGGCGGGTATTTGTTGTTGGGCGCTTCAGAATCGTTGACAGGTCTGACAGACCGCTTCGAAATGATTCGCTGCAACCCAGGCATTATCTACAAATTGAAGTAGTGCAGAGCAGCATGGTAAAAAGCGGCACAGAAGTTGCCGCTTTTTTTATGCCTGACATTCCTTCGCGAACGCCGTCATAGAAAGCGAATAGTCGATAATTGACTGAAATCTATGCGCATGTCAGTGACTCAAAGGAAAAAGTATAAAGTTGGCATCACTATTGCTTTTGTTTGGGTAGTAAAGTTTAGGAGGTTGCCTCATGGCGATATCGTTCGACAAAGCGCTGGGTATACATCAACACACCGTAGGGGTGCGTGGTCAAAGGGCTGAAACCCTTGCAAGTAACTTGGCGAATGCAAATACGCCGGGATATAAAGCGCAAGATGTTGACTTCGAACGCGCTCTGAAAGCGGCAACCTCTGGGGCAAGCATTGGCCTAAGCAGAACGGATGGGCGGCATATTACTGCCTCTACAAACGTTAGTGGTCAAAAAATGTATCGTATTCCAAATCAACCTGATACCGGCGATGGCAATACAGTGGATGCGCAAGTTGAGCGCAACCTGTTTATGCAAAACGCCCTTGAGTATCAGGCATCGTTGGATTTCCTTGGCGCAAAATTTAAAAACATGTCCAAGGCATTGAAAGGGGATTAATGGATGAGTCTATTTAATGTGTTCAACGTCACTGGTTCTGCGATGAGTGCAGAGTCTGTTCGACTGAATACCACGTCCAGCAATCTGGCGAACGCGAACTCTGTTAGCAGTTCTGCAGAAGAAACATATAAAGCGCGCCACCCAATTTTTGCTGCGGAATTAAACAAATTCACCGGCCAACAAGGCTCCAGTGTTCCTGTGCGTGTAGAGGGCATTGTCGAAAGCCAAAAGCCGCTTCGCGCTGAATATAACCCTGAGCATCCGATGGCGAATGCTGAAGGTTACATTTTCAAACCGAACGTCAACGTGATGGAAGAGATGGCGAATATGATTTCCGCATCCCGTTCCTATCAAACCAATGTAGAAGTCGCAGAAGCCAGTAAACAAATGCTGATGCGTACCCTACAGATGGGCAAGTAAGGTAGGAGGACGGCATTATGAATCCGATTGATGGCGCAGGTGGTGCAGGTGGCGGTAGCTACATTGACCAACTGAAAGCCCTACAAGAAAAGCAACGCACAGAGCGCGGTGATACGGGCGAAAAGGTCACAGGTCAAACCGACCTGAATCAAGAAGACTTTCTCTCGCTATTGACCAAGCAGCTTGCGAACCAAGACCCGTTCAAACCGGTTGATAACGAACAAATGATCGCGCAAATGGCATCATTCGCCACCGTTGATGGCATTGGCAAAATGAACGAGCAGTTTGGTTCATTGAACGCTGCGATGACATCAAGTCAGGCGCTTCAGGCATCCTCGTTAGTGGGTCAAGACGTGTTAGTTCCGGGCAACGGTGGTTTTAAATCAGCTGAAGGTGGCATCGCAGGCATGGTGAAACTGCCGCAAGCATTGAACGATGTCATTGTCCGAATTCAAAATGACCGAGGTGAATTGCTACGAAGCTTTAGCCTTGGTGCTAAATCGCCTGGTGACCATCGTGTTGAATGGGATGGTAAAGACGATGCGGGTCAGGCTCTGCCGGAAGGCAACTACAGCATGAATGTTAGTGGCAACATTGACGGTAAATCACAAGATTTCGAGCTTTCAACGTATGCCAACGTTAACAGCGTCCTATTGGGCAATGGTGACGGCAATGTGATGTTAAACATCGCGGGTTATGCATCTCCGGTCAAACTCACCGAAGTGCTTGAAGTAGGTAAAGCTGGCGTCAGCGGCGCGGGTAAAAGCTAAAAGCTAAAAGGACAGAGGAGTTCCAGCAATGGCATTGAATATCGCACTGAGTGGCCTAGCGGCAGCTCAAAAAGACATGAACACCACCAGTAACAACATTGCGAACGCCAACACTTTTGGTTTTAAAGAGTCGCGTGCTGAATTCGGTGATGTCTACTCCGCGTCGATTTTCTCGAACGCGAAAACCACAACAGGTAGTGGCGTACAAACGTCTATCGTTGCACAGCAATTCCACGAAGGTTCAAGCATTTATACCAATAATCCGCTTGACCTACGAATCAGTGGTAATGGTTACTTTGCGGTGGCAAACGACAACCTTGCGACACAAACAAACCAGCTGACGCGTAACGGCGCATTCCATTTGGACAAAAACAATAACATCGTGAACTCCGAAGGGCAGTTTCTTCTTGGCTACAATGTCGACAATGAAACCTTGCAAGTGGGTTCATTTGAGCCAAAGTCCCTGAATGTGCCGGATCAATTTGGTCAGCCACGCGCGTCGGAAAATGTTGATATTGGCTTGAACTTACCAGCAGGCGGTGAAGAGAAAGATCCGACGCTGTTCAACTCCGAAGACCCTGATACGTATAACAAAGCAACATCGGCAACCATCTTTGACTCACTGGGTCAGCCGTATAAGCTCACCACTTACTACGTCAAAGACAATGTGACACCGAACAAGTGGGCGGTTTACTACACAGCAACTGATCCTACTGGCGAAAAACCAGTAAACCTAGCTGCGGGCGAGTTTACCAATGCCACGGGTCATGTTGGTCACTCGTTAGAATTTAACAGTGATGGCTCTGTGAACAATGTGAATGGTGGTCAGCCTATTCAAACGGTAGAACTTGGTGCGAACGGTGCTGGTCTCGAAATGAATGGCGCAGATGGCACGCAATCACTGACACTCAACTTTGATGACCCAACACAGTACGCATCTCCATTTGAAATGCGTAAGTTCACTGAAGATGGCGCGACCACAGGCTACCTTGCAAAAGTGGATATCGATCCGAAAGGTACCATTATGGCAACCTACAGCAACGGTGAAAATGTCGCGTTGGGCCGAGTGGCAATGGTTCGTGTATCAAACCAGCAAGGCCTATCACAAGCGGGCAATACCCAGTGGAAAGTGACGCAACAGTCTGGTGCAGCAGTATGGGGCGAAGCGATGCAGGGTGCGTTTGGTCAAGTGAAGAGCGGTACGATTGAGCAATCGAACATCGACATGACTCAAGAGCTGGTGGACTTAATTACGGCACAGCGCAACTTCCAAGCGAACTCGCGTTCATTGGAAGTGGGTAACCAAATGCAACAAACCATTCTTCAGATTCGTTAATTTCACGTATTTGTTCATTGGTTCGTCTTCATTCTTTTGCCGCCCGATACTTGGGCGGCAAATCTGTTCCTAAATCGCCCTTCACTTTTGCCATTCTTCCTGAATGGAACGTTCAAAAATCACACTAACCTCTTGTAAATGAAAAGATCTATATATTGGCACCTTTCTTGCTTTGAATGATTCATAAGCGACAGGAGAACGTCTTTATGGATCGCGCACTATTTCTTGCCATGAGTGGCGCAAAACAAGACATGCAAGCCCTTCAATTACGAGCCAACAACTTGGCAAACGTAAGTACCACGGGTTTTCGAGCAGATTTAGAACAAGCCCGTGCGATGCAAGCATATGGTGAAGGCCTGCCGACGCGTGTGTTTAACATGACAGAGCGCCCAGGGCACAGCTTTGCACAAGGTTCCACCATTACCACAGGTCGTGAACTTGACGTTGCGGTAAAAGGTGACGGTTGGCTGGCAGTTCTCGATGGAACCGGGCAAGAAGGTTACACCCGGGTCGGCAACTTAAAAGTTGATCAAACAGGCATGCTGCAAAATGGTCATGGGCATTTGATCCTTGGCGAAAGTGGCGCGCCGATCTTTCTTCCGCTCCCTGTGTCAAAAATCGAGATTGGTTCGGATGGCACCGTGTCTGTATTGCCGCAAGGCGCACCACCAGACGCGATGGAAGAAGTTGACCGCATTAAGCTGGTTCGTCCTGATAACGCTGAATTATTTAAAGACAAGAATGGTGTATTCAAACCTGTGAACCCCGGTACTAACTATGCCGCGGATGCAGGTGTCACCCTTCTTACTGGTGCATTAGAAGGCAGTAACGTCAATGCCGTCAGTGAAATGACAGGTCTTATCGACCTTCAGCGTCACTTTGAAATGCAAGTAAAACTAATGAAGACTGCAGAGGAAATGGATCAAGCATCTAATTCTTTGCTGCGCATGGGTTAATTAAGAGGGAATTAGCATGCATCCAGCTTTATGGGTAAGTAAAACCGGCCTAGACGCACAACAGACCAATATCTCGACCATTTCGAACAACTTGGCGAATGCCTCAACCGTGGGGTTTAAAAAATCTCGCGCGGTATTTGAAGATTTGTTTTATCAAAACATCAATCAGCCGGGTGGTCAGTCTTCTCAGAATACGGAATTGCCGAGTGGTTTAATGCTGGGGGCGGGTGCGAAAGTGGTCGCTACGCAGCGTGTTCACACGAACGGTAATGCGCAAACGACCAACAATGCCTTGGACATGATGATCGAGGGTGACGGTTTTTTCCAAGTCTTACTGCCTGATGGCAACATTGGTTACCAGCGAAACGGTCAGTTCACCTTGAATGACGAAGGCGTGCTTGTGACCACGGGTGCGGGTTATGCCCTTGAGCCAGAAATCGTTGTTCCACCAGATGCGATTCAAGTGACCATAGGAACAGATGGCGAAGTCTCAGCAAGGCTTCGTGGTCAAACCGCTAATGCGGTACTTGGGCAGATCACTACTGTCGATTTCATCAACCCAGGTGGCCTTGAGCCAATCGGTCAAAACCTTTACTTGCCAACTGGCGCGAGTGGCGACCCGCAAGAGGGTGTCCCTGGTATCGATGGCTTGGGCAGCATTCGACAATCCATGCTGGAAACATCCAACGTCAACGTAACTGAAGAGTTGGTTAACATGATCGAAGCACAACGCGTGTATGAAATGAACTCCAAAGTGATTTCATCGGTCGACCAAATGCTTAGCTACGTTAACCAGCAGCTATAAGGGAGTAGAGCTAGGATGAAGAAATTACTGATCACAGGCTTGATGTTAGCGACCATATCGGGTTGCGGCTTGATAAACGAAGAAGCCCTGCTTGCGCAGAGTGACATTGTTCAAGGCACCACAGAGACCGATGCGGTTGAAGGGAATACTGAACAAGGCGGTGATGGTTTAATTGGCTTGCTGCGTAATCGCGAAGATGCGATCGCTGGCGATCCAAGCTGGGCGCCGCTTCATCCTACTCGTCAACCTGAACATTACACCACTGCAACTGGCTCATTGTTTAGCGTAGCTCAGGCACAAGATCTTTATGATGACACCAAACCGCGTGGTATTGGCGATATTGTCACCGTGCTGTTGGAAGAAAAAACGCAGGCGAAAAAGAGCGCCAGTAGCGATGCCGCTAAATCCAGTGACTTGAGTATGGACCCGTTAGAAATGGGTGGGAAAGAGGTCACCATTGGTGAATCTAACCTTTCTTATGCGTCAAGCCATGACAATTCAACCAGCGGTTCTACCAGTGCAGACCAAAGCAACAGCATTAGTGGTTCAATTTCTGTGGAAGTGGTGGATGTGCTGTCCAATGGCAATCTGATCATTCGTGGCGAAAAGTGGCTGACGTTAAACACGGGCGATGAATATATCCGCTTGAGCGGCACCATTCGTCCGGATGACATTAGCCAAGAAAACACGGTTGCCTCGACGAGAATCTCTAACGCTCGCATTCAATATTCTGGTACCGGCGATCGACAAGATACGCAAGATCAGGGTTGGTTGGCACGATTCTTCAATGTTGTTCTGTAAACGTAGTGACGTTGTCGGAGATTTGACGTGAAAAATTGGCTAACGCTTTTATTGATTACTGTACTGGCAAGCCCTATTGCCCAAGCTGCCCGCATTAAAGATGTGTCGGAAGTCGCTGGTGTGCGTAGCAACCAGTTGGTCGGATACGGCTTGGTGGTTGGCCTTGCAGGTACAGGAGAAAGCACGCCTTTTACCGATCAAAGCTTTAACGCGATGCTGAAAAACTTTGGCATCCAGTTACCCGCGGGCACTAAACCAAAAACCAAAAATGTCGCGGCGGTAGCTGTGAGTGCCGAACTGCCCGCATTTTCGAAACAGGGTCAAAAGATTGACATTACCGTGTCTTCTATCGGCTCAGCGAAAAGCTTACGCGGCGGTACCTTAGTTCAAACCTTTATGAAAGGTCTTGATGGAAAAACCTATGCCATCGCTCAAGGTAACTTGATTGTGGGTGGCTTCAGTGCAGAAGGTGCTGATGGTTCGTCCATTGTAGGAAATACACCGACAGTAGGGCGCATTACCAATGGCGCAACGGTTGAGCAAGAAGTGCCTAGCCCGTTTGGTCGTGGCGACCACATTACATTCAATTTATTTGAATCTGACTTCACGACAGCGCAGCGCATGTCTGACTCGATCAACAGTTTCTTAGGGCCAAATACGGCTTCAGCCATGGATTCTATGTCCGTTCGCGTCAGAGCACCTCGTGATCTATCTCAGCGTGTTGCGTTTCTGTCGACGATTGAAAATCTCGAGTTTGAACCCGCAGATGGCGCTGCAAAAATTATCGTTAACAGCCGAACTGGCACCATTGTTGTTGGGCAAAATGTGCGCCTTCGCCCTGCTGCGATCACCCATGGTGGTATGACGGTCACGATCAATGAAAACTTACAAGTGAGCCAACCGGGTGCTTTCTCGGGGGGAGAAACGGTTGTCGTTCCAGATTCAGGTGTGGAAGTGACAGAAGAAGATGGACGAATGTTCCACTTCAAGCCAGGGGTGTCTTTGGACGATCTCGTTCGTGCCGTGAACGGTGTGGGTGCTGCTCCCTCTGATCTGATGGCGATCTTGCAAGCATTGAAGCAAGCAGGCGCTATTGATGGCCAACTGATAGTGATTTGATCATGAAAACACCATTAGATACTGGATTTATCCATGACATCAGCCGTTTAGATATCCTGCGTCAAAAAGCCGCAAGTGGAGAGCAATCGGATGATGCAATGCGTGCAGCGGCAGAGCAGTTTGAAGCTTTGTTTACGCAGATGCTGTTTAAGTCTATGCGCCAAGCTAACGAAGCGTTCGAGTCTGATCTCGTTGATAACCGTACCTCCAAGTTCTACGAACAAATGGCTGATGAGCAGCTTTCCAGTGCCTTGTCTCGTGAAGGTTCATTGGGGCTTGCTGACTTGATAGTTCAGCAATTTAAAGGATCACAAGGCAGTGAGCCGATGGATGCGGGGGAGAATACCGCCAGTGATCGTATTCAACTGGGGCAGGTACCACCGATAGCGCTGCCATTGGCAGAAAAAAATCCCACTGCGCAACCGGAAGATACTTTCAATCTGCTTGATAGACCAACAGAAGAGGCATTGATTCCAAGCCCTCATTTGTTAGCACAAAGAAATGCAGCTCCTAAAGTGGTAGAAAATAAACCTTTTGAAACGCCAGATGAATTCGTTGAACGCCTAACGCCTTATGCGCAAAAAGCAGCTCGAGCGTTGGGGACTGACCCTGCGATTTTGATAGCGCAAGCAGCGCTTGAAACAGGTTGGGGCAAGAAAGTGATTGCGAATGCACGAGGCAGCAGCCACAACCTGTTTAACATCAAAGCTGATCCGCGTTGGGAGGGCAGCAAAGTGGCCACTCAAACGTTAGAGTTCCACAATGATATTCCGGTTCAGGAAATTGCATCATTCCGTGCATATTCGTCATATGAGGATAGCTTTAATGATTATGTTCGCTTCCTGAACAAGAACCCTAGGTATTCAACGGCACTGCAAAGTACTGAAAAGCCGGAATCGTTTATTCGCGGTTTGCACCAAGCAGGCTATGCAACCGATCCACAGTATTCAGACAAAGTGATGAGTGTTTTTGATCGTGTGAAAGGGATTATGCAACAATAAGCAACTACACTCTTATTGATTGTTACCTCCGCCGACAATAGGAATCCCTTGATGACGGAACCCCAACGACGTATATCTGAGCCTGATAAACAGCGAATTGAAGCCAAGCAATCGCTCAATGAAATTGGCTCTCTTCGTCGTGATCCCTTTATTCGCTCCTTTCTAGAGAAAATTCCGGCAGATGTGGCATCAACGTTTACTGAATCGCAGCTACTGCAAGTGAAGTTGATGTATGGCACGCGAGGAAAGGCTAGCCATGTTGTTGACATACGCACTGTGCTGGGTGGCTTCGGTTGGAATTACTATTTGGTATTGCTGTTTGGTCGCAACCGACGTGAATTATCGAGAGCCGAACAAACAGCAGCGAATGCATGGCGCGTCATCTTACTGCTTGTGGGTAGTTTTGCCCTATTTTCCATGGGGATCGTCGCGTTATATATACTCAAATCCTTGGCGGGTATCGATTTACTGCCGCAATTTTCTTTTGGCTTGTGGACTTGGCTCTCCTCCTAACGGCAAGCTCTTGCCAGTCTTTGAATATATCACATCATTATTGCCAGTATTTTATTCTATCTATCAGATAAATAAGAAATAAATATCATGGCATGATTCTTGAATTAAAAGGTCAATACACACTTTTTGTAGGTTATGCATTTTTGCATACGGAGGCAGAATGGGGTTTGATCTGCTATCGCTCGGTTCCCAGGGCGTATTAACAGCACAGCGTCAACTCAATACAACGGGTCACAACATCTCGAATGTGAATACTGAAGGCTATAGCCGACAGTCCGTTGAGCAGCGCTCCAATGATTCTGCCTATTGGTCTGCTAACCAATGGGGGCAGGGCGTTCATGCTGCTGCCGTTAGGCGTAACTACGACAAATTTGCTGTCAACGAACTCAATATTGCCACTTCTTCGCTTTCTCATGCCGCGACTCGCAACAGCCAGCTCACTATGCTTGATGACATGATGTCGCATTCGGCAAAAAAAATACCAGAGAACATGAATGAGTTTTACGGTGCGGTTAAAGGACTTACCGATAGCCCGAGTGACATGGGTGCACGTAAAGTGGTGTTAGAGAAATCTCGTCTTGTGTCTGCAGGTTTGAATGACATCAACACGGCACTGCAAGCGCAGGAAATGGATACCACAGTTGAAATTGATGCGACCTTGACCCGTATGAATGACATTGGTCACGAGATTGTTGATATTCATAAGGCGTTGTTGAAAAGCCAATCGGTCGACAACGATTTACTAGATCGCCATCAGCGCTTGATCAATGAGTTGTCCGAATTTACCCAAGTGAGCATCAACCAAAGAGATGATGGCCTTTACAATGTCATTATTGGCAGCGGTCACACCTTGGTTTCTGGCCTTCACTCCAGTGAACTTCGCACCGTTCCTGGTGTGCCGGATCATCAGAAACGACGATTAGCCTTGGTTGAAGGTAAAGCACTAAAACCGATTGATAACGACGATATACGCGGCAAGCTTGGCGCCATGTTTGAGTTTCGCGATAAGACATTGGGCCAAGCGCGTGATGAGCTTGGGCGATTGGCAGCAGGTTTTGCTATGTCGATCAACGATCTCCAGCGCCAAGGTTACGATCTTAGCGGTAATGTAGGTAGCGATATTTTTGTGGATTTCAACAGTGAAGATATCGCTCGAGATCGTGTGATAAAAAGTCCGGACTCTACCGCAGACATGAAAGTGTATATCGGTGATTTGTCGAAACTTAAGATTGGAGATTACCAATTAAAGTACGACGGCAGTCAATACACCTTGGTCGATCCCGACAAAAACACCATGTCGGTAGCGCCATCCGGCACACCACCGACCATCAGTGTTGATGGCCTCAACATCCAACTCGACACCGGCTTAGCGGCGGGTGAACGAGTGATCATTCGACCTGTGCGTCAAGCGGCAGGCCAAATTGGCGTGACGATGGAAGACTCGGCAAAAATTGCCGCACAAAGCTACGTCAGTTCGAAGTCACAATTAACCGGACAAGGGGATTTGAAAATCCTCCAGCCCGGCGCACAGCAAGAATTTCAGGTCGCTATTTCACCGGATGCTTCTCAGTTTGCCGTTCTTGATATGAAAGGTAACATTTTGCTCTCTCCACAGTCTTACCCGCCAAACACACCCGTGAATGTGAATGGGACAGTGTTTGAATTGACTGGAGGGGCTGCACCAGAAGACATTTTCTCGGTCAGCCTTGTTCCTGCTGACGGCGAAAACGGTAACTTGATCCGTATGCAGAAATTGCAGACTCAAAAAATGATGGATGGCGGACGCTCGAGCCTGATCGATGTGTACGAAGGTCTGAACACCGATTTAGGGGTGCAAAAAGCCTCTTTTGTTCGTCTTGAGGATGTTAGCCGTGTTGAGCACGATGCGGCATCAGGGCGTGTTGCCGAAATCTCAGGGGTCAACCTTGATGAAGAAGCAGCCAATATGATGAAGTTCCAGCACGCGTATATGGCGTCGTCTCGAATCATGACGGCGGCAAATGAAACGTTCGAAACCCTGCTAAATGCAACCCGATAAGGATGTGAGTGATGATTAGCCGCATTGCCAGTTTTCATAACTATCAATCAGTGTCGAATGACCTGATGCGTCAGCAGGTAAAATTGCAGGATAACCAAGATCAGTTAGCGACGGGTAAGCGCGTATTGACCTCTGGAGACGACCCTGTTGCATCTATCTATATTCAGAATTTTAGCCAACAAGACAAGCAACTTGATCAGTACATTGACTCCATCACGTTAGCCCGAAACCGCCAAACGCGTGCTGAAATTGCTATTGATGACGCAGAGCAATTGACGGATAGCGCTAAACGAAAAACCATGGAAATGATTAACGGTTCGTTGTCTGACGATGACAGAACAGCGCACCGTCAAGATTTGAAAGGCCTTTACGATAACTTCATGAATTTGGTCAACGCGAAAGATGAATCAGGGAACTTCTTGTTTGCGGGTACGCAATCGAGCAAGCAACCGTTTTATCGTGATGGAGCAGGTAGCGTTCGTTACGCCGGGGATAGCTATCACCGTACAGCGCAAGTGGCTCCAGCCGTTGAAGTTCAAACGAGCGACCCAGGCGATGAAGTGTTTATGGAGATCAAAAACCCGTTTGGGGACTATCAGCCTGAGTACGAGCTTGAAAGTGGATCTCTGTTGTTGCTCTCTAACGCGACGAACAGCAATGATACCGATATCTCTGATTATGCCGTGACGTTTAATGTTGATGACAATGGGCAAACACAATACGAGCTTATGCAAAATGGAGCGGTAGTCAGCTCCGGTATGTATAGCCCTCAAGATGGTATTCAGTTTGGCACCTTGAGTATGCGCTTTGAGGGTGAAATGCTAGACGGAGATACGATTGCATTAGAACGTCAAGACTCTTTCAACATCTTTGATGCGTTTAAACGAGGCATCGATTTGTCTCATGAGAGCATTTTTGATGCATCAGCGACTGCTGAGCTGCACCAAGTGACTGAACAATTTTCAGCGGCCTTTCAGCATTTGAACAAAGTACGTTCTGAAGTGGGTACACGTTTGACGACTCTAGATCGTCAAGAGAGCATGCATCGAGATTTCAAATTGGTGCTGAATCGCTCACTGGGCACCATGGAAGACTTGGATTACTCCACAGCGGTGATCGAAATGAATGAGAACTTGCTGGCATTGCAAGCGTCGCAGCAAGCCTTTTCAAAAGCCAAAGACTTGACCTTGTTTAACTACATTTAAGGTGAACGTCACTCCTTATCTCCCTATCTGAATAGCCGACGAAATGTCGTCGGCGTCATCCCTTTCGCTGCGCGAAACTGACGATTGAAATTAGACAAGTTAGTAAAGCCCACTTGTTCGGAAACAACAGAAACCGCAATGTTTGAGCGTATCAACCACTCACACGCCTTGCCCAAACGGTGATTTTTTAAATGATCGGAGAAACTTTCGGCGAAGTGCTTTTCGAACATGCGATAGACCGAACTCTCACTCATGTGGAGATGTTTGCACATATCTTCAACAGAAATTTGCGTGTTGTAATGGTCGGCGATAAACTGCTGCGCTTTTTCTAGCTTGTCGAAAATTGGCGTATCTTTCGCCACGTAAAAGCAGAAGGGGCGAGAGGTCAGTGTTTGCGCTGATTTGTCTTCACTAAGCAGCATAAGGATTTCCACCACCCGCACAAACTGCGCGGAGGGTTTCAGCTGCGACGCACCATTCATTAAAGGGTACAAAGCATCGAATGTTGCTTTGGACAATTTCAGCCCTTTGTTGGCGCGTACCAATAAATCACTGACGGCAGACATTGCTGGCACGGTGACCATCAAGGATTGTAACCAAGACTGATCAAGCCAGAGCACATGAGAGCTGCTTGGCGTTTCCGGCGTGGCCGTGGAAGCGACGCAGGTCAGCATGTGCGGTAAGCCGGGGCCGGTGAGATAAGCATTGTTGTTTGATGCCTCACCAATGTAGTCATCAATGATGATTTTTCCCGGTGATACGTTGAGGGGATCGAAATACAGCACCAGTTCAATTTCATCGTGATAGTGCCAGTCACATTGCATGCCAATCTTAGATTCTGTGCACTGGTAGTCAGCAAAATGCCAGCTAGGGCTGACAGCTTTATGGACGCGCTCGATGGTTGGCCGCATGGCGTTGTCTCAATGGATAAAGGCTTGGAATACACATACTTTTACTCAGATTGTCAGTGAGTTAAAAGAATTTGAATGAATAGTATCAGCGGTTGCGCGATAGATATCACATGAGATGCATATTTGTCCCTAAACTGCACCGTAAGTTGAAACCGAAAACTCACGATTACTGAGAGATAATGATGAAAAACTATGTCAGTTTTTTAACCAAGAAAGCGCCGCTCAGCTATTTGCTTGTTAGCCTGTTTAGCGGGTTAAGTGGTGGCTTCTTTTATCCACTTTTAGGGATCTTTGTTGTCGATGGATTGAATGCGTCGCCGCTACAAATGGGCGTGTTTTTAGCTGTTTCTATTTTCAGCGGTGTGATCGTGTCACAGCGCATTGCCAAACTGTCTGATTTGGGCTGGGAGCGCCGTAAAATCATTATGTTGTCACAGAGTACTTTTGTGGTTGTGATGGCGCTTTTTATGGTTATCCGCGATTTTTATCTGGCATTGGCGGTGATGATATTCATTGCGAGTTTTACTGCTGCTGCGATGCCACAAACGTTTGCCGTAGGGCGAGAGTTTGCGGACAAAAATCTGGGTGATAAGAGCACACTGTTTGTGTCCTTGATGCGTGCCATGTTGTCGTTGTCTTGGGTGATTGGTCCGCCATTGGCTTTCATCCTTTATGATGCTGTGGGATTTAATGGCGCGTTTATGTTTGCAGCAACGACCATGGTGATTTCTGTACTGATCGTGTGGCGTATGTTCCCGTCAAACAAGGTGAAAGATACTGTGACCAATAGTGTTACGGAAGTTCGTCAGTCTTGGCGGAAAGTCCCTGGTGCGCCTCTTTATTTGATTGCGGTGTTCATGCTGTTTTTTGCAAATAACATGTACGTGATGTCGATACCGCTGTATGTCACCAAAGAGCTGGAGCTAGCCGGTTCTGTGGCTGGACAAATTCTAGGACTGGCTGCATTTATTGAAATTCCTGTGATGGTATTGGCGGGCCTTTGGGCGGCCAAAGTGGCACCGCAACGATTAATGGTGCTGAGTGCGATTTCTGCGAGTGCGTTTTACGGCTTGTTGTTTAATGCGGAAGCATTGTGGCAAATCTATGCCTTGCAGTTGCTGAACGGTTTCGCCATTGGTATCAGTGCAAGCCTTGGCATGGTTGTTATTCAAAACAAAATGCCAAACCAGATGGGTGTTGCGACGACGTTGTTTAACAATGCGATCATGATTGCGAGCCTAGCGTCGAGCGTGACCGTGGGTGTTGTGGCCGAGCTTCATAACTATCACAGTGTGTTCCTTGTGATGCTGGTGGCAGGAACGATGGCCTTTGGGTTGTTGCTTGTCTCTGCAAGGGAAACGCGTCGTCCGCCATGTGCTGTCAACATGGCGGCAGAAGCCTAAGCGATTTCCCTTCAACAAAAAAGGTCAGCGAATGCTGACCTTTTGCGTTTCAATAAATGTCTACTCAGCAGTCCTAGAACAGCAGTAGTGTTGAGCTAGCACGCTAGCTTTTTTGAATCTGACGGACAATAGACTCCAGCAACGGGTACTTGTTCTCCAGCATTGGCGGGTAGAAATAGCCAAATTCATTGTCGCAATACAGTGGTTGTGGTTTCGAGTAATCCGAATCCTTTCGCCCTGCAAAGAAAACATGGCAAGGTGTGCCAACGGCGGTAGTGAGTCGATGAACGGCTGTACCAGCTGTGATGACAGCATCCAGGTGTTTGATGACAGCGGCAGTGCCTTCGAAGTCATCCCTAAGGTTCAATCCTTCTAACTGTAATACGTCAACGCCAGCGCGTTTGGCTATCTTTTTCAGTTCCTTCGTGCAATCACCGTACTGAAGGTTGATAAAGGTGGCATTCGGAAACTGCTTGACCAGATGTGCGACTTCTTCTGCAATCAAATAGTGAATATTTCGAGTCGCTGCGGCAAGGCCGCTTCGCCAGCAAAGACCAATCAATTGTTTATTGGGATGGGCTTCGCGAATTGCATCAAGGTGAGATTGCCAATGTTCAGACACCGCTTGGCTTAAGTCGATATATGCGGCTTGGTAAACATGACGCCCATATGTTTGATAGCACATGGCTGCCAAACTGCCGCCAGCTACCCAGCTAGTAATGTCATCCATCACTTCTTTGGGTATGTCGATATCTTGGTGATCGATACGCTTAATCGGCACAATGATGGCTTCTGGGAAAGCGCGACTCAGAATAGGTGCAAGACGAGGGTCACAGGCCACATAGACTTTCTTACTGTTTTCTAACACCAGTTTGAGGTTGTGGGAGAAAAGGATCTCATCCCCAACACCTTGCTCTGGCATCACTAAAACAATGTCGTCTTTAGGGCGGGCTAAGTTCCATTGAGGCAGTGCACCTTGGTAGCGTAATCGACGGCCACAGGCCAAACCCAACTCGTTAGTTCGATAGTAATTTTCCCACTCTTCCAAAGTGCGATAAACAAAGCAGGCATTAAACCCTGCTTCAATGTCGTCAGGGAATGCTTGCATGTGGTTTTCAAGCAACGCTTTTGATGCGAGAGCTTCGCCTTTATACCAGAGCACTTCTGCGAGATAGAGCGATAGACGTTGTTGGTTTTCTTCCTTCGCCAGAGCCGATGCGGTTTCTATGTGTTTTTGGCAATCAAGAATGGCAGCGGTGGTGAAGTTATGGCGTGATCTTAATAAATTGAAGCTCGCGGTGGCGAGTCGATATCGTAAGTCGGCATCATTCGGATGTTGTCTGCTGAATTCAAGTGCGATGCGATAGGCTTCTAGCCAATTGGCATCTTTCTCGTAGCTTTGCACCAGTAGTCGGCACAACAAAGAATTATCAGGCCAGTGTTTTAAACCTTGTCGGCAAATATCTCTCGCTGCTTTGTATTCACCTAACTTAATTTCGCAGTGACTCAGCAAGATAAAGAATTCGTTGTCAGAGTGCTCTGCATCAAAAGCGCGACGCAGTGTTTGTCGAGCGAGCCCGAAGTTTTCATCACCAAGTTGAAGTTTAGCTAACCCCAGTAGTGCTTTGGGCTCGTCGCCTGCAACACTGATCACTGCTTGATAGAGCTGTTTAGCTTGCTCTTTATTACCCTCAGCGAAAAACTTATCGGCAAGGGTTAAGGTTTCCTGTACTTCGGCATCGATAGCGTTGGCTGTCTGAGACTGCACATTGGCTTGATACTTTGCCGTACGGCGACTTTCACCCACATTGCCGATTGCTGCGGTAAGCTGTTGCCGCATGGTCAGCAAGTCTTGATGTTCAGGGGCGACGGACAACAAACTGTCGACTATCTCAAGCGCTTCTTTGTTTATGCCTTGTTGCAGCAGTATCTGAGCTTTATCAAAAAGCAGGGAGCCATCACCCGGTTCAATTGTTAGTGCTTTATCAAGTTTAGATAGAGCTTCTTGCCAATTCCCTTTCTCAACGTCAAGCACAGCAAGCACTTGGAGCACGGGTACGGCGTCAGGAGCCAGCTGCAGTATTTGCTCAAAGACCTCACGAGCTTCTTCTTTTTTCTGGTGCTGATACAAGCTAACGCCCTGCTCAAATGCTTGTTCAAGCGTTAAGGCATTGCCTTGAGGTTCAGAAACATTGGTCATAGCGGATCCATTAAAAGTGGGTGCATTGGGCGTTACGTCTGCAATATAAGAAAAAGCAGCAAATACCGTGCCGATTGCCTATACCTATAAGAGTGATTGTTTCATTTTTGAGCGGTTAGTTGGTTATATGGGTTTCTGTTCATGAATGACACTCATTGTTTTGTGTGCAGTATCTGTAAGGGCGCTCGTTTAGTGAGCAAAATACTGAGGCGGTGAATTGCCGTTTTGTATGAGGCAAAGTATCGAAACCTTGCCGCTTTTATGAGCGAAATGAACGGGTTTTATTTTAAGTTACTGAAATTATTAATAATAAATTCTTGGCACGCAATTTGTATTAGGTTGAGCAAGTAAGTATCGCTTTGGAAGATACGTCCCTAATAACGAACTGAAGGCTGTTCCCGCTAGTAATCAGAATTATTTGTCGCGGGTAAGCTGTTTCGCAAAATACGCGAAAGTCAAAGGAGAGCAAAATGGGTGTAACAGTTAACACCAACGTGTCTGCGATGACTGCGCAGCGTTACCTGAATAAGTCGACAAATGATCTCAATACGTCGATGGAACGCTTGTCGTCTGGTAGTCGAATCAACAGCGCAAAAGATGACGCTGCGGGTCTGCAGATCTCAAACCGACTCATTGCCCAAACCCGTGGCTTAGATGTCGCCATGCGGAACGCGAACGATGGTATTTCCATCGCGCAGACCGCGGAAGGTGCAATGCAAGAATCGACCAATATTTTGCAGCGTATGCGTGATCTGTCTTTGCAGTCCGCGAATGGTGCGAATGGTAGTGCCGAGCGCGTCGCGATTCAAGAAGAAGTGGGTGCACTTCAAGATGAATTGAACCGTATTGCAGAAACCACAGCATTTGGTGGTCGTCGTCTTCTTAATGGTTCGTTTGGTGAGGCATCATTCCAAATTGGCTCTGACTCCGGTGAAGCCATTATCATGGGGCTAACCAGCATTCGTGCTGATGATTACCGCATGGGTGGCGCAGAGTTCACTGGTGCGACGGCTAAATCTGCTGATTGGGAAGTCTCTTCTGCAGCTTCAACGTTGACCATGTCTTTCGTAACGAAAGCGGGCGATACAGTGAATCTAAATATCGAAACCGTTGCTGGGGACGACATTGAAGAGGTCGCAACCTTTATCAATGGTCAGTCGGATGAGAATGTCTCCGCGTCAGTTGATGGTAATGGTCAACTTCAAATTTTTGTCGCTGAACAGAAATTAGAAGGTAGCATCACGTTTGGTGGTGGACTTGCGACTTCATTGGGCTTAGTCACAGGCGCTGGTGCTGCTATTACGTCTCAAGACATTGATGTAAGCGATGTTGGTGGCGCACAAATGGCCGTGGGCATTATTGACTCCGCCATGCAATATATTGACAGTCAGCGTGCGGATTTGGGTGCAAAACAAAACCGCCTAAGCCACACCATTAGTAACTTGTCGAATATTCAAGAGAACGTGTCTGCTTCGAACAGCCGCATTCGTGACACTGACTTTGCGAAAGAAACGACCGAGCTCACCAAAGGTCAGATCCTGCAACAAGCAAGTACTTCTATTCTTGCGCAAGCGAAGCAGTTGCCACAGGCTGCACTGAATTTGCTTCAGTAGTCACTTTAAAATTACGTGAACACATAGAACTGCAAAAGCGGCAATCAATTGCCGCTTTTTTCATGTCTTTTCAGCGCCAGTATCCTGCTTTTCTTTCTTCATCTATCCACTCTCCGTCACGTTATTGTCTTTACGTCTTCTTTATCAACCTTGTGTGAATTGCTCTTGCAGCGCAGTCTCCATAAGGGTTCTGACAATATACTCATTTAGTCATAGATAAATTTTCAAATTCATTCCTAAAGTTTTTCTCTTCGAGGGCGAAAACACTCATAGCACTATGATTTAACGGGTAAACCCAAGCATGATCAGGGTGTAAAAATATTAGGAAAAAAGGTGTAAAGGTTTTTCTTAATGTGCCGTTACATAGGGTGTGAGAGATTTAGAACTGGTTTTCCCTACATAGCTGGGCGGAAGCCGGACTTAGTACCGAAGGAGAATAGTTATGGCTATTACAGTAAACACTAACGTGCCCGCAATGACCGCTCAGCGCTACTTGAACAGTTCAACTGACTCGTTGAATGCTTCAATGGAACGTCTGTCTTCAGGTTTCCGCATTAACAGTGCGAAAGATGATGCAGCAGGTCTTCAAATTTCTAACCGCTTGATTTCACAGAGCCGCGGTCTTGATGTTGCAGTTCGCAACGCCAACGACGGTATCTCAATGTCACAAACCGCTGAAGGTGCGATGGAAGAAACCACCAACATCCTGCAGCGTATGCGTGACCTATCCCTGCAATCAGCTAACGGTGCTAACGGTTCTGAAGAGCGTAAAGCGATTCAAGAAGAAGTTGTTGCACTCCAAGACGAAATTAACCGTATCGCAGAAACAACCTCTTTTGGTGGTGCGAAACTGTTGAACGGCACTTTCGGCACCAAAGCATTCCAAGTGGGTGCTGACGCTGGTGAAGCTGTCATGATGGAGTTCAAAAACACCCGTGCTGATGAAGCGATGATGGGTGGTAGCACCTTCAAAGCAACTGTCGCAGCGAGTACTGACATGGCGGCGTGGACTGCAACTGCAGGAACAACGCTGAACATGGCCATTACTAACGCGGATGGCACAACGTCAACGATCAACATCTCTGCGAAAGATGGCGACGATGTTGAAGAAATCGCAACTTACATCAACGGTCAAGCAGACAGCAAAATCTCTGCATCTGTGTCTGAAAATGGTGAGCTGCAAGTCGTTGCTGCATCAGGTTCTGACATTACCTTTACCGGTGCATTAGGCGCGTCTCTGGGTATGAACTCAGCGACTAAAGTGTCTGAAACCGTTAAAGATGTTGATGTGAGCACCGTGGGCGGCGCACAAAAAGCAGTTGGTCTAGTTGATAACGCGATGCAGTATATCGACTCACACCGTGCGGAACTGGGTGCGAAGCAAAACCGTTTGAGCCACACCATTGCTAACTTGGATAATGTTAACGAGAACGTGAGCGCGTCTAACAGCCGTATCCGTGACGTTGACTTCGCCAAAGAGACGACGCAGTTTACGAAATCTCAAATCCTGCAGCAGTCTGGTACGTCTATACTTGCACAAGCGAAGCAGGCTCCTTCAGCTGCATTGAGCCTGTTAGGATAGTAGAGATGTAGCAGATGACGGTGAGTAGCTTCTCACCGTCAATGGCTAACAGGAGGTGAAGAAAGATGGACATATCATCCGTTTCGACGTCATCCCTGTCTCAAGTGACTCCACAGTCCGGCACAAAAGTTGCTAGCAGTAAAGAATCTGTGGGGGGGACTAAACCCGAAATCACGAACCAGCAACAAATGGCTGAGAGTGCTGAGAAACTCGCCAAACGTCGTGTAGAACAAATCGACAGATTTGAAAGCACACAGAAGGTACAGCAGGAACAGCTTGAAATGCTGGTAGAGCGACTAGATGAGTTTGTGTCTACCTTTAACAAAGGCTTATCATTTCGATTAGATGAGGATTCTGGAAAAAGTATTATCACTGTTTATGAAATGAGTAGTGGCGATATCATAAGACAGATCCCTGAAAAAGAAATGTTAGAGCTAGCACAGCAACTTTCCCTTCATTCGAGGGGGCTTGTTGCAGAAAAGGTATAAACGAGGTGGGTAAGTCATGGGTTTAAGCGCAACAGGCCTTGGCAGTGGAATGGACATTGGTTCCATGGTCAGCAAAATTGTTGAGGCAGAGCGCGCGCCCAAGCAAGAGCGTATTGTTAAGAACATGAACGATGTTGAAACTAACATCAGTGCTTACGGTAGGCTCAAAACTTCCCTCGATACGATGAAAGATCTGATGTATGACTTTCGCCGTAACAATACCTTTGCGTCGCGGAGCACGGTTTCAGATAATCCAGAAACCGTCTCCGCTTCCGCTGACCATCAAGCCGTTACCGGCGTATATTCAATCGATGTTCAACAACTCGCCCAATCGCACAAATTGGTATCTGACGGATTAGATGCCAAAGCAGATTTCGGCGCGGGTAAGCTTACGCTTAACCTTGGTGGACGCTCTGCGACCATAGAGATAAAGCCAGAAGAAAGCACATTGTTGGACATTGTCCGTACGATTAATAAACACCCTTCCAATCCTGGTATCAAAGCCTCAGTGATCAATGATGACAGCGGCGCACGTATGATCCTAGGGGGGGATAAAACCGGAGCAGACAATCAACTCGCGGTGACAGTGAACGCGCCGATCACGAGTCCATTGCAGGCATTGGCGTTTAATCCAGCCAGCCAGAATAATGCAATGAATGAAATGCAGGCTGCGAAAGATGCTCGCATTTTGATTGACGGTTTGGCGTTAGTTTCGAGTGAGACCAATACGTTTTCTGATGCCATTCGTGGTGTTGATATTGAAGTGTCGAAGGTGACTACCGCAGAAGATGGGCCTGTCACTGTAAACGTTGATGAAGATCGTGCTACCGTTAAGGCATCACTGGAACAATTTGTCGATGCTTACAACGCCTTCTATCAAGTCACAAAAGCGCTATCTAAATACGATCCTGAAACTCAACAAGGTGGCCCCTTAGTGGGTGACAGTGTGATTCGCTCAGCAGTGAATCAAATGCGTTCTTTGTTCTCAACGCCGATTGAAGGTGCGCCTGATTCATTGAAAACGCTAAGTGAATTAGGGCTTTCTACGACAATGGACGGGCGGCTGGAAATTAATAATGCGATGCTAGATAAACAACTGGCGCAAAACTTTTCTGCGTTAGACGGTTTTTTTGGTGGCAATAATGGATTTGCTCGCAAAGTCGAAGAGGCTGTTCAGTCTTTTACGGGGGTAGCGGGTACGATTCGAAATCGCGAAAGCAGCCTTGGTGACCAGAGAGTCCGCTTGCGCGATGAGCAAGAAACGCTGGATCGCCGAATGGAAGATCTTCAAAACCGTACGTTGAAACAGTTTTCAGCGATGGATAACGCCATGGGAGAGATGCAATCGCAGTTATCTGCCATGATGAATATCATGCCTTCGTAAGGATATTGATCATGAGTGCTCCTGTGGTGCGATTAGAAGCAATAGACGATCAACTACTCACTGTGCTTTCTCAAGGTCACGTTGACCAGGAAGAAATGGCCCAGTTATTGAATGATCGTAAGCAATGTCTGGCAGAAATCACGATGTTGCCGGAAGCACCGGAAAAAGAAGCTTGGTCGTTAGCGATAGCGCGAACTGAGCATATATATAGTCTGATAAAAAGACATCGTGACAGTGCTGCAGCCAATGCCAGCTCTTTTCTGAAAGGGCGTAAGTCAGTACAACTTTATAAAAAATTCGAGTAGGTGAGGATTGTTATGAGAGGGTCACTTCAGGCCTATAAAAAGGTATCTGTAGACAGCCAACTGAGTGCTGCTTCACCCCATAAGGTGATTCAGATGCTAATGGCGGGAGCAATTGAGCGCCTGATCCAAGGTAAAGCCGCGATGCTGCAGGGCGATATTCCCATGAAGGGAGAGCGCTTAGGTAAAGCACTGGATATCATCATCAGCTTAAGAACGTGTCTTTCTATGGATGATGGCGGTGAGATTGCCACAAATCTAGATGCTCTTTACGACTTCATGATCCGTCAGATCTCTGAAGCAAACAGAGATAATCTCGATGCCCCGATCGATGATGTGATCGATATTTTGCGCGAAATTAAGTCAGCTTGGGATCAAATACCCGCTGAATATCACAATATCACCCAAGCAGACGCATAAAAACGCTTCATTTTCACTACAATAGAATCTGTCTTGGCACAAGAGTCACAGCTTTATGGTGTCTCTTGTTGCCTTATACCAAGCAATAACTACAATAGCTGGATTATTCCGTCGCAGGCGCTCGTGCCTGTCGATGACAAAGATGGTTTTTGGGGCAGATATATCTCACACATGCAAGGTTTAACGAAGATTCTTGTAATCGAAGATGATGAAAAGTTTCGTCACGATGTAGGCGTTATCTTGGAGTTTATTGGTGAGCAATACCTGCTATGTTCAACCACTGAGCTAAATGATTCGCACTGGAAGCAGGCTGAGGGAGCGTGTTTTCTGGGTAATGTTAACTCACCTCAGCGCTTATCCCAGGTGCTTGATAACCTGGCAATAAATAACCACATACCGGTTATCGCGCTCGCTAAACATAAAACCGAATTGTCCGGCTTGCCTAACTTTGTTGGCGAGCTGGAGCTGCCGTTGAACTATCCGCAATTGTCTGATGCTTTAAGACATTGTCAGGAATTCTCCGGAAAACAAGCGTTTAATATTCCGCAGCTTAGTCGCAAGAACACTTTGTTTCGCAGCATGGTAGGTCGAAGTTCGGCCATCAGTGATGTGCGCCATTTGATTGAGCAAGTAGCCGGAACGGATGCCAGTGTGTTGATTCTTGGTGAGTCTGGCACGGGTAAAGAAGTCGTTGCACGAAACATTCACTATCATTCTTTGCGTGGCAAAGGGCCATTTGTGCCAGTTAACTGTGGTGCGATTCCGCCCGAGTTACTAGAAAGTGAGTTGTTTGGGCATGAGAAAGGCGCCTTTACAGGGGCTATCTCTGCGCGTAAAGGGCGCTTTGAACTTGCTGAAGGTGGCACGCTGTTTCTCGATGAAATCGGTGACATGCCTCAACCAATGCAGGTGAAATTGCTTCGTGTGCTACAAGAACGCTGTTTTGAGCGCGTGGGTGGGAATAAAACCATTCAGTCCAACGTTCGCGTTGTCGCCGCAACACACCGTAATCTCGATACCATGATCGAAGAAGGATCGTTCCGCGAAGATCTTTTCTATCGACTCAATGTTTTCCCGATTGAAATGCCAGCACTTAGAGAACGAATGGAAGATATTCCATTGCTGATCCAAGAGTTGATGACACGTCTCGAATCGGAAGGTGGTAATCAGGTTCATCTAACGCCACGAGCCATTGCTTCACTGGTTGAACATGATTGGCCAGGCAATGTTCGTGAATTGGCGAATCTTATTGAGCGTATGGTTATTCTGTATCCGGGCCAAATGGTTGATGTAAACCGCTTGCCGAAGAAATATCGTTACAGCGATATTCCAGAGTTTCAACCAGAGCAGTTTGTTCATGTTGAAGATTGCGAAGCGATGGAGCGAGAAGCCCTGCATGCGGTCTTTGCAATGGATGATTTTGAAGAAGAAATGCCAGGCTTTTCACCAGCGCCATCAACAGGGTTGCCTCCAGAAGGCGTTGACCTAAAAGCGTTACTTGCTGATCTCGAAGTGGATATGATTCGACAAGCGCTGGAAGCACAAATGGGTATTGTTGCCCGTGCTGCGGATATGCTTGGTATGCGCCGCACCACATTGGTCGAAAAAATGCGCAAGTATAACCTCACCAAAGAAGACATTGCGTAACGCCATCGTCATTCTGGGTGTCTAAATAATAAGCGAAGTCAAAAAAATGACTTCGCTTTTTTATTGCTAAAATCACTAACTCATTGATTATATATGCCTATTAATTGGCACATTTTCTGCTTAGTGCTGTTCAGCGTCAGAAATACAGAGCTGAAAGTATAGGATCATGGAAGCCAAAAATTCGCCACTCGGAACCGTCGACCAACAGGTTCTTCGATACAAACAAGTGCTAGATGTGATGCCTGCGGGTGTCATCTTGCTTGATCCTTTCGGCCGCGTTGCTGAAGCCAATCCCGAAGCTCATCGTTTACTCGGCGCGCCACTAGAAGAAGAGCGATGGGTTGATGTGATCAATCGAGCGTTCTCACCCCGAGAAGATGATGGTCACGAGGTGTCACTCCGTGATGGACGCCGCGTCAAACTCGCGATTTCAGCGTCGGCGTCAGGCCAATTGATCTTGATCACCGACATGACAGAGACTCGCTTACTTCAATCTCGATTCAGTGACCTTCAGCGTTTGTCATCACTTGGGAAAATGGTGGCTTCGCTGGCACATCAAGTGAGAACCCCGCTTTCCAGTGCGTTGCTCTATGCCGCCAACTTGGGGGCAGCAAACCTTAATGAGCCAACTCGCAAGCGATTCCAATTGAAGCTTGTCGATAGGCTGCATGATTTGGAAAAGCAAGTGAATGACATGCTGTTATTCGCCAAGGGTGGAGACAATAAAGTGGTGAGTCACTTCACTTTGGAGCATCTACTTAATGAGTTTGAGCCTATGGTCGAAGCTCTGGTGAGTAACCAAAATGTCGATTTTGAAATCAATTGCGATGATGAATCTCACCAATTACTTGGCAATGTGAATGCGCTCGCCAGTGCCTTATCGAACTTGGTCGTGAATGCTATTCAAGTCGCGGGTAAAGGCTGCAAAGTTGTGGTTGATGTGCGCGAGATTGGTGGGCAGATATTTTTGTCGGTCGCCGATAACGGCCCAGGGATTTCTGAAGAATTACAAAGCAAAATACTTGAACCTTTTTTCACAACGCGACAGCAAGGCACTGGTCTTGGGCTGGCCGTTGTTCAAATGGTCTGCCATGCACATAAAGGCAGGCTGACATTGCAATCACAACCGGGGCAGGGTGCCTGCTTTACACTCTGTCTGCCATTGGCAGAACTTAGCGATATCGAGCAGCAAAAGGTATCAGGAGAAGCACAATGAATCAGAGCAAAGTACTTATCGTTGAAGATGATGAAGGATTGCGTGAAGCCTTGGTCGATACACTGGCGTTGGCGGGTTACCAATGGGTAGAAGCTGATAGTGCGGAGCAAGCGCTGCTGCTGTTAAAGCAAGAAAGCGTTGATATTGTTGTGTCAGATGTCCAAATGGCAGGCATGGATGGCTTAGGACTATTAAGAAACATCAAACTTAACCATCCTAAGCTGCCAGTTCTGTTGATGACTGCCTACGCGAACATTCAAGATGCGGTTGCCGCCATGAAAGAAGGCGCTATTGATTACATGGCAAAACCGTTCGCGCCGGAAGTGTTGTTGAACATGGTGAGCCGATATGCGCCTGTGAAAGCCGATAACACCGATGCAGTCGTAGCCGACCCCAAAAGTCAGGCTTTGATTGCTTTGGCTGAAAAGGTGGCGAAAACTGATGCTAACGTCATGATCTTGGGCCCTAGTGGGTCGGGTAAAGAAGTCATGGCGCGTCATATTCATCGCCAATCATTGCGCGTTAACGGCCCATTTGTGGCGATTAACTGTGCTGCGATTCCGGAGAATATGCTCGAGGCAACGTTATTTGGCTACGAAAAAGGTGCGTTTACCGGCGCCGTTCAAGCGTGCCCTGGGAAGTTTGAGCAAGCACAGGGTGGGACCATTTTGCTGGATGAGATCAGCGAAATGGACATGTCCCTGCAAGCCAAATTGTTGCGCGTACTGCAAGAGCGAGAGGTTGAGCGCTTAGGCAGCCGTAAGAGCATCAAGCTAGATGTTCGTGTGCTGGCAACCAGTAACCGCGATCTTCGTCAGTATGTTGAAGAAGGCAATTTCCGAGAAGATTTGTATTACCGCCTGAATGTATTCCCAATTTCATGGCTACCACTTTGTGAACGCACGGGGGATATTCTTCCTCTGGCAGAGCACTTGCTTCAGCGCCATTGCAGTAAACTAGGCCAGCCTGCGCCAACACTTGAGCCTTGTGCCATTCAAAAACTCGGAATGTACCGCTGGCCGGGCAACGTGCGTGAGCTTGATAACGTCATGCAACGCGCGCTAATTCTTTGTCAACAAGACAAAATACTCTCGAATGATATCTTGCTTGAAGGTATCGACTGGCAAGACGCTGGCACCCTACAAAACCTTGTTGCGCGTAACGATATCGCTGAGCCTCAAATTCAGCCGCAAGCTATCCCAACCAAACTACCTATGGCCAGCACAAGCAGCGATGCGAATGAAAGCCTTGGTGGCGAACTGAGAGAGCAAGAATTTGCGATCATTCTCGACACGATACGAGTGTGCGAAGGGCGTCGGAAAGACGTCGCTGAACGATTAGGAATAAGCCCTCGAACCTTGCGCTATAAGCTCGCCAAGATGCGTGATGCAGGTATCGACATTCCACAGTAAAGCGATGCTTTTTAGTCAGTTAATGCGTATAATTTTCTGGCGCATTAATTGCATAAATAATAGTCAGATGAGCCGCAAGCCTTTATGCGGTGTAGATTGCCAAAGTTTTGACAGTGAGGATGGACCATGAAAATCAACCCGATGCAGCACGAAATGCAAGCAATGGCATTAGACGCGCAGAATGTGGGTCGCCCTGCCACTGGTCAGCAAGTCTCTCAAGATTTTGGTGAACTCTTGTCCACTGCAATTAACACGGTTAATGGATTGCAAAAATCGTCAGGTGAATTGGCAACACGTTTTGACCAAGGTGACCGAAACGTCAGCTTGGCAGATGTGATGCTGGCACGAAACAAATCAAGCGTGGCGTTTGATGCAACCGTCCAAACACGCAATAAGCTCGTTGAAGCTTATAAAGAACTGATGAACATGCCTGTTTAAGGTAGGAAGTAACCGTGGCAGATGAGAGTGATAAAACGCAACTAGCCGTATCAGATAACGCCGCTGCTTTGCCGATGGCATCTGATGGTGGTTCTGCGTTACAAGATCCTGATTTAATGGAACGTGATGTTTCACCATCCAGTGGTCCACTGGGAGGCATAGACATTGCGCGTCAACTGATCTTGGTTGCATCTGTGGTGATCTGCCTAGCCTTACTCGCGCTTTTGTTTGTTTGGGTGCAAGAGCCGGAAATGCGCCCGCTAGGTTCATACGAAACCGAAGAGCTGATCCCGATTCTCGACCACCTCGATTCACAAAAAACCGACTATCAACTGGAAGGCAACACTATTCGCGTTCCAGTGAAAGAATATTCAAGCATCAAACTTAACCTTAGCCGTGCTGGTCTCAACGCCGCTCGAGAAGAGGGTGACGATATTTTGTTGCAAGACATGGGCTTTGGTGTCTCTCAACAACTTGAGCGTGAACGTCTTAAGCTAAGCCGCGAACGTCAGCTTGCTGCAGCGATTGAAAAAATTCGTGCGGTGAGTAAAGCGCGGGTGTTGCTGGCCATGCCAAAGCAAAGTGTCTTTGTTCGTCATAACCAAGAAGCCTCTGCCACCGTCTTTCTTACCGTGCGCGGTACTACTCAGTTGGGACAAGAAGAGGTCGACTCCATTGTTGATATGGTCGCGTCCGCCGTTCCTAGCCTAAAACCTTCGCGTGTCACAGTGACCGACCAACACGGCAGGCTGCTGAGTTCCGGCAACGAAAGCTCGATGGCCTCTCAACGCCGTAAAGAATATGAGTTGGAGCGTAAGCAAGAACAAGCGCTTCGCGAGAAAATTGATTCGATTTTGATCCCCGTCCTTGGGTTGGGTAATTACACGTCGCAAGTTGATGTGACAATGGATTTCAGTGCGGTTGAAGAAACCCGCAAGCGCTTTGACCCAGCAACCACTTCAACACGAAGCGAATACACCCGAGAGAATTACAATAACAGCGATTACGTGGCGGGTATTCCTGGCGCATTGAGTAACCAACCTCCTGCAGACGCTGCTATTCCTGAAGATATACAAGATTTAAAAAATGGTGGAGTAGGTGACAAAGGCTCTCTGAGTCGAGAAGCCACACGAAACTATGAGCTAGACACCACGATCAGCCATCGCCGAGCACAAACAGGCACAGTGGCAAGACAAACGGTGTCAGTGGCCGTTGATTATCTGTCTAGCGCCAATCCAGATACGGGAGAAATTACTCGTACTCCTGTTGGGGAGCCTGAGCTTCAGAAGATCCGCCGTTTATTGATTGGTGGTGTCGGTTACTCAGAAATGCGCGGTGATGTGCTCGATGTGATTGCCGTACCGTTTGCGATTCCAGAAGTGGAAGCGCTGGGTGAAGTGCCGATTTGGGAACACCCGAACTTCAATGACTGGGTACGTTGGCTTGCTGCAGCGCTCGTCGTGATTGTGGTGGTTTTGGTACTGATTCGCCCAGCCTTGTCGAAACTGATTAACCCGGCGAAAGAGGATGACTCCTTACTTGGACCGAATGGCGAAATGCTGGGTCCAGATGGTTTAC
The DNA here is from genome assembly GCF_028683095.1 of Enterovibrio gelatinilyticus. GTDB lineage: Bacteria > Pseudomonadota > Gammaproteobacteria > Enterobacterales > Vibrionaceae > Enterovibrio > Enterovibrio gelatinilyticus. The sequence continues at coordinate 98,443 of NZ_JAJUBC010000004.1, read as the reverse complement.
CCCTTAGCCCTGATGATGACATCGGGTTGATTGGTGCGGATTTGGATGGCTCTGGAAGCTTTGGCATGAGCTCATCCAATCTCAATTTGCCTGATTTACATAAAGACGAAGACCTGCTCAAAGCTGTTCGAGCGTTGGTTGCCAATGAACCAGATCTTGCTGCGCAGGTCGTGAAAAGCTGGGTGAGTGAAGATGGCTAAAGATGATGATAACGGGTCGGGTAAAGAATTTGACATTACCCAACTGTCTGGGATTGATAAAGCAGCCATTTTACTGCTGAGTCTGACGGAGCAGGATGCCGCAAGTATTATTCGACATTTAGAACCAAAGCAGGTGCAAAAAGTGGGCGGAGCCATGACTCAGATGAAAGATCTGAGTCAGGAAATGCTTGCTGCAGTCCATCGCGGGTTTCTTGAAGATATTCAGCGCTTCACGTCTATTGGTATGGGAAGTGAAGATTTCGTGCGTAATGCCTTGATGGCGGCACTGGGTGAAGACAAAGCCAACAACCTTGTGGACCAAATTCTGTTGGGTAGCGGCTCGAAAGGCCTCGACTCACTTAAATGGATGGATCCCCGTCAGGTGGCGACCATTATTCTCAATGAGCACCCCCAAATTCAAACCATCGTGCTTTCTTACCTAGAGCCCGAGCAGTCTGCGGAAATTTTGACACAGTTTGCTGAGCGTGATGCGCTCGATCTTGTAATGCGTATTGCGAACCTAGAAGAAGTTCAGCCTGCTGCATTGCATGAACTGAATGAGATCATGGAGAAGCAGTTTGCCGGTCAAGCGGGCGCACAAGCGGCCAAGATTGGTGGCCTGAAAGCGGCTGCAGATATCATGAACTACATGGACAATGCACTGGAATCGGCGTTGATGGAGCAAATTGGTCAGAACGACGAAGAAATGGCATCACAAATTCAGGATCTCATGTTCGTGTTCGACAACCTGTCAGACGTCGACGACCGTGGGATTCAGGCGATCCTCAAAGATGTTCCTCAAGAAGCGCTGCAAAAAGCACTCAAAGGTGCCGAAGAGGGCTTACGGGACAAGATTTTTGCCAATATGTCCAAGCGTGCTGCCGAAATGCTGCAGGACGATTTGGAGGCCATGGGGCCTATTCGTGTGTCCGATGTAGAAGCAGCACAGAAAGAAATTCTTTCTGTGGCACGTCGACTGTCCGACGCTGGCGAAATTATGCTGAGTGGCGGCGGTGCGGACGAGTTCCTCTAACCATGAATAATCTGGTTGAGCAACGGTTTAACGGTAAGGTAGCAGTATGGGCTTAGATCGTCGTCGTGGTTATATCCGTGCTACGCAAGAGCAAGATGGCGCATTAGAGCGTTGGTCGTTGCCTAGCTACGGGGACGAAACAGGCACACCGAAAGATACGGCACTTAACTATGACCCTAGTTGGGAGCCGCCAGAGCTTGTTGATGAAGCAGAAGAGCCTGAATTTGAACTAACCATGCTAACTGCTGATGCGTTGGAGGAAATCCGACAATCTGCGGTAGATGAAGGTATTGAAGAAGGGCGTACCGCTGGGTTTAATGAAGGTCGCGAAGCGGGCTATGAAGAAGGCAAGCTATCAGGCTTTGAAAAAGGCAAAGAAGAAGGTTATCAGCAAGGGCTGAGTGATGGGCAACAACTGATAGAAAATCGTTGCCAACACCTTGATGCCATGCTCGAAAAATTGGCTTTCCCTCTGGTTCAAGTTGACCATCAAGTTCAGCAGCAAGTTGTTGATATGGTGGTGCATCTTGCCAAGGCCGTCATTCAAACAGAAGTGGCGACCAATCCTCAAATCATTCTTCATACGTTGCGAGAAGCCGTGAATGCGCTGCCTATGGCAGGTCGTCAAATTACTATCTACCTGCAACCTGAAGATTTGGATGTCGTAATGAATGCTTACAGCGAAGCATCGTTGCGCGATCGTGAATGGCGATTGATTGAGGAACCTGCATTGAATCGCGGCGATATTCAAGTTGCGTGTGGTGACTCTGTGGTTGATTACCGCATGGAAGATCGGACCAAGCAAATATTGGCGCGCTTTCTTGGACAAAACGTATCTCGAGACCCTGACGTGCCCGATGATCAGCCCGAAGTCATCCTTGGTGCAGAGAAAGTTGTGAATACTGAAGCGACGCAAGACTCTGTCGCGGACGATGCATTATTGGACGGTGAGTCGCTTGATGATGATTTACATGATAATGCGGATCTCGATAAATCATCTATCGATCAAAATGCCGCTGACGAGCCAGTAGAAGCAGCGACTGTATCAACTGAGCAAGCTGAACCAGCAGATAATACTCCCCCAAAAGGTGACGCCGGAGAGCACGATGGCCAGCCTGTCTGAAAAACTTGATGCACTTAATCTCGACAATCTGTCTATGCGTCCGGTTGCCTCAGGCAAACTGGTGCGCGTGGTCGGATTAACATTAGAAGCCATTGGATGCCGAGCTCCAGTCGGCAGTTTGTGTCAAGTCGAAACCCTTAAAGGCACGATCGAAGCTGAAGTCGTTGGATTTTCGGGCGATACCTTATATTTGATGCCCAGTGAACAAATATCGGGTGTTATGCCTGGCGCACGTGTCACACCTCTTTCAGAAGAACAGGGTATTCCTGTGGGCATTGAGTTGCTGGGCCGAGTTATTGATGGTGTTGGCAATCCCCTTGATGGGCTTGGCGAGATATATACAGGGCAAACAGCATCGTTTACACCTGCCGCGATCAATCCATTGGCAAGAAAGCCCATCGATACGCCGCTTGATGTCGGAATTAAAGCCATCAACGGTCTGTTAACAGTGGGTAAAGGCCAGCGAATTGGTTTATTTGCGGGTTCCGGTGTCGGTAAGTCAGTGACGCTTGGCATGATGACGCGAGGCACAACAGCGCAAGTGGTTGTGGTCGGTTTGATTGGTGAGCGTGGACGAGAAGTTAAAGAATTTATTGATGAGATTTTAGGTGAAGCTGGCCGAGAGCGAGCAGTCGTGATCGCCGCGCCAGCAGATGCTTCGCCACTCATGCGTTTAAAAGGCTGCCAAACAGCGCTAACCATCGCGGAGTACTTTCGCGACCAAGGCTTAGATGTATTATTGCTCATGGACTCATTAACCCGTTTTGCACAGGCGCAACGTGAGATTGCCTTGTCAGTGGGAGAGCCGCCAGCCACCAAAGGTTATCCACCGTCTGTTTTTGCGAAGCTACCGGCGCTCGTAGAGCGTGCGGGAAATGGCGATGAAGGCAAAGGTTCAATCACGGCCTTTTTCACCGTACTCACCGAAGGTGATGACTTGCAAGATCCGATTGCGGATGCGTCTCGTGCGATCCTTGATGGGCATATTGTTTTGTCGCGTGAAATGGCCGATGCAGGGCATTACCCTGCCATTGACGTGGAGCGTTCAGTGAGTCGCGTCATGCCAAATATTGTGACGGATGAACACATGCTGATGGCGCGTGCCGTGCGGCAAATTCTCTCCGTTTGCCGCAAAAATCAGGATTTAGTCTCCATTGGTGCGTATAAACCGGGAACCGACCAAGGCATTGACCAGGCGTTTACCCTGAAGCCGCGCCTTGATGGTTACCTGCAACAAGGCATGAAAGATGTTGTTCCATATGATATGTGCGTCAACATGCTGCGCTCGTCGCTACAGTAGGTGAAATATGTCTTCTAATGCCATGACCTTATTGCTTGAACAGGCCAAAAACACTGAGCATCAGGCGCATTTAACCTTGGTTTCTGCACAGCAGGAATTACAGGGCTATTACGTGCAGGTTGAGCAGATTGAACACTACCGCCTAGAGTATTTTCGTCAGATGTCAGAGCGTGGTCAGCAGGGTTTAAGTGCAAGTAGTTACGGCCATTTGAATCGATTTATCGTTCAGCTTGATGAAACACTGGCAAAACAACGCCAAGCGGCAAGCGAGTTTGAAGATAATGTAGAGCGTTGCCGCGAACATTGGCAACAATGCCGCCAGAAAACGCGCTCCCTCGAATGGCTCATCGAAAAACGCATTAATGAAGAAAAAATGCGGGCTGAGCGGTTAGATCAAAAGCAAATGGATGAGTTTGCCACCCTCGCTTATGCCCGTCAGAAAGCACGCTATTAAGACTATTTCTCAGTTGGCCTGATAATTGCTTCATACTTTGTAACGAATGGTCAGCCTAATAGGTACTGACCTTTAACAGCAAAGTTTCTGAAGCGGGATCACTATGAACCAAAGCAGTTTCTTACTCTCAGGCGTTTCAAGCAGTAAAGCCTCTCTCGGCGAAGGCAAAGCCGTTTTGTCTCCGGAAGTCTCTGAAAGTGAAGGTGAAGGTTTTTTCGCCCAACTTGCGCAGTTGGTTTCTGGTGACGGCGAAACGACAGACTTGGCAAGCGACGTGGCGCTGGCTGAAGGCGATGCTGTCAGTGAGGAAGCCATTAGTGATGTCTTGCTGAAAAGCATGGCGACGGGCGAAGGTGAAGCCGCCAATAGCGCTGCTGGCGAAGATGCCGATATTTTGGCGCTTAAAGGAGAGATTCTTGACGCTGAAGGTGTCCCAACAGAAACAACTGACGGCAAGCAAACCAACAGCAAAGTCAGTGAAGATGCAGCTTTGGCGTTAAAAAGTGATCAAACGGAAGATAACGCAGACGCGCCTCCTACAAAACAACTTGCCAAGCAAGATGGCGAAGCGCTGTTAGCTCGCCTTAACGAATCTAATCAAGCATTGAAGAGTGATGCTAACCCTGCGGCCAAAGGCACTGCTGCATTGGGTGATGAGGCCAACGTCGTGCTAGAAGGCAAAAGTTTGCCGTCTGATGCTGACATCAAAGAAATGGCTAAACAGGCCTTCCTTGCTGAACAAGGTGGGAAGGCAGTTAACAGACAAAACGCTGGCGTTGAAGAAGAGGCTGTTAGTCAAAATAAACCCATGATGATGACGGAAAATGGGCAGCCTGTTGCGATAAAACCCTTAGTGTCTGACGCTGAAAAAGCGGCACAGACAGGACAAATTATCTCTGAGGCTGATGTGGCACCAGAGATGCTTGGCGACGAGCTTGTCGTATCGCAATCTGGCTTGGGTGTGGTCAAAGCTCCAGCCGATGCTTTAATACCAGAGCAAGTTGCCGCTGCCACGCCAGAAAATCTATCGGTTGCTGAACGCGCTGCGTTAGCTGCAGCAATGGCAAGCACGGGCTCAATGGTTCACAATGGCGCGACAACACCTACCTTAGAGGGGGAGGTGTCCCCTGAAATGCTGGCAAAAACTGGCGTACCGTTTGAGCTATTGCCAAAGAATCAACAAGAAGCAATGATGCGAGCTCAAGCCCTAACGGCCCAAGCTGCTCCGCTGACAGCGGATGGCGATACCGCGTCTTTGCTAACTGAGCTCGGTCCGCGAGGTGTCGCTGCGCAATCGCAAGTGAATATGACTCAAGCGGCAAGTGCCGTACAAGCAGCGGTTAACCCGATGGCGGCACAGGCTCAGACGCCGACAGCGATGTCAGCGTTTGCGGCGATCCCATGGGCCCCAGCAGTGCAGGGTGAGGCTCAACCTCAACTGGTGACTGGCAATCCTGCGTTAGACGCAGCAACAGCAAGCACCATTACAGAAACGGTGCGTCCGGGATCGGAAACGAAAACAGACCAATTTGCGCAGCAACTCGCGACAAGCTTTGGCAATCAGGGTTCGACAACAGCGGCACGTTTAGACACAACGGTGGCTCAGACGCCTCTTCAGATGAGTCAAAACCAAACAGAAGCAGCCAACGCACTGTCAGAACGCGTGAATGTAATGTTGTCTAAAAACCTCAAGCACGTTGATATTCGTCTCGACCCGCCTGAACTTGGTCGAATGCAGATAAAGCTTTCAATGAATCAAGATCAAGCCAACGTACAATTTACGGTCGCAAACCAGGCAGCCCGTGAATTGGTGGAACAATCTATGCCACGCCTTCGTGAAATGATGCAGCAACAAGGTTTGCAGTTATCGCAATCTTCGGTACAGCAGCAAGATGCGGGTGGTCGACAATCCTTTGCAGGAAACCAAACCCAGCAGGGTGATGGGCAAGGCGGATCGGGTGGAAAAAATGATTCATCATCAATTGGTCGCGGAGATGGCGATCAAGAGATAGAGCGTTCAAGTGCCAACCATGAGCTCTACGTCAACTCATCAAAAGATCGCGTCGACTATTATGCTTAATGTAGCATTCACAATGCATGCGTCTTGAAAGTTGAATTCGAATTAATAGAGGGTGAGTCATGGCAGATGAAGATATTGAAGCGGGCGGCGGCGGTGGCGGTAAAAAGAAACTGATTATTATCATCCTTGCAGCGGTTTTGCTGTTGGGTGGTGGTGCTGGGGCCTTCTTTTTCTTAATGGGAGATGACGGCTCGGCACAGCAAGAAGATATAGTGATTGAAGAGCCCGAACCGGTGAATCTTCAAGCGATTTATGTGACGTTGCCGCAACCGTTTGTATTTAATGTAACGGGAGACTCGCAACAGAGGTTGGTACAAGTGAATGTCCAATTGATGGTGCGTGGCGACAAGAATGAAACATTGGCGAAGCAGAATTTGCCGCTGGTTGAACACAGTTTGCTAACGACGTTTGGCGCTGCAACCGTGGAGCAACTGCGAACGCCGCAGGGACAAGTGGAAGTCCGAAAACAAGCCGTCGATACCGTTCAGGCATCGATGGAAAAAGTCACCGGCAAAACAGTGGTTGAGCGGGTGTTGTTTACTGGCTTTGTAATGCAATAGGTGCGATGTGACCGATCTTCTCAGTCAAGACGAAATTGATGCGCTTCTCCATGGTGTGGACGATGTAGAAGATGATGAACCCGAAGGTGATAGTGGCGATGTCGCTGCGGCCTCCAATTTCGATTTCTCATCACAAGACCGCATAGTCCGTGGGCGAATGCCCACCTTGGAGCTGATTAACGAACGTTTCGCACGTCATATGCGGATCAGTTTGTTTAACATGCTGCGTAAAACAGCTGAAGTGTCGATTAACGGCGTTCAGATGGTGAAGTTTGGTGAATACCAAAACACCCTGTTTGTCCCAACCAGTTTGAACATGGTGCGTTTCCGTCCTTTAAAAGGGACGTCATTGGTGACCATGGAAGCGCGCTTGGTGTTCATATTGGTGGAGAACTTCTTCGGGGGCGATGGTCGATTCCATGCGCGTATCGAAGGGCGTGAGTTTACTCCGACCGAACGTCGTGTCATTCAAATGCTATTGAAGCTGGTCTTTGAAGATTACAAAGATGCATGGGCACCGGTCATGAAAGTGGAGTTTGAGTACCTCGACTCTGAAGTGAACCCTGCCATGGCTAACATTGTGAGCCCAACAGAAGTGATTGTTGTGAGCTCGTTCCATATCGAGTTGGATGGCGGTGGTGGTGATTTCCACGTGGTCATGCCTTACTCCATGGTGGAACCTATCCGTGAATTGCTTGATGCGGGTATTCAAAGCGACAAAATGGATACCGACCTTCGTTGGTCAAAAGCGCTACAAGATGAAGTCATGGATGTGGAAGTTGAATTGACCGCCAAGCTATTGGAAACACAACTTTCGCTGCGAGATTTGATGGAACTGGAAGCTGGGGATGTGATTCCAGTGAAAATGCCAGACGCCTGTACAATTTATGTTGAAGACTTACCGACGTTCCGTGGGAAAATGGGGCAAGCAAACGACAACCTTGCCCTTAAGATCACCGAGAAATTGAAACGCCCAGAAGTGGCGAAAAGCGACATCGTACTGTTGGGTGATGATCTAGATGGGTTAGAGCACATCGACGATGAATAATGCGATGACAAATAATAACAAACACGATGTGGTAGATAATCATGAGTGACGTAGAAGACGATTGGGCTGCAGCACTGGCTGAACAAGCTGAAGTAGAAGGTGGGGATGACGTGCAAACGGCGCCACTGGATGAATTGGTTGATGAGGCTCCGCCGATCAACGCCGATGAAGCCCGTAAGCTTGACGCTATTCTCGATATTCCTGTGACCATTTCCATGGAAGTGGGCCGCACCAATATCAATATTCGAAACTTACTGCAATTGAACCAAGGCTCTGTGGTTGAGTTGGATCGTCTTGCTGGTGAATCGCTGGATGTGCTTGTTAACGGTACGCTTATTGCGCACGGCGAAGTGGTTGTGGTCAACGACAAGTTCGGTATTCGATTGACGGATGTTATAAGCCAGACTGAGCGTATTAAAAAGCTCCGCTAAACGGCGAATCCCTTATTCTAACAACAAGGGATCTCGACAAAATATCTTAAAAAAGCACGCCCATTTCGGCGTGCTTTTTTTTCGGCCTGAATTTTGCTTAACCCTATAAATAGCTCAACACTTATCAGGATTAACAGAGAAAATGGCACGCCTGCAACTGACGACAATCGGACTCGTGTTTGCGCCTAGCGCATATTCAGCAACGTCTACTGGCGAGAACCTCGCAACGACCTTCGCAGCGCTGTTGGCGGTGATCGGCGTTATCTTTGCGTTGGCGTGGGTGCTCAAGCGCATGCAAGTTCCTTCTCTGATGGGCGCGAAAGCAGGGCTCAAAGTCGTTAGCCAACTCCCGCTTGGGCAAAAAGAGCGAGTCGTGGTGCTGGAAGTCAATGGTGAGCAAGTGTTGGTTGGTGTAACGCCACAGCAGATTACGCTACTTAAAACGTTGGATACGCCGATGGCTGAGCCAGAGCAGAGCCCGTCCTTTTCCTCTCAACTTAATAACATTCTGAAGAAAAATGATGCGTCTTAAATCTGTCAGTGCCATATTTTTGGCGCTTTGTTGTTTTCTTGTCACACCCCTTGCACTGGCGGAAGCAGAACCTGCGCCAGCGTCGGAAACCGTCACTGAAACTTTGATTAATAGCGCGGGCGAAGCATCAATGATGCAAGCCACGAATGGTGGCGGCGGTATTCCCGCGTTAACCATGACGGTGAACCCTGATGGGGGGGAAGACTACTCAGTCACGTTGCAAATTCTGGCGCTGATGACAGCATTGGGATTCTTGCCCGCCATAGTGATTCTTATGACGTCGTTTACCCGGATTGTGGTAGTGATGTCGATACTGCGTCAGGCGATGGGCCTTCAACAAACCCCGTCGAATCAGGTTATCATTGGCATTGCCATGTTCCTCACCCTTTTTGTGATGTCTCCTGTTATTGATCGAATGAACGTCTCTGCTGTTCAGCCCTATTTGAATGAAGAGATTAGCTCGCGTGAAGCATTCGACCGTGTGCAAGTGCCTTTGCGTGAATTCATGCTTAAGCAAACTCGAGTAAAAGATCTCGAAACTTTCGTGAATATGTCAGGCTCAGATGCGACAGAGCCTGAGCTTGTGCCAATGACAGTGTTGATTCCCGCGTTCATTACATCGGAGCTCAAAACCGCATTCCAAATTGGCTTCATGCTGTTTCTGCCTTTTTTGATTATCGACTTAGTGGTGGCCTCGGTATTGATGGCAATGGGTATGATGATGTTGTCACCCATGATCGTATCCTTGCCGTTTAAGCTCATGCTATTTGTATTGGTAGACGGGTGGAACCTCATCTTGTCGACACTCGCTGGCAGTTTTGGGTAGGAGTGGGTTATGGGACCTGAAGCGTTCGTTGAACTTTTCCAAGATGCGTTGTACCTGATCCTTGTCATGGTCTGCGCCATTATTATTCCCGGTCTGATTGTGGGTTTAATTGTTGCGGTATTCCAAGCGGCGACCTCTATCAATGAACAAACGCTAAGCTTCTTGCCGCGTCTTATCGCAACCCTGGTTGCGTTAATGTTCTTTGGACACTCGATGACGAGAATGCTCATGGAGTATTTCATTCGTTTGGTGGAAGAAATTCCAACGCTGCTTTATTGACTGAGCACGACCTATGGAATATCCCGCACACATCATTCTCGAGTGGATGGCCCAGTTCTTTTGGCCGCTGACTCGTATCTCCGCCATGATGATGACCATGACCTTCTTTGGTGCTCGGTTTGTCCCCGTGCGTGTGCGTTTGTACTTGTCTCTCGCCATCACTTTCGCTGTGATGCCGTCTATCCCCAGTGTGCCAAGCACGATTGAATTAGTGTCATTTGGTGGCTTTGTGGTACTCGCTCAGCAACTTTTGATTGGCATCGCCATGGGTACTATCACCCAATTCGTCATGCAAACCTTTGTGTTGCTGGGTCAGATTATCGGTATGCAGTCGAGTTTGGGCTTCGCATCCATGGTTGACCCCGCCAATGGGCAGAATACGCCCCTGCTGGGTCAGTTTTATCTGTTTGTCGCGACCATGCTGTTCTTGTCGACGGATGGACACCTACAAATGCTGAACCTAGTCGTGCTGAGTTTTAAGAGCTTGCCGATTGGTGACATGCTCCAATCGGCAGACTATCGTGCGCTTGCAAGTTGGTTTGGCATTATGTTCAGTGTCGCATTGGGCATGGCATTGGCCGGTATTATCGCCTTGCTGACCGTGAACTTATCGTTTGGTGTGATGACCCGTGCAGCGCCACAATTGAATATTTTCTCTTTGGGCTTTTCGTTTGCTTTGCTTGTTGGCTTGATGATTTGTATGTACCTGCTCAATGGGATCTTGCCCCATTACTTGAACCACTGGGACACAGGTGTGAATGCAATCTGTGATTTGATTCGCCTCAACTGCAATGTGAGCGGAGGTGCCTAGTGGCAGAGAATGACGGTCAAGAACGTACAGAAGACGCCACACCCCGAAGGCGACAGCAGGCGCGGGAGAAAGGTCAAGTACCGCGCTCAAGAGAACTGGCATCGGTTGCGGTATTGGTCATTGGCGCTATCGCATTGATGTGGTTTGGCGAAAGTGTTGGGGAAGCGCTGATGGAAACCATGCGAAAATTCTTCACCCTCACTCGCGAAGAGATTTTTGATGTTACCACGTTAGGCTTAATTGCCTATGGCGCTATGTTTCATATCGCGTGGCCACTCGCCACAGTGTTATTGATGCTGTTTGTTGCTGGGTTACTCGGCGCTTCTGCGTTGGGGGGCGTCTCGTTTTCATGGGAGGCCGCGCGACCCAAACTCTCCAAAATGAGCCCGCTTCAAGGCATTAAACGTATGTTTGGCATGCAAAGCATGGTTGAACTCATTAAGTCGATTTTAAAAGTCACTTTGGTGGCAGGTGTCGCTTTCTATCTGATGATGGTGAGTGTTGATGACTTCTATCAACTGAATATTGAAACGTTCCCGACCAACCTGTATCACGCACTCGATATCTTGATGAACTTTGTTTTGCTGATCTGCTGTTCTTTATTGGTAGTGGTAGCAATCGATGTGCCATTTCAAATATGGCAGCACAATGATCAGCTCAAGATGACCAAACAAGAAATCAAAGACGAATACAAAGACACGGAAGGTAAACCGGAAGTGAAAGGCCGGATACGTATGTTGCAGCGTGAAATGGCGCAGCGACGGATGATGGCTGAGGTACCAACTGCTGACGTGGTCATCACTAACCCCGAGCACTACTCCGTTGCCCTGCGTTATGACAGCAAGATTGATCGAGCCCCCGTAGTGGTAGCCAAAGGGTCAGACTTTATGGCGCTGAAAATTCGAGAGATTGCTGCGCAGCATGACATCAGTATTGTTCCTGCACCACCACTTGCGCGTGCGGTCTACTACAGCACTGAGCTAGAGCAACAAATCCCCGATGGGTTGTTTGCAGCAGTAGCGCAATTGCTCGCTTATGTCTTCCAACTTAAGCAGTACCAAAAAGGACGAGGACGTAAACCGACCTCTTTGGCGGAACAACAACTTCCGATACCGACAGAATTACGTCGCTAGTTGGTTGAAATGTGCGCAATTGGCGGCATTTCACTGAAATAAAAGCCAAAAAAACATGGTTCGTTTTTTGCTAGATAGGAAAGAGTGATTTAGCCCAGAGACGACAGACGACCCATGAAGCTTTCTTTGCCGTTCTACGACAAGGTACAACAAAAACTCCCATCTAAGTTGGGTGTGATGCCTGCCATCGGTGCTCCGATATTGGTACTGTCGGCCTTGGCAATGGTGATTTTGCCTGTCCCCGCCTTCTTGCTAGACATGTTTTTCTCGTTCAACATCGCCTTGTCGCTCGTTGTTCTCTTGGTCACCATCTACACCCGTAGACCTCTCGATTTCGCTGCATTTCCTACCGTTCTTTTGATCGCCACCTTGCTTCGTTTGGCATTGAACGTGGCATCAACACGTGTGGTGTTGCTTCATGGTCATGAAGGGCCGGGCGCTGCGGGTCAGGTTATTGACGCTTTTGGTTCGGTCGTCATTGGCGGTAACTATGCCGTTGGTCTTGTGGTCTTCCTGATTTTGATGATCATCAACTTTATGGTTGTTACCAAAGGTGCGGGCCGTATTTCTGAGGTAAGCGCTCGATTTACTCTGGACGCCTTGCCGGGTAAACAAATGGCGATTGATGCGGATTTGAACGCCGGACTTATTGACCAAGACCAAGCCAGAACTCGTCGTTCGGAAGTGACCAAAGAAGCAGACTTCTACGGTTCAATGGACGGTGCGTCTAAATTCGTAAAAGGCGATGCCATCGCGGGTATCTTGATTCTGGCAATCAACATCATCGGCGGCCTGTCCATTGGTATGGTTCAGCATAATGTGAGCTTCTCCGACGCCATCGAAATCTATACATTGCTGACCATCGGTGATGGTCTTGTGGCTCAAATTCCATCGCTTTTGTTGTCGATTGGTGCCGCCATCATGGTGACTCGTCAAAATACAGACGAAGACATGGGGCAGCAGCTTGTCTTTCAGCTGGTGGACAACCCAAAAGCGTTGATCATTGCTACTGGGATTTTAACGGTCATGGGTATTGTCCCAGGTATGCCTCATGTGCCGTTTCTCTCGTTAGCTTTCGTGTGTGGTGGCTTTGCTTACTGGAAAACCAAACAGCAAGAAAATGCCAAGAAAGCTGCAGAAGAAAAACCAAAACAAGAGCTGGTTAAACCGAAGCCGAAAGATTTGTCATGGGATGATGTGCAGCCTGTTGACGTGATTGGCCTAGAGGTAGGTTACCGCCTTATTCCAATGGTGGACCGTGACCAAGGTGGCGAGCTGCTGGATCGCGTTAAAGGCGTGCGTAAGAAGTTGTCGCAGGATTTCGGTTTTCTTATTCCACCTGTTCATATTCGCGATAACCTTGAGCTTCCACCAAACAGCTACCGCATTACCTTGATGGGCGTGGCGGTTGGCGAAGCAGATATTCGTTCAGACAAAGAATTGGCAATTAACCCCGGCCAAGTGTTTGGCCCGATTGACGGTGAACCGACGGTAGACCCTGCGTTCAACCTAGAAGCTGTCTGGATTGAAAAATCACAGCGCGAGCATGCGCAGGCGCTGGGTTACACCGTGGTGGACTCCGCCACCGTGCTTGCAACGCATCTCAGCCAAATGTTGACCAACAACGCCGAGCGCTTGTTGGGTCATGAAGAAGCTCAGAACCTTATCGACATGCTGGCGAAACAAGCACCGCGTCTTGTTGAGGGGCTTATTCCTGATCTTATTTCGTTGGGGGCGGTGGTGAAAGTGATGCAGAACTTGCTTAACGAAGCCATTCCTATCCGCGATGTACGCACTATTATTCAGACGCTTTCAGAGTATGCACCAAAGAGTCAAGATCCTGACATTTTGACTGCCGCTGTACGGATTTCTCTCAAGCGACTAATCGTACAAGAAATCAATGGCATAGAACCCGAACTTCCGGTGATTACCTTGGTTCCTGAGTTGGAACAGATATTGCATAAAACTATGCAGGCATCAGGTGGTGAGTCCACGGGAATTGAACCTGGATTGGCAGAGCGTTTACAGCAAAGTCTTTCCGAGGCAACACAGCAGCAGGAACTTCAGGGTGAACCCGCTGTATTGCTAACTTCCGGCGTTCTTCGCTCCACCTTAGCCAAGTTTGTTAAGAACACGATTCCGTCTTTGCGTGTACTTTCTTATCAAGAAGTACCGGACGAAAAACAAATAAGAATTGTAAGAGCGGTTGGTAACTGATGCCGTGCATCAGTAAATCAGGACAACGATTTTGAAAATTAAACGATTTTTTGCCAAAGATATGCGAACTGCATTGGCCGAAGTGAAAGAAGCACTCGGCGCTGATGCGGTCATCATGTCCAACAAAAAAGTGACCGGTGGTGTCGAAATCGTGGCGGCAGTTGATACTGAAACGCCAACCCGTGATGTACGCAAAGAAGCGGCCAAGACACAAATGGCGCAGAGTATGGATCGCGCACAGCCACAGCGTCGAATTGCCGAAGATAAAGTGCACCTGCGCCGCGACATCAGCAAAGAAGCGGCCAGAAAACCGTTAGGTGGTGCGCTAGGTAGCAAATTTTCAAGCTTGCTTGATCGCTATCAGTCACAGCTGCCGGACAGTGAGCGTGAGGAAGAGCCTGAAGTTGATTCACTGAGTGCGCTGCTTGCTCGTCAAAATGATGTACGCCGTCGTGAAACTGAAGCGGCATATGGCGCACAGCAGCAATCGCTTCGGCCTGCGGTAAATGGTCAGCAAAATAATCATTCAGGTCGCACTGGCGCTAATAATTCCGCCGGTGGATCAGCGCAAGGTTATGGCTCGGCTACTTCGCGCAGCAACCAGCAAGCGAAGGGTCAGGAGTTAGATCGTCTCTATCGTCAAAAACGTGACGAATTAGAGCGCCGAGATCCGCGCAATGGTGCGCGTCAGGAAAATCGCCTTGATGCAACGCGTAAAGAAACACGTAAATCTGCGCCTCGTCAGCCTGATGAAATGGAAGCGATGCGCAAAGAAATGGCAACGATTCGTAGCCTGCTAGAGCACCAGCTTTCAGGCTTAATGTGGCAAGAGGTTGAACGTAAAGAACCGCTTCGCGCCATGTTGATTAAACGACTAGAAAAAATGGGTATATCTCCCGTGCTCGCTGACCAGCTAGCGGGTTATATTCCTGAAGATACCCCACCGAATGAAGCGTGGTCTGAATTGTTAGAACTTGTGGCAGATCAGGTCATTACATCGAGTGAGAATCTACTAGAAACAGGTGGCGTCATTGCCCTGTTAGGGCCAACGGGCGTAGGGAAAACCACCACGATCGCGAAACTTGCGGCACGGGCAGCAATGGACTTCGGCCCAGAAGAAATAGCACTGGTGACTACAGATACATTTCGTATCGGTGCGCATGAGCAATTGGCGACGTACGGTAGAATTTTAGGTTGTCCGGTAAAAGTTGCTAAAGATGCAGACACACTGGCCGATATTCTGTATCAGTTACGTCATCGTCGATTGATTCTGTTAGATACCGCAGGCATGGGCCAGCGTGATCTTAGGTTATCAGAACAACTTGATACTCTGATCCAAAGCAGTGGATCACATATTCGAAGCTTACTTGTTTTGCCCGCCACCTCACAGCGTCGCGTGTTACAAGAGACCATTGACCATTTTCGTCGCATCCCCCTATCAGGGTGTGTGCTAACGAAACTAGATGAATCTCTCAGCCTAGGTGAACTACTGAGCGTTACGATTGAAAACGCGCTTCCAGTTACCTATCTCGCTGATGGGCAACGAGTGCCGGAAGACATTCGTCATGCCAGCGGAAGATATCTGGTCAACAGAGCGAGTGAACTGATGGATCAAGATTCAGAGCAGCAAAACCATTTCTGGAGTCATGATGTACCAGAGTCGAATGCGGCGGACTTTTATGATTGAGACAACCATGCATGATCAAGCAAGCGGCCTCCGCCGCCTGACAAACCCGACTCGCACCAAAGTCATCACTGTTACAGGTGGTAAAGGTGGCGTAGGTAAAACTAACATTACCTTGGGCATGGGCATGTCAATGGCCAAGCAAGGCAAAAAGGTCATGGTGTTGGATGCCGACTTAGGTTTGGCGAACATTGATGTGCTGTTGGGATTACGTGTGGGTAAAAACCTAAGCCACGTAATGCAAGGTGTATGCGACCTAAAGGACATCATTGTTGAAGGGCCACATGGCTTAAAAATTATTCCAGCGTCTTCAGGTATGCGCGGCATGACTGAATTGTCGACGGCGCAACATGCTGGTTTGATTCGAGCTTTTGGCACATTGGATGAAGAAGTGGATGTGTTGCTCGTTGACACCGCCGCTGGTATTTCAGACATGGTGTTAAGCTTCTCTCGTGCAGCGCAAGATGTTGTTATTGTGGTGTGTGATGAGCCGACCTCCATCACGGATGCTTATGCTTTAATTAAGCTTTTGAGCCGTGAACATGGTGTGACTCGCTTTAAAGTTGTCGCCAATATGGTGCGTAGTTATCGCGAAGGTCGAGATTTATTTACAAAATTAACGCGTGTAACAGAAAGATTTTTAAATGCTAATCTAGAATTAGTAGCATGTGTTCCATTAGATGAACGAGTGCGTCAGTCCGTTAAAAAACAAAAAGTGGTTGTTGATGCATTCCCTCAATCACCTGCAGCCTTGGCGTTGAACGCTCTGGCGAACAAAGCGTTGACTTGGCCAGTACCACGTAACCCAGGTGGACATCTAGAGTTTTTTGTAGAGCGGCTGCTCGTTCGAGATGAAGCTGCAGGGGACTATCTCGGTGAATAGAGCGCTCACCTACAGCAGAACAGGCGCATCGACGGAAACGGTATTTGAGCAATATTCGACGCTAGTAAAGCGCATTGCTCATCACCTTGTTTCACGTTTGCCCCCCAACGTGCAGGTCGACGATTTAATTCAGGCCGGCATGATTGGTTTGCTGGAAGCGCAACAAAACTACGACGCGTCGAAAGGGGCGAGTTTTGAAACCTATGCTGGGATACGTATTCGTGGTGCCATGCTTGATGACATCCGAAAAGGCGATTGGGTTCCACGCTCCGTACACAGAAATAACCGCCAAATCAGCGATGTGATTGCAAAGCTTGAAGGCGAGTTAGGGCGAGACCCTAGCGACAAAGAAATTGCGAAACGTCTGGGTATGAGCCTTGACCAGTATTATCAGATACAGAACGACATCAATGCGGGACGTTTAATTGGTATCGAAGATCTGGGCGTTTCAGAAGATGCTTTCGTCACTGAAAGTCATCGTGAAGAGAATCTTCCCTTTGAGGAAGTCGCGGAAGATAGCTTTAAGGCGCACCTAGCCCAAGCTATTAAAGGACTCCCTGAAAGAGAGGCTTTGGTACTCTCTCTCTATTACGACGAGGAACTTAACCTCAAGGAGATTGGTGCCATTATCGGGGTCAGCGAATCCCGAGTTTGCCAGATTCAAAATCAGGCAATGCAGCGGTTACGGACCAAGCTTACTGCTTGGTCAAAGTAAGTTTTTATAATTATAAGGGACCTCACCGGAGGCAACTTTGAACACAAACATGAAAATCCTCGTTGTTGATGACTTCTCAACAATGCGACGTATCGTTAAGAACCTCCTTCGTGATCTGGGTTTCAACAACACTGTTGAAGCAGATGACGGCCTAACAGCGCTGCCAATTCTAAAGAAAGGCGGTATTGATTTCGTCGTTACTGACTGGAACATGCCAGGTATGCAGGGTATTGACCTGTTGAAGAACATTCGCTCTGACGCAGATCTTAAGCATCTTCCTGTGCTTATGATCACTGCAGAAGCGAAGCGTGAGCAAATCGTCGAAGCAGCTCAAGCTGGCGTAAATGGTTACATTGTTAAACCATTCACTGCGGCAACCTTGAAAGAAAAGCTGGACAAGATTTTCGAACGCATGTGATTTGTTTCTTCGCGCAGTGAAGGATTAATAAAACAATGATAACACTCGACCAAGCTAAAGAATTGGTCAGTTTGCTTGAAGAAGGGAATCAGGAAAGCGCGAACGAGTTGCTGGCCAAATTGGCAAGCGACACGCGTAATCCGCTCTTCAATGAGGTTGGGAAACTGACCCGGCAGCTGCACGATTCGCTATCTAATTTCCGATTAGATCCGCGTGTCAGTGATCTTGCGAATAGCGAGATCCCTGATGCTAAAGATCGCCTTAACTTTGTTATGGAAAAAACGGAAATTGCTGCAAACCGAACCATGGATGCAGTGGAAGCGACGTTACCTATCGCCGATAACCTACAAGATTGCCTTGCTCAGGTTAGACCTCAGTGGAACAACCTGATGGGAGGGCGGATTGACATCGCTAGCTTCAAAGCGCTTTGTCACCAGCTTGATGGTTTGTTGACGCAAGTCGAAGGGGACACCACCAAATTGCACGGTCAGTTGACCGAAATTTTGATGGCTCAAGACTTCCAAGATCTGACAGGTCAGGTCATTAGACGCGTTATCGAATTGGTTCAAGAAGTCGAAAGCCAGCTGGTAGAAATCCTGACGGCATTTGGTTTGGATGACGAGCCGAAAGACACAGAATTAGAAACAGAACAACAATCTGGCATCAAGGCTGAAGGGCCTGTCGTGACTGAAGAGCAGCGTCAAGAGAAACAAGTGATGCAAAGCCAGGACGACGTGGACGATTTACTTTCAAGCCTTGGCTTTTAGGGGTGCGTTATGAGCTTTGAAATGGATGAAGAAATCCTGCAGGACTTTTTGATCGAAGCAGGGGAAATTCTAGAACTATTGTCCGAACAACTCGTGGATCTGGAAAAAACACCAGACGACCGAGATTTGCTGAATGCAATTTTCCGAGGATTTCACACGGTTAAAGGTGGCGCAGGCTTTTTGTCACTCACAGAGCTGGTAGATACTTGCCACGGTGCTGAAAATATTTTTGATAACCTCCGTAACGGTGGCCGTCCACTCAACGCTGAAGTCATGGATATTATTCTGCAGGCGCTTGATACGGTGAATGAGCAGTTTGCATGCGTGCAACAAAGCGAACCAGCCCCAGCGGCTGACCCAGCATTGTTGGAAGCATTGCACAAGTATGCCAAACCTGCTTCAGAAGACGAAGCCGAGCCAGAAGCTGTAGCGCCTGAGCCAGAACCAGAACCTGAACCTGAACCCGAAGTTGTGGCTGAAGCCCCAGCTCAGGGAGGCGAAGCAATAGCTGGTGACTCTGTCGACGAAATTACCGATGATGAATTCGACCGTTTGCTCGATCAACTGCACGGTAAAGGTCAATCTCCTACTGCGAATGGCTCAGAGCCAAGCGAGGCAGCCGCACCGGCTCCCGCTGCGGACAGTGGTGACATGACAGATGATGAATTTGACCGTCTGCTAGACGAGCTTCATGGCTCGGGCAAGGGGCCGGCGCTTGATGGTGATGCTGCTCAGGCGACACCACCACCACAAAACTCATCGGTTGAAAGCCCAAGCAGTGATGAAATCACTGATGACGAATTTGAAAAACTGTTAGACGAACTGCACGGACAGGGTAAAAGCCCAATCGAAGCAGATGCGTCAAAGAGTCCGCCAGCGCCCGCAGCTGCACCAAAAGTGGAGCCAAAGCCTGCCCCTGCACCAGCTCCAAAAGCAGAAGCGCCAGCAGCTAAGCCACCAGCAACCGTTGCCAAGCCACCTGCAAAAGTGGAAGAGAAGAAAACACCTGTTGCTCAACCAGAGCAAACCGTTCGTGTGAATACGTCAACACTCGACACCATCATGAATATGGTCGGTGAGCTAGTGTTGGTGCGTAACCGTTTGGTGAGTCTGGGCGCGAACAGTGATGACGAGCATATGGCGAAAGCGGTTACCAACCTTGATGTTGTAACGGCTGATTTGCAAGGCGCAGTGATGCAAACGCGTATGCAGCCGATCAAGAAAGTGTTTGGTCGTTTCCCTCGCGTTGTACGCGACTTAGCGCGAAGCCTTAAGAAAGATATCGTGCTTGAAATGCGCGGCGAAGAAACGGACCTTGATAAAAACTTGGTTGAAGCACTCGCTGACCCAATGGTCCACTTGGTGCGTAACTCGGTTGACCACGGCATAGAAATGCCAGATGTTCGTGAGCAAAATGGTAAGCCTCGTGTGGGCACCGTTACGTTGGCGGCGTCACAAGAAGGTGACCATATTCTGCTAACCATCGAAGATGATGGCGGCGGTATGGATGCGGAAAAACTCCGTGGTATCGCGGTGAATCGTGGTGTTTTGGACGTTGATGCAGCTGCCCGTTTGACGGATACCGAAGCATTTAATCTGATTTTTGCACCAGGCTTCTCCACCAAGACTGAGATTTCTGATATCTCGGGTCGTGGTGTAGGCATGGATGTAGTAAAAACTGCGATCACCCAGCTGAACGGTACGATTTCTATCGATTCCGTATTGGGTCGCGGAACGATTATTTCAATCAAAGTGCCGTTGACGTTGGCGATACTTCCAACGCTAATGGTGGGTATTGGTAACAACCCATTTGCATTCCCATTGTCTAATGTTAATGAAATCATAAGCTTGGATTTGTCTCGCACCAATACAGTGGACGGTCAATTGACTATCATTGTTCGTGAGAAAGCTATTCCATTGTTTTATCTACAAGATTGGCTGTGCAAAACGCGTGCGTCAGTCAGAGATAGCGGCCATGTTGTGATTGTTCAAATGGGACATCAACCTATCGCATTTGTGGTGGACTCATTGATTGGACAAGAAGAAGTGGTGATCAAACCATTGGATGAACTGCTGCAAGGTACGCCGGGCATGGCGGGTGCAACGATCACCAGTGATGGTCATATTGCATTGATTTTGGACGTGCCAAATCTGCTTAAGCGTTACGCTGGCCGATAATAATTATAAGGAATGACATGTCAGTGAAAGTTTTGGTGGTGGATGATTCAAGCTTTTTCCGCCGCCGAGTGAGTGAAATTATTAACGGGGATCCGCGTCTTGAAGTTATTGACTGTGCAGTCAATGGTAAAGAGGCCGTCGACAAAGCGGCAAAGCTAAAACCTGATGTAATCACGATGGACATCGAAATGCCTGTGATGGATGGCATTACGGCGGTGCGCGAGATTATGCGCACTAATCCGACGCCAATTTTGATGTTCTCTTCACTGACACATGATGGTGCCAAAGCGACGTTGGATGCGTTAGATGCTGGTGCGCTCGATTTCTTGCCGAAAAAATTCGAAGATATTGCGCGCAACCGTGATGACGCAGTCAAACTGCTTCAACAGCGTGTAAACGAAATAGCGCGTAAACGCACGTTTATGCGCCGTCCTGCAGTCACGCCTGCACCCGCAATGGCAACATCATTGTCTTCTGGTGCGACCCCAACACGAACACCGACTCGACCAATGGCGAGTAGCGGTCTAGCAACGGCGACCCCACCAGCACGTCCAGTCACGCCAATGGGGCGTTTCAAAGCCAGCGGCAAACGCTATCAATTGACGGCGATTGGTACCTCAACGGGTGGGCCGGTTGCATTACAAAAAGTGCTGAGTGCATTGCCTGCTAATTACCCAATGCCCATTTTGTTGATTCAGCATATGCCTTCCACATTTACTTCGGCTTTTGCACAACGTCTCAATGGCCTTTGCAAAATTTCAGTGAAAGAAGCGCAAGACGGCGAACCACTCAAGGCTGGGACGGCATATTTAGCGCCAGGCGGTATGCAGATGATGATCGATGGACGCCCAGGCGCTACCCGTGTCAAAATCATTGATGGCGGCGATCGAATGAACTATAAGCCATGTGTTGATGTGACTTTTGGCTCTGCTGCAAATGTATATGGCGATAAAGTGCTATCGATGGTACTCACCGGAATGGGTGCTGATGGCCGAGATGGCGCGAGAATGCTGAAACAACAAGGTTCAACCGTTTGGGCGCAAGACGAAGATAGCTGTGTGGTTTACGGGATGCCGCAAGCAGTGGCAAAAGCAGGAATTTCTACAGAAGATTTACCTCTTGATCGTATTGCCGAACGGATCCTCGTTGAGCTCAATCTGGTATAAGGAGCGGCTGTGATAGTTTGGAGCATTGCAAACCAGAAGGGCGGTGTTGGGAAAACAACCTCAACCATTACGCTTGCTGGGCTTCTCAGTGAAAGAAACAAGCGCGTATTGTTGATCGACACCGATCCCCACGCTTCGTTAACGACGTATCTGAATTACGATTCAGAGACGTTGCCACAAACGCTTTTTGACCTGTTTCAACTCCAGACTATAAGCCGAGATACGGTTAAACCACTTATTCTAAACACAGAATATAAGAACCTCGACTTACTGCCTTCTCATATGTCACTTGCGACATTGGACAGAGCAATGGGAAATCGAGGGGGCATGGGGCTAATGCTTAAAAAGACATTGGCTTGCCTAGAAGACGAATACGACTATGCACTTATCGATTGCCCGCCGATCTTGGGGGTAATGATGGTGAATGCACTAGCGGCGAGTAACCGTATTCTCATTCCTGTTCAGACTGAGTTCTTGGCCATGAAAGGCTTGGAGCGCATGATTCGCACTTTACAGATCATGCAGAAATCACGCAGTTCTGCTTTTAAAGTGTGTATTGTTCCAACCATGTACGATAAGCGTACCCGTGCGTCTTTGGAAACATTACAAGAGCTGAAAGTGCGTTACCCCGATCAGGTTTGGACATCCGCAGTACCGATTGACACGAAATTCCGTGATGCGAGCTTAAAGCATATGCCTCCATCGTATTACGCGAAGAATTGTCGCGGCGTTTTTGCATACAAAACGCTGCTTTCTTATTTGGAGCGACTGGAACAGGATGAAAGATAGCCGTGCGTTATCCAGTGTTCAGGCGCTGGACGATTATTTTGATGCGTTGCTGGAAGATGATGATCAGCAGCGGACAGACACGGATGTGACAACAGATGTCGCAGGCGTCACTGAGTTAAAATTGCAGCCCGCAAAGGTTGAAGCGATCCCGCTGTTTGCTGGCGCCACGCTCACGAAACAACAGCGTGATTTGTCTTCGGTTGAGAAGTTGCTCAGTCAGCTTCAGCTTGAAGATGGGTTAGAGGTCGAAGTAGAAGAGCTAGTTGACGTTGAGGTTGAAGTCCAAGCAGAGGTTGAAGTTCAAGCCGAGGTTGAGGCTGAAATCGCGATAGAAACAGAAACAGAAACAGAGGTCGCGATAAACCTCGAGACAAACGTCGACACAGATTCACCTGTCGAAGTACTTGAGCAAAATCATGTCGTTGACGATGTGGTCGTCGACATACAGACCTACTCAGAAACGACAGTAGTAGAAGATATTGCTACCGAAACGGCTTATGTCGAACCACAAGTCGATATTGGTATTGACGACATGGTCGTTGAACAGATTGAGACACCCGTATCGGAAGACATTCTCGAAGACGAAGTGGCGTATGTTGAGTCGGATATTGAGACGGACGCAGAACCTGAGGTTCAAGAAGGCGAAGATATCGCACCACCTTGGAAGAACATTGCTTCAGAGCATGCGTTTCAAGTGCTGTTCTTTGAGTCATTTGGTGTGACGTATGCTGTGCCACTGGCAGAGTTGGGTGGTATTCATCGGCTAGAAGACTGTAATCATTTGATTGGTCGACCAGACTGGTATTTGGGCTTGCAAACCGAGCGAGATCAACAGCTTGATGTTGTCGATACCGCGAAGTGGGTAATGCCAGAAAAAATAACGGATAACAGCCATCGCGAAGGCTATAGTTATATTGTGCTCTTGGGTGACAGTAAATGGGGATTGGCATGCAATTCCCTTTTAGGCACAGAGTCCCTCAAGGGAGAGCAAGTGCGATGGCGTGAACAAGCAGGCAAACGGCCTTGGTTGGCCGGACTAGTAAAAGAAAAAATGTGCGCATTGATTCACGTCGAAGCGCTGATTGCCATGCTAAATCAAGGTATAGATGCCAACGCGTTGGCGTAATTGACGCAGCACAGCACGTAAAGAGGAAAACAAATGTCTCAGGTAGCTGAAGTTCAAAAAGATAACGTGAATGACGAGGTCCTACAGTGGGTGACCTTCCAGCTGGAAGAGGAAACCTACGGCATTAACGTTATGCAGGTTAGAGAAGTTTTACGCTATTCCGAAATCGCGCCGGTACCAGGTGCACCAGACTATGTACTGGGCATCATTAACCTTCGTGGCAACGTGGTTACAGTTATCGATACTCGCTCTCGCTTTGGCTTGATGCAAGGCGATGTAAGCGATAACACTCGTGTGATTGTTATCGAAGCTGAATCACAAGTCATCGGTATTATGGTCGACAGTGTGGCTGAGGTGGTTTACCTCAAAACATCTGAAATCGACACCACACCAAGTGTGGGTACGGATGAAAGTGCTAAGTTCATTCAAGGCGTTAGCAACCGCAATGGCAGCCTGCTAATCCTTGTTGATTTGAACAAGCTACTCTCTGATGACGAGTGGTCAGACATGGCTATGCTCTAATGCTTGACGTCGTGTTGCACTGGCTACCGCTCGGTGTGTCTATCATCGTAGCGGTGGTTGCGTTCGTGCTAATACGCAGAGAGAAGAAAGCGAGATTGACTCTGGATGCTAAATTCCAAGCCATGGAGTTGTTGTTTAAAAACTCTCGCCAACAACATGAGAGTTTATCAAAGCAATTTAATGAATTGCGTGCTGGCTCAATTGGTATGAGCCAAAAGCTTGCTGAGCTATCCCAACGATTCGATGACTTGGTAGATAAGCAAAACGAGCTGGAAATGCACGATCCAGATGGCCGACTGTATAGCCGGGCAAGTAAGATGGTTGAACTGGGTGCTGATATTCATGAGCTAATGGAAGAGTGTGATCTTCCTAAAGCAGAAGCGGAACTTTTGTTGAGCATCCGAAAGCAACGACTGGTGAGATAGTCACTCTCAATGACTTCCTAAGGCTGGCACCGTGATTGATGAAATCTCGGTGATAAATGGGTGCGACAAGGCTTTTTTGTCGTCCCTCAGCTAAAGCGTCTCGCAAAGACCAATGGTGCTTACACCGATTGGTTAACGACAGACCCTTCCCACCCGGGCGGGGTTTGTCCGTCTAAATACCATGCGAATGCAATCAATTCAGCAATAACCAGATACACAGACTCTGGTACTTCATCTCCAATCTCCAAAGCAGAAAGCCAGTTCATTAGCGCTTCATCGCTATGCACCAACCCTCCATTTTTCTCCATTTCTTCAATCAGTTTTTCCGCCAATGCGTCGTATCCTTTTGCGCTAACTTGTGGCGCATTGACCCCATCATAGCGAAGGGCGATGGCTGCTTTGGGATTCTTCATACTTGAATGTTCACTCCGTGTTCTACCGATGTTGGCTCTGTGTTCTCACTGACGTTAATCTCGCACTGAGAGACGCAAATATGATGCTTACTCAATTGTTGCTCTAGCGCGGGAAGCGATTGTTCGATTAGTTTCTCTAGGCTCGCTGAGTCAGTGGTAAATCGCAACGCTAAAGACTGATCGTAGATATCTGCCGTCGCTGTGAGGTGTCGACGTTTTGACAGTGTGAGATTGACGCTGATGCTCCAGTGGGACTTTTTTCGTCTTCCGAGGGTCTTTTTCTTGGCTGTGATATGAACAGGTGTGGGAGATACATGGCTAAGAGGGAAGTACCAATGATATTCATTGGTTTTATTTCCTTCGAGCACTCTTTGCTCCGTTAACAGCATCAATAGCGCTTTGATTTTTCCATTGCCATCATTGTCTGCCATCGACGTTGTTACTTGACGCAAGGCATCGAGTAGGGCTTTGTCTGATTGCCGATTTGATAGCCATTTTGCGGCCAGTTCTGGTGTGTTTGGCATCACAAGCGTTTTTAGCAAGATACTCAGCATGCTAGGTGTCATGGTGGTATTGAGTGCATGGGTGTCGGGGGCTTTGGCTGGTGAAGAAAGTGAAGGTGAATGCATCAACAAGGGAAAGAGATTGATCAGTCTGAGTACTTGCGAAAGTTGTGAAGAAGCAAGCTGTGTTTGAGGGAGCTGCACGGCTTTTTCTTGACCAATATTCAACAATTTCTCATGGAGATTGCTCTTAATGGATTCAAGCGTTAGTACTTTGATGTTGCTGGTGTTATCTATTTTCATATTTACTCACAATTATTAACGCTCGACGTGCCAGACCGTTATCGCACCGCTAACGGTCTAAAACCCTCTATGTTATTATCGGGCATAATTTTGAATACTTTACCGGGAACGCTAATTTCTCATGTTGGAAGTGCATCAACTCAGCAGTATTCGTGATGAACGAGTATTGTTTGAAGATCTATGTTTTACCGTGTCACCCGGTGAACTTGTGCAAGTTGAAGGCCCCAACGGCGCGGGCAAAACCACCCTATTGAGAATCATTGCGGGCTTGGGTTTGGCTGAATCTGGCGATGTGCGCTGGCAAGGACAATCCGTTACCAAGGTAAGAGAAGAGTTCTACAGTAACTTGCTTTTCCTTGGTCATAGTGCAGGTGTGAAGCGAGAGCTCACTGCGTTTGAAAATCTTGCTTTTTACCAGCAGATGCACGGTGACGCTGATGAGTCTGTGTTGTGGGATGCGTTGGCACGTGTTGGTTTAGCAGGAAGAGAAGATGTGCCTGCGGCTCAATTGTCGGCTGGGCAAAACCGTCGAGTGGCGTTAGCGAGGCTTTGGATTAGCCAATCAAAGCTTTGGATTCTGGATGAGCCTCTGACCGCCATCGATAAACAAGGCGTAAAGGTATTGGAGACTCTCTTTCAGGAACATGTGAATGGGGGCGGTATGGTGTTGTTTACTACGCACCAAGATATGTTTGAAGGCAATACGTTGTTGCGTCGCGTTAGGTTGGGTGAATGATGGGCTCAGCCATGTATCAAATGATTCGACGAGAACTGATGATCGCGTTTCGTCGCCAATCAGACATGCTTAACCCGTTGTGGTTTTTCATTATCGTTATTATGTTGTTCCCTTTAGGTGTTGGCCCTGGACCAAACTTATTGGCGGACATTGCCCCCGGTATTATTTGGGTGGCTGCATTGCTGGCAGCGGTCCTGTCGTTAGAGCGTCTGTTTCGCGATGATTTTATTGATGGTTCGCTGGAGCAAATGTTGCTCATGCCCGAACCATTATCAGTATTGGCCTTTGCCAAAATAGTGGCGCATTGGCTACTGACGGGCTTGCCGCTTTTGATCATAAGCCCACTATTAGCCGTATTGCTTTCTTTGGATTGGGCGACTTATCAAGCTGTGGTATTGACCCTACTGTTAGGTACTCCCACACTGAGCTTTTTGGGCGCGATTGGTGTAGCGCTAACGGTTGGTCTTCGTAAAGGTGGCGTGCTTTTGAGTTTGCTCGTATTGCCGCTTTTCATCCCAGTATTAATTTTTGCAACATCTGCGATTGATATGGCGTCGAATGGTTTCCCAATTAACGGTCAATTGGCCATTTTAGGCGCACTATTGGTTGGTTCAGCAACGTTGTCACCGTTTGCAGTATCTGCAGCGCTGCGCGTGAGCGTTCAATAACCCAAATTTTATAATTAAATAAGAGCGATTGAGTAATGTGGAAATGGCTTCATCCTTATGCCAAGCCAGAAGCAACCTACAAGCTATGTAACACGCTTCTGCCATGGTTTGCTGTGCTGGCATTGTTGTCTCTGGTTACCGGAACGGTGTGGGGGTTGGCGTTTGCGCCGTCCGACTATCAGCAAGGTGACAGCTTCCGTATCATTTACATTCATGTGCCGGCGGCTATTTGGTCAATGGGTGCATACATGTCGATGGCGATCGCGGCATTCATAGGCATGGTTTGGCAAATTAAAACCTCTGATTGGGCTGCAGCCGCGATGGCACCCGTAGGTGCTGTGTTTACGTTTATTGCGCTAGTCACTGGCGCAATATGGGGTAAGCCAATGTGGGGTGCTTGGTGGGTATGGGATGCTCGTCTAACCTCAGAGTTGATTCTGCTGTTTCTCTATTTGGGTGTTATCGCACTGTATAATGCGTTTGAAGATGATCGCACAGCAGGCCGTGCTGCAGGCATTCTTGCCATGGTTGGGGTTATTAACCTGCCGATCATTCACTTCTCGGTAGAATGGTGGAACACCCTACACCAAGGGGCGACTATTACCAAATTCGCCAAACCGTCTATCGCGTCAGACATGCTTTGGCCTCTGTTGTTAAACATTATAGGTTTTGCTTTGTTCTTTGGTGCGGCGACCTTGATGGCGCTAAAAAACAAAATCCTGCAGCGCGAGTCGCATCGTCCTTGGGCACGTGAATTGGTAGAGAGAGCCTAATCATGCATTTTAGTTCCTTCTCCGCATTTCTAGATATGGGTGGCTATGCCGGCTATGTGTGGAGTGCATTTGCGATTACATTTTTGGCTATGTTTTGGGTCGTATGTTCGGCTCACTTCACTCGTCGCAAACTTATTCGTGAAATAAAGAACAGAGTTGCCCGAGAGCAACGAATCAAGAAAGCCCAAAATATGGAGAACACGTTATGAACCCAAGACGCAAGAAACGCTTAGGGCTAGCTCTCGCTCTAGTGTTTGGTGTAGGCGCAACGGTTGGTTTAGTGGTGTATGCGTTAAATCAAAATATGGACTTGTTCTATACCCCAACCGAAATCGTGGAAGGTAAGCCGGATGGTTCGAAACCTTATGTTGGTCAGCGTTTACGTATTGGCGGCATGGTGGTTGAAGATTCAGTAAGCCGTGACCCTGAATCATTGAAAGTTACGTTTAAAGTGGCAGACATTGGCCCAGCGGTAACGGTTGAGTTTGACGGTATTCTCCCTGACTTGTTCCGCGAAGGGCAGGGCATCGTGGCACAAGGTGAGCTGGTGAATGCGACCACTGTTCGTGCACAGGAAGTGCTTGCTAAGCATGATGAAGAATACATGCCACCTGAAATTGCAGAAGCGATGAACAAAAATCACCAACCGCTTGAATACACTGAACAGCAAAAACAAGGTAGCTACTAATGATTGCTGAACTGGGGCATTTTGCCCTGATTATATCTTTGGGATTTTCGGTCCTACTGAGTATCTACCCACTGTGGGGTGCGCAGATCGGAAACCAAGCCATGATGCGCTCAGCGCGACCACTGGCTATCGGCATGTTCTTGATGTTGCTGATGTCATTTATCGCACTGAGTTGGGCATTTTACGCCAACGATTTTACCGTCAGTTATGTGGCGAGTAACTCAAACAGTGCATTGCCGTGGTACTACCGGCTGACGGCGGTTTGGGGTGCGCATGAAGGGTCTTTGCTACTTTGGGTGTTGATCCAAGCAGGTTGGACGCTGGCTGTGGCGGTATTTAGCCGTGGTATGCCGCAAGAGTCGGTTGCTCGTGTACTCGCTGTTATGGGGATGATTGGCGTAGGCTTCTTGCTATTTATCATCGTGACATCAAATCCATTTGAACGCACTTTGCCATACTTCCCCGTCGATGGACGCGATCTTAACCCGCTGCTTCAAGATCCGGGTCTAATTGTTCACCCGCCAATGTTATACATGGGCTATGTCGGTTTCTCCGTCGCGTTTGCGTTTGCGATCGCTTCTTTGATGGCGGGTCGCCTTGATACGGCGTGGGCGCGTTGGTCTCGTCCTTGGACAACGGCTGCATGGGTATTTTTGACGCTGGGTATCGCACTGGGCTCTTGGTGGGCTTACTACGAACTTGGCTGGGGTGGCTGGTGGTTCTGGGATCCAGTAGAAAACGCTTCATTCATGCCTTGGTTGGCAGGTACCGCTTTGATGCACTCGCTCGCGGTAACGGAAAAACGCGGCACGTTTAAAGCGTGGACCGTACTATTGGCGATTTCTGCCTTCTCGCTCAGTCTACTCGGCACATTCTTAGTTCGTTCCGGCGTGTTGGTCTCGGTTCATGCGTTTGCGTCCGATCCCGCGCGTGGTTTGTTTATTCTTGCCTTCCTCGTGGCAGTCATTGGTGGTTCATTGCTGCTCTACGCATTACGTGCTTCAGAGGTGCGTTCACGCGGTAACTTTGAATTGGTATCACGTGAAAACGTACTGCTAGCGAACAATATCTTTTTGGTCGCTGCGCTCATGGTCGTGCTTCTTGGTACGCTATTGCCTTTGGTTCACAAACAGATTGGTTTAGGGTCTGTGTCCATCGGTGAACCTTTCTTCAATCTTTTGTTTACGTGGCTTTCTGTTCCTTTTGTCTTTTTGCTCGGTATTGGTCCGCTGATCCGATGGAAGCGAGACAACCTTAAAAACGTGAAAAAAGAAGTGATTGTCAGTGGCCTGATTTCAGTCACCTTGGGTATTGGACTCGTTTGGTTCTTTGCTGACGTGTTTAAACCACTTGCAGCCTTAGGTGCGGTGATGGGCCTATGGGTCATTATCATGCAATCTGTCGAAGTCTATCAGCGTGCAACGCATCGCCATGACTTTATGGCAGGGCTTGGCAAGTTAGGCAGAAGTCACTGGGCAATGGTATTCGGCCATATCGGTCTTGCTATCTCAATATTAGGCATCGCTATGGTGCAAAATTATGACATCGAACGTGATGTGAAGATGGCACCGGGCGATCGCGTAGAAATCCAAGGTTACGATTTCCACTTCCAAGGTCTGCGTGACAAAGACGGTCCGAACTATGACGGTTACGTGGCTGATTTTGACATCTATCGTGGTGACAAGCGCATTAACACTTTGCATGCAGAGAAGCGTTTTTACACCGTGCAGCGCTCAATGATGACGGAAGCCGATATCGATCGCGGCATTACTCGCGATTTGTACATTGCCATGGGTGAGCGTCTACCTGATGGTGCGTGGGCGATTCGAATTTACTATAAGCCGTTTGTTCGCTGGATCTGGTTTGGTGCATTGGTCATGTCCATAGGTGGCATATTGGCGATGTCAGACAAACGCTACCGTTTCCGTCAGAAATCGGAATCGACCGTATCTACTGAACCTGTGAAGGAGGCGTAAGCATGAAACGTCCTTTGCTTTTTATACCGCTCGTACTTTTCATGGTGTTGGTCGCGGTGTTTTTTATCCAATTAGGTAAAAACGCCGACGGTGATGACCCAACCAAGTTGGAATCTGTACTGGTGGGTAAGCCAGTGCCAGAGTTCCGTCTCGAAGATCTGACCGAAGCGGGCAAGCTGTATGATCAAGACATCTTTAAAGGCCAACCGCTGCTGCTCAACGTCTGGGCAACGTGGTGTCCAACGTGTTATGCCGAGCATACTTACCTAAATGAATTGGCGGCAAATGGCGTAAAGATTATTGGTCTTAACTACAAAGATGATCGTGTAAAAGCGATTGGCTGGTTAAACCAACTGGGTAACCCGTACTTGGTCAGCTTGTTTGATGGCAACGGTATGCTAGGCCTTGATTTGGGAGTATATGGTGCGCCAGAAACCTTCCTTATTGATGCTAACGGTGTGATTCGTTACCGCCACGTTGGCGATGTAAATTCGCAAAATTGGCAAGACAAGCTTGGGCCAATGTATGAGCAAATGCTGGCGGAGGCTAAGGGATGATTAAGCGCTTTTGGTTAGCACTTGTGTTGGCAAGCAGCGTGGCGTTTTCGGTCTCCGCAGCCATTGAGGTTTATGAGTTTGATGACCCAGCACAAGAAGCTGCTTTCCACCAATTGGGGAAAGAGCTTCGTTGTCCTAAGTGTCAAAATAACAACATTGCCGATTCGAATGCAGGCTTGGCGCAAGATCTGCGCTTGAAGGTCTACGAGATGCTCAAGCAAGGCAAGAATGAAGATGAGATTGTGGAATACATGGTTGCGCGTTACGGCAACTTTGTGACCTACAATCCGCCGCTGACGGCATCGACGTTAATTTTGTGGGCTGGCCCAGTTCTGTGTGTATTGATTGGCTTCACCGTGTTGGTAGTGCGCAGTCGTAAACCGAAAGCAAAAGCCGCACAGGTTGAACTTGATGGAGAAGAGCAAGCGCGTCTTGCTGCACTGTTAGGTGATAACGCGGCAGAGAAACAGTCCGCCAATAAAAATAACAAGGATACAAACGGATGACCGAATTGTGGTTCTGGCTGATCACAGCCTTAATGGTACTTGTCTCTGTCGCGATCTTTGTTGTGCCGATTTATCGTGGGAAAGACCAAGATGAAGCGGCCAGTCGTGACGAGCTAAATAAAGCATTTTTCCGTGATCGCATGGATGAACTGAATGAAGAAGCTGATGAAGGCTTGGTGGACAACCAAGGTGAGTTGGCTGTTGAGCTTCAACAGTCCCTGTTAGATGACGTACCAGAAAGTAAGCAAGTACAAACTCAAAGTACCGTAGCACCTTGGATGCTCCTGCCTGGCGTATTGATTCTCGTGATACTGAGCTACGCTCTGTATTTGACGACGGGCAACCAGCAGAAAGTGGTTCATTGGCAAGAAACTGCGGCTAAATTGCCAGAGTTATCAAGCCGACTGATGTCTGACAGCCAAGAGCCGATGACGGATCAGGAAATGGCTGATCTGACGTTAGCACTGAGAACCAAGTTATCTCAAACGCCTGATGACGCGATGGGCTGGTTATTGCTAGGGCGTATTGGTCTAGCGAACCGCGATATTCAAACCGCTGAAGGTGCAATGAGTCGAGCTTATCGATTGATGCCTGAAGATAGCGATGTGAAACTGGGCTACGCGCAGTCGCTCATGCTTAGTGGCGATGAGACCAACGTTAACAAAGCACGCGATATGCTTCGTGAGGTGGTTAGGGTAGATCACGGCAATCTTCAGGCACTGTCTTTACTCGCGTTTGAAGCGTTTGAACGTGGTGCTTTTGATGAAGCCATTGCTGCTTGGTCAACGATGAAGCAACTACTTCCTGAAAATGACCCGCGTGGTGTTATGTTAGAGCGCAGCATTGAACGTGCTCAAGCACAAGCGGGTGCTGGCAACGGCCAAAGTGTTTCTGTGACTATTTCATTGGGTGACGAAGTCAGTGTTTCTAATGAAGGTGTTCTTATTGTATCAGTACACTCGGCAGACGGTGCTCCGATGCCAGTGGCGGCAAAACGCTTGCCGTTAAGTCGCTTTCCCTTGAGTGTGGAACTGACCGATGCGGATAGCATGATCCCAGAGCGTCTAATGTCATCTTTGCCGAATGTGTTAGTGAAAGCGCGCATTGATAGCGATGGTAATGTCATGACCAAAGACGGTGATTGGTATGGTCAGAGCCAGCCATTTTCACTGGGAGAGTCATCTCAAATCATCATTAATCAACAGAACTGATGGTGTTAACCCTGAACAAGATCAATGCAGGGTATTTACCCACACATGCATTTTGATTCGACTCAGGTATACTTGGGAAAACATGGATAAGGCTGGTGAATAACCAGCCTATTTTTTAGGAAAGATAAAAACGATGTGGAAACGTCTGATATTAGCGGTTGGCGTGATCATTGGATTGAGTGGCTGTGCTCAGTCGCCGGATGACGCTACTGTCGATGCGGAAACAAACGCTGAGTTTGATGTTTCGCACCCGAATGACCCCTTTGAGGGTTTCAATCGCGTTATGTGGTCATTGAACTACGATTACCTCGACCCATACGTGGCGCGTCCAGTGTCACTGGCTTACGTCAACTTTGTGCCAAGCTTTGCAAGAACCGGTCTCTCTAACTTTATCGGCAACCTTGAAGAGCCCGCGAGCATGGTAAACAGTCTTGTGATGCTAGAAGGTGATGCGGCATTAACGCATTTTAATCGTTTCTGGCTGAATACCGTGTTTGGTTTAGGCGGCCTAATTGATATAGCCTCTGCGGCGAACATTCAAAAACTAGACGACCGTCAGTTTGGCGACGCCATGGGCTATTACGATATTGGTCAAGGCCCTTACTTCATGGTGCCAGTTTATGGGCCGATAACGCTACGGGAAGGTGCTGGTGACTTGGTCGACGATATTTATCCGCCATTGTCCTTGCTGACATTGCCGCAGTCGATCATTAAGTGGGCACTCGATGGAATGGAAAGCCGAGCCGCTGTTGTGCCGCAAGAGCCTTTGCTGGAAAATTCTCCAGATCCTTATGCATTTGCCCGCGATGCATATTTACAGCATAAAGACTTCAAGGCACGAGGTGGTCAAGCCATTGAAGAACCTGAACCTGATGATGCGTATTTCGACGAAGATTTGTTAGACGAAATAGATAACTATTAGTACTAAACAGATAGCAACTAGTAGTAATACCAATCTGATTAAATATTCGGTCATTCTTGCTGGTTAAAATCGACAATAGCGGCGTCAGATATTTTGTAGGTAGAATAACTACTTACTGCAATATCTTCTTTGCTCTTGACGATTTTCCCAGCGCAAATTTATGACCACCTACTTAATCCAATTGGTATAAACAAATAGCAACAAAAATGGCCACTCAATGAGTGGCCATTTTTTTCAACGATAAAGGCGAGCGGTATCTAGTTCGCCAATTATCATTACCTTAGAAGCGGTATGTCGCCTGAACGCCAGCCAGCCATACACTGCCAGTTGTTTGGCCTTCAAATGTGCCGCCGAATAGCGCACCTGATGCATCAGACTCAATACCTGGGCGTGGTTCAACAACATCAGCGTCTTTTGCGAAGATGTAGGTGAAGCCTGCATCCAGCGTAAGATCTTTTGACCACGCATAGCCGGCACCTAGGCTTAGCCACAGACGGTCAGTTTCTGGAATCGTGATAGTACGGTTTGCGTCGTCGACAGCAGATGTGTCATAAGCCACACCCGAACGAAGTTGTGTTTTGTCGTTAAGCTCGTAAGTAGCACCGACTGCGAAGCGGTAGTTATCTTTCCAGTTTTCCTGTTTCACGGTTTGTGAAGGGTTAGGGAGAGACGGAATGTTTGCTTCCAGCTTTTCGAAGGTACTCCAATCTGTCCAGTTTACGCTCGCGTGCACTGCAACTTTATTAGTTAGCTGATGGTAACTCGCCAATTCAGCCGTTGCTGGAAGGGTTAGTGCCATGCTTCCAGCATATTGTTCATTACTCATCCAGTTCATTGGATTAGAGTATTTCTCTTTATTGAACGCAAAACCATTCGCATTACCTTCAAGGTTCAAATCAACCTCTGAGCGATAGTTAAAACCGACGCGGTTGTTTGGATTGATCTGCCATGCTGCACCAGCTTGCCAACCCCAAGAGGTATCGTCACCTTCCATGTATTTAAGTGTAGTGCCCGAAGGAACTAGACCGCCCATAAAGTCAGCCGAACTCTTTGCACCAATGCTGCCTTCACCCATTACAAAGCGCACGCCACCACCGATAGAGAATTGGTCGTTGATGCGGTACGCAACATTTGGGTTAATTTCCATGGTCATCACAGAAGCTTCGTTGCCAAACTGGGTGCCCTTGAAGCTGTCATCCAGTTTAGTGTGCATACCAAAATTAGAGCTTAGTGCTAGGCCAAGGAAAACTTGGTCATTCACTTGGTGTGACACATAGAAGTTTGGAATGAACGCTGAGTCTGCAAAGTCTTTTGATGACGTCGCTGTTTTGGTTGATTGCTGCGTAAGCGGATTTGTTTGAGTCGTGGTGCCATTGACATCTACATTTGGGTCTACATAGATAAGACCGGTAGACACTTGAGTGCCTTCCAAATACGTCAGCATTGCTGGGTTACGGAATTGCGCAGAGGCATTGTCCGCCATTGCTGCTTCGCCAGCGTAAGCGCGTCCTAGGCCTGTTGCAGAGTATTCTGCAAGCTGAAAGCCAGCAGCCATAACAGAGGTTGAAGAGAGAGAGCCAAGTGCCGCAGCAATCGCCAACGGTAGAATTTTGTTCTTGTTCATTATGTATTTCTTGTTTTTGGAGGTCGGTATAGGGTACTGACCAAAATTTCATATGCAATTTTGATGCGTTGAACAAGAAGTTTTTGGATGTAAATATCGTTATTTATTTGTTTGGTGGAGATATTATCTAACGATTTGTTGGTTTGGAACACATGTACGCTGAATTTGGGCGAACACGTGTATAGTGAAATGGTTGGTATAGCGTACTGGTGTGCGCTGAAAAATCGACAAAATCTGTAGGAGGTGCGAGTGAGAGATAAATATCAGCGAACAAAAAGGGGAGCAAAGCTCCCCTTTCACTTGTATATCTAATCAGCTTAGAAGCTGCGGCTGTACTGCAAGCCCATTAGGATTGCATTCGCTTGAGTTGTCGCAGTCACAGACGAAAGATTGAAGTTGCCAACTGGAGATGGAGTGCTTTCAGTGACAGATACTTCTTTACCCATCAAATAGGTGATACCAAAGTCAATGGTTGATTTTTGATCAATATGATAGGTAACGCCTGATGATAGCCACTGGCGATCTGAGTCTGGTACTGAAATAGAGGTTTTCTGATCTTGTGCGCTAGTGTCGTACATGTAGCCAGCACGCAGAGTCCAATCGTTATTTAGGTAGTAAGTACCGCCAATGGCATAGTGCCAACCATCTTGCCATTCATAAGGCTTGTTATACGAACCCGTCAAGACAGAATCTTGAAGGTTGTCAAACTTGATTTGGTCGAATGCGCCCCAGCCGATGTACTGTACGCTATAGTGGACTGCGAATTTGGTGTCTTCGATCTTGTGGAAGCCAGAAAACTCTGCAATATCAGGAAGTGGTAGCGTTATTTTCTGGCCTTTGTCATCTTTGGCTTCAAATTCAGGGCTGTAACGATATGACAAACCAAAACGGTTGTTTTCATTTAGCTCAAAAACTGTGCCGACGTTGAAGCCAATTGCTGTGCCAGTCGCGCCATCAACGTTTAGCAAGTCTTGACCTTTAATGCCCAATACCTGGTCGCCAGCAGTACGTTTCATGGTGCCTTCACCATAAATGATGTCTAAGCCAGCACCAAAGCTCCATTGGTCATTCAGGCGATAAGAACCCGCAACGCCAAAATTGAAGCTCTTAACATCTGTTAGGCCGCCGTACTCAGTTGCTGCATAGTCGCCTGAAAATTCAGTCTTTGTGCCAAAGTTCGAATACGCGTTGAAACCTACCGCGAATTTTTCGTTGATTGGCAGAATAAAGTGAACGTTAGGGGCGATAGATGTTCCACCAACGTCATCAGTATTTTCCACTGATGTTGGGTTTCTGAACTGCTCTGGGGTCAAGTTACACACTGTGCCACAGTATTCTGCGTCTTTGACTTCAATTTGTGTCGTGATGCTTTCAAAGCCGATAGAGAAGGCTTTCTCATCAAACAGAGCCATTGCAGCGGGGTTACGCGCCATGACAGATGCGTTATCCGCGATAACAGCATCGCCAGCAAACGCACGGCCAATGCCTGTTGCCGATTGCGCATTTAACTGGAAACCAGCTGCGAGAGCTGACGTAGAACTTGCCGCTACAGCAATTGCCACTGCTGAACGGATAAACAGACGCTTCTTATTCATGGTGAAATTAATCCAATGAAATTTATAGTAGTTTTATAGTTTTGTGCTTTTTATATAAGCTGCGCGGATTCTATTGCGAAGGTTGTTATTTGGAAATCTGACCAGTTACAGGACACTGTTCTTTAACCGTAGTATCTGCGTGCAGGTTGTTGTTCTTTATGGAAAACAAAAAGGGAGCTGAAGGCTCCCTTTTTAAATGTAATAGAGTGTGTGTTTAGGCTTTTTGGTTCAAATGAAGCTTTATTTGCTCAGCAATAGGGAGAATATCAGCGCCTTCTTTACCGACAACAATCACACTGCTGTTGTTGGTTGGCAGTGAAATGGCTTCCATGTTGCCATCGCTATAAGTTTCCATTTCTGGTGTTTGCTGAGGAACCACAAATACCGTGAAGTCATTGCCGTTTTCGTCTTTCAAAACCATATGGACAGCATGTTTGCTATCAAAACTACAGTGATTTAGGTACGACACCGTGCCAGGCAAACTACCACTAAAGCTTTCTCCCAATGGAGACAGTTTGGCATTCACCTGTCGAATGCTTGCCCCTTCATTGGCTTTTAGGGCAAACGGTGCCTCATTGTAATAATGTTGCAGCGCAATCTGACCTAAGTTCTGCTGTATTGGCGAAATCGGGAGCGTTTGCCAATTGAATTGACCTAGCATAACCCCAAACACAAACGCGATGGAGGCGGCGATGGCTAGATGGAACTTGGGCTTACGATTCTCTCGGATCACATCACTGCTTTGCTTAAACAGTACCTTATCGACTAAGTCGTCAGGCACATCAACGCGTAGCGCTTGATCAATCAACGCATCTAAATTCTCAAGTTCTGCTGCCAATTTTTGGTTGGCAGGTGAATCCGTTTTTGCCGCCGATACTTCAGGGTCTTGATCTTGAGGATCAGCAAGAAGGCGGCGGCGAAATTCAAGCTCGTCCATTCTGCGCTCCTCGTTGCGTATCGTTTTGACTGTCCATGAACTCTTTCAATTGGTTTCTCGCTCTGAACAAACGTGTCATTACTGTATTTTTATTGAGATCCATGATCTCAGCGATTTCTTCGCCACTAAACCCCGCCATGACCTGTAAAACAAGAGGCTCACGGTACTCGGGTGACAAGCGCATTATTTGCTTGTGAAGCCATTGTTGCTCCACAGATGCTTCTTCACTGGGCTGCGTATTGTCTGGCACTTGGTGGTCATCAATATCCACCAGTTCAAGCTGTTTACGCTCAAACCGACGGGCGTTTTCTCGGCGTAGTATGGTGATCAACCATGCTTTCGCAGCGTTATCATCTTGAAGGCTATCGAGCGATCGCCAAGCACGAAGACATGTCTCCTGAACAAGATCTTCTGCTACATGCTGGTCTTTCGTCAACCAATATGCGTAGCGATATAGATCTCGGTGCCAAGCTCTCACGAGCGCTTCGTATCGTCTTTGTTTTTCCATATCAATAGAGACCTTGGATGTTGACGATTTATTCCCAAAAATTTTCAAAACCATTTCACTTTCCCTGAAAGTCTCTGTTTTACGGGTAGATACACATGTTACCTCGTGACTTCGTCTTCTTAGATTTTGAAAAACTCAAGGTTCCTCATATCTCACTATTAAGCCAATAATCTCCACGGCGGTCGTATGGAGATCGTTGCGCATAATGGTCGAGCTTTTTTTCACCTAGTGTCCACACAAGAGTTGATGAAGAATCAAACATAAAATTGATCTGCTTCAAAAAGCGTCTGTTTCCAATGAGTATAGTAGGCACTGTCATCTGGGAGCACGTTGTAGGTTTCGTTGGTTTACCGAACCTTGGCTGCGTGTGACTGTGTTGAGCAAGATGACAAACTTCCTTTTTTGAAGGCTGACTTTACTTTCTCCTCAGGTCTTAGACCTGATTTGCAATTGGCTTTACGTTAATTGATTTTCATACGTGATTGCTTTCCACATACGTTGCCACACCTGATTAGGTGTGGTTTTTTTTTGCTTAATTTCTTGATTAAGCAAGGTGTTTATCGTATCCCTTTTTCTCAAATTGCACTTGTCGAGACCCCGACAAGAGAGAGTTTTCGCGGCTAAGGCATCATTTTTCTCGCAAAATTGTCGCCCCTGTCTATATTTGTCACGCGGATTTTATTAAACGCCCGTTTTAATCTGATAACAAATTGGTTACACTCTTCTGGTCTGACCTCTAATGCTAGCAAGGAGCGGCAATGAACTCTCCCCAGAACCTGACGACCCGTCAGGGAGAACGTATCGCTGTTGTGGCGGGTCTTCGTACCCCGTTTGCACGACAATCTACCGCATATGCTGATGTGCCCGCCGTCGATCTTGGCAAAATGGTTGTTAGTGAAATGCTAAATCGTACCGCGATTGATCCCAAGCTGATTGACCAGCTTGTGTTTGGTCAGGTGGTGCAAATGCCAGAAGCGCCAAACATTGCACGAGAAATCGTGCTAGGTACGGGCATGAACATTCATACCGATGCCTACAGTGTGAGCCGAGCCTGTGCGACTAGCTTCCAGTCAGTGGTTAATGTCACCGAAAGCATCATGTCTGGCACTGTCGATATTGGCATCGCGGGTGGTGCGGACTCTTCTTCTGTTCTTCCAATTGGCGTATCGAAAAAAATGGCTGCAACCTTGCTTGCTCTCAGCAAGGCGAAAACGCTGAGCAAACGCCTTAAATTATTAAGTAAGCTGTCTCTGAAAGACCTTGCGCCTGTGCCGCCTGCCGTTGCTGAGTACTCTACCGGGTTGAGTATGGGGCAGACAGCCGAGCAGATGGCGAAGAGCCACCAGATTAGCCGAGCAGATCAAGATGCGCTTGCTCACCGTTCACATAGTTTGGCGGCAAAAGCATGGGCTGATGGTTTGGTACGCGATGAAGTGATGACAGCCTTCCCTGAGCCTTATCGAGCGTGGATTGATAAAGATAACAACATCCGCGAAGACTCAAGCGTAGAGACTTACGCCAAGTTACGTCCAGCGTTTGATCGCAAGCATGGCTCTGTTACTGCCGCAAACAGTACACCACTTACCGACGGCGCTGCCGCTGTGATGTTAATGCGAGAAGGACGAGCGAAAGAATTGGGGCTCGTGCCATTAGGGTACATTCGCTCTTACGCTTTTGCGGCAATTCAAGTTGAACATGACATGCTGATGGGGCCATCGTATGCAACGCCAATGGCGTTAGATCGTGCAGGTATTACCCTCGCTGATTTGGCCTTGATTGACATGCACGAAGCGTTTGCAGCTCAGGCATTGGCGAACGTGAAAATGTTTGGCTCTAAATCTTTTGCTCAGCAAAAACTGGGACGTGATCAGGCCATCGGCGAGATTGATATGGACAAATTCAATGTACTTGGCGGCTCTTTGGCCTATGGGCATCCATTTGCTGCAACAGGCGCACGAATGATCACGCAAACATTGAATGAACTGCGTCGTCGCGGTGGTGGTTTAGCCTTGAATACCGCATGTGCTGCGGGTGGACTGGGTGCGGCAATGATCTTGGAGGCCGAATAATGAGTGAATCAATGACCCCAAATGCATTCTCACTGAGCCACGGTGACAACGGCGTTGCTTGGTTGAGTATTGATGTTCCTGGTGAAACCATGAACACACTACAAGCCACATTTGTTGACGAAATTAGTGCGATTTTGACTGAGCTTGAGGGCAATAGCAGTATCAAAGGCTTGGTGATGTATTCCGCCAAGCCCGATAACTTTGTGGCTGGTGCTGACGTTCGCATGCTGGATGCTTGTGAAACAGCAGAAGACGCACAAGCGATTGCAGAGCAAGGACAAAAACTTTTCTCACGTATCGAGAAACTGCCGTTTCATGTGGTTGCCGCAATTCATGGGCCTTGCTTGGGTGGCGGCCTTGAATTGGCGCTGGCATGTCACAGCCGAATAGCCACTGACGATGATAAAACTCGCCTAGGTTTGCCAGAAGTACAATTGGGTCTACTTCCGGGATCGGGCGGTACGCAACGTCTACCTCGTCTGGTTGGCGTGGCGGGTGCGCTCGATTTGATCCTTACGGGCAAACAACTTCGTGCGAAAAAAGCCAAGAAATTGGGCGTGGTTGATGATGTCGTGCCGCAATCGGTATTGCTTCGAGTGGCTGAAGAGTTGGCGTTGAAAAGTAAACTGAAGCGCAAGAACAGCTGGCAAAACTGGGCGATGGGCGGCAATGCATTAGGGCGCTCGGTTGTGTTTGATCAGGCTGCCAAAAAAACACGAGAAAAAACCCGCGGTAACTACCCCGCCACGGAGGCCATTCTTGAAGTGATCAAGCATGGTTTAGACAAAGGTGTCGAGAAGGGGTTGGCGCTTGAAGCCAAACGCTTTGGCGAGCTAGTGATGACCAATGAATCGGCATCACTGCGTAGTATTTTTTTCGCGACCACCGCCATGAAAAAAGAAACCGGAGCAGATGCAGAACCTGATCCGGTGACAGGCGTAGCTGTTTTAGGCGGAGGGCTAATGGGAGCGGGTATCGCAAACGTGTCAGCCACGAAAGCTAACTTGCCTGTTCGCATCAAAGACGTGAGCAATGATGGTTTGCTCAACGCGATGAATTACAGCTACAAGCTGCTTGATAAAAAGCGTAAACGTCGCATTATTTCCAAAGCAGATCTTCAATCTCAGATGGCTCGGATCAGCGGAACCACCGATTACAGCGGCATGGATCGCTGTAATGTTGTGGTTGAAGCCGTGTTTGAAGATTTAGATCTTAAGCACAAAATGATCGCTGAAGTAGAAGGGGCACTCAGTGACACGACGCTGTTTGCTACCAATACATCATCGTTGCCGATTCACCAAATCGCAGCAGGTTCAAAGCGTCCTGAAAATGTTGTTGGTCTGCATTACTTTAGCCCTGTTGACAAGATGCCGTTGGTGGAAGTAATTCCACATGCGGGTACATCAGAAAAAGCCGTCGCAACCGTGGTGAAGTTGGCGAAAAAGCAGGGAAAAACGCCGATTGTGGTCGCTGACAAAGCGGGCTTCTATGTAAATCGTATTCTTGCACCGTACATGAATGAAGCTGCGATGACGTTATTAGCGGGCGAATCTGTAGAACATATTGATACTGCGCTGCTTGATTTCGGTTTTCCTGTTGGCCCCGTGACCTTGCTCGATGAGGTCGGTATCGATATTGGCGCTAAGATCAGCCCTATCTTACTGAATGAGTTGGGTGAGAGATTCCGTGCGCCGGACGTGTTTGATGTGATGCTGAATGATGGTCGCAAAGGACGTAAAAGTGGCAAAGGTTTCTTCGTTTATGATGGCAAGAAAAAGCAAGTCGACAAGCGAGTTTATGGCTTGTTGGGTGTCGAGCTTAAAAGTCAGCTTTCGGCCCATGAGTTGTCAATGCGTTGTGTGTTGATGATGCTGAACGAAGCGGCTCGTTGCTTAGATGAAGGCGTGGTTAAATCGGCACGTGACGGCGATATTGGCGCGATATTTGGCATTGGTTTTCCGCCATTCCTTGGGGGCCCTTTTCATTACATGGACCACATTGGCATCAAACGTCTTGTTGAATTACTGGATGAGCATGAAGCCAAATATGGTGAGCGGTTTGCGCCGTGTGAGTTGTTAAAAGCAATGGCTTTGGAAGATAAACGTTTCTTTTAAATTCATTGAATCTGATGACATTGGAGATGACATTGGATAAGTGAGCCATGCCATCCAATAAGAATCCCCGCCTTGGTACAAGGTCGGGGATTTTTTTTACCCTTTCTCTAGTCGCCCTTGGCGGAACAGGTCTATCGAATCGATCTCTCGTGTGTTCTCGGGGTTGCATTGGTCTGGGTGAGCACCACCGCAACTGTGCATGATGAGCCGATCGGCTGTGCGAGGCTTTAGTTTTTCGACGACAAACTTCACCATATCTGCTCGTGCCATGCCTTTGATGGCTTCAGCCACATTCTGGCGCTGTTCAAATCTGTGGTCTTTGTTACCAATGCTGACCCAA
This sequence comes from Enterovibrio gelatinilyticus, assembly GCF_028683095.1. Lineage (GTDB taxonomy): Bacteria > Pseudomonadota > Gammaproteobacteria > Enterobacterales > Vibrionaceae > Enterovibrio > Enterovibrio gelatinilyticus. The sequence goes on along the minus strand of NZ_JAJUBC010000004.1, from coordinate 55,300 downwards.
AGTCGTTGTCCTCGGGCGCGTAAATTGGCATCGGGTTCTTCTATCTGAGCAATGAGTCCTTCTTTGCTTGCGTTCCATTGCGCTTCGTTGAGTTCTAGAAGCACCAAAAAGAATGCATTGAGAAAATCGTCAATTGCTTCAATGAGTTTAGTTGGGCCAGCAAGGGGGGACTGGACGTAGAAGACTAACCCAGGGTGACGATTGAGCGGCATATTGCCGGAGCCTACCATGTAACCCAATTGCTGTTTTGTGCGCAGTTCATTGAAAAAAATCGCAGACATCAAGTGATGAGCGAAGGTAAACAGTGCTGCGTCTTGTGCTGTTGTCCCTTCGCTTTGGTAGTAAACCAATACGGCAGAATCTTGATTGTTACAATCTAAATGGTAGGAAGCGTTTCCTGCATCCTTTAGCAAAACCAGTGGGCGTATCGACTCTTGATAGCGCTGATTATGAACTCTTAATGCGTCTTTAACCTTCTCTGCCAATTCGAATGTTTGATGTTTTTGCCAATTGCCATAAACAAACATTTCGACATGCAATTCTGACATCACGGCATGAACAAAGTCAGGAAGACAATTTACTGTCAACGGCTCTAGTGCCTCAATCAATGCTTCATACGGCGGATTGTTAGGCTGAAGGATACCGGTCATTGCGTTATACAAACGGCTGATAGGCTTGTTCTGTGTGGCGTTTTTCCAACTGCGTAAGAGTTGCGTTTTTATGATGTCAAAACGTTCGGGGTCGAAATCACGATTGGCAAATTTCTCCAATACCAAATCGAGTAAAATCGGGAGCTTTTCATTGAAGCCACTCAGCTTTAATGTCACACCACCTTGGTGGGCATAAAGGTTATAGCTGAGACCAGCAACTTCAGCAGGGTAGGCGGCTTCATTGATGGCCTCGAGAAGCATCTCTACACTGACGCGTGTTTTGACGATGTTATCGACAGACTCGACAGCATGAGGGCTATCAATGGCGATATACACCACGCCTTTGGGTACACGAAAATCGGTGTCTTGCAGATGCCACAGACAAAAGCCGGGTAACTCTTGGATTTTCTCCGGTAAGGTCGTGGTCGGTGATGCCAATTGTGCTGGGTCGAGTTCGTAACTAATAAATGGATTTGGGCCGGGTAGTGCCAATTCCTGAGAGATTTCTGTGACGTTCCATTTCTCTCGTTGCGACGTGGTAAAGGGCACGACCCGATAAGGTGTGTCGTACCACTTAGCTTGTTTGTCGTAGTCGCCGCCTTTGGCAATCAAGGTCAACCGCATGTGCGCTGGCGTTAAATAACTCAACATCTCACGAATCAATGTTTCGTCATACCCAGACATCACATAGTCGCCATAAAGCACATCTTCGGCTTCATAGTGCTGAATATTGAGCACCATATGGCTCACGGTATCGAGTGGGCGAGAAGGCTCTTGGTAGCGAAACGCTTTTTCTTGTACGGCACGTTTTTCTTTATATCGCCATTCATCAAGACCGTGTTCACGCACAAGGCGGATGGCTTGGAAAAGGTAGGCAACGATGTCATCAATCTGATCAAGGCCAGCTTCAGTCAGACTGACACTGATGGTGAATTCACGAAAATTAGAACCGCTAATCCCACCACCCGCCGATAGGTTATTAATAAGACCTTTCTTTTTGAGTAACGACATCACACTGCCTGTACCTTCGTAACCAAGTAAATTGGCAATGTAAGACAGAGGCTTAACGCGATAGTGCTGGTCGGTGGCTGGCATTGAAAAGGCGAGCGTCAGTTTACGAACATCTTTGAGTGGTTCGATGGTAATAAATTGCTGCTCTTGTGCGGTATCAACAAAGGGAACATCCGGAATCATCGGAGGTAACTTATGATCCGGGATCTGCTCGAATGCATCGTGTGCCAGCATCTCAAGAGAGTCTAGCGTGAACGGCCCTGTGATTGATGCGGCCATGAGGTTGGCACTGTAATGGCTGCGATAAAAGGCAATAAGCTCATCTCGAATCGAACTGCCTTTGCGGTCTGCAAGTGTTTCAGTACTGCCGACAGAAAACTTAGAGAACGGATGTTTGGGGTTAATAGTTTCTTTTTGAACTTGATAGATACGGCGAACATCATCTTGAAGTTTCAATCGATATTCTGAGTCGACTGCATTGCGCTCTTTATCCACGGCTTCGGCGTTAAATAACGGTGCAGAAAAAAACTGCCCAAATCTGTCTAGGGCTTCTTCAAAGTAATCGTGTTGAATATCAAAGAAATAAGTGGTGTTCTCTGTGCCTGTCCACGCATTGTTGCTGCCGCCATGACGGCTAGTGAAGGATTGGAATTCGCCCACTTTAGGGTATTGCTCTGTACCCAAAAACAACATGTGTTCGAGAAAGTGAGCTAACCCTTCTCGCTCGACAGGGTCACAGAAGTGACCCACGTTCACAGTGAGTGCGGCGGCACTGCGAGGTGCATGCGCATCTTCGATCAGTAAAACTCGTAGACCGTTATCGAGCGTAATCTGTCGATAGGCGCGGTGATCGTTCGGACTTATTTGCACAAAGCACCTTCACTGGTAGTGGCAAGGTCTTAATTATGACTACGTAAGTAAATTGAGGCAAACATCTGTGCGCTTTATCGTTCCAGAATCAACAATAGACTGGTAGCATTATCTGGAATTTAAGAAATCAGCAGTAATGATATGCAAATTTATATTATGCGTCACGGTGAGGCACTGACATTTGCCGCTAGCGATGAAGAAAGACCGCTGAATGATCGTGGCGAACAACAGTCAGTTGAAATGGCGCGTTGGCTATCGCAGCAATTGCCGGATGGAAATCTGGATTTGGTGCTCGTAAGCCCGTATTTACGCGCTCAACAAACATGGGCTGCGTGTCAAACCGTGATGCCAACGGCGAAGAAAGTACTGACTGATGAGGGGATTACCCCTTATGGTGACAGTGAGCACGTCGCGTCATACCTGCGTGCGTTGATTGCTGTTGAGAAGCCTTCCAGTGTTTTGTTGGTTTCTCACTTACCACTTGTTGGCTATCTCACTGCTGAGTTTGATGCGGATAATCAAGCGCCAATGTTCCCAACATCTTCTGTGTCTTGCATCGAGTTTGATCCTATCAGCGAGAAGAGTGAAGTGCTTTGGCTAAAAAGCCCCGCACAATTGATGGGTTACGCTTAAGTACGCTGTTGTCTCGAGTTGCTGGTTAATTCAATGACCAGTCAGTTGATTCCAATAAAAACGCCCCGTAGGGCGTTTTTTGTATGCGGTAGGCTACGCACTATTATACCCAGCATCTTCGGGTTGCATGGGAGTAGCTACTTTTCTGGTATTTCGATAAGCACTAACAGAGAGCCCGCGCCGCCAAATTCCAGCGGAGCTTGGTGAAAAGCGAGTACGTCTGGGTGCTGCGCAAGCCACAGTGGGGTTTTCTGCTTCAATATATGCTTGCCAATACCATGCATGACGCAAGCACAGCTTACATTCTCTTTGATGCATTCTGCGATTAAGGCGCCCAATTCACGCTTGGCTTCCATTTGCGTCATACCGTGAAGGTCCAGAAACATATCTGGCACATAAACGCCCCGACGCAAGCGCTTCACTTCATACTTGGACACACCCGTACGCGCATATTGCGTTGGGCCGTCTTCTTTCAGCAAGGGTTCAAACTCATCTGAAAAATAGAAAGCGTGGTCTCGTGCGGTCGATTCAGTCCGCTTTTTTCTCGTTTGTTCCACTGTCTGGCGTCTTGGCGGGTTTATGGTATCCTGCTGCAGTTTTTTAACGCCTTTCACCGCATCGCGGAACAATGAAAAATCATCGTCTGAGATCGGGGTTTTCTTACTCATAAGTCAATTCCAAATGCCGATAGGCGCATTGTACCCAAAATAGATGCAATGTCTCGTTGTCGAATTTGGAATTGCCCAACTATTAGCGATGATTGCGATGCGTTGGAGTGAATCAGGCTAGTGGAGGCCATTTTGGATAAAATTATTGTTGATGAAGTTGTCAACGAACTACGTACGCTACAGGACATGCTACGTTGGACGGTAAGCCGCTTTAATGCAGCCGGCTTGTTTTACGGTCACGGAACGGATAACGCATGGGATGAAGCAGTACAGTTGGTGTTGCCAACCTTGTATTTGCCTTTAGATGTGCCGGCAGATACACGTCACTCCCGCCTGACGACCAGTGAGCGTCATCGTATTGTTGAGCGTGTTATTCGCCGTATTAACGATCGTACGCCAGTGTCTTACTTGACGAACAAAGCGTATTTTTGTGGTTTAGAATTCTTTGTTGATGAACGCGTGCTGGTGCCACGTTCACCGATTGGTGAGCTGATCCAAAATCGCTTTAGCCCAATGCTGGATGTTGAGCCAACACGAATCATGGATTTGTGCACGGGTAGCGGTTGCATAGGTATTGCTTGTGCTTACGCCTTCCCTGATGCAGAAGTTGATTTGGTCGACATTTCGACGGATGCACTCGCCGTGGCTGAAATGAATGTTCAAGATCATGGTATGGAGCAGCAAGTGTTCCCAATCCGCTCGGATTTGTTCCGTGATCTTCCTCAGGACAAATATGACCTGATTGTCTCTAACCCACCGTATGTGGATGAAGAGGATATGGACAGCCTGCCAGAGGAGTTCCGTCATGAGCCTGAACTCGGGTTAGCGGCAGGTTCTGATGGCTTGAAACTGATGCGCCGCATCATTGCCAATGCACCTAATTACTTGACTGAGCAGGGCGTGTTGATCTGTGAAGTGGGTAATTCCATGGTGCACGTGGACGAGCAGTACCCAGAGCTTCCACTGACTTGGCTTGAATTTGAAAACGGCGGTCACGGCGTGTTCATGATGACTTACCAAGATCTGATGAGTGTTGCTGACGAGTTTTCTATCTACAAAGATTAATCACTCAAAGTGACACTAATGAGCATTTTAAAAGGCTGAAAACATCTGTTTCAGCCTTTTTTTGTTCTCACATTGTATGTTTTTTGTGTTTATTGAAGTGAAGGCGGGTATAGCGCATGTTGACCGTCTCGTGGATAAAAAGCTTTTGCTTCTCACGCTTGGTTATGTTTCATTAACAAGCATGCAGTTATGCCTTCGTACCAGTCGGATTAAGTAAGCGGTCATAAACTTTTCGATTGGTATATTAAAGGCAGCCAGAAAAAAGACAGAGGAAGTAATGGCAGGCAATTCTATTGGTCAGGTTTTTCGAGTCACCACCTTCGGTGAAAGTCATGGATTGGCACTAGGGTGTATCGTTGATGGTTGCCCTCCGGGTCTCGAAATTTCTGAAACAGATCTCCAAGTTGATTTGGACCGTCGTCGTCCAGGCACATCAAAGTACACCACACAGCGTCGTGAAGCGGATGAAGTAAAGTTTTTGTCAGGCGTATTCGAAGGCAAAACGACAGGCACATCTATCGGATTACTGATTGAAAACACCGATCAGCGCTCGCAAGATTATTCTAAAATTTCAGACCGTTTCCGCCCAGGTCATGCTGATTATACTTATCATCAAAAATACGGTCACAGAGATTATCGTGGCGGTGGTCGTTCTTCTGCACGTGAAACTGCCATGCGGGTTGCCGCAGGCGCAATTGCTAAGAAATACCTTAAGCAAGAATACGGCATTGAAGTGCGTTGTTACTTGTCTCAAATGGGCGATGTGAAAATTGACCAAGTTGATTGGGATCAAGTCGAGCAAAATCCTTTCTTCTGCCCAGACATTAACAAGCTGGAAGCGCTGGATGAATTGATCCGCCAACTGAAAAAAGAAGGCGACTCTATTGGCGCTAAGCTCACTGTTGTGGCAAGCAATGTTCCAGTTGGTTTGGGTGAACCTGTTTTTGATCGCCTTGATGCTGACATTGCTTACGCGCTGATGGGTATTAATGCGGTGAAAGGCGTAGAAGTGGGCGATGGCTTTGATGTTATCAACCAACGTGGTAGCCAGCACCGTGATGAACTGACGCCAGAGGGTTTTAAAACCAACCATGCGGGTGGTGTTCTTGGTGGTATTTCATCAGGGCAGGACATTGTGGCCCATATGGCCCTGAAGCCGACATCAAGCATTACTGTTCCGGGTGAAACCATTAACGTTGACGGTGAAACTGTGGATGTGGTGACTCGTGGTCGTCATGACCCATGCGTTGGTATTCGTGCGGTACCTATCGCTGAAGCCATGGTCGCTATCGTGTTGATGGACCACTTGCTAAGACACCGTGCTCAAAATTCAGGTGTGACGACAACAACGCCGAAGATTTAAGTGAAAGATCCTAGGGCCTAGGAAAAGAAGGCCCTAGAAACAGCAAAAGCCAAGACCAGAGAAAAGGGCTGACGGTTTAGCACCACCAGCCCTTCTTTTTTGTTCTTTGCCCTTCCTAGGACCTAGGTCCTTCTTTTCCCAGGAGGTTTTGTTCTTCCGATTCAAAACTAAACACCGGCAAACGCCAACCAAATTTCACCGCGCACATGCGGAAGGTGAACCCTAGAATAAGCGTGGACAGTGTCGCGTAATTTTCGTTAACACCAAATTGCTCACCATAGGTCAACAGCGCCCAATACATCCAACCTGAGAAAAAGGCGATGGAGGCGTATAACTCTTTGTGTAACACCATAGGCTGACGACGGCACAGCAAATCACGCAGTAAGCCGCCAAATACACCTGTGACTACCGCAGAAACCACCGCGATGAGAGGCGACAAGCCCATATCGATACCCACGCGACAGCCAATGATGCTAAACGCAATCAAGCCCAGCGAATCTAGCCAGACAAACAACTTGTGATTGCGCGCAACCCAAGAAGCCATCCATGTCGTGACGATACCCGCAACGCAAACAATGATTAGGTAATGTGGATTGGCCACCCAACCTAACGGGTAATGCCCAAGTAAAATATCACGGACCGTGCCACCGCCAATGGCGGTGCAACTCGCTACGAGCATCACGCCAAACCAATCCATATTTCGTTTACCAGCAGCAAGTGCGCCAGTCATGGCTTCGGCAGTAATGCCAATAATGTACAAAGTAGACAACAACATTATTATTCAGTCGGTTGCATTCAAGAAGGAAGATGGGCGGGATTTTATATGTGATATAAGTCACCTTCCAATGAAAAGCGATGAGGCTAGGCATGAATCAGATTCATGCTTAATGGGGGTAAAACCCGTTGAAATAGGGGAATATAGGGTGATTTGACAATTATCACGGCGACAACGGGAGTTGGGCTAGGTAAAATGCCGCCTGTTTGATTTTAGCTGTAACTAGACATTTACATATTACGCATGCATCACGATTACAACGACCTAATTTCTGTGTTCAATCAGAGTTTTATTGAATCATTTAACACTGAGCTTTTGCTTGGTGGAGATGAACCTATTTATTTCCCAGCGGATGAGAGCCATTCAACGCATCGGATTATTTTTGCTCGTGGCTTTTTTGCCTCGGCGTTACATGAAGTGGCTCACTGGTGTATTGCAGGCCCTGAGCGTCGATTGCTCGAAGACTATGGCTACTGGTATCATCCAGATGGACGTGACGAGCAGACACAGGCCGCTTTTGAACAAGTAGAAGTGAAACCACAAGCGGTTGAATGGATTCTTTCTGCCAGCTGCGGTTTTCGTTTTCAAGTAAGCTGTGACAACCTCAGCGGTGTAGAGCCTGATCGCGAAGCGTTTACGGCAAAAGTGCGTGACCAAGTGCTGGCGTATCTTGAGCAAGGTATGCCTGAGCGTGCAAAAAGCTACTCAGATGCACTCGTTGCTTTTTATGATCGTCCACCACTGACAGTTGCTGATTTCACACATCATTAATACGTTTGGTATGAGAGAGAACATGATCCAAGACTACGAAGAAAAGATCCTTGATTTGATTGATGCCATGGTAGAAACAGCATCAGATGACGAGTTGTTTGCCAGCGGCTATTTGCGTGGACATATTTCATTGGCAGCAGCAGATTGCGAACAAGATGGGATCGATTGTATCGATATGTTAAAGCAGCGTGTGGATGGCAGTTTAAAAGATAACGCCAATGAACTCACCCCTGCGGATCAAGTGCTGGTGGCTAACCTTTGGTCTAACCTGCAAACTCAAGCGAGTTCGGTGGCTTAATCTATACTCCCAGATTGTGTGCTTCTAAAATTTAATAAAAAGGCGCTGAAATCAGCGCCTTTTTGCGTTTTCACGTGTGCGCGTTTTTATAGCGCTTTGCCTTTGAGCAATTTTCTTACCCACATACGGCCCGGATGTAGTGCATCAAGGACATCTGTTGGCAAAGGCAATGGATGACCACAAAGCTGTGAGGCCATCAATTCACCGAGAAGCGGTGCAGACGTTAATCCTCTAGAACCTAATGCCAGTATGCTAAATAGATTCGGATAAACGGGTACATCTGCTGCGCTCTCTTTGGTGTCCCGAAGATTGCTGTAACACTCGGCCAATTGTGCGTAATCGCAAACATCGCCGACGTAAGGCAGGTGGTCTCGACTGGCACAACGAACACCGACGCGCCCAGCGCCATGATCGGTATTGATGTCTTCAGGCCATGAGGATGGCACGCAGTTGATCAAACGCTGCTTGTTATCAACTTGGTCGTCCATGCGAAAATCTAAAGACTCGTCATTTCGGCTGTAACTGGCGCCAATACAATGCGTATCGTTCTTTTCGTTAACAGGAGTGAGGTAGCCGTCATAACAAAGCACTGTCTTGAGCTTTTTGAGTTCAGGAGTGGTATTGATATGGCTAACTTGACCACGCACCGAGTAAGCAGGGATCGCAACAGTTTGTTCGAACTGTGAAAAGCGATGTCCGTTGGTAATCACCACAGTGTTGTGGCAAAACTCGTGACCATTTTCAGCAAGCATTACCCATTGCTCGTTTTCACGCTTCAAGCTGCTGATGTTCGTGTTGTAATGGCACGTCAGCAAGCCTGATGCCTGCGCTTGTTTAATCAGGCCTTGAGTGAGTTGTTGCGGGCACAGCCATCCTCCAAGTGGATAGCTAACGCCGCCGTGGCCGGTTTCAATGTTTGCGATGGCGGCAGTTTCTTCTGCGGTTAAAGCGCATATCACATCGTCAGGGAAGCCGCCTTTGAGCATTTTTGCGAGTTTGTCTGCACTCTTTTCATCCCAGCCGAGTTGTGTGACGCCACACCAATCGTGATCGAAGTGAATAGTTTCAGCTGCTTGCTCGACAAATTGACGAGAGTACAAAAACGCGGGAGCAAAGAAGCGAGATAGCACATCATCGCTGCCATTGAGCAGAGGATAAACTGCGCCTTGACGATTTCCTGATGCGCCGTGCCCTGGCTCATCATGCTCACAATATAGAGTGACGGATTTTCCACGGCGAACCAGTGAAACTGCCAATGTCGCACTGGCAACGCCACCACCAATAATCGCAATATCCAGCGTGTTCTTGTCACTCGTCATTGGCGCATTGCGTTTGTACCAAGGTGCTTGTTGCTTTGACTGCTCTCGTTGATTGATGTGCCCGACAATCATGTCGCGCTTTGTACCAAACCCTTTGGTTTTCTTCATCTCGAAGCCAGCATCAATCAGGCCGCGACGCACAAAACCAGCAGCGGTAAATGTCGCAACTGTGCAGGATTCACGGGCAAGGCGGGCCATGCCATCAAACAAGGTTTGGCTCCACATTTCAGGGTTTTTACTTGGAGCAAAGCCATCGAGGAACCAACAGTCGACGATCCCGTCATCAGATGTCCACACTTGCGGCATACAATCTTTGATGTCACCAAACCAGAGATCGAGTGTCACCATGCCATCAGCAAGGACGAGACGGTGGCAACCTGATACGGCGGCGGGATAGTGTTTTCGCAATGTTTTTGCGTAATTGGCAAGTTCGGGCCAAGCCGCATGCGCTTTTTCAAGATCACTTTGGGTTACAGGAAATTTCTCAAAGCTGATAAAGTGCAGCTGTTGGGTTGTAGCATCAGGGTTTTGATCGCGAAAAGCGTCAAACTCTTGCCAAACCGCAAGAAAATTTAAACCTGTACCAAAGCCCGTCTCTGCAATAACAAAGCGATCTCGCTCGAATTGTTGCCAGCGTGCTGGAAGATGATTTTGATGTAAGAAGACATAACGTGTTTCTTCTAAGCCATTTGCATTAGAAAAGTACACGTCATCGAAATTATCAGACACAGGCGTGCCAGCGTCATTCCAGTGAATTTGGGCATGTTCAATACGGGGTTGGGTCACAGGCCTTACCTTAATTAAAACTCTGTTTGCACTCAGGTCGCGGATTCTATCGCCAATCCTTCCGAATATACAGATTCGCGGAGCTGGCTATGCGAGAATGAAATTTCAGCTTACACGCGTACTCTAGGAAAGCTGACCACTTTAGATGAGCAAAACCGCTATCATCGGTGCGAACTCGAATTGTAGGAACAAAAAATGAAACGAGCCGTAATTACAGGTATGGGAATTGTTTCCAGCATCGGTAACAACGTTAAAGAAGTGCTGGAGTCATTGAAAGCGGGTAAATCAGGGATTAGTTTTTCCCAACAGTTCGCAGACATGAAACTACGCAGTAACGTTTGGGGTGACCTAAAACTCAAACCTGTCGATCATATTGATCGCAAGAAATTTCGTTTTATGGGTGATGCCGCAGGCTTCGCTTATCTGTCAATGGAACAAGCCATTGAAGATGCTGGCTTAACAGAAGACATGGTTTCCAATGACCGTACGGGTCTGGTTGCTGGTTCTGGTGGCGCATCATCAATTAACCAAGTTCTGGCAACAGACACACTACGCGAAAAAGGCGTAAAGCGTGTTGGTCCTTACATGGTGCCTCGTACTATGTCTTCGACCGTGTCAGCGTGCTTGGCAACGCCGTTTAAAATTCGTGGTGTTAACTACACCATGAGCTCAGCGTGTGCGACGTCTGCACACTGTATTGGCCACGCAGTTGAATTGATTCAACTGGGTAAGCAAGACGTTGTGTTTGCAGGTGGCGGTGAAGAGCTAGATTGGTCTCTAACCATGATGTTTGACGCCATGGGCGCATTGTCGACCAAGTACAATGATGATCCTTCAAAAGCGTCTCGTACCTATGATGCAGACCGTGATGGATTTGTTATCTCTGGCGGCGGCGGCATGGTCGTTATTGAAGAGCTTGAGCATGCGTTAGCGCGTGGCGCGAAAATCTACGGTGAAGTGGTTGGCTACGGCGCAACCTCTGATGGCTACGACATGGTTGCTCCTTCTGGTGAAGGCGCTATCCGTTGTATGAAAATGGCAATGCAAGATGTGGACAGCATTGACTACATCAATACGCATGGTACTTCAACGCCAGTGGGTGATGTGAAAGAACTGGGCGCGATTCAAGAAGTGTTCGGTCATAACAGCCCAGCGATTTCTGCAACCAAAGCGATGACGGGTCACGCATTGGGTGCGGCAGGTGTACACGAAGCCATCTATTCAACACTGATGTTGGATAACAACTTTGTCGCACCGAGCATTAACATTAATAACTTAGATGCTGCGGCAGAAGGTCTAGATATTGTCACTGAAATGCGTGAGCAGGAACTGAAGACAGTCATGTCGAACAGCTTCGGCTTCGGCGGCACAAACGCCACTTTGGTTATTAAGAAATACGAAGCTTAAGAGGCGTTACTGCCACTTTAAATTTTCAAATTATTTGAAAATTTTCCGGGAAGTTGGCTTCTCGCCTACAACAGACGCAGGTATTGACCGTTGAGAGCCGGTCTCTATCTTTCAGATCCTGGATTTTGCCCGGCCATTGGTCGGGTTTTTTCGTTTTCAGCCGTCTCAAAAAACGTCACAATACGGACATGTTGCTTGGAGCAAGAGAAGAACACGTGAATATTCTGATTGACGAAAATATGCCCTATGCGGCAGAACTGTTTAGCAAACTTGGAACAGTAACTGCAAAAGCGGGTAGAACACTCACAGCGGAAGACTTGGTTGATATTGATGCGTTGATGATACGTTCAGTAACCAAAGTTGACGAGGCACTATTGGAAAAAGCCAATTGCCTGCGCTTTGTTGGTACCGCAACTGCGGGTACTGACCACGTAGATGCGAACCTTCTTGCTGAGCGAGGGATCTATTTCACTGCTGCTCCTGGCTGTAACAAAGTGGGGGTGGCTGAATATGTGATCAGTGCGCTTTTGGTCCTTAGTCAGCAGCAAGATTTCACGCTAACCGATCGTAAAGTTGGCATCGTTGGAGCGGGGCAAGTGGGCAGTTACTTGTCGAATTGTCTGGCTGCGCTCAATGTTCCTTATCTTTTATGCGATCCGTTAAAAGAAGCGGAAGGTGATGAGCGTGAGTTCCACTCGCTGGACACTCTGATCGCAGAATGTGATGTGCTCACCATGCACACACCTATCACCCGTTCGGGTGAATACCCGACGCACCACCTGATCGGTGAAAAAGCGTTGGCTGCACTCAAACCGAATAGCATATTGATCAACGCAGCGCGTGGTCCAGTGGTGGACAATGCTGCCTTAAAAGCGGCATTGAAAGCAGACAAACTGACGGCTGCGCTAGATGTGTTCGAGTTCGAACCTGAAGTGGATCTTGAGCTTCTTCCACTATTAGCCTTTGCAACCCCTCATGTGGCAGGGTACGGCTTAGAGGGTAAAGCGCGTGGCACAACCATGATCTATAACGCCTACTGCGAGTTTCTTGGCAATGCAGAGGAAAGTGTCGATGCGTCGTCTTTATTGCCTATCGCGCCAATTCCTCATGTGTCACTGAGTCAGTCTTGGGATGCATCAGATTTGATGGCGTTGTGTCAGCTTATCTATGATATTCGCCGTGATGACAGCGAGTTTCGCCGTGCAATGGCAGATGCCAGTGAGCAACGTTCAAGCTTTGACCGCTTGCGAAAGAATTACTGGGACAGACGCGAGTACAGTGCGATTACAGTAGCGGGCAAGGCCGAGTTTGGGTTAGAGTCGCTCGCTAAATTAGGTTTTACCGTAGAGGAATAAACATGACACAAGAATTTGATGTTGCATACGACGTCGCTGTATTAGGTGCAACAGGCGCTGTAGGTCGTACCATTATTGAGGTGTTGGAAGAGCGTAAATTCCCTGTGCGCAAACTTTACTTGCTAGCAAGCGAGCGCAGCGCCGGTGAAACCATTCGCTTCAATGGTAAAAGCCATCTGGTACGTAACGTAGAAGATTTCGACTGGAGCCAGGTACAAATCGCGATGTTCTCAGCGGGCGCGGAACTGTCAGACCGTTATGCGCCAATGGCCGCGGATGAAGGTGTTGTCGTTATCGATAACACGTCGCGCTTCCGTTACGAGTACGATGTGCCATTGGTTGTACCAGAAGTTAACCCAGAAGCTATCGCTGACTTCCGTAATCGCAACATTATCGCGAATCCTAATTGTTCGACGATTCAAATGCTGGTGGCGTTGAAGCCGATTTATGATGCTGCAGGCATCGAACGCATCAACGTAGCGACATACCAATCGGTATCAGGTTCTGGCAAAAAAGGTGTGGATGAGTTGGCGGGCCAAACGGTGAAACTGCTGAACAGCCAAGAAGCAGAGCCGAGTCTCTACAAAAAGCAGATCGCTTTTAACTGCCTGCCTCACATCGACGAGTTTATGGACAACGGCTACACCAAAGAAGAAATGAAAATGGTGTGGGAAACCCAGAAAATTTTGGGTGATGATACCGTTGCAGTGAACCCAACCTGTGTGCGCGTCCCTGTGTTTTATGGTCACGCAGAAGCCGTTCACATTGAATGCCAACAGCCACTTGATGCGACCGAAGCGATGGATCTACTTTCACGTAGCGAAGGTATTGAAGTGTTTGCCAATGAAGATTACCCAACGCAAGTGAAAGACGCGACAGGTAAAGACCATGTGATGGTAGGCCGTGTCCGCAACGACATTTCTCATCCAAATGGCCTGAACATGTGGATTGTTGCAGACAACGTTCGTAAAGGCGCAGCCACCAATTCTGTGCAAATTGCAGAAGTCCTGATCCGCGACTACCTGTAATCCTCAAACAATCACGAATTGTTTAGCAGTAAAATGCTACTTAAACGACCGGTACCAGTGATCTGGTGCCGGTTGTTTGATCACAAAACACAGTTTTATCTTCTCACACTACAGTTTTCAGCCAGCCTTCCGATATAGTTAGGGAAATAACCATTTAGGCTATTATTCTGCCATAGGGGAATGCGGGCAGTGTCTGACGCAGATTTTTATAACACCATGAAGCAAACGCTTTTTTCATCACAAGCAAGCCGTCGATTTGGCAAACTACTTGCTGTCTCAACGTTGCTGCTGAGCCTTGCCGCCACGTTTTCTGTGCATTCGGCCATTCGAATTCTTGGTCCTGTCGATGAATCGCCAGCGCCCAGCACTGTCACGCCTTTATCTCAAGCCAATCAGACGGCTTCGACGGCTAACCGTCGACAATCTGTTGGGCCAACGCGCGACAACGATACCCTGTGGTCTATCGCCAAACGTAATCAACCGAATACCGCTGTTTCTGTCTATCAAACAGTTGGCGCGATTTTTCGCTTAAATCCCAATGCCTTTGAAGATCAAAACATTCACGGATTGATTCCCGGAAGTACGTTGCTTATGCCAACGTTGACGGAAATTCGTCGTGAAAGCACGGATGATGTCGCCCAGCGCCTGCAAATTGACCAAAGACGTAAAGATGCGCAGCGTGGCATCAATCGTCAGCCATTGAGCCAGCAGGCCGCTGCGACAGCACAGCAACCTGCTCAACCTGAAATGACGGCCTCTTCAGAAAAAGCCAAACCCGTCAAAGCGCCTGAGAAGATGACCAAGCCGGATGTGCCTAAAAAGCCAGAAATGGCGGACATGGATGCATCATCGAAGTCAGACATGGCAATGGAAGATGGGGATGGCATGGGCGCCGATATGACGCCGCCTAAGCCGAATATGGGCTCGGTGCAAGATCAGATTGATGAATCTGATTTGCAAATGGGTAAGCTCGTTGAAAGTAACCACATCTTGAAGATTCGTTTGGCGGAAGTGCAGAACGAGTTGTCTGTTTTAAAAGAGCAAATGACGGGCGATGAAGCGCTCACGGAAGAAATTAAATCCTTCCTAGAAGCGCAGAAAATGCGTCAGGCTCAAATGGAAATGAAAGAGCCATCTTTCATTGAATCGCTGATGGCGAGCCCATTGATGCTTGCCACTGTCGCAATTATTCCAGCCTTGTTAGTGATAGGTACTGCTGCGTTCATCATTATGCGCCGCCGTAAGAAAGATGACGATATCGAAGAGCCAGAAGGGCTCGACGGCGAAGAGCCTGATCTACCCGTCATCATGGTGCCCGATGTTGAAGGGGATGATGATGAATTGGTATTGGAAGATGATGAGCTTGAAGTCACAGACGACACCGATGCCGATGATCTGTTTGGCGATGAGGGTATTTTTGATTCTGAATTGGACGACATTAACTTGTCAGACAGCTTGGAGTTATCAGATGAACCGACTGAGTCTGGATTAGATATTGACGGCGATTCTGACTTTGGCACTGATACCGATCTGGATGCCATGTTAGATGATGACTTCAGCGCAAGCACAGAGCTGAATGTTGAAGCTAGCACTGACGGCGCTATCGGCTTGGAAGACATGGAACGCGCATTGGATGAAATGGCGTCTCAACCTGAAGAGTCGGAACTGAGCCCTGATGAAGCACTTGCCGCTATGTGGGAGCAGTCCCTTAGTGGTGGTGATGATGCCGACGTTGATGATATTGATGCATTACTGAATGCCACGCAAAGCGCTGATGATGAGCCAGCTGCAAATGAGCCTGCTGCAAATGAGCAGTCGGCGGCGGATGATGCCATAGCAGAGGCAGAAGCGGCATTCGCAGCGGCGGCAGCGGAAGATGATGACGCTGACATCACCAACGAAGCCTTGTTTGACAAAGTGTTGGATGACGAGCCAGAAGTAGATTTGTCGCAAGATATCAACTTATCCGACGATGATCTCGATGACATCCTGAATCAGGCTCAAGCGGAAGAGAAACCCAACGAAAACCCTGAAGATGACTCTCTAGAGGAAGACTCTCTAGAAGAAGACTCTCTAGAAGAAGACAGTACCGCCTTGCTCGACGAGTTCTTGGATGAAGCCGTCAATGTTGACGATATCGATAACATTCTCAGTGAGACTGGCAGCGACAATGATGTTCAACTTGATGGCACAGATGCACTTCTTGATGAGCTTCTTGACGATGACGCGTTGGATGAGGATGGAAATCCGATCGAGCCGCAAGAAGCCGATGATACTGATTTGTTATCAATTGATGCAGACATAGACACCGATGACATTTCAGACACCGACGCATTGCTGGATGAATTTGTTGGTGATGACGAAGACCTGCTAGATGAAACTGCATTACTAGACGAAGCCATTGATGATGACGATCTGCTTGAGGATCTCGTTGGTGAGCCAAGCGACGATGAGAATGTCGATCTGGGTGATACAGACGTATTACTGGACGAACTTGTTGCTGACGATGATGACATTGAAGACGAAAGTGCGTTATTGGAAGAAGCTTCTGATGATGACTTACTCGGCGATGAGCTTATTTCTCTCGATGATGATCTCGCTCTTGATGATGAGGAGATTCAAGCAACAGACGATGCTGACTCAGCAGTTATCGATGAAAATGTACTGCAACCTTCGATCGAAGAAGAGGCCCTCGAAGAATTAGCGGAAAACGATGTTGAAGACGCAGTTGATGGCGTAAACGCCGATGCTGAAGACATTGAGCAAGCCCAAGAGAGCGAATCTGACGCAGAAGCTTCTGAGTCAGACATGGACCTGCTTGATAGCCTACTGGATGACGGTGAATCAGCGACGGACATTGAAGCCGTGCCAGCGTTTGATGCATCACTCGATAGCTTAGAAGCGCTAGATGCTGAAGAAAAAGAGATACCAGAGGCAACACAGAGCGACATTGACCTGCTAGATAGCCTATTAGGCCAAGACGATGAAGCGTCAGCAAGCTCTGAACTGGATGCGGCAGAACCGACAGAAATATCTTCGTCTGACGAACAGCCTCTGACCGGGGACGACAATCTCGCTGGTGATGCTGATGAGTCAGTGGAAGAAGAGCCCGTCGTGTCTTCTGAAGACGAGGCCGATCTTGACGATGCATTCGCTGCTATTGAGTCCATGCCAGATGAGTTGAATGAAGCACCGACTCAGGACGATGCTGAAACGTCATTTGAAGAACTTGAAACAGAAGATATCGTCACAGAACCGTTCGCTGGTGGCGATACTGGCGTTGAGGGACTCGAACAACAAGAAGCTGAAACAGAAGAAGCTGAAGCAGAACAAGAAGCTGAAGGCAAAGAGGTTGAAGCTCAAGAAGTCGAAGCTCAAGAAATCAATGCTCAAGAAATCAAAGCGGAACATCTCGAAGAGCAGTTAACAGCAGAGCATGTTCAGGATGACGCTTCTGAAGAAACGTCTGAAGAAGCAGCGTTTGAAGAAGATGCACCGTTAGATCTGTCATCTCTTCCAGAATACGACGAGGAAGCAGCGCTAGCAGACAGTGATTTTGAAGAGATAGAACCTGGTGAGCCAGTTGAAGCTGGTAAAGAAGATTCATCGTTTGATCTGAGCGATCTGCCTGAGTATACCGAGGAAGATGCCGCGGTCGATTTTGACACACCTTCTGCTATTGAGCCTGAAAGCGTTGCAGACACCGAGTTAGAAGAGTCAGCGATAGAAGCAGCTGAGAAAGAAGAACCTGAGCCAAAAGAAACGGCGGGACAGCAAGTTGATACATCTGAGCTTGACGAAGAAGCTGAAGAGTCGACTTTCACAGCAACAGAAAACAACACGTTAGCGTTTCCTCCCGTAGACCCTATCAGTCTTGATGATTTGGGTGAGTTTGATGAAGATGATGCATTAGGTGCAGCACTTGACGAACAACGCGAGTTAGACGAAGCGGTACCAGAAAGTGAGCGCAGCCATTTCTCGCAGGCGTCTGCAGCAGTATCTCAAGCGCCATATCGCGCGACGGAACTGAACGATATTGCAGAATTGGAAGACGATGCGCATCAAGTGGCTGGGCTCAATATGGAAGCCTTACTTTCCGAGCCTCTTGATGATGATCAAATGGGCTTGGGTGACTTCCAAACCATGACGGCAGAAACTGCTGAAGCGGACGAAGCTAACGATGTGTTGACTTCATTGGACGCAGCGGATGATGTTGAAGACCAAGACGAATCCTTCCATCTTGATGATGAGTTGGAGGAGTCTGACGATCTTGATATTCCCGATGACGAGAGTGGTATTTGGCATGCAGAGCAAACGCCAGAACCAGAACTTGAAAGTGAAGATTGGTCTCAACAACCTGAAATTCTCGGTGATGAAATCAAATCTATGGATTTGGAAGCCGATCTCGAAGGGTTGCTAGAAGATGCTGAGAGTGAATTGGTTGAAGCTACCTCTACGGGGGATGGTTTCATCAGCATTGACGAATTGATGAAAGATGATGGCGTACCGCAAGCAGACCCTGATTCAGTGACGATGGATCTCGATGTTGGTTTAGAAGACTTCCCTGATGTGTTGAGTGATATTCAGCCTGTGGATGTCGACAGCAATGGTGAGGCCGCAACCAACATGGATTTGGCGAAAGCGTATCTGGAAATGAATGATATCGATGGTGCAATTCAATTGCTTGAGCAAGTCATGCAAGGTGATGATTCAACGCTAAAAGAAGAAGCGCGAGTGATGATCGAAAAGCTCCACTAATCATTAAATGGTCGAACACATAAAATTAAATAGAACGGCAGGGGATACCTTGCCGTTTTTTATATCCATATACCCCATAAGCCATCTGAAGAATACCTATGTCACCTGAAGATGCTCGCCGAATCCTGCATATTGAGATTGCTTGGGTATATACTCATCGCTGCATTTTACGATGAGACAGGTATAATGCGCGGCTTCATATCGTCGAATGACCACTTTTTGTAGAGCACGGTGCAGCAGGACCTAGGTCTAGTAAGGTATAGATAGCGCTGGGTTCAGCGTTGACTCACTCAAGAGCGACGCCTTTAAGCATGACTATGTCGTTCGAAGATAACGTTATAAATTGTTAAGACAGAGACAAAAACATGAGAATTGCCCTGGGCGTTGAATATGATGGTGCACAGTATTTTGGCTGGCAGAGACAGCGTGACGTGCCCAGTGTGCAGGAGCATCTAGAGAAAGCCCTGTCTAAAATAGCCAATCAATCGATTGAAGTACAATGCGCAGGTCGTACCGATGCGGGAGTACATGGTACCGGTCAGGTTGTTCACTTTGATGTGGATGTCACACGACCACTCCGTGCATGGACCATGGGTGTGAACACCCATTTACCTGACGCCATTGCAGTGCGTTGGGCCAAAGAAGTCCCCGAAGAGTTTCATGCGCGCTTTTCTGCGACGGCTCGCCGCTATCGTTATATTATTTATAACCACGCGCTGAGACCGGGCATACTTCGGCACGGTGTGACTCACTGTCATGATGAGCTCGACGAAGCGCTGATGCACCAGGCTGGACAATACCTGCTAGGGGAAAACGACTTTACGTCATTCCGTGCAATTCATTGCCAGTCAAAAACACCGTGGCGTAACATTCATCATTTAAATGTGACTCGACAAGGGCGCTTCGTGATCATAGATATCAAGGCCAACGCATTTGTTCACCACATGGTGCGCAATATAGCCGGAAGCTTGATTGAAGTGGGAAGAAAAGCGCAAAAACCCGAGTGGGTTGAATGGCTGTTGGGCGTGAAAGACCGCAATTTGGCCGCGGCGACCGGAAAAGCTGGTGGCTTATATTTGGTGGATGTTGAATATCCCGAGCAGTTTGAGCTCCCTGAGTCACCCGTTGGGCCACTTTTTTTGCCAGATACACAGTGCTAATCACTGACACAAGGTTAAAAAAACGACATATTGATCATAGTGCGTGCAAATAACGTGCAAATACAAGTGTGCAAGGCTAGGCAAAAATAGGTAGTACCAGTTTTTTGTCCAAAGTCTTAACAAGTTGTGTTTTAATTCCTTGTTGAATTTGTAAATATCCAGGCCACTTGTCATGGTTCACATTGAGACAGCTCGTTACTGTTGAGCCTCAGAATGCGCAATGACAGGTGCTCCATTAGAAAAGGTCGTTCATGAGCTGGCTTGAAAAAATACTGACAAAAAGCAATATTGGTTCTTCACGTAAAGTCTCAATTCCTGAAGGCGTATGGACCAAATGTGGATCTTGTGAGCAGGTGCTTTATCACGCAGAGCTTGAGCGTAACCTGCACGTGTGTCCGAAATGTGACCATCACATGCGCATGACAGCACGTAAACGCCTAGAGACTTTCTTAGATGAAGGAAAAGGCACTGAATTAGGTCAAGAACTTGAGCCAAAAGATCTGCTCAAATTCCGTGACTCTAAGAAATACAAAGATCGTCTGTCTGCGGCGCAAAAGTCAAGCGGCGAGAAAGATGCCTTGGTTGTCATGAAAGGTGAGATCCTTGGTATGCCCGTTGTGGTCGCTTCCTTTGAGTTTGCCTTCATGGGCGGTTCAATGGGTGCTGTCGTCGGTGCGCGATTCGTGCGTGCCGTAGAACAAGCCATTGAGGATAAGTGTGGATTCGTGTGTTTCTCTGCCAGTGGTGGTGCGCGCATGCAAGAAGCATTGACGTCACTGATGCAAATGGCGAAAACCAGTGCTGCACTGGAGCGCCTTTCTGCGAAAGGACTTCCGTTTGTTTCTGTACTCACAGACCCAACCTTTGGTGGTGTGACCGCAAGCTTTGCGATGTTAGGTGACATTAATATTGGTGAGCCTAAAGCTCTGATTGGTTTTGCAGGTCAGCGTGTTATTGAGCAAACCGTGCGTGAAAAGCTGCCAGAAGGCTTTCAGCGTAGTGAGTTCTTGTTAGAGCACGGCGCCATCGACATGATTGTGGATCGTCGTGAAATGCGTCAGCGTATCGGAGGATTGTTGGCAAAAATGACCAACCATGAATCTCCGCTCGTTGTATCAGTGGAACAGCCTTTGGAAGGTGAGGTTATTGAAGCCGAACCGACCAAGGATACAGAATAAACGTCCCACAAATGAACATCTAAAGAGCGCCTTATGGCGCTCTTTGTCTTTTAGCTGATATGATTGAAGTATTGAAAGCTCAAATAGAATACTGATGTCAGAACATATTTCTCCCAGCGCGACTGCGCCATTGTCTGAGTGGTTATCTTATCTTGAATCACTCCACACCAGTGCTATCGATCTTGGACTGGATCGTGTCGCACGTGTCGGCCAAAAAGGTAAGCTGACAAAGCCTGCACCTAAAGTGATCACGGTAGCGGGTACCAATGGTAAAGGTTCAACATGCGCCATTATCGAAGCCATTTTGCAAAAAGCGGGCTATAAGACAGGCGTATACAGCTCCCCTCATCTTATTCGTTACAACGAACGTGTCCGTATCAATGGCAAAGAACTTGATGATGAACGTCACTCAGAAGCCTTTGCTGCGGTTGAATCACTCCGTGGTGACACCAGCCTAAGTCTCTTTGAATTTGGCACGCTGTCGGCGCTTTGGTTATTTATGGATAACCAGATTGATGTGGCAATCATCGAGGTGGGTCTTGGTGGTCGATTAGATGCGACCAACATTGTTGACCATGATGTGTCGGTGATCACCAGTCTAGCCATTGACCATGTTGATTGGCTCGGTGATGACATCGAAGTGATTGGCTTCGAGAAAGCAGGCATTTTCCGTTCAGGAAAACCGGCGGTATGTGGCCAACCAGAGCCACCAGCCAGTGTCGCCGCTCATGCCGATGATATTGGTGCAGAGCTACATCAGGTTGGCTATCAGTTTACCTATGAGCAGCAAGCGAACACCTGGCATTGGCAATGTGGTGCGTTTGATTTGCGCGATTTGCCAGTTCCAAATCTCCCGCTCCCCAATGCGGCAACGGCGTTGATGGCGCTAGGGTTGTCAGAACTTGATGTGACAGACGAACAGATCGTGGAAGGGCTGCGAACGGTCACGTTGGCGGGTCGCATGCAAATGGTGTCTCAATCACCTCTGATCATCCTAGATGTGGCCCACAACCCACATTCTGCTGAATACTTGGCGAATCAAATCTCATCTCTTAAGCAAGACGCCGATGCTAAGGTTCATGCCGTTGTTGCAATGTTGCATGACAAAGACATATCGGCAACGCTCGATGTCATGAAGTCAGTGGTTGATATTTGGTATCCTGCTTCTTTAACAGGGCCAAGAGCCGCCGATTGGCAGCAGCTTGTTCATTTCCTGCCTGAATATGTCGAAGGTTACGCGTCACCTGTTGAAGCATTTGAAGCCGCGAAAACGGCTTTGACGTGGAAAGGTGATGTTCTAATCGTATTTGGTTCATTCCACACAGTCGGCGAAATCGCTGATCATCTCGCTCAAACGGAGTAAATGTGGCAACTCAGTTTCAAAATCGCTTAGTCGGCACACTCATTTTGGTTTCGTTAGGCGTCATTTTCTTACCTGATGTATTTGATGGTGAAAAAGCGCATTACCAAGAGAGTTTTCAAGCAATTCCTCTCCAAGAGGACGTTGATGAAACGCTGCTTGAAGCGTCGGTCTTGCCGCCCGAAGAAGTGGAGTCATTTCTTCCCCCTGAAGAACCTGTACTGGTCACTATTGGCGACGAAGGTACAAAAGCGTCAGCTGGTGATGAGAGCATCGTTTCGGAAGCTGATAACTCTCAGGTTGCCGCTGCGAATACTCAGCCTAAAGCGGGCTATGAAGATTCAGCTTGGATCATCCGTCTTGGTACGTTCCGCAATATTGATAACGCCAAAAGCCTAGTGTCAAAGTTGCGTAAAAAGGGCTACTCAGCGCAGTTGATGCCTCGTGATGTAAAAGAAGGCGAGTTGGCACGTGTTGAAATTGGGCCTAACGTCTCCAAAGACAAATTGGCTTCAATGACTGCAGATTTGGAGTCTTTGACCGGATTGAAAGGTCAACTGCTCAGATTTAACCCACTCAACCCATAAGAAAACGTTTGCGTCGTCATTTTTTCTGTTAAAATGCGCGCGAATCGCTCAGATGATTAAAAGATGAATTGGATAGATTACATCATAATTGGAGTGATCAGCTTTTCAGCATTGATTAGCTTGGTCCGTGGATTTGTGAAAGAAGCCCTATCGCTAGTGATATGGTTTGGTGCCTTCTTTGTCGCCAGTAACTTTTACCCGCAATTAGCGGCTTACTTCACTAATATTCATGACGAAATGATTCGAAATGGCGCGGCAATAGCGGCGCTGTTTGTTGCCACCTTAATCGTTGGCGCTGTGGTGAACTACGTGATTGGACAGTTAGTCCAAAAAACAGGCTTATCTGGGACAGATAGAGTGCTAGGTGTGGTTTTTGGCGGTATTCGCGGCGTGTTGATTGTTGCTGCAGTATTGTTCTTTCTCGACGCATTCACCAATTTTTCCAGCGCTATCGAGTGGAAACAATCACAATTAATCCCTAGATTTGGGGTAGTGATTGAATGGTTTTTCTCGTATTTGGAGCAGAGCTCCAGCTTTTTGCCCAAGGTGATCTAGCGTCGACCTGCTTTTAGCAGTAAAGGCAGGAAAACGTAAAAACAGTTCCCTGGGCTCACTCTTGCGTTACAAGGAACAGCATACATGTGTGGGATTGTTGGAATCGTGGGTGAAACCCCGGTTAATCAGTCAATTTACGATGCGTTGACAGTACTTCAGCACCGTGGTCAGGATGCCGCCGGCATTGTTACCATTGACAACAACCGCTTTCGCTTGAGAAAAGCAAACGGTTTGGTAAAAGATGTATTCCAACTCAAGCATATGCAACGCTTGCAAGGAACGGTTGGGATAGGGCATGCGCGCTATCCTACCGCAGGAAGCTCAAGCGTGTCAGAAGCGCAGCCGTTTTACGTTAACTCTCCTTATGGTATTACGTTGGCACACAACGGCAACCTGACAAACGCGAATGAACTTCGTGAGTCACTGTTTGCTCAAGACCGCCGCCACCTTAACACCACGTCTGATTCTGAAGTCCTTCTTAATGTATTAGCTCACCAAATTGATGAAGCCACTTCGTTTCCATTATCAGAAGACGATGTGTTTAAAGCTGTTCGTGCTGTTCACCAACAAATTCGTGGTGCATATGCCGTAGTCGCTATGATCATTGGTCATGGCTTGATTGCCTTTCGCGACCCGCATGGTATTCGTCCATTGTGTTTGGGCAAGCGTACTGTTAACAACCGCGAAGAGTACATGGTCGCTTCAGAGTCCGTTGCGCTAGACGCTGTTGGTTTTGATTTTGTGCGAGACGTTGCGCCGGGTGAAGCGGTTTACATTACCATTGACGGGCAACTGTTCACTCGCCAATGTTCAGATACACCTTCACTGTCACCATGTATCTTTGAGTTCGTGTATTTTGCACGCCCCGACTCGTTTATCGATAAGATCTCTGTCTACGCAGCACGTATCAATATGGGCAAGAAGCTCGGTGCTAAGATTCGTCGCGAGTGGGATGATTTAGACATTGATGTTGTTATCCCAATCCCAGAGACCTCGTGTGATATCGCGTTAGAAATTGCTCAAGAGCTTAACAAACCCTATCGTCAAGGTTTTGTGAAGAACCGCTATGTTGGGCGTACGTTTATCATGCCGGGTCAACAGCAGCGTCGTAAATCTGTTCGTCGCAAGCTCAATGCAATCCGCTCTGAGTTTAAAGATAAATCTGTCTTGCTGGTTGATGACTCCATCGTACGCGGCACCACGTCAGAACAGATCATTGAGATGGCACGTGAAGCGGGCGCTAAACGAGTGTATATGGCGTCTGCCGCTCCAGAAATTCGCTTCCCTAACGTGTATGGTATCGATATGCCAAGTGCAAATGAGTTGATTGCACACGGACGTGAAGTTGATGAAATCGGCAGTATTATCGGCGCGGATGGTTTGATTTTTCAAGACTTGACGGATTTGGAAGATGCTGTCCGTGAAGGTAACCCTGATGTGAAATTGTTTGAAAGCTCAGTGTTTAGCGGTCATTACATTACGCAAGATATCAATCAAGCATACCTTGAGTACATTGATAGCCTGCGAAATGACGAAACGAAAGAGCTACGTGAACAACAGCAAGAACTAGCCAACCTCGAGATCTACAACGAAAACTGAGTGTCGTGAAAATCGACCTCAAAAAAACGCGGTCACTGTTATAGTGACCGCGTTTTTTGTTAGAAGTGATTCGTGGATATATCTCGTCAAAGCATCAAAGCATCAAAGCATCAAAGTGGTCTAATTCACAAACATCGGGCCAAAGCCAACATTCCACATAATGACGCTGCTCGCCAAGATAGCGACAAGCAGTACCAAACCACATGTCACGACTGAACTAGCATAGATAAAACCACGTTCTTCAGGTATGTGCATGATGATCGGCACACCGGTATACAAAAGATATATGGAATAGGCGATGCCAGCCAAGCCCACGAGCATCACGAACCATACAACAGGGTAGAGTGCCGCTAAGCCCACCATAAATATGGGTGTAGCGGTGTAAGCAGCTAGTTCAAGCGCTTGTGTGTAGGTCGGGTTCGAGCCAAACGTACGGCTCATCCAGAGCGTTAAGTAAGCTAGCGCCATCACGCCAGTGATCAATGCGAAATACATTGCACCTGCAATGATCAACGCACTTTGTTCAGTCAGAAAAATAGGTTCGCCAACGCCAATACTCCAGCCTATGTGTGCGCTCGAATAGTAAGCACAAATGGGTGGAATCAACGCCATAATCGCCGCGTGCCCGAGGCTGTTTGATGCGCCCTCATGGCGGTCATCAATATTTTGCCATTCCTCTTTTGGATGGGTGTACAAGCCTAGCAAATGTCCCAAAATCATAATTGCTCCTTCCGTTTGCAAAAACCATCGTTAACGTTTGTGCAGTGACAGATATCGCTGCTTTTTGGTTTTACATCTATATAACAATTAGCGTTACGGAAGCGCCTTAGCAAGTTTTGAATAGCAAAAGTGTAGTGATATTTTAACCACTTATCGCTTTTGGGACATTCAGTGAACCATGTCACGTTTGTGTGTTATTTACTTGAAAATAGTTGAGTGCGAAATCAATAAATACACGAAGCTTGGCTGGCAGATTTGTTTTGCCATGATACATCAAATAGATATCACGGGGGCTTGTTGTCCAATCAGGAAGAACCTGTTTCAGCTCCTTTGAGTCGATGTCTTTGCTCACTAACACATCGGGTATTAAAGCGATGCCCAATCCATCTTTTGCGGCGGCTCGGACAAGTCGCAGTTCTGAAGCCTCAAAGCGGCCTTGTTGACTAATACACAGGTGTTGTCCACGAGTGTTAGTTAAACGCCAACGCATAAGCGGCCAACCTTTGAGTAGATGATGCTTCATCAGATCGGACGCATCACTCGGTGATCCATTGTTTGCAATGTATGAAGGGCTAGCAACAAGAATGTCTTTCACCGTATGAAGCTTACGAGCAATAAGGGATGAATCCCTTTGAGGCCCGATGCGTATAAAAGCATGGTGCCCGTCACTAAGCTTGTTATCGGAATCATTAGAGAGTTCCAAATCAAGCTTAATATCAGGAAACTGAGTCAAAAATGCGCTAAACATTGGCTGTAGCAGTTTCATCGCAATATTAGATGGCGCACTTATCTTTAGGGTGCCAGATTCGCCCTTACAATGTTCAGATAGGCTCTCCGTCGCGGCCATGAGTTGTTCGAGTAGCGGTGAGCATTTATCATAAAAGCCTTGCCCAGCTTCCGTTAGTGACAACTTTCTAGCGTCACGATGCAAAAGCTTAATCTTCATGTCTTCTTCAAGCGCTTGAATGCGGCGAGTCAGTGTCGCTACAGGGATCCCTGTTTTCTTCGACGCTAATGTATAGCTGCCATTTTCGACGATAAGACGAAAGAGATTTAGATCATCTAGTTTCATATGTATTCACGAATTGCGATTGCCTTCTATAAAAAGACATAGAGATCTCTATTTCAAATTAACAAGATGCTCTTTTCGTTGTCTCATATCAATAAGCAACATCGTAAGTAACGTAATGTTTGTTCAGAAGCTAAACAAATAGATGAGTTTTTTCCTTTCTGGATACATAAGGTTATGTGTACTGGTGCCTAGAATTACGTGGATGTTGCAACGTCGTGACGGATTTCAAACTATCCTAAAGGGACTAAGGCGACGTTCCTTAGACGTAAACCAGTACCCGATCAGGAGAGCAGGGCAGTGTTAGAAGGTAAAGAGGTTCTGATTGTAGAAGATGACCCCGTATTCATTCGAATCATCGGTGGTTTCTTACGCAAAGAAGGATGCATTGTTAGAGAAGCAGAAAATGGACTTGATGGGCTTAAAGCGCTCAGAGAAGGCATTCCTGATCTCTTGCTCAGTGATTTGTCTATGCCCGTAATGACTGGATTGGAATTCGTTGAAGAAGTAAGTTTGGAGTATCCCATGCTTCCGGTCATCGTTATCTCTGGTACGGGCGGCATGTCTGATGTGGCACAAGCGCTCCGATTTGGCGTGAAAGATTTTTTGATCAAGCCTATTGATGACATCATGGTAGTGAAATCCGCGATTATGTCAGTACTCGAAGATGCTGATGGTGGCGCAAGCTGCGATATGGATTTTAGCCAGCAATGGTTCAAGCTCGCCCAAAATGGTGGCGATCAACCACTTACCGAAGAGTTAAAATGGCACCTCGATGACTTGTTAGACAACCCAGGGAATGCTCGAGACTTACTCATGGGCTTAATGCCCGATCAAGACTCAAGACAAGGGGATTGGCGTCTATCATATCACTCTCTGCAATCTGCGGATTCTAGTCCTGTTGTTCTGGATTATACATGGATGATGGACGGTCAAATGGCGTTCTACATGGTAGATAGCGCTTCAGCAGGGAGAAACGGAACGGCTACAACGTTAATGATCCGTGCTTTCTTCAATGAATACCTACGTTCACAAGATGCCGATGAGCGCGGTTTTGTTCATCTCGTGCATCAAATTGAGCATGCTATTAAGAAATCGACCTACGCAAGTCCAATCCGGGCCATGTTTGGCATCCTCAATGCGTCAGATAATGAACTCAGTGTACTATCAGCAGGCTTGAATGCTGTGGTTGATGGGACAGGGAATGCGATCATTGTAAACAACGATCACTTGCTAGGCGTTGACGCAGCCAGCACGCGCTTTCAAACCATAGATTTAGCGGGTGGAAACGTTCGCGTGTCGTTGAGTGAAGTCGGGTTAACCAGTTTTAGCTTAGACATACAGCGTTTGAGTGCCTAATCCCCATATCTAGATCTTCTTAAATCCCTTGAAACGAAATGCCGCATATATTGTGCGGCATTTTGCATTTCTGAAAAAAGCTACGTACAACAATTCAAACTATGAACTAGTGCAGACAAATTGAGCTGTCGGCTGCACAGCCCTTGCTGCACGATGACCAGCCTAATATACTCTTGAGTTGCGTCGCAGAGACGGTGCAAATTGGCTAGCTAGGACATCGGCGAGAAATATAATGAATTCATGGTATCTGCTCTATTGTAAACGCAGCGAGCAACAACGCGCAGAGCAGCACCTTAAGCGGCAAGGTATCGACTGTTACTATCCACAAGTGACGGTTGAAAAAATTCGTCGCGGTAAAAGAACCCCGCAGCTCGAACCCCTCTTTCCAAACTATGTGTTTGCTTCCTTTGATCCTGAAAAAATTGCTTATACCACAGTGCGTTCAACCCGAGGTGTTGTGGATTTTGTCAGGCATGGAGCTGTGCCTTGTACCGTTCCGTTCGATCTGATTTTGAGCTTAATGGCACACGAAGATTCGGATGAACAGCGCGAGCAGCTAAATGACATGTTGAAGCCGGGTGACCAAATCGAAGTGTTGGGTGGGCAGTTTGAGGGTTCAGACGCTATCTACAAAGAAGCGGATGGAGAAATGCGATCTATCTTGTTGATAAAACTACTCAATCGTCAGGTGGAAGTAACTACTGAAAACAGTGTGTTGAGGAAGAAGTAGTACAAATATTCGACAACAAATTCTGGCTATCGCGTGCTTTGGGAACGACACCTAAGGGCGGTAGCGTTTTAACTTAAAAAAATTTGATTTGAAAAAGAGTTAGAGAATGAAAATACTCGTCACCGGCGGTGCAGGATTTATTGGTTCGGCAGTTGTACGTCACATCATTAACAACACTCAAGATAGCGTAGTCAATTTGGACAAATTGACCTATGCCGGCAACCTGGAATCACTGACCGAAGTCAGCGGCAATGAACGATATGTGTTCGAGCAAGTTGACATTTGTGACAGAGAAGCACTCACTCGAATTTTTGAAGAACACCAACCTGACGCTGTTATGCATTTGGCTGCCGAATCTCACGTAGACCGCTCAATAGATGGACCCGCAGCATTTATCGAGACCAATATCGTTGGTACATATGTATTACTTGAGGCTACAAGAAGTTACTGGAACCAACTCTGTGTTGAGCGAAAAGAAGCGTTTCGATTCCACCATATTTCAACCGACGAAGTTTATGGTGACTTGGAAGGTACGGATGAGCTCTTCACCGAAGAGACTTCTTATGAGCCATCTAGCCCCTACTCTGCATCTAAAGCATCTAGTGATCACTTAGTTCGATCTTGGCTGAGAACTTATGGCTTGCCGACGCTTGTGACAAACTGCTCTAACAACTATGGTCCATACCACTTCCCTGAGAAGCTAATTCCTCTGATGATTCTTAATGCGTTAGAAGGAAAAGCATTGCCTGTCTACGGTGATGGAATGCAGATTCGTGACTGGTTGTATGTTGAAGACCATGCTCGTGCTTTGTACAAAGTTGTCACTGAAGGTGTTGTTGGAGAGACCTATAACATTGGTGGTCATAATGAAAAAGCAAACATCGAAGTAGTACAAAGCATTTGTACACTACTTGAAGAGCTTCGTCCCAACAAACCAGATAATGTAGAACACTACAAAAAACTGATTACCTATGTGAAAGATCGCCCTGGTCATGATGTACGTTATGCCATTGATGCAACGAAGATTGGACGAGAACTGGGCTGGGAACCAGAAGAGACTTTCGAGTCAGGTATTAGAAAGACTGTGGAATGGTACTTGAACAACCAAGATTGGTGGTCACGCGTACTAGATGGTTCATATACCCGAGAGCGCCTTGGTTCAAACTAAATTAGCATCTTCTTTTTCATCATGGCTTTCACGTAAGCCTGAAGCTATCAACATTTAGGGTCTTAATTCTATGAAAGGCATCATTCTCGCTGGTGGATCTGGCACGCGTCTATATCCGATTACGCGCGGCATTTCTAAGCAACTTCTACCTGTTTATGACAAGCCAATGATTTATTATCCGCTGTCAGTACTTATGCTGGCAGGGATAAGAGAAGTACTAATAATTACTACACCTGAAGATATAGATAGCTTCGTCAGATTGTTAGGTGATGGATCTCAATTTGGTATTGATATTGAATATGCAGAACAGCCATCCCCTGATGGCCTAGCGCAAGCATTCATCATTGGTGAAACATTCATAGGTGATGATTCAGTTTGTCTCGTGTTGGGCGACAATATTTTCTGGGGGCAAGGTTTTTCACCGAAGCTACTCGAAGCAGCAAAAATTGAGAAAGGTGCCAGAGTATTTGGTTATCAAGTGAAAGATCCCGAGCGCTTTGGTGTGGTGGAATTTGACGATAATTTCAATGCGGTTTCAATTGAAGAAAAGCCAGACGCTCCCCGTTCGGATTACGCTGTAACGGGTTTGTATTTCTATGACAACCAAGTAGTAGATATTGCGAAAAACGTCAAGCCGTCTGACCGAGGAGAGCTTGAGATTACATCAGTCAATCAAGAGTATCTGAAAAACGATGAACTTTCGGTTGAACTGTTAGGTCGCGGCTTTGCATGGCTGGATACTGGCACCCATGACAGCCTATTGGAAGCGGCTACGTTTGTTGAAACAATCGAAAAACGTCAGGGATTCAAAATTGCTTGTTTAGAAGAGATTGCATGGCGAAATAAGTGGTTGAGTGATTGTGAAGTCAAATTTATTGCAGAAAGCATGAAAAAAAATGGCTATGGGCAATATTTGCTTTCATTATTGAAAGGTAGATTATGAGTTTTGTAAATATAATAAAATTCAAAACACTTGGTGATGAGCGAGGGCAATTGGTTTCGCTTGAAAGTAATGGGAATATTCCATTTGAAATTAAGCGAACATATTATATATATGATACTTCGCCAGGAGTGCCTAGAGGTTATCATGCACATTTCACACTAAGGCAAACTGCGGTTTGTTTGAAGGGAAGTTGTGTGGTTTTGATGGATAATGGCATTGAGAAAGTCGAAGTAACACTAGATTCTCCAACAAAAGGACTAATGATTGAACCAATGCAGTGGCATGAAATGTATGACTTTACAAACGATTGCATTTTAATGGTATTAGCAAGTGATAACTATGACGAACTTGACTACATTCGTGATTATGATGATTTTGTCGGAGCTGTAAAAAATGATGATACATGAATTGAGTGATGTGAGCACAGACAATATTGGGGAAGGAACTACTATTTGGCAATTTTCTGTGGTATTAAAAGGTGCAAAAATAGGGTCTAACTGTAATATTTGCGCCCATACCTTTATTGAAAATGATGTCATGATTGGTGATGAAGTGACGATAAAGTGTGGTGTGTATATATGGGATGGAACCACACTAGAAGATAATGTTTTCATTGGGCCTAGTGTAACATTCACTAATGACAAATTTCCTCGTTCTAAAATATATCCAGCAGCATTCTCTCGAATATTGATAAAGAAAAACGCGTCATTAGGAGCCAATACAACAATTTTACCAGGTATTACTGTTGGCGAAAATGCGTTAGTTGGTGCAGGTTCAGTGGTCACAAAAGATGTGCCAGATAACGCAATAGTAGTGGGTAATCCAGCTAAAATCGTAAGATATATAGAGAATTAAAATGCTAAAGTTTTTAGACCTTCAAACCATAAATGCACAGTATAGAGATGAGTTAGTTGAAGTGTGTACCCGAGTCATTGATTCAGGATGGTACATTCTAGGTAAAGAAGTTACTGAGTTTGAAAGAGAATTTGCAGAGTGTTGTGGCACTAAGTATGCCATAGGCGTGGCAAACGGATTGGATGCACTCACTCTTGTATTGAGGGCCTGGAAAGAATTGGGATATTTGAATGACGGTGATGAGGTCATCGTTCCTGCAAATACATACATTGCGTCTATACTTTCGATTACTGAGAACAATCTTGTTCCTGTGTTGCTAGAACCCAACGAGCAGACTTACAACTTAAATGCTGTCAATGTAGAAAAGGCGATTACAAGTAAAACTAAAATAATATTGCCTGTGCATCTATATGGTTTAATCAGCCCTATGGTTGAACTTTGTGACATCGCCAAAAAACACAATCTACTCATCCTTGAAGACTGTGCACAAGCGCATGGTGCAGAGATTCTTGGTAAGAAGGCTGGGAATTGGGGAGATGCAGCCGGATTTAGTTTCTACCCAGGTAAAAACTTAGGTGCATTAGGCGATGGTGGAGCAATTACCACTAATAATGAAGAGCTTGCAAATACATTACTGGCGCTTCGAAATTATGGGTCACATCGCAAGTATGAAAATGAGTTTAAAGGCGTTAATTCTCGCCTTGATGAAATTCAAGCAGCAATGTTGCGCGTCAAGTTGAAATATCTGGAAAGCGAAACCGCAATACGCCGAAAAATCGCGACAAGATATAGCAATGAAATTAAGAATAACCGAATTTCACTTCCTATTTGGGATGATATAGAAAATCACGTTTTTCACCTTTTCGTAGTGAGGACAGAAGAACGTGATCGCTTTAGTGAATATTTGCTTGAGAATGAGATTCAAACAGTTATTCATTATCCGACGCCTCCTCATAAACAAAATGCATATTCAGAACTTAAAGATATAGGTCTTCCTCTGACAGAAAGGATACATAATGAAGTGCTTAGCCTTCCTATTGATCCGACACTTACTGATGAAGATATTTCATACATCATAGAAAAAATCAATGGATATGAATGATGTTAAAGCTAGTTAAGGAACTTTTTTCCTTATTAACACCTAGCCAAAGGAAGAAGTTCTATTTACTTCAGATATTGGTAGTAGCAATGGCCATCATGGAGGTGGTGGGTATCGCATCTATCGGGCCATTCATGGCGCTTGTTGGTGATATATCGTTGATAGAGAAGAACAGTATTCTCTCATCATTGTATAGCTACATGGGTTCAGAAAATCCTTATGATTTTCTTTTTCTGCTTGGTGTTGGCGTGTTGATTGCTTTAGGACTAGCGTCAGCTGTATCGATGGTGACTACTTGGCTCATATCAATATTTGCTTTCAAAGTAGGTACTGAAATATCTGACCGTCTATACCGCCATTATCTACGTCAAAACTGGTTATTTCACTCAAGCGGTAGCAGTGCTCAGTTTATTAAACAAGTATCGACCGAATCAATTCGTATAACAAGTCAAGTAATATTGCCACTTATCCAAATGAATGCAAGGATTGTGCTGGCAATTACTATCGTTGTTGCAATCTTTGCTTATAACCCGATTGTTGCATTGTCTGGATTTTTTATATTTGTTATCGCCTATGTTGCATTGTATCGCACGATCAAAGCGCGTCTAAAGAAAAATGGCGAGGATATATCAGCAACCTCCGTACATCGTTTTCGATTGATGAATGAAGGGTTTGGGGGTATTAGAGATGTTTTGCTTCTAAACAGAAGTAAAAATTTCATTGATCACTTCGAAGAAAGCGGCGTAAAGTTTGCTGAAGCAAATGGGCAAAATAATGCACTAAGTTTAGTTCCCCGTTATTTGATGGAATTCATCGCATTTGGAGCAATGATAGGTCTTATTCTAGCGCTGATTAAAACGCATGATGGGAACCTAAGTGCGATACTTCCCCTACTTGCGGTCTATGCATTGGCTGGCCTTAAGCTCCTTCCTGCGGTTCAGCAAATATACGCAAGTATTGCTTTGATCAAAGGTAACATCGCTGCTTTTGAAGAAATTCGACCAGAACTGATTGCATCACAGTTAAGCGAAAGAGAAAACATTCAACAAGACGCAGGGTGTTCAATCAAGCGCATAGAACCTGGTTCAATAATTGCGCTGAGCAATATCGATTTTTCATACCCAAATAAAGAAACGAAGGCGCTTTCCAATCTGAATATGGTATTTCCTGTCAATCAAACCATTGGCATCGTTGGTTCTTCAGGATCGGGGAAATCCACTGCAATTGACATTTTACTTGGCTTAATTGAGGCAGACTCAGGAAAGTTAGTAGTCGATGGAGAGGCGATCGAATCAACTGAAGTACGTGCTTGGCAGAATGTGATTGGCTATGTGCCACAAACCATTTTCCTCAGCGAAGGAACAATTGCGGAGAATGTCGCTTTTGGGCTACTTGAAACTGAAATTGACTATCGGCGTGTAAGCCAAGCATTGAAGCTTGCCAGATTAGAAGAACTAGCATCACAACTGCCGCAAGGAGTTCACACAAAAGTTGGGGAGCGGGGTGTGCAGCTATCCGGCGGACAGCGTCAGAGAGTGGGTATTGCCAGAGCACTATATCAAGACTCATCAGTTCTTGTATTTGACGAAGCTACTAGTGCATTGGATGGCATAACAGAGAGATTGATCATGGAAGCTATCAATGACTTTAGTGGAAGTAAAACGATAATAATGATAGCGCATCGACTTAAAACCGTCGAAAACTGCGATATGATATATTTTTTAGAGCAGGGTACAGTTACCGATTCAGGAACGTATCAAGAGCTCATTTCTCGTAATGAATTATTTAGGGAGATGGCGAAACATGCTTAGCGAAAAACAAGTCATAGAGCTAAACAAGGTAATATCTGATTCTTGTGTTTTAGTTATTCAATCTTGTGATGCCTATGAAGATGTGTGGGAGATGTTTTTCTCAGCATTGTCAGAGCATTGGCCTGGATGTAGTCTGAGAATTATTTTAAATACTGAAACAAAGACAACGTCATTTGGTGACTTAAATATAGACGATTTGAACTTTAATGGTGATCTAAGTAATCCTCAATGGGGCGAGAAACTTCTCAACGTCTTAAATCATGTAGAGCATGAATTTGTTATAACTCTGTTTGATGACTTTATTCTTGAAGACCGAGTTAACGTTGAAAAAATTCTTCGTTGCTTGGACTTGATGAAAAGAAACGAAAATATTGGTGTTTTCTACTTTAACAATATACCAACCACTCAAATTGAATCTTTCGATGAATTCTATAAATTGGGTAGAACTACCGATTATAAGGTGAATTCGTGCCCTGCACTTTGGCGCAAAAAAATTCTGCAGGAAATGACAGGTACTATTGATAATCCTTGGGCTTGGGAGTTTTTTGGGAGTGCGAGAGCTTATGGGGATAAATACGAATTTTATTGTGCCACTCCTGATAAAGAAGACGTTTTTGTTTATCAATATCAATTAGGTGGCGCCATTCGAAGAGGTAAGTGGGTGGAGAAAGTTATTATTCCTGCGATAAAAAAATATAACTTATCTCTAGATTCCTCAGTTCGAGGTTTTGCAAGTGAATCGCTTTCTGAGGGGAAATATAGCCTTGGTTGGAAGGTGAAATTCATCAGGTTAGGTTTTGAAATGGTTGGCTTCAAAGCAATGTTGCCCCTATTAAGGGCTGTCTTACAAAAAATAAAACGAACTTTTCAATGATTATTGACTTCACGTTTTCTGTGTTGGTTTACAACCATTCACAGTACATAATAGAACATTTAGAAAGTATAAAATACCAGGTGGAGCAATACGGGAAAAACAAGAATGTTAAGCTTGTAATTTCCGACGATGGCTCGAAAGACGATAGTTTGATTAAGATTAACAATTGGATTAATCAGAACAAAGACTTGTTTATAGAGTGCATTATTCTAGGCGACGGCATAAATCGTGGTGTTGGTTTTAGCTTTACGAGTATGTGGGAGCATATAGGCAATGAGCCGTTTAAGCTATTAGCGGGCGATGATGTTTACTCGTACGAAAATATTTTTCAGGAAGCTGAATGGTTGAATGACTGTGACTTTGTTACTGGAATGCCGCTATTGTTAATTGATGGTGTTCTTAGTAAGTCAAATTCACTAATGTTTCATATGCTTGCAACTCAGCATATCTATGAGAAAGAGAGTTTTTTCTCAAAATTAAAGAACATAAATGTTATCAATACGCCAAGCTTGATTTACAGAAATTGTTTTATCAAAGATTCAGATACGTTTGATTTTATCCGAAAGTTTCGTGTTACTGAAGATTTCCCTATGATGGCCCATCTTTCATCCAATTATAAAGACATCAAGTTTAAGACAGTTGGTAAGGTGTACATTTACTACAGGCGTACGCCTGGTTCGATATATTTGGTAGATAACGAAAAATATAATATAGACAAGGAAAATGTCTTTAAATATCTTGAGAGCTTAGACGAAAGCTATCTAGGTAAATTTATTTTAAGGAATAGACTATCTTGCTATAAAAGAGGTGGCCTTGCAGGCAAGCTATTAAATTTTAGCTACTATCTGTATCTTGTTAGGGTGATATTTAAATCCCCAGTCATTATGCGAGAACTAAATGATCTAAAATTAAATGAGGGAAAACATGCTACACATTACGCGTTGATAAAAGATCGAGTTATGAAGTTCAATGAAGTATGGAAAAGTTAGGGATAACAACATGAAGTTAAAGAATGTAGTGCCACTCCTGCTTGTGGAAATATATTTGCTTTTTACCGTATATCTAGCCGTCGATGGGCCGGTTAATTGGAATTTCGGGAATGAAACCGAACTCTTAATTTTTATTTTCTTATATCACTGTGCATTTATAGCAGGATACATATGGAACCTTAAGAGAGAAAAAGTTAGGCCTATTGATTCGCATGCGAGAGTTGATTACTCTTTACTTGCTGGGAAATATTACTGGTTAATTGTTTTCTTTGCTTTAATTGGAAGTGTGATTTTCTTTAAAAATATAACAATGTCGGATTCATTAATACCAACAGGGTTTGTTGAAAGCATCAGGTTGGGAATATGGGATCCTGCTCAGTCAAGAAACCTGTATGCAGAGAAGTTACTATCAGGCGAGTACAAGGGAAATAAGTATCTAACTGCACTAACGATCTTTTTTGGGATATTTAAGTACTGTTTATTGCCAATTATTATATTTAGGTGGACAAGTTTGAGCTTTAAGGAGAGAACTGCAGGCATTCTTGTTGCACTGATCCCTCTACTCGCTGGGACAGCAATGAGCTTGAGTTCAATTAATTTTTCCTACTTCTTCACTATCTCTGTTTGTCTTTTTGTTATATTTATGTCTGATGAAAAAGAAGATGGCGGTTTAAAGGGACTGATGAAAAGAAAAGGCGTAATTTTGTCATTGGTTTTCATGTTCGCTTTTTCTTTTTGGCAGTTTTATGCAGTAAAGTCAGGGGCTAACCTTTATGCGGTTGTCGTTAAAGAAGAAACACCAGCAAATTTCGACTATTTAGCTGCAAATAATGTAACTTTTGAGCGAGAAGTAGGTGAGTACAAAGGTGTGGCTTATGACTTCTATGAAAAAATAGCGGTTTACATTAGTCAAGGTTACAAAGGGATGTCCATATCACTAGATGAACCTTTTGATTCGACTTATGGTGTAGGTCATTCCGTTTTTCTACAACGTGTATTCGAAGATTATCTAGGTTTTGATGTTCGAGAAAGAACATATCAACGAAAAATCACTGATAGATGGGATGAAAATGTATATTGGCACTCAGCTTACAGCTACTTTGCCAACGATGTTTCATTCTACGGTGTCACTTTTGTGATGCTTGCACTCGGTTTTTACTTCTCGAAAGTGGTGAATGCGGCACTATTTAAGGGGAATTTTGTTGCAAAATTGCTCCTTCCGTTGTTTGCACTGATGTTTTTATACCTTCCAGCTAACAATCAGGTGTTTGGTTTCTTAGAGAATATGATGTCGTTTTGGGTACTGACCTTGATGTTACTATTATTTTCTGGACGTTATGCGGCTCGCATATGTAACAAGTTTGTTCTGGGATAAATTAGATTTATAGGAATGCTGATTATGAGCTCGAACGTTTTTTTAGATAAAGTATTGTTGATCACCGGCGGGACGGGTTCGTTTGGTAATGCTGTACTGGATCGGTTTCTTGATACAGACATCAAAGAGATTCGTATTTTTTCTCGTGACGAGAAAAAACAAGATGACATGCGAAAAAAATATAATAACCCCAAACTGAAGTTCTATATCGGTGATGTAAGAGATTATAGCAGTATTTTAAATGCCTCCCGAGGTGTGGATTTCATCTACCACGCAGCAGCGCTTAAGCAGGTGCCTTCTTGCGAATTCCATCCAATGGAAGCAGTTAAAACCAATGTCATAGGCACAGAGAACGTGCTTGAGGCTGCGATTGCCAATGAAGTCTCTCGTGTAGTTTGCTTGAGCACTGACAAAGCCGTATATCCGATCAACGCTATGGGAATCTCCAAAGCGATGATGGAAAAAGTGATGGTGGCTAAGTCTCGTAATGTTGATGAAAGCAAAACGATGATTTGCGGGACGCGCTATGGAAATGTGATGGCTTCACGCGGTTCAGTGATCCCTCTATTTGTTGATTTCATAAACGAAGGTAAGGCTCTGACTCTTACAGATCCTAATATGACACGCTTCATGATGACACTGGGTGATGCCGTTGATTTGGTTCTGTATGCGTTTGAGAACGGCAAGAATGGGGACATTTTTGTGCAGAAGGCGCCAGCAGCGACTATTGAAGTATTAGCGACAGCACTCAAAGAGTTGTTAGGAGTGCCAGAGCATCCTGTTAACACCATCGGTACGCGACACGGTGAAAAGCTCTACGAAGCGCTTTTGAGCAGAGAAGAAATGGTATCTGCTATTGACCATGGCGACTATTTCCAAGTGCCCCCGGATTTGCGTGACTTGAACTACGGCAAATTCGTAGAAGATGGTGACCCACGCATCACTGAGTTGGAAGACTATAACTCTCACAACACTGAAAGGCTTGATGTGGAAGGTATGAAAACCCTCCTGTTGAAGCTGGACTTTATCCAGAAGCTTGTGTCGAAAAACAACGATTGATAGGACGCGTTCCATGAAAATATTGGTGACAGGTGCCAAAGGGTTCATTGGGAAAAATCTTACGTTTTTCTTAACTGAGCAGGGTTTTAGCGATCTTATCTGTATTGATCGAGACAGTTCGAGCAGTGACTTGGCGGACGCGTTGTTAGAAGCTGACTTTGTATTTCATTTAGCTGGCGTCAACAGACCGAAAGATGATCGTGAGTTTAAAGAAGGTAACACTGATCTTACTCAGAAAATCATCGATGTCTTGCAGTCTGCAGGTAAGAAAACACCTCTTCTAATTACTTCTTCTATACATGCCGAAGGCTCAACAGCGTATGGACGGAGCAAAGCGGGCGCAGAAGAAGCTGTTCTAGCCTATGGTCGCGATACCGGAGCAGATGTATTCGTCTATCGTTTGCCGAATGTGTTTGGCAAATGGTGCCGGCCTAATTACAACTCGGCTGTCGCCACGTTTTGTCACAATGTGGCAAATGATTTACCCCTGACAATCAATGATGAATCAGCGAAAGTCAGCTTGGTATACATTGACGATGTTTGTGATAGCTTCTGTCGACATTTGTCAGGGACGTTGACGTCGGGTATTCAAACAGTTGAAACTGTTTATCCTACGACAGTCGGTGAAATTGCGGGTCTCCTTTACAAGTTTAAAGAAAGCCGAGATAGCCTCATCGTTGAAAATGTCGGTGTTGGCTTAGAAAGAGCGTTGTATTCAACCTACATCAGCTATTTCAAACCATCACAATTCACTTATACCGTCCCATCTTACCAAGATCCTCGCGGTACATTTTGTGAACTCTTGAAAACGAAAGAAGCTGGTCAAGTGTCTTTCTTTACAGCGCATCCTGGAATCACTCGGGGTGGGCATTACCACCATACGAAAAACGAAAAATTTCTCGTAATCAAAGGACAAGCCAATTTCAAGTTTCAACAGATTGAATCGGGTGAGTTCTATGAAGAAATCGTAAGTGGAGATGATTTCAGAGTCGTAGAAACTGTTCCTGGCTGGACTCACGATGTCACAAATATTGGTGAAGATGAACTCATCGTTATGCTTTGGGCTAACGAAGTATTTGATAGAGAAAAACCTGATACGTTTGCAAGGGTAATTGAATGAAAAAATTAAAAGTCATGTCGGTAGTGGGTACTAGACCAGAAATTATCAGACTATCGCGCGTTCTTGCTAAGCTGGATGATCACTGCGAACACGTATTGGTACATACTGGTCAGAATTACGACTACGAATTGAATCAAGTCTTTTTTAACGATCTTGGTGTAAGAAAGCCTGATTACTTCTTGGATGCTGCGGGTAGTAGCGCGGCTGAAACTATCGGGCAAGTTATCATCAAAGTCGATCAAGCGCTTGCTGAAGTTCAGCCAGATGCGATGTTAGTTCTTGGAGATACAAATTCTTGTATTTCTGCACTGCCAGCAAAACGACGCAAAGTGCCTATTTTCCACATGGAAGCTGGTAATCGTTGTTTTGACCAGCGAGTACCAGAGGAAACAAATCGCAAAATTGTGGACCATATTTCAGATATCAACCTGACCTACAGCACAATCGCGAGAGACTACCTATTGGCCGAGGGCATTAGTCCTGACCGAGTCGTAAAAACGGGCAGTCCTATGTACGAAGTACTCAATCACTATATGGATAACATCGATGCTTCCGATGTTCTATCAAGGTTGGGTCTTGAAGCAAACAAGTTCTTTGTCGTAAGTGCTCACCGTGAAGAAAACGTTGATTCACCGAAACAACTTGAAAAGCTAGCTTGTATTCTTAATACGGTCGCCGAGAAATACGGTTATCCGGTTATCGTATCAACGCACCCTAGAACGCGTGCTCGTATTGAACAGCAAGGAATTACTTTCCATGAAAATGTTCAACTACTTAAGCCTCTGGGCTTCCATGACTACAACCACCTTCAGAAGAATGCTAAAGCAGCGCTGTCTGATAGCGGCACGATCACTGAAGAATCGTCTATCATGAACTTCCCAGCACTAAATCTGCGAGAAGCACACGAGCGCCCAGAAGGCTTCGAAGAAGCTTCAGTCATGATGGTTGGTTTAGAAGTCGAGCGTGTACTTCAAGCGTTAGCGATTTTGGAAACTCAGCCACGTGGCGAAACCCGTTTGTTACGAGAAGTGTCAGATTACACAATGCCAAATGTGTCGGACAAAGTGGTACGAATCATTCATTCGTATACGGACTACGTAAAGCGTGTTGTTTGGAAACAATATAACTAAATGAAAATACTCGTCGTATCACAATACTTTTGGCCCGAGAATTTTAGGATCAACGACCTGGTCTGCGCCCTACATGAGCAAGGCCACGAAGTAACAGTCTTAACGGGCAAACCAAACTATCCTGATGGAGTCTTCTTTTCGGAATATGTAGAAGCACCGCATAATTTTTCGAACTTCCAAGGTATTGAGGTCTTACGTGTACCGATGCTTCCCCGTAAAACGGGGAGTATCAACTTGCTTCTAAATTACGTTTCTTTCGCTGTTTCAGCAACATTCAATGGGGTGAGGAAATTCAAAGATAAGCAATTTGATGTAATTCTTGCATGTCAATTGAGTCCTGTGACATCAGTGTTACCAGCCATAGCGATAAAGAAAAACAAAAAAATCCCACTAGCTATGTGGTCACTAGATTTATGGCCTGAATCGTTACAAGCGGTAGGAATCGTAAAATCCGAGAAAGCAATAAACCTCATTGGTAAGTTAGTATCGTATATATATGGCAACTGCGATTTGATTCTCGCGCAGTCGGAAGCCTATTTATCGGCAATACGACAACGTGATAAATCTGACACTCCAACATTGATTTTCCCAAATTGGGCAGAAGACCTATTTTCGATCGAGCGTTCACCATCCGATTCGGGAGTTGTTAATATACTCTTTGCTGGCAACATCGGCGATGCACAAGACTTTGATGCTATCGTCGAATGTGCAAAGCTTGTTAAGCAAGAGCAACTAAATGTTGTCTTTAGCATTGTGGGAGACGGAAGGCGACGCTTGCAGTTGGAAGAGGAAATTGCTCGTTTTGCTCTGGAAGACATAATCGTATTACTTGGACAGCACCCTTTGGAAGCGATGCCGAACTTCTACAGTAAAGCAGATGCTGCACTTG
This sequence comes from Enterovibrio gelatinilyticus, assembly GCF_028683095.1. Lineage (GTDB taxonomy): Bacteria > Pseudomonadota > Gammaproteobacteria > Enterobacterales > Vibrionaceae > Enterovibrio > Enterovibrio gelatinilyticus. The sequence goes on along the minus strand of NZ_JAJUBC010000004.1, from coordinate 12,914 downwards.
TAACACTTAAAAGTGATGATATCTTTTCTCGTACCGTTCCAGGCAAAGTACAATCCTATATGCTGGCATCGTTACCTGTTTTGGGGATGATAGACGGAGCTGCGTCCCAATTGATCAAAGATGCACATTGCGGGTTAACCTGCGACTCAGGTAAATTCAATCTCTTATTTGAAAATATTGTTAAATTTCTTTCTCTTAGCGATGCTGAAAGAGCACAACTAGGTAAGAATGGCTATGAGTACGCTTCAACTCAGTTCAACAAACAGCACCTTGTATCCAGATTAGAAAAATCGTTAGAGGCATTAATAGAGGTGTAAGACAATGTCGATACTAGTAACAGGAGCGACAGGCTTTATTGGCAAACATATATTAGACCAACACCATGTGAAGCGTATTGTGGTCAGAACGCATCAGCCTAATATTGAACATGCCGAGCAGTATGTTGTGAATGATATTTGTCAATGCCCTGATGATCCTGAGCTCTTTGAAGGGTGCGATACAGTCATTTATCTAGCGGGAATCGCACATGAAGCGTTGTCTGAGGTCGATGATGTTAGAGTCAACGACGTCAATAATTTGGCTGTCATATCATTTGCAAAACGAGCGGCTAAATATGGGATTAAGCGATTCATTTTCCTTAGCTCTACAATCGTCCATGGTATGGCGTCTACAAAAGACGTGGTTTCCGAGTTAACACCTACGAATCCAAAAGATACAGCATCAAACGCTAAATTTCTCTGCGAGCAAAGTCTACTTAAACTGAATGACACTCAAGACATTGAAATCGTGATTGTACGCTCCCCCTTAGTTTACGGAGAAGGTGTGAAAGGTAATCTTAAAATACTCATGAAACTAGTACAAAAAGCTCATTTTCTGCCATTTGGATGTGCTAATAATAGTAGGCACTACATATCTGTTGAGAGTTTGACGAAAGCGCTTACTAACATAGCTACAATAGAAAAGTTAGAAGAGAACATCTACTTAGTAGCAGATGACAATTCATTATCTACTAAGGAACTGATAAATTGGATGGCAAAAAGGCAGAATAAGTCAATAGTTCAGTTGCCTATTCCTAAAGCTCTATTCAAATTAATCGCTAAGTTATCTAGAAAACAGAAAATGTATGAGCAAATATTTGGTGACTTTGTTGTAAGTACGGCCAGATATAAACAATTATCACAAAATAAATAAGAAGAATTATATGATTCGTTTTTTCGACTTTTTACTTGCAGTGACCGGGTTGATTTTCACGCTACCTATTCTTCTAGTTGTAACTATAATCGGCTATTTTGATAACGGCTCTCCAATTTTCATCCAAACGCGTGTGGGAAAAGGTAAGAAGCCTTTTAATTTGATAAAGTTTCGAACTATGAAGGTTGAAACAGAGTCAGTAGCAAGTCATCTTGCAAATGAACAATCAATTACAAAAATGGGTAAAGTGCTCAGAAAAACAAAGATTGATGAATTGCCACAACTTATAAATGTTGTTAAAGGTGAAATGAGCTTGGTTGGGCCTAGGCCAAATCTTTTTAATCAAGAAGAACTCATAGAGGCAAGAACAAAACAAGGTGTTTATGATGTTCTTCCCGGAATTACAGGGCTTGCTCAGGTTAGCAATATTGATATGTCGACTCCGGAATTACTCGCAATAACGGATCGAGATATGCTAAATACACTGACCTTAAAAAGCTATTTTAAATATATTTTACTCACAGTAAAAGGTAATGGTAGCGGTGATGCAGTAAAGAACAAAGAAGGTAACCGATGATTCACTTCGAACAGATATGGAGTATATCACGCTCTAAAAAATTAGTACTTAGTGTAGCATTTGACGTGTTTTTTGTTATTTTTGCGTTCTACGCTGCTTACTGGACTCGTATTGGCCACATTGAAATGGCTTATGATCGTCTCGATCAGTATGTTTTGTTGGGTACGATATTAACGACAATCTTTTGCTTTTTCCAACTTGGCTTATATAGAGCCATCCTTAGATATCTGACATTTCATGCGCTTGCAGTCGTTGCCACTGGTACGCTTTTCTCAACGCTCTCAATAGCGTTGCTTTCATATTACTTTGGAGCGGCTGTGCCTCGTTCAGTGCCCCTTATTTATGGCGCGTACCTTTGCATACTATGTGGCGGAACTAGATTAGTAGCTCGTGTGCTGGTCTCGCAGTTATCTAGTAAGGGTGGCCATAGGGTGTTGATCTATGGAGCGGGTAGTAGTGGACGACAACTTGCTCTAGCATTAAGGTCATCTGAGTCCTCGAGAGTAATTGGATTTATAGATGAAGATAAAGCACTTATAAATAAAGTAATACTGGGTTTAAAAGTCAATAGTCCTGAAAGAATAGCCAAGTTAATAGAAAGGTATCGTATCTCTCAGGTAATGCTAGCACTCCCTAGCGAAACCCGGTCACGTCGAAAGGAAATTATCGATTCATTGGTAGATCTACCTGTAGAAGTGTTAACGATACCTTCAATTGAAGACATCATGACGGGTAAAGCTCAGATCGATGAAGTGAAAGATGTCGAAATCGAAGACCTCTTGGGGCGAGACCCCGTTCCGCCAAAAAATTGCCTGATGGAAGCAAATATCAAGAACAAAGTAGTGATGGTAACAGGTGCGGGTGGTTCCATCGGGGCAGAACTTTGTCGTCAAATATTAAAAGCCAAGCCAGCGTCACTAGTACTATTTGAGCTGTCAGAATTTGCTTTATATAGCTTGGAGAAAGAACTAAATCAACTTATTACTGAATCAGATAGTAAAACAACTCTTATTCCTTTGTTGGGGTCGGTTCAGAGGCAAAATCGCCTTTTCAATATTATGAAATCGTTCTCGGTGCAGACTGTTTATCATGCTGCTGCGTATAAGCACGTCCCATTGGTTGAGTTCAATGTCGTTGAAGGTGTAAGGAACAATGTATTTGGAACTTACGTTACAGCGAAAGCAGCAATAGATGCTGGCGTAGAGTCATTTGTTCTAATTTCGACAGACAAAGCTGTAAGGCCAACTAATGTTATGGGTGCAACAAAACGCATGGCAGAACTTGGTTTGCAAGCGTTAGCGGAAATTGAAAAAGAAAAAGACACCGGAACGCGTTTTTGTATGGTTCGTTTTGGAAATGTACTTGGCTCATCGGGCTCCGTGATTCCTCTATTCAAGAAGCAGATCAACCAGGGTGGACCAATAACCGTAACTCATCCAGATATCATACGTTATTTCATGACGATACCCGAAGCCGCGCAACTTGTTGTACAAGCCGGTGCAATGGGTAATGGAGGTGATGTTTTCGTACTGGATATGGGCGAGCCTGTGAAGATTGTTGATCTTGCAGCAAACCTAGTGAACTTGTCAGGTTTGGAAGTTAAGAATGAAAGCAACCCAAATGGAGATATAGAGATTAGTTTTTCTGGTCTCCGACCTGGAGAGAAATTGTATGAAGAACTGCTCATTGGAGATGACGTTTCTAGAACAGAGCATGAGCGCATAATGACAGCGAATGAAAGGTTTTTAACCCTCGGAGAATACGCTGATATATTGTCTCGACTTGATGATGCATGCCACAAATTTAACCATGAAGAAATCCGACGACTTCTTATAGAAGCACCGATAGATTTCAATCCAACGAATGGAATTGAAGATCTCGTTTGGAACAAAGCAAAAAAAGAAGCAGATAAGTTAGTACGAGCTTAGAAAACTATAAGTTCATAGATTTGACTTTTTAAAGTTCGAACTTTAACGGATGATTCACTTAAATTGTAGGTGTGAAAATCATGGAACCACATATTTCCGTTGTAGTACCAGTGTACAAAGCGAAAAACTGCATAGATGAGCTTTACAATAGACTGGTGTCATCACTAGAGATTATAACAAAAAATTTCGAAATCATACTTGTCGAAGACTGTGGTAATGATGGGTCTTGGGAAAAAATAGAAACACTTTCAAGTAGAGATCCAAGGGTGCTTGGAATGCAATTTAGTAGAAACTTCGGGCAACATTATGGAATTACTGCTGGATTGGATCATGCTAAAGGTGACTGGGTGGTGGTTATGGATTGTGACCTACAAGACAGACCAGAAGAGATACCTAGACTTTATAGCAAAGCACAAGAAGGTTTCGATATTGTGCTTGCATTGAGAGGGCGTCGTCAAGATCCACCGTTAAAGCGTATTACTTCTAAGTTATTTTACAAGCTGTTTAGTTATCTGGCTGATATGAAATTTGATGGTGACAGCGGTAACTTTCGTATAATGTCGCGTCAAGTAGTTGTTAGTTTTCTGCAGATGAGAGAAAAACTTCGATTCTTTGGCGCACTTATTTCCTGGATGGGATTTAAAACAACCTCGATCCAAGCTGAGCATTCAACAAGATATGATGGTGATTCAAGTTATACATATCGAGCTTTGTTTAAATTGGCAACTGAAACAATTATTGCATATTCAGACAAACCACTAAGGTTATCGATCAAGTTTGGCTTTTTGATGTCATTTCTTTCCCTGCTCTATGGTTCCTACATTCTCTTGTACTCGTGGGTGAATGGTGTGACCGTTGAAGGTTGGACAAGCCTTATCGTTTCATTGTATTTCATTGGTGGTATTGTCATATTTAATTTGGGGATACTAGGCGTGTATGTAGGCAAGTCATTTGATGAAAACAAGAAAAGGCCTCTATATATAATTAGAAAAATGACGCGATAAAAATAAAAATGAAAGCTAGTTCAATCTTAAGTTCATGTTTGCCAAGTCGTCAGTTTTTAAAATTCGCTGTTGTTGGTATTTCTAGCAATGCATTGATTTTTGTTTTGTATGTTTCCATAGTGCATTTTGGTGGGACGCCAAAGATTACCATGACCATACTTTATGTTTTATCAGTGGTGTTCAGTTTTCTTGCAAATGCAGCATGGACCTTTGAGTATGAAAATAATAAAAAGAGTGCATTGCCGAGATATATAGTCTCCCATATGATTGGGTATGGTGTTAACTTCATGCTCCTATCGATATTTGTGGATCTACTACATTATGATCATCGTTATATACAAGCAGTATCAATAGTTTTAGTTGCATTGATATTGTTTCTATTAAATAAATACTTTGTTTTCACATCCAAGCGAGTTTGATGTGGTTAGGAAAGCAATAAACGGAATTATGAAAAATGACATCCTCTATTAAAAAGATTCCATTTAATATCCCTTTTATGACAGGGCGTGAGCTAGATTATATTGTCGAATCAAAAGAGTTGGGACAATTAGCAGGGGATGGAACTTTCACAAAAAAGTGTCATTCTTGGTTGGAATCTTATAGCCAATGTACAAAAGCCCTCCTTACACATTCCTGCACCGCCGCGCTAGAAATGTCTGCCATTCTTCTGAACCTAGAGGCTGGTGATGAAGTCATCATGCCCTCTTACACATTTGTTTCTACAGCTAATGCGTTTGTACTACGTGGAGCGGTACCCGTATTTGTTGATATTCGACCAGATACACTCAACATTGATGAAAAACTTATAGAAAACGCCATTACTTCCAAAACGAAGGCTATTGTAGTGGTCCATTACGCAGGTGTAGGCTGTGAAATGAACATAATCATGGATATAGCAAAAAAACATGATCTAAACGTTGTAGAAGATGCAGCGCAGGGAGTGCTTTCGAAATATGAGGGTAAGCCTTTGGGCAGCTTTGGTGATCTCGCAGCTTTTAGTTTTCATGAAACGAAGAACATCATTTCTGGCGAAGGCGGGGCTTTGATAGTTAATAAGCCGGATTTAGTGCTTAGGGCAGAAATTATCCGTGAAAAGGGTACCGACAGGAGTAGTTTTTTCCGTAACGAGGTTGATAAATATACTTGGCAGGACAAAGGGTCTTCATTTCTACCAGGAGAGATTATCGCCGCCTTCCTTATGGCTCAGTTGGAAGATGCATACGAGATAACCCGTCAACGTATGGACATATGGGATAGGTATCACGCCTTGATTGAGCCGATGGAGAAGCAGCGTTTACTCTCCAGACCGCATGTACCAAAGAATTGTGAACACAATGCGCATATGTATTATATCTTGTTGCCACAAAACGTTTGCAGGCAGAATGTACTCAGTAGTTTGAAAGACCAAGGCATTGGGGTGGTCTTCCATTATATTCCTCTTCACTCTTCACCAGCTGGCATAAAATATGGCCGAAGTAATGGAGAGCTCTGTAATACTGATATGTTATCTGAGCGTCTTGTTAGATTACCATTGTGGATAGGAATGACAGACATTCAGCAAAAATTCATCGTAGATGCTCTAGAGAAGGCAATACTGAATGAACTTAGCTAGTTTTGAACGATTGAGAGCAAAGAATGCTATGCCAGCAGCGTTTGTAAATCAAATGAATGTAGAGAGGATTATAACGCTCTCATTTATAATGTTTTCTGGCTTTACACTGTTATATAGTTATCTGGTTTTTCAACAGTTTAGCTTCATTGAAATACTAGCAACAGTGTCACTTTACTGTTCCTTTGCTTTTATCTGTTTCAAAGGCTTAGGTTTGAAGGTTAAGCTTTCAGGATTGACGGGTGTTGATGTTGTTTGTGCTTTAATTACTGTATTTATCTTGGTCATTTTGATGACAATTCCATTAGGGATTCATCATGCTGACTACTTTCGAACTTTTCCACTTGTTGAAGCGGAGCAAGGCGTAGGTACTGTGCTTCGGGGGTGGTATGACGATACCGTTTTTCATACTGCCATTATTCAAAGTATATTAAATAGTGGGTATCCAAGTATAGGGCAGCATGGCATGCCGTTGATGGTCTACCATGTCATTAGTCATTACTTCGATGCATTGATATTGAAAATCACTGCATTTGAGCCTTTTGATTCGTATGGTTTTTTTGCAGTGCTTAAACGATTTCTTCTTTTGTCTGCGCTTTCGTTTTTGGTTGCAAAAATTTCGATCAGGAAGTCACCCGCATATCTATTCGGTATTGTTTTATTCATTCCTCTTAGTATAGATATGTGGCTACCGGTTATTTCCCATGGTTTATGGTTGCCAACAGTGATATTTATAATCACACTTCCATATGTTTTTGGGGTGACTTTTGATAAAAGTGAAAACTCACTATTAGATTTCATTGGATTGTTTTTTGTCGCCTTACTGATCTCATTTGGTAAAGTATCTTTCGGCTTTTTGTATGCGGCATTTATAGGTTTTGTGCTGTTAGTTAAACAACCAAAATGCTGGTTAGTTTATGTGCTTGGTATTGCTTGGATCGTGTTTTTTCTTGTTTACTCGGTGAACATGCCAATACAAAGCTCGATGGACCATGGCCTAAGCATTGATAACCTCACCTTATCTGCTGTTATCAACTACTTCACAAACAGCCATTGGGCCGCTTATGGCGTGATATTTTTAATTCTGCCAGCTCTGTTTTGCTTCCGAAAACTACCACGAGAGTCCAAGTATTACCTTTTTTCGGGTGCGATTATATCTGTTATCACCCTGGTAATTAGCATCGCTACGTCTTTGGGGCCAGCAGATAAGGTATACTTTCAATTAGCAATGTATACAATTTTGTTGTCGTTTGGGTTTGTTCTTATTAGTTATAAAGCCGCATTACACACTACTAAAAGCGTTGTGAAATTAGGTGGTATTAATTTACTTCCGGTCTTTTTTATATGCGTAACCATTTTTTACTTATCTATGAATAAAGACACATTGTTTGACCGAATGCTGAGTAGAAATGCTGAACCTTTTCGAGTCATGAACAATTCACTGCTTCAAATCAACCAATCATTAACTTCGGCACTGATGAACGTTGATAATCGAGGTTGGTTTATATCGTCTTCTGGTGGTTTGAGCCAATTTAGAGAGCGCATCAATGAAGCACTGGAAGAGCAGGGTGCAGTGAAAGCTGAAAGCCGTCTTTTCTTATCAAAGGAAGTTTACAGTCAACTGCCACATGATTATGGCGACAAATGGGCTGCGGGCATGTTCCTGTATTCACTGACTGGTGTCCCTATGTTAAATGCTATTAAAGACGAGCCAGTAAGAGGGTATGGGATTTTTCAATATGATACTGAAGCGAAGCGAAAATCGAAGTCGGATTTCTCCATAGTAGAGGCCTGCGATTCAAACGATATAAACTTGATTATTACCGTAGAGAGCTACTCACCACTCGAGGTATTACCTTACCGTTGTGATAGTTATCGATTGAATCGAGGAGAATAAAAGTGATTGATATTAATGAAATTAGTCGTGATATTGAATTGGGCGCTGAAGGTATTTACTTCAGCCAAGAGACGGAAAAAGTATCATTTCCAGATGATGGGCATCATAGCTATGCCAAGATAGAAGAAACTTCATTTTGGTTTAAACATAGGAATGAATGCATCGTTTCAGCAATTCAAAAGTATCCGCCGAATCACCAAGGTACCATTTTCGATGTGGGTGGCGGAAACGGTTTTGTGTCTTTGGCGCTCAAAAATTCTGGCTTTGACGTTGCTCTTATCGAACCAGGTATAGAGGGTGCTGTCGTCGCTAAACGAAGAGGTATAGACACAGTTATTTGTGCTACTACTGATTCAGCAAAGATTTTACCTAATAGTCTGCCTGCTATAGGGTTATTCGATGTTATTGAACATGTTGAAGATGATCATGGTTTTCTCACATCTATCAATTTACTTCTACAAACAGAAGGAAGCCTTTATATCACAGTACCTGCGTGGGATTTATTATGGTCTCATGAGGACGTTATAGCTGGACATTATAGACGTTATTCGTTGCGACAGATTGAGAAGAAAGTAACTGAAGCGGGTTTTTACATTGAGTATTCAACATATTTCTTTCGTCCTTTGCCATTACCTATTTTTGCTTTCCGTTCACTGCCATATAAAGTAGGTATGAAATCCTCACTCTCGAAACCAAATCCTAAAGCAGATCATGAGGTGAAAGAAGGCTTGTCTAGTCAAATCATTAATAGCGTACTTTCGCCTGAAGTGAGTAACATCAAGAATGGTATAAAAATGATGTTTGGGGCTAGTTGTTTGCTGGTTGCAAAAAAGAAAAACTAGAAAATGATAGAAAACAAATCAAGTATTACATTATTTTGTATGACCGAAAAAGGTTTCGCTGTGCTGCGTCACCTTGCAGCAACACATGCGGGTTGTATTGATCAAGTAATCGGCAGTCGAGATTTAAATGTTAAAAATGATTTTTATGTTGAAATACAAGAGCTTTGTTCCGACTTTGGAATAAATTTTGTCGACAAGTCTGAAAACGTTAAAGTCACTAGTAAATACAGCTTTGCAATTGGCTGGCGCTGGCTGATTAACAATGAAAATTCGAGCCTTGTGGTTTTTCATGATTCGCTTCTTCCTAAATACCGTGGTTTCGCACCCGTCGTTTCAGCATTGCTTAACGGTGACAGTAGCATTGGGGTAACTGCCCTTCACGCTTCCGAAGAATATGATAGAGGCGATATAATTGGACAAGACTCTTTGTGTATTTCTTATCCGATAAAAATCCAAGCTGTGATCACGGCGCTCTCAGACTTGTATGCATCGCTCGCTTTAACGTTGGTTGAAAAGATTATCAACGATCGTGACATTCCATCCATTAAACAAGACGAAAGTTTAGCGACATATAGCCTCTGGCGAGATGAAGATGACTATGCCGTTAACTGGGACCAAGACTCAGATTATATTTGCCGATTTATTGATGCTGTCAGCTACCCATATAGTGGTGCTTCAACGATTCTAAATGGTCAGCTTTATCGGATTTTAGATGCAGAATTGGTTGATGACGTAGTCGTGGAAAATCGAGTTCCTGGCAAAGTCATTTTTAAGCGAGGATGTAGGCCTGTTGTGGTATGTGGCAAAGGTTTGGTGCAAATTAACGAACTCATTTCTGAAGAAACAGGTACTGATGCACTTTCAAATCTTGCTTTTAGATCGCGTTTTCGTTAGCAGCAACGCATAGCTATTATTGAGGTTAACTTTAAACAGAGAATTGATGTCTTGTTCGTTGATTCCATGTCAATGTGTTCAATTCCGTATTAATAAGACAACTCTTAATCATCGTCATCCAACAAACTAAACTCTCGATGAACAAACAAGTTGAGGTGACTAAAGTATACATTGATGTTTAATTGAAGTGTGACACACAGGTATTATCAATGCGTTACTTGACTTCAGTTTGCTGTCGCGTACTGAGGCCTAGATTGACAAAACGCAGTCATGCTGTTAACGCCAGAGTTACAACTCGTTACCCTTGCAAACTTTCACCACGATATTTTCTTCATCTACTCCTTTCTTAGCGCATTCGTATCGTCGACCAAATCTAGTAAAACTCACTCGAACCCCTTATTGATTTGATGTAGTATCAAGAAATCAATGTAAACGTAAATGCCATTAGAAAGTGATAAAAGTGCCCAGTGTCTATGTGATTAGTCTACCAAGATGTACTGACCGCCGCGAAAAAGTGGCAAAGGAAATGGCAGAGAAAAGTATTGAGTTCGCCTTTTTTGACGGAATTGATGGTCATGCCGCCACACCAGTGTTGGCTGAAGATTATGACTATCCCAAGAGGTTGTGGTTAACCAGCGGCAAAATGCCGTCTAGAGGTGAACTTGGTTGTTACGCCAGCCACTATCTGATGTGGCTAAAGTGTATTGAGTTAAATCGACCAATTATAGTCTGTGAAGACGATATTGAACTTCATGAAAACGCGCTGGAAATTGCCAATTTTGCGCTCAACAAGGTGCAAGAGTTGGGGTTTATTCGCCTTCAAAGCATCAATGAAGGCGGTGATTTCACAAAGATTTCTGAGGTGGCGGACTTCCAGATTAACTTGATGAAGGATAACTACGGAGGGTTGTGCGCTTATGCGATCTCTCCCTCTGCGGCGGCGAAGTTGGTTAAGCATCGTTGGTGTTTACCTGTGGACTGTTTTGTCGGCGCGAACTTTATTCACGGTCAATATTCCTATCAGCTAACCCCGAATTTTATGGCACAACATGTAGGTAATGAGTCAACTATACAGCATAAGGATAGTTTCAAAACGCCTATATACAGAAAGCTTTCGAGAGAATTGTATACAGCTTATAAGAAAATTATGCTTTCAGTCATGTACAGAAAAAAGCTCCAGGATATGAGCAAGTAGTGACTAGTATAAAACCTCATTGGACGAGCGATAGTTTTACTCCGAGCCTTCTGGCATTTATTGATATTCGTAGTTTAGAATGATGATCCCCAATTCAAGTAAACCGTCTCTTGCTCAGGTCAAAAGACTTTTAGAAACCCTGTTTCTTATAACTCCTCTTGCTGTCATGTTGGTTTCGATATTTAATTTTGTCGATACCAAATGGCTACTTTCGCGACTCATTCCTTTGGTATGTGTCTATTGCCTCGTTTTTTATCGTAATGATATTAAAACGAATTGGCAAAAGTCTCCAATTATACCGCTGCTAGTTACCAGTATGTTGGCGTTTGTGTATTTTACGTTGGCACATATCCTGCGGGGCGACCAATTTGGGTATTCTCGGACACTATTGGCGTGTTTAGCCTATTTGTCGCTGGTTCCTTGGTCTCGTATGTCACCAAGTATTATGAAATGGCTTCTACTTATCGCCGCAATCGTTTGTGGTCTGAATGCTGGGTATGAGTATTACATGATGGGAGTGCCAAGGGTCGGTATTGCGACGAATCCAATCCCTTATGCGCTCTATTGTGCGATGTTAGCGCTAGTCTGTCTCAACTTCATTCTTTCTGAGAGACAATGGGTCATAAGATGTCTAGCTGCGTTGGGCTTAGCTACAACATTGGCTGCTCTAATTCTAACCGATGTTCGTGGTGTTTTACTCTTCTTTCCACTGGTCGCTCTATATCTAACGTTACGTGTTTTGGCGATATCATCTCGTCACTGTCTCTTTTCTGCACTTGTGATTCTTGTTTCGGTCACGAGTGCTTACTTGGTTTTTCAAAACAAGATTGACCTTCGAATACAGCAAACCGCGATAGAGATTCAGGATGTAGCAAGCGGCCACTACGGCACATCTACAGGTATCAGGCTCAACTTGTGGCAGGAAGGATTGTCGATAACTAAACGCCATCTGTTCTTTGGTGTCGGTGACAGTGAACTTCGTTCTAGTATTAGAAAAATGGAAAACCCCGGAGCTGCGGTTCAGCCGCACTTGCATAACCAGTATATTGATACACTTTCGCGCTATGGTGTCTTTGGTTTGGCTATTTTGCTCATCTGGTTGATTTCGCCTTTATTAGTTATAAAATCAAAAAGTAGAGTGGGGATGAGGCTAGATCCATTAATTAGCAGTATTGTATTGATGATAGCTTTAGCAAGCCTGACGGATGTGCCATTTCACCACACGCATGTTGTGTATCTTTTCACATTATTGTCTGGTGTGTTACTGATAATGCGGCTACCTTCTTCCTGCATGGATAGTTCGGATAGTTCGGATAGTTCGGATAGTTCGGATAGTTCGGATAGACTGTCGGAAATAAAAAATTAGGCTCAACTGTGAAGCCTCTCGCTTAAACATAGAAAGCGAGCTGCTTAGCTCAAGAAAAATGCATCCCCTTTCTGAAATCATACCAGTAAGGGGATTTTTTTTGTAAAAAGTTGGCATGATAGAGACGCGCTTTAAGGAGCCTATCATGCGAACTACCGACCGAAACACGAACCCAAACACCTTCCACATCACCCACCATGGCGCAAAAACTGGCGTCACTGGCTCATGCCACCAACTCGACACCCATAACGGTAAACTGCTCATTGATTGCGGTTTATTTCAGGGCGATGAAACCAAACCGCTCAACGTCGATTTTCCTGTTAAAGATATCGATGCGTTACTTGTCACCCACACCCATATCGACCACATTGGCAGAATACCTTGGCTACTAGCGGCAGGTTTTCGCGCACC
>NZ_JAJUBC010000039.1 GCF_028683095.1 Enterovibrio gelatinilyticus | reverse complement strand
CACTGGCTTAACTCGCCGTGTTCCGTGTCGATGGGCCGCATTATAGAGAGATCGATCACGTTGGCAATAGCAAAATACAAATAACTTTATAAAATCGACTCAACCGTTCACTTTTTCATCAAAACACCCAAAAGAGACGATTATTTACGCTGTTTTTACCAGTTTCACCTCTAGTTGCTATCTTAGAAGCACACCAAAACCTCTGGAAACAACATGAATTCCTCACAGCTGCGTGAGAAACCTATCTTAAGTACACAGTTATACATCTCTAGATAGTGCGTTCAAACAAATCGAACTGTCTATCTATACCAAAAAAATCTCTCTGTTCAGTTTCAGCAATTGAAGTCCATTAACGAGATGCTTCATGACAAAAACGCCATGCTTTAATAAGACACGGCAACATTGACACGAAACCGCCTTAACTCGGAATGGTATACCCCACCAACCTGAAGATGCAGGATTCAGCAAGGCTTACTGACGTTATGATCAAAGCGTCCTTTTTTGGTGTAGTGAACTCCATCAAAAAGGGATAACACCGAGCACGGCCTCAGTAAACTCGTCGAAGGGAGGCTTTAAGGTTAGTTGGGTGTATATAGAGAAGAGAAATGGTCAATGACTTCAACGCACAGCACCCTTGATGATTATCTTCAAATAAACATCAATTCACAGGCTCTTTGCTATATAGAAGATACGAACTGTTGGAAGTAGAAGTAGAAAGGTTAACGCATAATCTTGAATGCATAGAACGAAAAAAGCCCCAGTCTTTCGACTGGGGCTTTTCCGGAAATTGGTGCCCGGGGCCGGACTTGAACCGGCACAGTTATTCACCGGCGGATTTTGAATCCGCTGCGTCTACCAATTTCGCCACCCGGGCAAGTGAGGCTGATTATACGCAAGCCGAACTACAGCGCAACCCCCTAATTCATTATTTTTGTTCAACCGTTTCTTTTTTCGCCAGCCTGCTATAAATACGCTCAAATGGGAGCATTTTTATGCATTCAACATCACCGCTAAGGCTGGTAGACTCTGCATATACTCAATTTTAGGACAGAAAGATGTCTCAATCTTCAATTCAATACAGTGTCCCCAAAGGCGCAAGCTTTTTTCGTCGTATGGGCGCATGGTTATATGACCTTCTCGTGCTTGCTGCCGTGGAGATGTTAGCCATTGGTGTGGTGGTCGGTGGTTTTGCTATTGCGATTCAATTTGGTTTTTCAATTGAAGGTTATGTCGATGTTGGGGATTATCTCACTCGCAATCCAATGGTCAGTCCCCTGTTTACTCTTTATGTGTTTGCTGTCGCATCAGCTTTTTATGGCTACTTTTGGTCAAAGGCAGGCCAGACTGTTGGCATGAAAGCTTGGAAGCTTCAACTCATTAGCGAGTTTGGTGGGAATGTCACGTTTACCCAATCACTGATTCGCATGGCAACTTCATGTTTAGGTGCAGGCAACTTACTCGCCCTATTTGACCGTAACAATCGATCATTTCAAGACCACTTCGCGAACTGTCAAATGGTCAAAATCGACTGACTTACAGCGACGTCTGATACTCCACCGGTTTGATAATAAAAGAGGGAGCCTTTTGGCTCCCTCTTTTTGTCGTTCTGTTATTGGGTATCGTTATTGGTTACGACTAAAAAATCGCTTAACCTTCCACAACTTTCACTTTATCGGCTAGAGCTTTCTATTAAGCAAATAGAGCGTCACACCGATAAACGCCAAACTGGGTGCCACTGCACCAAAAAATGGCGGTAAATTGTAAACCAAGGTCAATGGCCCGAACACCTCGTTAGAAATGTAGAACGCAAAACCGAAAATGACACCTGAGAGTACTCGAGCCCCCATTGTCACAGAACGCAGCGGCCCAAAGACGAAACTCAGTGCCAGCAACATCATTACCCCAATAGAAAGAGGCTGTAGGACTTTGCGCCACAACGCGAGTTCATAGCGAGAAGCATCCTGTTCAGAGGCCTTGAGGTAATCCACGTAACTGTATACCCCACTCAACGAAAGCTCTTCAGGTTTGACCGTCACAATAGAGAGCTTTTCAGGGGTCAACGTCGTTCTCCAAGCTAATTGCTCTTGCTCGGTTTCACTGATTTTAACCGGACCTTCAAAATGGGTGATGGTTACGTTGCTCAACATCCAGCTGTCTTTATCCAGATATGTCCCTTTCTCCGCAAACACCATGGTCTTTAATTCTTGGTCACCCTCAAACTTCCATATGTTCACGCCTGTTAAAGACTCTTTCTGATCAGTACGTGCAATATAGATGAAGTCTGAACCGTCTTTCGCCCATACGCCGCTACGAACTGACATGACATTACCGCCAGACTTCGCGAATGCTCTTAGCTCACGCGCTGCCTTTTGTGCATCAGGTGCGCCCCATTGGCCAAGCGCCAGCACTATTAGCATAAGCGGCATCGCGGTTTTCAATACGGAGAGACCAATATCGAGTTTTGAAAAACCCGAGGCTTGCATAACAACAAGCTCAGAGCTAGACGCCAATGTTCCTAGGCCAATCAACGCGCCAAGCAACACCGCCATCGGAAAGAACATCTCGATATCACGAGGCATACTTAACATCACGTATTGCACGGCAGTCATCATGGTAAAAGCACCTTCACCGACCGAACGCAATTGCTCTACGAATTTGATAATGGCTGACAACCCCACCAGCGTTGCCAAACAAAGCGAGGTCGTCGCTATGATGGTTCGCCCAATGTAAAGGTCGAGGATCTTAAACATTAAGCGGCTCTCCTCAGTCGATATCTCATTTTCCGCATCGGCAACGTATCCCAACTGATCAGCGCTACTGCCACCAACAAGGCAAGTATATTGATACTCCACAGACCAATTTCAGGCTTTAACGTGCCTTCTTCGATAGCAGACTTTGCCGCACTGATAGCCAGGAAGTAAGTCAGATATATAAGTACTGCTGGGAATAACTTCGCAAAACGACCTTGGCGTGGGTTCACCGAAGATAAGGGCACCACAATCATCGTCATCAATGGAATACAAAGCACCAATGAGATTCGCCATTGCAATTCCGCCTGTGCCGGTGCTGACGGTTCATCAATTAAGGCGACTGTCGGCATTGCATCCCAGTCACGGTGCTTTTGACGCACTTCCCTCTGACCAATCAACACCTGGTAGTTTTCATAGTCTGTGACGGTGTAATCCAATCGTGTTGGGATACCTTCGTAACGAACACCGGTATTCAGATCCAACACCTGACGCCCATCCGGGAGCTCCGAAACGAAGCCTTTTTCAGCAACAATCACATTCGGACGCATCGTTCCGCGAGGAACTGGCTGGGCAATAAAGACATTGTGTAAGTTCTGTCCGCTCTCAGTGATTTCGTTGACATACACAACAGCCTGGCCATCTGGCGTGGTTTGAATTTGTCCTTGCACCAAAAGCTCAAGCCCTGAATCAGACTCGAGGCTTTCCATCACTTTAATTTCTTTGTCATTCGCCCAAGGGGTCAGCCACAGTGCGTTAAACGCCGCAACAGCGCCAGTAATCAGTGCCAAATACAACGCAGCATGGATGAGAAATTTGTTCCCAATCCCAGTCGCATTCATCACTGTAATCTCACTTTCGGCATAGAGACGCCCGAAAGTAATCAAAATCCCTATATAAAGACTAAGTGGCAGCATTAACATCGCCATTGATGGCATGTAAAGGCCCACAAGAGTTAACACATCGCTACCCGGAATTGAGCCATCTGTAGCGTTTGCCAGTACACGAATAAACTTCTGACTAAAAAAGACCAGAAAAAGCACAAACAACACAGCAAGTTGTGTTTTCACTGTCTCTCGGATCAAATACCGAACAATAATCACGGCGTTTTACCTTTAGAAAACTTGTTTTTTTACTCGAATCGCTATAGTTTTTGGGTAAATGAGTTATTTTTTAATCTTTCGGCCAAGTGTTGACCTGCTTAATTCAAATTACCTCGAACAAGAAATCGAGTGCCAATAAAGCGGGCATTATCCAACATTTAGCCTCACTTGTCTTTAGGATGTAGGAGTACGCATGGAGTTCAGTGTAAAAAGCGGGAGTCCCGAGAAGCAGCGCAGCGCATGTATCGTCGTCGGTGTGTTTGAACCACGCCGCTTATCACCTGTAGCGGAGCAACTCGACAAAATCAGCGATGGTTACATCAGTAGTCTTTTGCGTCGTGGCGATCTAGAAGGCAAGCCAGGGCAGATGCTACTTCTGCATCATGTTCCTAACGTACTGTCTGAGCGCGTACTGTTAGTGGGCTGCGGTAAAGAGCGTGAACTGGGTGAGCGTCAATACAAAGAGATCATCAAAAACACCATCAACACCTTAAACGAGACGGGTTCAATGGAAGCAGTTTGTTTCCTGACTGAACTTCACGTTAAAGGTCGTGATACTTATTGGAAGGTACGCCAGGCAGTAGAAAGCACCAAAGACAGCCTATATACCTTTAATCAATTTAAGAGTGTGAAGCCGGAAACCCGTCGTCCACTACGTAAATTGGTGTTTAACGTTCCTACGCGTCGCGAGCTAAACCTTGGCGAGCGTGCCATTGCCCATGGCCTTGCTGTCGCATCAGGCGTAAGAGCATGTAAAGATCTTGGCAACATGCCACCAAACGTTGCGAACCCAGCTTACCTAGCTTCTCAAGCACGCCGTCTTGCTGATGACTTTGATAAAGTCAGCACCAAGATCATTGGTGAGCAAGAAATGAAAGAACTAGGCATGACGTCATACCTAGCGGTTGGTCAAGGTTCTCGTAATGAATCATTCATGTCGATCATGGAATACAAAGGCCACCCAGACCCAGATGCGAAACCTATCGTATTGGTGGGTAAGGGTTTAACCTTTGATGCGGGTGGTATCTCTCTGAAGCCACCAGCAAGCATGGACGAAATGAAGTACGACATGTGTGGTGCTGCATCCGTATTTGGCACGATGAAATCGCTCGCAAAACTTGATTTACCAATCAACGTAGTCGGCGTGCTTGCTGGTTGTGAAAACATGCCTGATGGCAATGCTTACCGCCCAGGCGACATCGTGACCACAATGTCAGGTCAAACCGTTGAAGTGCTCAACACCGATGCTGAAGGCCGTTTGGTACTTTGTGATGCGTTAACCTATGTCGAACGTTACGAACCAGAATGCGTGGTTGACGTTGCAACGCTGACAGGCGCATGCATTGTGGCGCTAAGCCACCATATCAGTGGCTTGGTCTCTAACCACAACCCTCTGGCACATGAGATTGTGAACGCATCAGAACAAGCGGGTGACCGCGCGTGGCGTCTGCCGATGACAGAAGAGTACCAAGAGCAGCTGAAGAGCCCGTTTGCAGATATGGCGAACATTGGTAGCCCTGGCGGCGGCACTATCGTTGCTGGTTGTTTCTTGTCTCGCTTTGCGAAGAAATACAACTGGGCACACCTTGATGTCGCGGGTACTTCGTTCCGTGGTGGCGCAAATAAAGGCGCGACGGGTCGTCCTGTCCCACTGCTCGTCCAGTTCTTGCTGAACCGTTCTGGCCTTGAGACCGTGGAGTAACATTTATCCACACTGAAAAGAGGGGGCTGACAAAGCCCCCTCTTTTCGTTTGCAACGAGAGCAAAGAAACAAAAAGCAATAGATTTTGATTCTGACTCACCGCACACTGAGATACGTTAATACGGCTTAAGAGAGAAACGCGAATATGGCACTGGCAACCTTCTATTTATTGGATGATACCCATACCAACCACCAAGATCGCATGGTGGAAAAAGCCTGCCAACTTTCTGCGCATTTTTCTCAACAAGGTATGAAGGTTTACATTTCTGCGAGCGACAAATCTCAAGCAGAAACCGTCGACGAATATCTCTGGCAACAGTCTCCCGATCACTTTGTCCCGCATAATCTTGTAGGCGAAGGCCCAAGAGGTGGTGCGCAAGTTGAGATTGGCTGGTCAGGTGTCAGACATTCAGGACACCGAAATGTGCTGATAAATTTGGCCGAAGAAGCAGCAATTTTTGCGCCTTCCTTTGCACAAGTGGTAGACTTCGTGCCTTGCGAAGAAACTCTCAAGCAGCAAGCGCGAGAGCGCTACAAAATTTACAGAATGGCAGGGCGACAAATGCGAACCCTTGCCATTGATGACATGTCCTAAATCACACGATCCATCAAGAGCGCTATGGAAAAGACATACAACCCAACATCGATTGAAAAAGCGCTGTACCAGCGCTGGGAAGAGGCCGGTTACTTCAAGCCTCATGGTGACACATCAAAAGATGCGTACAGCATCATGATCCCGCCACCAAACGTCACTGGTAGCCTTCACATGGGTCACGCATTCCAAGATACCATCATGGATACCTTGATCCGTTGCGAACGCATGAAAGGCAAAAACACCCTTTGGCAGGTAGGTACCGACCACGCAGGTATCGCGACGCA
The DNA here is from genome assembly GCF_028683095.1 of Enterovibrio gelatinilyticus. GTDB lineage: Bacteria > Pseudomonadota > Gammaproteobacteria > Enterobacterales > Vibrionaceae > Enterovibrio > Enterovibrio gelatinilyticus. Next base: position 39,019 of record NZ_JAJUBC010000039.1, on the reverse strand, counting down.
AATGGTTGTTGAGCGCAAGATCGCAGCAGAAGAAGGCAAAACTAAGCACGATTACGGTCGTGATGCCTTCATCGACAAGATCTGGGAATGGAAAGCTGAATCAGGTGGCACCATCACCAAGCAGCTTCGCCGTCTTGGCGCATCTGTCGACTGGGATCGTGAACGATTCACCATGGACGACGGCCTATCTAATGCCGTTCAGGAAGTGTTCGTTCGCCTTTTCCAAGAAGATCTTATCTACCGTGGTAAGCGTCTGGTTAACTGGGATCCGAAACTGCACACCGCAATTTCTGACCTAGAGGTAGAAAACAAAGACGTCAAAGGCTATATGTGGCATTTCCGTTACCCATTGGCTGACGGCGTAAAAACAGCAGACGGTAAAGACTACATTGTTGTTGCGACTACACGTCCAGAAACCATGCTGGGTGACACAGGCGTTGCAGTAAACCCTGAAGATCCACGCTACAAAGCACTGATTGGCAAAGAAATCATGCTGCCAATCGTGAATCGTCGTATCCCTATCGTGGGCGATGAGCACGCAGACATGGAGAAAGGCACAGGTTGTGTGAAGATCACCCCTGCGCACGATTTCAATGACTACGAAGTTGGTAAACGTCACCAATTGCCAATGATCAACATTCTGACCTTCAATGCTGACATCCGTGACAGCGCTGAAGTGTTCAACACCAACGGCGAAGCAAGCGATATTTATGGCACGGAGCTTCCAGAAGCTTACCGCGGCATGGAACGTTTCGCTGCACGTAAAGCGATCGTTGCGGAGTTTGACACGCTAGGCCTGCTTGAAGAAATCAAAGATCACGATCTAACCGTGCCTTACGGTGACCGTGGTGGCGTGGTCATTGAGCCAATGCTGACTGACCAATGGTACGTACGTGCTGCAACACTGGCAAAACCAGCGGTTGAAGCCGTAGAGAATGGCGACATTCAATTCGTGCCTAAGCAATACGAAAATATGTACTTCTCTTGGATGCGTGACATTCAAGATTGGTGTATCTCTCGCCAGCTTTGGTGGGGTCACCGCATTCCTGCATGGTATGACAACGACGGTAACGTCTATGTTGGTCGCAGCGAAGAAGAAGTGCGTGAACAAAACAACCTTGCACCCGTTGTTGTACTTCGCCAAGACGACGATGTACTGGATACTTGGTTCTCATCTGCACTGTGGACGTTCGGTACACAAGGCTGGCCTGAGCAGACCCCAGATCTGAAAACCTTCCACCCGTCTGACGTATTGGTCACCGGTTTTGACATCATCTTCTTCTGGGTTGCTCGCATGATCATGATGACCATGCACTTCTGTAAAGACGAAAACGGCAAATCACAAGTGCCATTCAAAACCGTTTACGTTACGGGTCTTATCCGTGATGAGAACGGTGACAAAATGTCGAAATCAAAGGGCAACGTGCTTGACCCTATCGACATGATCGACGGTATTGATCTGGAATCTCTTGTTGAGAAACGTTGTGGCAACATGATGCAGCCTCAACTTGCAGCCAAGATTGAAAAGAACACCCGTAAAGCCTTTGAAGGCGGCATCGAACCTTACGGTACAGACGCACTGCGTTTCACCCTAGCAGCTATGGCCTCTACCGGCCGTGACATCAACTGGGATATGAAGCGCCTTGAAGGTTACCGTAACTTCTGTAACAAGCTATGGAACGCTAGCCGTTACGTACTAATGAATACAGAAGACCAAGATTGCGGCACCTCTTTGTCTCAAGAACAGCGCGACGCGATGGAATTCTCACTGGCAGACAAGTGGATTGAATCTCAGTTCCAACTGGCAGCAAAAGACTTCAACGCACACATTGATAACTTCCGTCTGGATATGGCAGCAAACACGCTGTACGAATTCATCTGGAACCAATTCTGTGACTGGTACTTAGAACTGACCAAACCGGTTCTTTGGAAAGGGTCTGAAGCGCAACAGAAAGCGACACGTTACACATTGATCACTGTACTTGAGAAGACATTGCGTCTTGCTCACCCAGTGCTGCCATACATCACCGAATCTATCTGGCAGAGCGTGAAGCCGCTAGTTAACGGTGTTGAAGGTGACACTATCATGCTGCAAGCATTGCCTCAGTATGATGAAGCACAGTTCGATGAAAATGCACTTGCAGACATTGAGTGGGTAAAAGCGTTTATCACTTCTATTCGTAACCTGCGTGCAGAATACGACATCGCGCCAAGCAAAGCGCTTGATGTAATGCTGAAAGCCGCGGACGAGAAAGACGTTGCTCGTCTCGAAGCAAACAAACAAGTTCTACTGTCTTTGGCAAAACTGGATGGCATTCGCGTTCTGTCTGCTGGCGAAGAGACACCTGCGTGTGCAACTGCACTGGTTGGTAAGTCTACGCTGATGATCCCAATGGCTGGTCTAATCGACAAAGATGCAGAGCTAGCACGTCTAGACAAAGAAATCGCAAAAACGGAAGGCGAAATCAAGCGTATCGCTGGCAAGCTTGGCAACCAAGGTTTCGTTGCTAAAGCACCAGAAGCGGTAGTTGAAGCTGAACGTGCGAAGCTAGATGGCTACAAAGAAACACTGGTGAAACTGGAAGAGCAGAAAGCGACTATCGCGGCACTGTAATTCTCACGTTAACCAACGTAACACAAAAGGCTGATGGGTGACCATCAGCCTTTTTTTATGCGTTTTTCTCACCACCAAGCAACCGAATCCCAGACAAATTGGGCGTCACTTTAACGTTCCACCACTACTTTCCTGCGAAAAAATCGTGCTCAAATTGATTGTCGCGTTTGATTATCATCACGAACATTCATTATTTCGGGTTTCATCAACCAACATGAAAACAATTTTAATCGTTATTACTCAATGGATTAACTCGAAATCCCCACCCAATAGTTCAGACCTATTGGAACAATACGTGAAACTCCTATTTACAAATGAGAATCATTTGCAATAATGAGGTCATACCCATGAAGGACCGAAGGACCTGTTATGAAAAAGACCATCAGTTTTGCTGTGATCCATTTTACCGTTGCCTTTACCGTCGCATACATTTTGACTGGTGATATTCTGCTAGGTAGTTTGATAGCCATGGTAGAACCAATGGTCAACACGGTTGCTTTCTACTTCCATGAAAAAGCATGGGACAGCAAATTATTGAAACGTACGATGAACAACAACCCTGGCCGAAAAACAGCAAGCTTTGCTGTCGTTCACTTCAGTGTTGCATTTGGTGTGGTGTACTTGCTGACAGGCGATATCTTGATTGGTAGCGTGATGGCGATGATTGAACCATGCATCAACACCATGGCTTATTACTTCCATGAACGTGTTTGGCAAAACAAAGAAGCGTTTCGCGCAATGCAATGTCGTCACACGGTTTTCCAAAAATAAAAAGATAAAGCCATAACCATAAAAAGGCAGTCTATTTCTGCCTTTACTCACAAATCATTTCATCGACAACATATCAATTAAAATCATTCAATAGCATGTTGAAAAGACTGTTTATCAACTTTTGAATTTGAGTTCATGCCTTCATAACCAACAATGTCAGAACGCACATCCAAATCACCATCAATTATTACCGAAGAGACAAAATAGTTATACTCCCTAACCCTAACCCAAGGTGTTAAAAAACCAAGAGTCAACATTCTCGCGAGCATATTAGACAAAACAAAAATGACAGAATGCATCATTTTTTTGTCATTAAAAACATAAGCGTGAATCATGCGAGATAAAAAATGAAAAACCATTAAGGCTGGCATCGCATGCATCGCATAAAATAAGCCTTTAACAACAATAACTTTAGATGCATATAAGGCATAGTCAACCATCGACATTCGACTACTGATCCCCTCCAGCGTATAATGCGTCACCGCATCCTCTAGCTTCCAATCCAAATAGAATACGCCAACTGTAGAAGAAGAAAAAATCAACAGAGATACCAAACTGACGACGAAGCAGAAAAATTTTGAAATATCAGTTTTAGTTCCAAATTTAGCACCACCATATTCGTATCCACAATTAACATACTTAACCACTTCATAAATTAACTTAGATAGCCCCAAAACAAAAAAAATGCCAAGATAAATCGCCACAAGTAAATTATTTTGAGGGCTAACAATCAAAGAAAATATCATCCCTAATGAAAAAATTAATAATGAGACCAAAGAGCCAACAAAGATTGATTTATACGCACCTATCAAGGTCCCATTAAAGTTAAACCGTTTATTCCGATAACTGGTCATACCAGCATTAACTCTAAGGTTTCTTCTAAAAAACCAAGGGGAAACCATCAGAAAAACAATAGCTATAAAATAAGCGCTTTCTTTGCTATGACTTACAAAAAATATGCAGACCACTAATGTTACAAAAAAAATAACCCTCCAAAAGAGTATTCTCACAGGAGAGTCATGATAGTCGAAACGGTCACCTGCTAATTCGGTTTGACCATAGAAGTATTTTTTCGTCCGAACCTTGGCCCAAGCAGAGTAAAGACCAAGTGTCAGCACGCTCATCACAACGTTCATTATCCATGTGTTGAAAAATTCACGACCTGAGCCATGAAATATCATTGTATTTTTCATTGAATCAATCCCTTGCCAACTTCATTGTCAGCATCTCAGCTGAAATGAGTTTTTTATTTATGTTTATGTTTATGTCTTAGAAGAATAATATTAATGTCTTAACAGGAATGACGCTCCCTACTCTTATCCATATGCAAACCAGAAGCCTGTCTACCGAGTTGCCTCAGGTACAGAGAGTCTCATCACATTCAATATGCGGAAAAAGTCGATGGAAGGAAGATCCCTTTCATGGCTTTTCGACAAACAATTGGATGTAATGAGGCTCTCATGAAAGGCGAGTTTTGTTGGCGGTCATACTCTGTTGCTGACTGTCAACCTAGATCCACTATGCTTTCAAAACAATCCTGAGCCTGCAAGCCAACAAATTGTCGTGGAACAAGCACTTTGAGATTGCTCGGGTATAATTGCTGTAACCAAACAGTTGATACAGCAATAAAGCCAAGGTTCACCTCAAGATTGAATCATGATTCATCTCGATACATTTGAAGTAAAATGGAGAAACAATGCCTACAGGTCCGGTTGAAATCCGCTCTTTAGTCCGTCAACTGCTCAGGCATCGCGGGTTGCTAGATAACATCTATGGCACGGCTGGTCTCACAACCGTGCAATGCCATGTATTGATTGAACTAGAGCAAGGCCCGCTAAGCGCAGAAGAACTCGCAGGGCGACTTAACATTGATGTCATCAACGCCAATCGCACCTTGGCTATCTTGATCAATAACGACACCGTCTCTTACCAAGCCGATGCCAAAAGTGCCCACCCCACCTATTTGTTGTCTGATTTTGGCCGAGCACGACTCGACCAGCATCATGTCGGGATCAATTCAGAAATCGCCTTGTACTTAGAACAACTTGATTTGGACGAAATTGAAAACTTGTCACGCTCTCTGTATCGCTATAATCGAGCGATGGAGCAAAGTCATCACCAGAAAGGCTTTACGTTGCGTTTGTTGGAGCCCGCTGACAACGCCGCCATCTCGGCGGTGATTCGCAAAGTGTCGACAGAATACGGATTAACTGAAGATAAGGGTTACAGCGTCGCAGATCCAACGCTCGACTCACTGAGCGAATGCTACCAAGCAGACAACGCAGCATATTGGGTCGTTGAACAGAATGGGAAGATCTTAGGTGGTGGTGGCATTGCACCATTGAAAGGCGAAGACGCCGTATGCGAGTTACAGAAAATGTACTTCCGCCCAGAGTTACGGGGTAAAGGGTTTGCACGTCGTATAGCCGCAATGGCCATGAAGTTTGCACGAGAAAAAGGCTACACCGCGTGTTATCTGGAAACCACAGCATGTTTAAAAGAGGCGATTCACCTGTATGAATCGATTGGCTTTGAGCATCTCGACAAGCCGCTTGGTGATACCGGACATAGCGATTGCGAAGTCGTTATGCTGAAAGTTTTCTCGTCATAACAGCCTTAGCCTTGTTCAAACTCAGGCTCAAGTGGCATTTTCAAATAACGCCCACAAAAAAGCCGGATATCTCCGGCTTTTGTCGTTTTTCTACTCGGTATTAAAAGAGGACGTGGTTATTTCTCGTCTTCTTCTTCAAGGTCACCTTCTTCTTCGTCAGATTCTTCGTCTGACTCAAAGTAAGTACCCCAACCGTCATAATCAATTTTGTGTTTTTCAGCCAATGCAGCAAGTGCTTCTACTTGTGCATCGATACGATCAGCGTCAAGAGCAGATTCCATTACCGCATCAAAACAAATCACTGTTGAACCGTCATCCAGTTCAAGCTCTTCCGCATCTAGCACTTCATAACCCAATTTGAACGCTTCCACTGCAGCGCCTTCTAGCTCCGCAAAGCTATCAGCTGAAAAGTGGTGTTCAATGGTGTAAAGCGCATCTGGATCGCTACCATCATCTAGCAGCGCAGCAATGATTTCGCGGGTTTCCGCTTTTTGTTCTTCAATAATGTCAGCGTAAGACATTGGATAACTCCAGACTGAAATAATAACCGAGGCACTATCGCATGGATTGGCTTGGTTTGCCACGTTCAATTGATACCAATACCAAGACGCCAAGCGATCGGATTTATCGCGAAAAAGATCGCACACGACACATGTTAATTAAAAGTAAAATTGACCTTGACCAACAAGGTTGTCATTATTTGAGAACGGGGACATAACCATACAAGATGCTGCGTATACCTAGGTTTTGCATCATCTTGCGCCAAGAAAACCCCGAATTATGGAATAGTGTGCATTTCTATCGCATAGATAAGCACAAATAAACGCGAGCATTTATTAGGATATTCAACACTTATCGTTAGCGCGAACTATCCTAAGCCGCTGTTTTGATAAATGGATTTACGACATGTTTTCAGGCGTCTTTGCTATCAAGCGCCCCAATTACAGAATTCTGTCGCTTAATCTCCCTATTTCCCCGTGATTGCAAACATCTTACTCACGCTTAACATCCTCAGTTTTACCCATAAAACCGAGTGAATAGCGAGCATGGTGAGCAACAGGCGGGTCTAATAAAAATTCAAGAGAGAGACGATAATGAGTCAGTTATATGTGGGTTCTGAAGTCGGTCAATTAAAGCGCGTATTGCTGCATCGACCAGAGCGAGCCCTTAATCACCTGACACCATCAAACTATAAAGACCTACTATTTGATGATGTGTTAGCCGTTGAGCGTGCTGGTGAAGAGCACGACCAATTTGCACAGACGCTACGCGACCAAGGCGTCGACGTCTTGCTCTTGCATGATCTGTTGGCAGAGACCTTAGCGATCCCCGAAGCAAAAACGTGGCTACTTGATGTACAGGTGGGTGAATACCGCCTCGGTTATCAATTCGCAGGCGATGTGCGCAAATATCTTAATGAACTGAACAATGAAGAATTGGCACATATTCTATTGGGTGGTCTCAGTTATATTGATTTCCCGGTGCAGTCATCTTCCATGATGCAAGCCATGCATGAGCGTACCGACTTCATTATCGACCCACTGCCAAATCATCTATTTACCCGTGATACCTCATGCTGGATTTACGGCGGCGTATCGCTAAACCCAATGGCGAAACCCGCTCGCCAACGTGAAACCAACCACCTTCGCGCCATTTACCGCTGGCACCCTATCTTCGCCGGTGCAGATTTCCTTACCTACCTTGGCGCGGAACAACGTGACTATGACAATGCCATGGTAGAAGGTGGTGATGTATTGGTTATCGGTAATGGGGCAGTCTTAGTCGGCATGTCTGAGCGCACCACCCCACAAGGTGTTGAAGCACTGGCAAGAAACCTGTTCAAACATGGGCAAGCGAAAGAAGTGATTGCAATCAATCTGCCGAAGCATCGCTCATGCATGCACTTAGACACCGTCATGACACATATGGATATTGATACTTTTTCTGTCTATCCGCAGGTTATGCGCAAAGATCTTCAGTCTTGGCGACTCATTAACAAAGGCAATGGCGAGGTTGAGGTCAAAGAAGCTGACTATTTCCTCCATGCGATCGAAAAGGCCCTCGACCTACCACAACTCAATATCATTACCACTGGTGGTGACAGCTTCGAAGCAGAACGCGAACAATGGAATGATGCCAACAACGTTCTGACTGTGCGCCCAGGTGTTGTCATTGGCTACGAAGGCAATGTCTACACCAACGAGAAATATGATAAAGCGGGAATAAAAGTACTGCCTATCCCAGGAGACCAATTGGGACGAGGACGCGGCGGCGCACGCTGCATGAGTTGCCCAATCGAACGCGACGGGGTGTAAAAATCGCAGATCCTCTTCTGTTTATAACCCCCATCAAGGCCCCCCTTCAAGGTGGCCTTTTTAATGAATAGAGATCCATAACAAATAATTATTTATTCACAGGGGTTGCATTCTTAATCATATTTGAGTGAAAATCGTGATTATTATCATAGTAGAGGGTAATTCTACTATTCAGTTGTACGCAAGATTTTGAAGGGAACTCATTTATGGCTTTTAATCTTCGCCACCGGAATTTTCTGAAGCTATTAGATTTCACACCTCGCGAAATCGAACATCTGTTGTCATTGTCGGCCGATCTCAAAAAAGCCAAATACAATGGTTACGAGCAGCCTCGTTTGAAAGGCAAGAACATCGCGTTAATTTTTGAAAAAGCCTCTACGCGAACTCGTTGTGCATTCGAAGTTGCCGCTTTCGATCAAGGCGCGCAAGTGACTTACCTTGGCCCTTCAGGCTCTCAGATTGGCCATAAAGAATCGATGAAAGATACTGCCCGCGTATTGGGCAGAATGTACGATGGCATTCAATACAGAGGGTTTGGGCAAGAGATCGTTGAAGAGCTCGGCCAGTTTGCAGGTGTTCCAGTGTGGAATGGCCTCACTGACGAATTCCACCCCACACAAATCTTAGCCGATTTCCTGACCATGCAAGAGTACGGACGCGGCAAACAACTGCATGACATCAAGTTTGCCTACCTTGGTGATGCACGCAACAACATGGGCAATTCACTGATGGTTGGCGCAGCTAAAATGGGCATGGATATTCGCTTGGTGGCGCCTAAACAATTTTGGCCAGAAGAAGCCCTCGTGGCGCAATGCCAAACCATTGCAGAATCAACCGGCGCACAGATCACCCTGACCGAAAACGTCGAAGAAGGCGTGAAAGGCTGTGACTTCCTTTATACCGATGTTTGGGTATCTATGGGCGAATCTAAAGATGCATGGGATGAGCGTGTTGCCCTCATGAAGCCATATCAAGTCAATATGGATGTCATCAAGGCCACAGGTAATCCACACGTGAAGTTCATGCATTGCCTGCCCGCCTTTCATAACGACCAAACCACGATTGGTGCAGAAGTGGCGGAGAAATATGGCATGAATGGCTTGGAAGTCACCGATGATGTGTTCGAATCGGACTATTCCATCGTATTTGACGAAGCAGAAAATCGCATGCACACCATCAAAGCGGTGTTGGTAGCCACATTGGGTGATTAACCCGTCATAGAAATCCCCCAACTAGCCGCTGTCACTTACAGCGGCTTTTTTATTGGCAATGCAGCCTGATCCAATGCCATTACGTACTTAAACCTTGGTTTTCCCACTCAAAGAGCAGCACAGACACGTTTGTAGCCTCATGCTTGCACACGTAAAAAATGGGCGTATAATTCTTCGCAATTTGTCAAAAAATCGAATCGGAATGCCATATTTAGCGACACAATCGACTGCTAAACACTGCCCAACAGCGGCAATGGCCTCCTATTTTATTTTTCGTGTATTTTCAAAAAAAGCCTCCTGATCGGGAGGCTTTTTTTTGGCTAAAAAACGTACCACTTAGCGCTATCACGTTCTGGGTTTTGCCCAAACAAGCATGATGCGCAACCATTGAGGGAAGAAAAAACATGGCGACCTCGCTGTACAACAAACACATTATCTCCATCCCGGAGTTGTCCCGCGAAGAATTGGAAATCATCGTCGATACGGCTGGCAAATTAAAAGCAGAGCCGAATCCGACATTGCTGAAAAACAAAGTGGTAGCCAGTTGCTTCTTTGAAGCCTCTACAAGAACGCGCCTATCCTTCGAAACGGCTGTGCAACGACTTGGCGGTACCGTGATCGGGTTCCCTGACGCAGGCAATACCTCATCAGGCAAAAAGGGAGAAACCCTGTCTGATTCCGTGCAGGTGATTTCTTCTTACGTGGATGCCTTTGTCATGCGTCACCCTAAAGAAGGTGCAGCGAGACTCGCATCTGAATTCTCTAAGGGCGTGCCTGTTATCAATGGCGGCGATGGTGCGAACCAACACCCAACGCAAACCCTGCTCGACTTATTCAGCATATTTGAAACCCAAGGTCGCTTGGATAACCTCAATATTGCCATGGTCGGTGACCTAAAGTACGGGCGTACTGTGCATTCATTGACACAGGCGCTTTCTAAGTTCGATAACAATCGCTTCTATTTCATCGCGCCGGACGCACTGGCAATGCCAGACTATATTCTGGAAGAACTCGATGATTCAGGGATCCCTTACAGTCTGCACGGCAGCATTGAAGATGTCGTGCCTGAGCTAGATATTTTGTACATGACTCGTGTCCAAAAAGAGCGCTTTGACGAATCTGAATACGCTCACATCAAAGCTGCCTTTATTCTTGATACACCCGCTTTGGAACATGCTCGCGATAACTTAAAAGTACTTCATCCACTCCCGCGCGTTGATGAAATCACTGTCGCTGTCGATAAAACACCTTACGCCTACTACTTCCAGCAGGCTGAGAATGGGGTGTATGCACGTCAGGCACTACTCGCATTGGTTATGAACGAAGAGATTTAAGGCAGGAGCACAGGACATGGGAAAACAAAACAAACTACAAGTCGAAGCCATTAAGAACGGCACCGTTATCGACCACATCCCTGCCAATGTCGGCTTTAAGGTGATGAAACTGTTCAAGCTGCATAAAACCAACGAACGCATCACCGTGGGTTTAAACCTGCCTTCATCTGCGCTGGGTGCAAAAGACATTATCAAGATCGAAAATATCTTTGTCAGCGAAGAGCAAGCACAGCAATTGGCACTCTATGCACCGAACGCCACCGTGAACCAGATTGAAAACTACGAGGTCGTGGCAAAACTTCCGCTCACACTACCTCAAACCATTCTTGGCGTTTATCGTTGCCCTAACACCAACTGTATTACCCACGATGAGCATGCTGTTGAAAGCAGCTTTACTGTTATCAACAAAGCGGATGATATCCACTTGAAGTGTAAATACTGCGAGAAAGTATTCTCTCGAGAAATCATGACAGAGCGCCATTAATCCTACGTCACCATTGCCTGTCCTCGGCGATAAATTTATCGTCACAGCATGGTATGCATGATAAGCCGACGATAACCGTCGGCTTTTTCTTGCTCCTGATGCGCACCAAAGAGCACAACAGATGTAAAATGTGATTTCGCAGGTTTACCTTGCCCCTGCCAAGATGCAGACTAGGCACCTACCTTGTTTCCGTACCAAATGTTTAATTAAGGATTGGTAAATGACTAAAGTGCTTCACACTGAACACGCTCCAGCAGCAATTGGCCCTTATATTCAAGGTGTTGATCTTGGCAACATGGTACTGACCTCTGGTCAGATCCCAGTTAACCCAGTCACGGGCGAAGTATCTCCAGAAATTGCTGTGCAAGCACGTCAGTCACTGGAAAATGTGAAAGCGGTTGTTGAGTCATCAGGCCTGACAGTCGGCGACATCGTGAAAATGACCGTATTCGTTAAAGATCTGAACGACTTTGGTACAGTGAACGACGTCTATGGCAAGTTTTTCGATGAGCACAATGTCGAGCATTACCCTGCACGTTCTTGTGTAGAAGTGGCACGCTTGCCAAAAGATGTGGGTATCGAAATCGAAGCCATTGCGGTTCGCAAATAATCGACATCGCTTTTCGCATCACAGCGTATAGAATCAAAAAAAGCGGCAACTGCCGCTTTTTTTCTGTTCGATGACAAACGCACACAGCAAGCTGTTAACTCGCTAATTGAGCATCAACATGCCCGACGACTTGCGCAAACCAAGCGGTGAAGTGTTCAGGGGTCGCTGCCAGTGCTGTATTCATCTCTTGCTCAGGCCACCAGCGCCAATCCATGATTTCATCGGGGTTTGGCTCAAGCTCTACCTCATCCACTTGGCATAAAATAATCTGATCAAGCTCATGCTCAGTAAGGTCGTTGTCCAAGACTGCGCGATAACAAAATGTCACACCCATTTGAAATTTCAGCGGCGCAATAATACCGAGTTCTTCATTCAAGCGACGTGTCGCCGCGACTTCGAAAGATTCCCCTTGCATAGGGTGGGAACAGCACGTGTTGGTCCACAGCCCACCACTGTGATATTTATGCTCTGCACGTTGCTGAAGCAAATACTCACGCCCTGACGCCGTTTCTCGATAAATCATCACAGAAAACGCCAAATGAAGCAGACCTTGTTGGTGCGCTGCCATTTTCTCAGCAAGTCCCGTGACTTCACCACTTTCAGTGACTAAAACAACCTGATTTCTCAGCATAGTGCTTAACTTCTCTCACTCTACTATCGCGTAAAAACTAAAAAAGGATACGCACAGGCGTATCCTTTTGTTCAGCGTGAGCGGAAGTTTATGCCTTTTTGTTTAACTCAGCCACTTCAGCGTCCAGTTGCGCTAACTTTTCTGCCATCACGTCGTGACAACGAGAAGCCAATTCACGGACTTGCTCTTTCGTGATGCCTTCCGTCGAGATAGGATTCATCACTTCCACAATCACATGCCCATTGTCACCACGAGATGCTCTCAGATCTCGGGTTGAACTACACACGATAGGAACAATCGGTACGCCAGCGGCAATAGCAGCGTGAAACGCTCCCGTTTTGAAAGGCAATAAGCCGCGCCCACGAGAACGCGTACCTTCAGGGAATAGCCACACTGACACGTTGTTTTCTTTGATTTGATCCACAACCTGACCAATCGTGCCCATCGCCTTGCTGCGGTTATTACGGTCAATCAGAATATTACCCGTTAACCAATAAATAGCACCAAAGATAGGAATGTAAGTCAGGCTCTTTTTACCCACGGTCACCGCGCGTGGACGCACCGCGTTAGAAACAGTGACCAAATCCCAGTTACTCTGGTGATTAGCGATATATACGCAGGTACCCACCTCTTTTGAAGCGTCAGTTTCGCGTAAACTCAGCTTGATCCCAAACAAACTAGAGAGTTTGCCGAACCAGCGACCAATGGTGTAAACATTCTCGGGGTTTCTCGGGCTTAACAGGCAGTAACCACAACCGAACACAAAGATGACAATCGCAAACAAGGCAACCGCCAGCAGTCGCAGTATAAAGTACATTCTTCTCTCCTAATGCCTGACACCCGTTATCGGGGGTAGGAAAACATCCCTGTGAGCCCTATTCAACCAAGCGGTAGAATTACAGCGTACAGGTGTAAGCTTAAACATATTGGCGACTAGTATACTTATCCATCGGCAAAATTCACCCACCGAACGATAAAACGTCAACAAAAGCCGATAAAAAACCCTCCGGCTGGAGGGTTTAGAGTATTGTTGATGATTACGCTTCCGGTGTTTCCGAAGGCTCCACCGAATTTGGCGATTCAATCTCAATCGTTGTGACACGCTGCAACCCACGCGGCAACATTGCACCACGTCGACCTCGCTCACCGCGGAAGTTATCGATGTCAGTCGGCTTAAGCGACAATTTGCGCTTACCTGCATGCAAGGTCACGGTTGAGCCTTGTGGGATCACACACAACTGTGCCAGCAATTCTTCACGGGCTTTCGCACGCGCTGCAGGAATATTGATGATCTTATTCCCTTTGCCTTTACCCAGTTGAGGCAGCTCTTTCACCGGGAATACCAACATCCGTCCTTCATTGGTGATCGCAAGAATATCGTCACTTTCAATGTCGCTGACTTTTTGCGGTGGCATCACCTCTGAAGCCTGAGGCAGGCTTAACAGTGCTTTACCGCTGCGATTCTTCGACAGCAGATCGTCATGCTTACACACAAAGCCATAACCCGCATCAGACGCCATCAGCATCAAGTGATCATTCTCACCCATCAATACATGACGGATAGTGGTTCCTGCCGTGACGTTAAGGCGACCAGTGATTGGTTCACCTTGGCTACGTGCAGACGGCATAGAGTGTGATTCCAGCGCATAGCTACGCCCATCAGTCCCAATGAATACAGCAGGTTGACTGCTCTTTCCTCGGGCTGAAGCCAAGTAGTTATCACCTGATTTGTAGCTCAATGTGCTTGCGTCAACGTCATGGCCTTTCGCATGACGAATCCAGCCTTTCTCTGACAGCACAACAGTGATCGGCTCACTCGGCATCAAATCGCGTTCTGTCATGGCTTTCGCTTCAGCGCGCTCTACCAATGGTGAACGACGATCATCACCGTATTTCTCAGCATCTGCGATGATTTCTTTTTTCAGTAGCGTGTTCAGACGACGCTCAGAGCCCAGCAACTTCTCTAGCTGCTCACGCTCTTTGTTCAATTCGTCTTGCTCACCGCGGATCTTAAATTCTTCTAACTTCGCTAATTGACGAAGTTTGATTTCAAGGATTGCTTCGGCCTGTTTCTCACTCAGGTCAAAACGCGCCATCAATTCTTTCTTTGGCTCATCCTCGGTGCGGATGATCTCAATCACTTCATCGATATTGAGATACGCAGCTAACAAACCCTCAAGGATGTGCAAGCGAGCAAGCACTTTGTCCAAGCGGTACTGCAAACGACGTGTCACTGTGGTGCGGCGGAACTCCAGCCACTCAGTGAGGATCTGAAGCAAGCCTTTTACTTGAGGACGACCATCAAGGCCAATCATATTCAAGTTAGCGCGGTAGCTTCGCTCAAGATCGGTAGAGGCAAACAGGTGATTCATCAACTGATCGCAATCGACACGGTTTGAGCGCGGCACGATCACGATACGCGTTGGGTTCTCATGATCCGATTCGTCACGAAGATCGTCCACCATTGGCAGTTTCTTCGCACGCATCTGGTTCGCGATTTGCTCAAGCAGTTTTGCTCCAGACACCTGATGCGGCAAAGAGGTAATGACGATATCGCCATTGTCTTTGTGCCAAACAGCACGCATCTTCACCGAGCCACGGCCTTCGTGGTACATCTTCTTCAATTCAACGTGCGGCGTAATAATTTCCGCTTCCGTTGGATAATCAGGTCCTTTCACGTGCTCGAGAATGCCGTCCAAATCCAATTTCGGCGAATCAATCAGCGCCACGACAGCGTTGGCAATTTCACGAGCATTATGCGGCGGAATGTCCGTCGCCATACCTACCGCGATACCCGTCACACCATTCAACAGAATGTGAGGCAAACGCGCCGGCATGGTTTTTGGCTCTTTCATGGTGCCATCAAAGTTTGGCAGCCAATCGACCGTGCCTTGGCCTAGCTCACTCAGCAGAACCTCTGAGAAGCGCGACAAACGAGATTCGGTATAACGCATTGCGGCGAATGATTTCGGATCATCCGGTGCGCCCCAGTTACCTTGTCCATCAACCAATGGATAGCGGTAAGAGAAAGGCTGAGCCATCAATACCATGGCTTCATAACACGCCGAATCACCATGTGGGTGGTATTTACCCAACACGTCACCCACAGTACGGGCGGATTTTTTATACTTTGCGGTTGCCGACAGACCTAGCTCTGACATGGCATAGATAATGCGGCGCTGTACCGGTTTTAGGCCGTCACCAATAAATGGTAATGCGCGGTCCATGATGACGTACATCGAGTAGTTGAGGTATGCATCCTCGGTGAACTTCCGAAGGGGAAGCTGCTCGACACCGTCATAAGTGATATCAGTCATTGAAAACGTCCGATTCTAAACTCTAATTAAATATCTGCCAGTTCGGCTCTGTCGCCTTTGTCTTGCAACCAGTGGCGACGATCTTCAGCGCGTTTTTTACCAAGAAGCATGTCCATCATGCGGTCTGTTTCTTCTTGATCGTCAATGGTCAACTGCACCAATCGGCGAGTATTCGGATCCATGGTCGTTTCACGCAATTGCAATGGGTTCATTTCACCCAGACCTTTGAATCGCTGAACATCAATTTTCGCGCGCTTCTTGCTCAAGCTTTCTAAGATGCCCGCTTTCTCTGCGTCATCAAGGGCGTAGAACACTTCTTTACCGCAGTCGATACGATAAAGAGGCGGCATTGCCACGTAAACGTGACCCGCTTTAACCAGCGCATGGAAGTGCTTAACAAACAGTGCGCAGAGCAAGGTCGCAATGTGAAGACCATCCGAGTCCGCATCCGCGAGGATACAAACCTTGCCATAGCGAAGCCCTGTCAAATCATCGTTATCAGGGTCAATACCCAGCGCCACAGAAATATCATGAACTTCTTGTGAAGCAAGCACCTGATCGGCAGAGACTTCCCACGTATTTAGGATTTTACCGCGCAGCGGCATGATGGCTTGAAACTCACGATCACGCGCTTGTTTGGCTGAACCACCTGCCGAGTCCCCTTCCACGAGGAAGAGTTCAGTACGCGCCAGATCTTGCATAGAACAGTCGGTCAGCTTACCCGGCAATGCAGGGCCAGAAGCGACTTTCTTACGCACGACTTTCTTAGCAGCACGCATACGCTTGTGCGCGTTTGCAATACAGACTTCCGCCAACTGCTCTGCCACTTGAGGGCGTTCATTCAGCCACAAGCTAAAAGAGTCTTTCACCACACCTGAAACAAATGCAGCGCACTGACGCGAAGACAAACGCTCTTTGGTTTGCCCTGCAAACTGAGGATCCTGCATTTTGACTGAAAGCACATAGGCACAGCGCTCCCAGACATCATCGGCGGTCAGTTTCACGCCACGTGGCAATAGGTTACGGAATTCACAGAACTCACGCATTGCATCAAGAAGGCCCTGACGCAAACCATTAACGTGCGTACCGCCTTGTGCTGTCGGAATCAAGTTAACGTAACTTTCAGTGACGAGTTCGCCACCTTCAGGTAGCCAAATCACCGCCCAGTCGGCTGCTTCATGAGGTGCATTGAAGTCGCCAGTAAACGGCTCAGCAGGCAGCAGTTCATAGCCTTTCACGCCTTCAGCGAGATAGTCTTTCAATCCACTGTCGTAACACCACTTGATGGTTTCATTGGTGTTTTTATCAGTGAAGACGATCTCTAAGCCTGGGCACAAAACGGCTTTGGCTTTCAGGTTGCTTTTTAGGCGAGAAACAGAAAATTTTGGAGAATCAAAGTACTTAGCATCTGGCCAAAAATGCACTCGCGTGCCTTTCGCTCTGCGTCCGCAAGTACCTGTGACCGTTAAGTCTTGGACTTTGTCACCATGTTCAAAGGCGATTTCATATACCTGACCATCGCGTTTGACAGAAACTTCCACACGGTTCGATAGCGCATTCACCACAGAAATGCCGACACCGTGCAAACCGCCACTAAATTGGTAGTTATTGTTCGAAAACTTACCACCCGCATGCAGTTTACACATGATCAGTTCGACACCCGAAACCCCTTCTTCAGGGTGGATATCAACAGGCATACCTCGGCCGTCATCAATCACTTCAAGTGATTGATCGGCGTGAAGAATGACTTCAACCTTACGTGCATGCCCAGCCAATGCCTCATCGACACTGTTATCGATGACTTCTTGACCAAGGTGGTTAGGACGGGTCGTGTCTGTATACATACCGGGACGACGACGAACCGGTTCAAGACCATTGAGGACTTCAATGGATCCAGCGTTATAAACTTGCTCTGTCATAGATGATTGGTTTCTAAATTTTGTTACATGGTCTGCGATGGTTCGCTTGCTTGTCAAATAATGACACAGCTGATGCGATCTTTCTGTGAGTTACAGTCACAGTCCTAAGAATTGAATAATCTCAGCGGGATATCTATCAAAGCCGACGAAAGCATGATCGCCGCCCGCCTCAACAGTCTGTTTACAGTGCTGATATTTGGAGACGGCCTGCTTGTAATCAAGCACTTCATCACCTTCTTGCTGAAGCAGCCAAATTGAATCGGGATGTGTGATGAATTCTGTATCCAGCGCTTTGAGCTCATCCATATGATGAGGCTCCAGCAAATACTGCTCACCAGTATACGGATTTTGTTGCGGGCCAAGATAATCGGCCAACAACGCATACGGCTTCACAGCAGGGTTAACCAATGCAGCACGAAAGCCATATTTGTTATTGAGCCATGTGGAGAGATACCCTCCTAAAGAACTACCGACCAAACCGATACAATAGTCACCTTTATAACGCTCAACAAGCTGTTCTAGCTGGCTTGCAGCGTCGGCAGGGTAACAGGCGAGGCGGGGAACTTCCAGCTTTATGTCAGGCCGATGAACGTCGCACCAAGTCTTCATTTGCTGCGCTTTTGCTGACAGAGGGGAGCTATTAAAACCGTGGATATAAAGCAGTAAAGGCGCCATGTTTAGTAGCCAGACGAATTCATGTCAGGTTGAAACACGCTGCCGTCCAAACGTCCAATCGTTGAGGTGATGGTGCCGTCTTGATGCAATGAGATTTCTCGCCACCCTGGATTGGTCGAATCAAGAGCAAAATCATCAGAATCAGGCAGAAACTGAATACACGTCGATGGCGCAGCCATGACTCGACACCCATTTACATTAACGTCTAATGCTTGATGAATATGTCCGCACACAACGCCTTTAACGTTGTTGTACTTCCCTACCAAGCTCCAAAAGTCTTCTTGATTATGAAGCTGATGCTGATCAAGCCAAGCACTGCCGGCAGGAAGTGGATGATGGTGCAACAACACTAAGGTATAGCGATTGGGATTGGCAGAAAGTGCCTGTTCCAGTAACGACAATTGCTCTAGCGACAAACGCCCATGAGGCACGCCTTTTACTTGGCTGTCGAGCATCACTAACTGCCAGTCTTCGCCAACCAATACATGATCGCAACGCACAAGCGTCGATTGCGCCAAGGCTTTTTGCATTTCTGGCTGGTAGTCGTGATTACCCGGTAACCAATAACAAGGCTGAGACCAAGAAGCGATACCATCCACAAAACGCTGATAAGACTCTTCCGTGTGATCTTGAGATAAATCACCCGTTGCGATAATCGCGTCAAACTCTACATTTTTAGCTTGGATCTCAGCCACCACGGCATGATAACTCGCAGCCGTATTCACCCCCAGCAAACAGCCATAAGGATCGGCAAAAAGGTGAGTATCTGTTATTTGCAACAACCGGACGGTCTGGCTGTGTTGGCTAGGTAGATGGCAAGTCCGCAACGTCTTGAAAATCCTGATGGTAAATACGCGTCGACATGTTAACGCGTCAAACTAATAAATAATATTCTGTTTTGCTATTCCGTTTCTCAAACAATGCCCCAGCCAGTCAGAAAGAAACGCATTAATCTGATGTTTCTCATTGCGCTGGTGCATACGTGGATTCGGATAATCATAACTCGGCTGAATTCGAGAAATCTGCTGACTAGTACACACTTCAGCGACTCGTGCATCGTGATACATTCGAACCGTGAGCCGAGGTCTCAAATAATGAGGGATCTCGCCCCGCTGCCAAATATCTAACAGCGTGGTGTAACGTGTCGACTCAACTACATCTAATTGGAACTCATTTCCCTGTATGTCATACACACAGAACTCCCCGACATCATCCTGACGGGGCATCAGTCGCAGCAACTTGGCATAATTGGTTTCATACATTCGCATCAAGGCAGATAAATCAACCTGATACCCTCGTTTCAACATATCTCTTCCCGCTAGCGGTCCGATGAATGCGTCACTCAATCTTCACGCCACTTTTTTAAGTTTAAGGCTAACCACTGTAACGCGATGATCGACGCCGCGTTTTCAATTTTACCTTCTTCAACCCACTGCATCGCGGTTGTTCGCGGCACAAGGTGAACTAGAATATCTTCGCCTTCTTCAGGCAGACCATGGATGCCTTCAGCATCACTGGCATCAACAATACCCAAATACAAATGAATGCGTTCAGAGCAGCCACCCGAGCTAGAAAGGTAACTGGTCATTGGCACCAATTCATTCACTGAGAGGCCAGCCTCTTCTTCGGCTTCACGCACAGCAACCGCATCCGGTGTCTCATCTTTGTCGATAATACCCGCGACAATTTCCAACTGCCAAGGCGAAGGGCTCGCGGCCATTGCACCGATGCGGATCTGCTCGACCAGTACGACCTTGTCAGTGACAGGGTCATAAGGGAGCATCGCCACCGCATGCCCTCGCTCGAAAAGCTCACGTTCAATGGTCTCGCTCCAGCCACCAGCAAACAGGCGGTGACGAAAGCGATATTTAACCATCTTAAAGTAACCATTATAGACAACGTCAGAATGTTCAATCTCGACGTCATCTCCACCAAATTGATTTGGGTGCATATTTTGTGGCACGTTTTGTCCCATATTGCCTCCGAGCGGAGTGCAAATGATAAGTCTCACAAATAAGTAGCCGCAATCATAAAGCTTCACTTTTTTGGTATGGATTGCAGAAATATTTGAGTGTCGTCTAAGTTTCGATGCTTTTACGACCAATTTTTCTTAATAAATCCGCACATTGTCAGTTTCAAGTAAGCGAGCATGGTTTACACTAGGCCGATTACCTTTTGGCAATTTATAAAACAACGAAAAGTTCAGGGATTACCTTTATGAAGAAATTGCTTCCCTATTTCATCGGAGTTGCGCTGAGTACAGCAGCTTCAATGGCTAGCGCAGATGATTTGATCCAAGTATACGAACAGGCAAAACAAAGCGACCCACAACTGCTGCAATCAGCGGCTACACGTGATGCTGCCTTTGCTGCTGTTGATACAAATCGCGGTACGCTTTTGCCTCAAATCAATCTTTCTGCTGGTTACAACCTAGCCCGTAACAGCGATGAAGGAACAAATGGTCCCTTCTTCGACACCGACACGCTAACAGCGGGTATCGATTTGAGCCAAGAGCTGTTTGACCAAAATAGCTGGATCAATTTAGACATTGCAGAAATCACTGCACGCCAAGCAGATGCTGTTTACGCCGTTGAGCAACAAGGGCTTATCCTTCGCGTCTCTCAATCTTATTTCAACGTATTGCGTGCGATTGATGATCTGATTTTTGTTCGTGCTGAAAAAGCCGCGGTAGGCCGTCAGCTAGAACAAACCAAGCAGCGCTTTGAAGTCGGTCTATCCGCGATCACTGACGTTCATGATGCACAAGCACAATATGACTCAGTACTGGCGCAAGAAATCCTGTCTGAAAACTCAGTGAGCAACAGCTACGAAGAGCTGCGTGAAATCACAGGCCAACGCCATGAGTCACTGAGTGTTCTTAACACCAAATCGTTCTCGGCTACCCGCCCAGATCAAACGCCTGAAGCACTGGTGAAACAAGCAGAAGAAACGAACTTGAGCCTGTTGGCCCAGCGTATTTCTCGCGATGCGGCGAAAGAGCGCATCAGCTTGGCCGAATCGGGTCATATGCCGTCTCTAACCTTTAACATGGGTTACGGTTACACCGATCAAAACAACAAATCGAATTCAACACGTGATGTGAGCAACAACCAGTTAACGGGTGGCATCAACTTTGCCATGCCGCTATACACGGGTGGCACCATCTCCGCAGGTGTGAAAGAAGCGCAATACAACTATGTATCAGCGTCTGAGCAACTTGAAGGCACCTACCGCACCACAGTGAAAGATGTTCGCGCATTCTACAACAACATCAATGCCAGCATTGGCGCACTGCGTGCGTATGAGCAAACCGTGATTTCACAGCGCTCTGCGTTGGAAGCCACTGAAGCAGGTTTCGAAGTGGGTACGCGTACCATTGTTGACGTATTGGATGCCACGCGCCGCCTTTACGATGCAAACCGCAACCTATCTGATGCACGTTACGACTACATCGTCAGCGTTCTTCAACTTCGTCAAGCAGTGGGTACACTGAGTGAAAATGATCTGGTTGAAGTAAACAGCGGTCTTATCGCACCGAAGAAATAAGCCCTTTGGTTATCGTATTTCGTTAACGTTCGGTTGCTGATAACAGCGCTGAATTTTCTGAAAAAACAAAAAGGCACCGCAGATGCGGTGCCTTTTTTTATTCTTAGCGCCTAGACAGAATCAGTTAGTTATGACCGCTTAAGATTGAATTGATGATTTCAGTGGTTGAGCAACCATCTTCAAAGTTCAGCACCAACACTTCACCGCCAGCAGCGATCACTTCTTTACCACCAGCGATTTCTTCCGGTTTGTAGTCACCACCTTTTACCAGCAAGCTTGGCAGCACATCGCTGATTAAACGCTGAGGGGTTTCTTCACCAAAAGGAACAACCCAATCCACAGCACTCAACCCTGCCAGTACCGCCATGCGGCGATCCGTTGGGTTAACAGGGCGACCAGGACCTTTCAGTCCACGAACAGATTCATCCGTGTTCACAGCCACAATCAAGCGATCGCCCAATTTAGCTGCTTCATTCAGGTAAGCGACGTGACCCGCATGCAGAATGTCGAAACATCCATTAGTCATCACGACTTTCTCGCCACGGGCTTTAGCCATTTGAACGGCAGCAATCAGTTGGTTTTCAGTCACAACACCAAAACCAGATTGGTGGCTACCGTGTACCGCTTCTGTCAACTCAATGGTAGACAATGTTGACGTACCCAGTTTACCCACAACCACGCCCGCTGCAGCATTCGCCAACGCACATGCATCAGCCAGTGATTTACCCGCTGCTAGCGATGACGCCAACACAGAAATCACGGTATCGCCTGCACCTGTCACGTCATACACTTCTTTCGCCAGTGTTGGCAGGTTCAAAGGCTCGTGGCCTTCTTGCAACAGCATCATGCCGTGTTCGCTGCGAGTAACAAGCAATGCGTCGAATTCAAACTTACGGATAAGCCCTAAGCCTTTTTCGATGATGTCATCTTCACAAAGACACGCGCCTACCACAGTTTCAAATTCACTCATGTTAGGCGTTAGAAGCGTTGCGCCGCGGTAACGTTCAAAATCTGCGCCTTTAGGATCAACCAGCGTTGGAATTCCCGCACTACGCGCCAATTGGATCATCGGCTGAACATTCTCTAGCGCACCTTTCGCGTAATCAGACAAGATCATCGCTTTGGTTTGCGGTAACGCGGCTTCAATGCGCTCAAGAATCGGTTGCACATCCACGTTACGGAAGCTTTCTTCAAAATCCAGACGGATAAGTTGTTGGTTACGGCTCATCACGCGCAGTTTCGTGATGGTAGGGTAATCCGCCAAGCCAACAAAATGACAATCCACTTTCAGTGAACTCAAGGTGTCATTCAGCACCTGAGCTTGTTCATCCTGACCAACAAGGCCAATCAGTCGCGCTTTGCCGCCAAGCGCTGCAATATTCATTGCCACGTTCGCCGCGCCGCCTGGACGTTCTTCAGTTTGACTGATTTGCACCACAGGAACGGGTGCTTCAGGTGAAATACGGCCAGTTGGGCCATACCAGTAACGGTCTAGCATTACATCACCAACAACCAGAACGTCGGCTTGCTGATAGTCAGGCAAAGTGAGTTTCATCGTTTTCTCCACGGACAAAGGAACGTTGGCGATAATATCATAAAGCCCTCGAAGCAACAGCCGATTAGGGCTATCTCTCCTTCACTAACACACTGAAACATGCATCTTAGTCAGAGTTAAGGTTACAATGCGTTTCTTCTGTATATCGACTGAGTCAGGAAACACATAATCGCCATGAGTCGAACACACGACGCACCGACATTCCAATGGTCTTATCTACACCCTAAATATCTGCATACGTGGATTGGGGTTGGCCTGATGTTTCTCATCAGTTGGCTGCCATATCGCGTTCAGCGCTTCTTAGGTCAGAACCTTGGTCTTCTGATCATGAAGCTGTTCAAAAGCCGTCGAAAAATCGCCGAGCGTAACCTTCAACTCTGTTTTCCTGAAATGACAGGCGGCGAGCGAGACGCCATGTTGAAAGAAAACTTTCAACATATGGGGTTAGCCCTATTTGAAACCTGCATGGCATGGTTTTGGCCGCAATGGCGTATTAAGAAACACATGAAATACGTCGGCTTTGAGCAACTTGACGAGATAAGTGCAAGTGAACAAGGCGTACTGATTGTCGCCGTTCACTCCTTTAACTTGGAGCTAGGCGCTCGCGCATTTGGTGTGCACACCTCCGGTTACGGCGTTTATCGTCCAAACACCAACCCTGTGTACGATTGGTTTCAATACCGAGGCCGCACCCGTGAAAATGGAGCGATTGAACGCCGCGATGTAAAACGTATGGTTAAAGAACTGCGTAAGGGCGAGTTACTTTGGTATGCGCCAGACCACGACTACGGTCGCCATCGCTACGCATGGGCTCCCTTTTTTGCAGTAGAAAAAGCCTGTACAACGACAGGTACGCACCTTCTAGCTTCTGCAGGCAAAGCGAAAGTGATGACATTTACCATCACGCGTGATCGCACCGGCACAGGGTATACGCTGACCCTAGACCCACCAATGGATGCCTTCCCGTATGACGACGAAGAAGCCGCTGCCATTTACACCAACAAATTTGTAGAACGCTCTATCATGCGAGCACCTGAGCAATACATGTGGTTGCATCGCCGCTTCAAAAGCCGTCCTGAAGGTGAGCCGTCGCTTTACGACTAACACTCGCCATCACAGACAATGATCGCGAAAAAGCCAGCATCACTGCTGGCTTTTTTGTGTCGAGCTATCGGGCTATTAGGAGCGCATTTATTCCATCCATGCTTTCCACGCATCACGCACCACTTTGCGCTCATGACAGAAACGATCATTGGCGATTTCGACAGACGCATCCAACAAGTTGAGACGGTGGATTTCATCACGCATTGCCACATAAGCATCACGCAGTGCAAGGGCTTGAGCTGGGGCTAGAATCCCCGCTTGCGCCATGTCCTCAAGAATACGGACGTTATCACTCCAACGTGTTAATCCTGATTCGTCCTGACTATTCGCAAGCACCAAAAATTGCGTCAGGAACTCGATATCCGTTATCCCACCGGGATCTTGCTTAACGTGAAACTTACCGCTCTCTTTGCTACCAAGATGCTCGCGCATTTTCACTCGCATATCAGCCACGTCTTTTCTCAGCACATCCACGTCACGGGCTTGAGTCAGTACCTGTTTACGCACTTTGGCAAAACCTTGACCCAACGCCGCATCACCATAGATCATACGTGTACGCACCAAGGCCTGATGCTCCCACGTCCACGCCTCTGTGTTTTGGTATTCTTGGAAAGACTCCAACGTTGTCACCAGCATGCCTGACGCGCCAGACGGACGCAGGCGAGTATCAATTTCATACAATACGCCCGAAGCCGTGCGCGTAGAGAATAGATGAACAATACGCTGAGCCAGACGAAGGTAGAACTGGCGACCATCAATCTCTTTCGGGCCATCGGTATACACATTGTCAGGGCAGTCATGCAAGAACACCACGTCCAGATCCGAGCCATACCCCAACTCTATCCCACCGACTTTGCCATAGCCAACGACCGCAAAACCACGACCATCTCGCCCAAGCAAATGCGACGGTTGACCATATTTCTCCGCCATTTGATACCACGCCTGATTCACCACCGCTTCCACAATGGCTTCTGCAAGATAGGTCAAATGGTCGCTCACTTTCATCACGGGCAATACACCCGCAATATCTGCCGCCGCAATGCGCAGTAACTGAGTTTGCTTGTATTGGCGGATCATTTCCATTTGCTGCTCCATATCCTCTTCAGGAATACGGGCCAAGAAATCAAACAGCTCGTTGCGGTATTGATCGAGCGGTGTCGGGTTATAAAGGTGCTGGAGATCCAGCAACTCATCCAACAGGATAGGATACGCGGCCAATTGCTCCGCAACCATTGGGCTAGCACCACACAAACGCACCAACTGCGTGATCGCACCGTGGTGCTCATCAAGCAACTCAAGGTAGGTGGTACGGGTCGCAATTCGCACTAACAGCTTTAACACTCGTTCGAGCACTGCAAGGCTATCTTCACGACAGACAATTTGGCTGAGAACCACTGGCATCAGACGGTTCATCACTTCACGGCCGCGAGGCCCCAACGTCCGTTTCGCGAGCTCTTCTTTAAAGCTCAATAAGGCTTTCGCTTTTTCAGCGGCATGATTAGCTGAGATATCGAACAAGATCTTTTCGACCAAATCAGGATCGCGGGCGGCATCCCAAATCTCACTAAAATCTTCAGCGATCTTCTCACCACCACTGTCTTCTTCATCACCAATCAGATCATCAAAAACGGTATGAACGCCTTGCATGTGACCACCGATCGCGGCCAACAGATCGTCCCAGCTTGCTTCTCCCATTGCGATCGCCAAACGTGATTGATCGATAGGTTTATCCGGCAAGGTTTGTGTCTGTTTATCGTCAATCGCCTGCAGCAGGTTTTCAACACGGCGTAAATAACGATATGACGCTTCCAGCGTATCCACCTCAGGATCCGGTAACAGACCCAGTTCACGAATCGCATAGAGCGTGAAGAAAAGACCACGTCGGCGAAGAATAGGATCTCGTCCCCCCCGGATAAGCTGGAATGATTGCGCGATAAATTCGATTTCACGAATGCCACCCGCCCCCAACTTGATGTTGTTACTAAGCCCACGGCGGCGCACTTCACTGCGGATCATCGCTTTCATGCGACGTAATGATTGGATCGCACTGAAATCGATATAACGACGGAAAACAAAAGGACGCAGCATTTGGCGTAACGTTTGGTAGCAATCAAATTGCTCTTTGCCCATCACACGCGCTTTTATCATCGCGTAACGTTCCCAATCCCGCCCTTGCTCTTGGTAATAATCTTCCAGTGCCGCAAAACTCATCACCAAAGGACCACTATCGCCAAACGGACGCAATCGCATATCGACGCGATAACAGAAACCATCGAATGTGTGTTGATCCAGCGCTTTGATCAATCGCTGTCCCAAGCGGGTAAAGAATTGTGCATTGGCAATGCTGCGGCGTGCGCCCTGTGTTTCACCGTTTTCAGGGTAGGTAAAGATAAGATCAATATCAGACGAAAAGTTCAGTTCACCACCACCGAGTTTCCCCATACCGAGGATCAACATAGGCTGTGGGTTTCCATCAGCATCGCAAGGGGTCCCCCAGTCGGTGCAACATTGGCGATAAAGCCAACCATAGGCCTCCATAATCAATGCTTCAGCCAACTTAGACAGGTGCGACAGGCTGTCATCCAATGACATGGTGTTATTAAAATCATGCCACGCAAGCCACGTCATTTCCTGCCTGCGAAAACGACGCAGTTCTCGCATCAAACTGTTTTCGTCTTGCTGTTCATCAAGCTTTGCTTTGAGGCGCTCGCGATACTGTGGTGCACGCAAACCTGATGACAGATTTTGCTCAAGCCAAGGTAGCAAGGTACTGTCATGCAAGATGGATTCAGCAATAAAATCGCTCAACGCCAATGTACGTATCAGCGTTTCGCGAGACGCGCCTTGCCAACTGGCAAGGTTATCCGACTGATTTTCAACAAGTGCTTCTAACCTGCGTGTCGCGCAAGTTTCCAGTTCCATGGGCAACGACATCTGATATTTTTCCTATCACAAAATGCTATTTTTAGTTTCTTCGCTAATTTTCTAGCCAATATCCTCTTTAAAATATCATAAAAAAAGCCCGCACAAGGTGCAGGCTTCTTGATTCTCGTACAGGGACTAAACGGCAAACTCTTTTATTTTCAGATCCAGCGCTTCCGCATTGTTTTGCATTTCGCCAGACGTTTCTGCCAGCTCAGTCACCACGGTCACCGATGCTTGTACCAACTCCCTCACATTGTTCAGGTTCAGGTTCATTTCATCCGTGACCGAGGATTGTTGCTCCGCAGCCGTCGCGATGTGGAAATTCATGTCATTGATTTGAGCGATCTGTTCAACAATCAGGTTCAGTTCATCACCCGCCTTGCTCACCGATTCTACGCTCTCAACCGCTTCCACGACGCTCTGCTCCATCAAGCCCACCGCTTGTTGGGCTGATGATTGCAACTGGCTGATCATATCCTGAATTTCAACCGTCGCTTTTTGTGTGCTTTGCGCCAGATTTCGCACTTCATCAGCAACCACGGCAAAACCTCGGCCTTGTTCACCCGCTCGTGCCGCTTCAATCGCTGCATTCAAAGCCAGTAAGTTCGTTTGCTCAGAGATCCCTTGAATGGTAACCACCACAGAGCTGATTTTTTCGACGCGCTCTTCAACTTGATTGACCACTTTTGCCGATTCACGAATATCGTCAGACAGTTTATTGATCGTTCCAATGGTATTGCTGACATATTGCTGACCGCTGACCGCCTGCGCACGTGAATTTTCAGTCGCTTGCGACGCTGCACGAGCATGGCCTGCGACATCTTGTACCGTCGATGTCATTTCACTCATGGCCGATGCAAGCTGATCAATTTCACCAAATTGCTCTTTCGTCGATTCTCGCGTTTCATCCATACTGATGGTCATCACTTCTGCCAAAGAGGACAGATCTTCAGATGAGATTCGTTGCGTTTTGATCACGCCAGCTAGCTGAATTCGGGTTTTCTCTAGCTCACGGGCCAATTCACCAAACTCATCATCGCACTCCATCACCACGGGCTGGCTCAAATTCCGACGTGCCATCTCGCGAATGCAATCAATCAAGTAATTGATCTGGCGAAGCATGAGTCGAGAGCCACCAAGCAGAATCACCATAAACGCGACAATCATAAATGCGGTCTGCCAAGCCACTTGCACGAGGTAAGCTTGGTAATACTGATTTGCTGCAGAATCAGGTTGTGATGCAACGGCTAACCAATCTGTTCCCCTAACTGGTACAACAAAGCCATGACGATCTTGTCCCGTCAGGTGATAGGTGAAGTCGCTCTGCGCATTACGCATTTGCTCGTCCAGCATGCGCCCATTTTTGAGTGATAGGTTTAACCCTTTAAAATCACGAATCGTTGGGTGTGCAAGAACTTCACCAGTAGATGGGTTAGCGAAAAAGACATATTCATTGTCTGTGCTGGTCGCGTTCTCACGGTTGGCCACATTTTCCAGCAATGTGCTTCCTTGAGGCTGCGTAAGGAGTACGTTGGCAAGTTCAGCGCTGCGTAACGCCTGACTATGGCTGTGCGTTTCCGTCACAGTAATAACGGATTCTCGAAATGTATTGGCATCCCACAGTTGCTTTGCGATCAGCAACACGGTACTAAATACCATCAGCAGCACAAGTTTAGGGACGAGTTTGATGTTACTAACAGCCTTTTCCCAAGGCTTGAATATCATCTTGGACATTCTACGTGACTCCTTAATCGTGGCTTCGCATCGGTTGCGATACACTAAAGCGATGAGGCATCGTGGCTTCAATTCGCCCTATTTTTAACGACAGCAAAGGCAATTCATTGAGTGATGACTGACTCTAAAACACAAAACCTAGATCTCAATCCGATGAGCTTGTTGAGCTTAGTGCTCTCTTTCGTTTCATTGTGTGTTGTCAGTACCATTCTGTTATTGCCCAAAAGTGATCCCCTTTATACCTTACTGCTCGGTATCGACACGCTGATTTGTCTAATTTTCTTGCTCCAACTCTCGATACATTTTCTTAAAAGTGACAAAAAGCTCAATTATTTGAAAACACACTGGATCGACATACTTGCAAGTATTCCCGTTGTCGAAGCCCTTCGGTTTGCTCGTGTGTTCCAAATTTTCAGGGTGATCAGATTGCTCAAAGTCAGCGAACCGTTGCTGACATACATGGGAAAAAATCGCAACGAAACCACGCTAGCCAGCATACTGCTGCTCATGACCTTGCTGATTTCGACGGGTTCTGCCGCCATTTTTACCTTTGAAAGCCCTGCAGAAAACGCCAACATCACGAGTCTGACTGATGCAATCTGGTGGATGTTTGTCACCATTTCTACGGTTGGGTATGGCGATCATTACCCGGTGACGCCAGTGGGACGAGCCATCTCCGTTATTGTGATCATTTGTGGCGTCGCTATTTTTGGTGCGGTCACTGGCTTAGTCGCGTCTTACATCACTAAGCCAGAGAAGAAAGAGCAGGAACAATCCGAACGTCAGCGCGAAGCCTTGGAAACCATATTGAACCAGCAAGAGAAAATCCTCACTCGCTTATCCGCTATGGAAGAGCGCTTAGATGTGCTTTCGCCAACGACATCTCAACAATTAGCGACACCGCCCTCAGCGCCGCGTCCCAAGCAAGCAAGCGATGTTTCTGGTTCCAGTGACAATTCTGGTTCTGGCTCAGATACGCAGACAAAAAAATAGCGCCATCAGGCGCTATTTTTCATCTCTAGATCTCGTTTTAAGATCGGGCTTGAGGCAAGCCTACTCGTCCCAGTAAGGGTCCAGGTTTAATCCAATTTGACGCGATTGCATCATGGCATGGGACAAGGACTCTTCCTTGCGTCGCAGCCATTTCTCAATCTGCGCTTTGTCTTCCTCGCTGAAGTCTTCTTCCTCAGCCAACTTGCGCACCGGATCGAGCAACAAAATGTCGTCAATGCCTTGAAGAAGATCCAGCCAAGGCAACCTGAACGTCTCACGATCTTCTACATCATAAAGTGCAGCAACACAGCACCCCGACAACAAATTACGCGTCAGGCGTGGTTGTTGATCCAAGTAGCCAAATCGATCTAATTCATGCTCAAGCGAAAATACACTTAGCAGTTCGTTCCAAGACGTCGTTAATGCGCGGTTTGCAAAGCTTCGAATTGGCTCGGCCAACTTTTCGCGGGCTTTGTCATCCAAAAACGGTTGCCAGCCTCGTGTCAAAATCCATCGGCTAAGATCAAGCAACAAATTGCAGTAACGCGCAGAGTGAAGTAATTCAAGCACTTCCGAACGTTCAGGCAGCGCTTCATAGTTCTCACTCAACTTGGCTAACAACGGCTTTTGCACGTTCAGCTTTCTCAGGAAATAGCCTTTGTCATCCACCAAACGCTCAATAGCTCGCGCTTCGTTGATCCAATCCAGCTCACCTTCTAACCATTGCAGCTCTTGGCGAAGCAACGCACTGGCACGGCGCGGTATTAAACCACCGTATAAAGCTAATGCTTGGCGGATCAACGCCACCGCATTGCACATTTCGAAAATAGCGTCCGGCTCAGGCCGTTCAACATACACTTGTTCGTGGTAATGCCAATGCTCAAGTGCATGTTCTAACGCAGTAACAAATGCTTGCTCGGTGGACTCGGAATCACCCACCTTCACAATCGATAACGGTTTAACAAGGTCGCCTTGATACCCCGTAGCAAGGCGATAGCCTCGCGCAGCTTTACTCAAGTTACCTAGACGCAAGCCGCCGTTTTCAGCCAGCTCACGGGCTAACACAAACAAAGCATCCGTTTGGCCTGATTTCAGTTCAATCTCTACCTCACAGATAGGATCGTAGCCACCATCAGTGGTGGTGACATCACCGCAATCAAAAGCCAGCTCAACCTGACTGCTGTCGGGCATCGCAAGTAACCATTGTTGGCGTTCAAAATCAGTCGAAAAAAGAGGGTGAATGTTGGCACCAAGCGCCTCGACATCTAGCCCTGCAGGCCAAGCATCGGCGGGGATCAACGAAAGGTCAGGAACCGGAGAGTCAAGCTCCGCATTGTATTCTGGTCGTTGGTGAAGGCCTGCAACAACACGTCCGGCGGTCTTTAGGGTTTGTACAAATACATCGTCGTATCGTCTTACCCGCAAGCCAATATCGTGCTGGCGCAGCAAAAAATCAGGGGTATCGTAGTAGATATTGCCGAGGTTTCGCTGGCGTTGCTGCAATACCTTTAAATCAGCAATTTTGTCTCGGATCTGTCGCGAAAAATCGGACGAGACAAAAAACTTTAACTCTATCTCAGTTTCCATAAAGGTACCTATAACCAATAGCCAAACAAGAATATGGGGAATTGGGCACTCGAGCAAGAGACTTTCATTGATCTGAAACGGTATCAATGAGAATGTGATTGCGTTAACATTCGCCGCTTGTACACCATCGTGTAAAATTTAGTCCGCACTCAATGCTGACTTGATAGGTAGATACGGCTATGCCAGTAAATACAATCATGGGGCTATTCGCAAAGAGCCCTTTAAAACCTTTGCAACGTCACGTGAGCCGCGTCAATGACTGCTGCTCTTTGCTAGTACCTTTTTTTGCTGAATGTGAAAAAGGGGATTGGGTGGCAGCAGAGTCTTTGCGACACGAAATTTCGACGCTAGAAAAAGAAGCGGATGTCTTGAAGCGCGAAATTCGTCTCAAATTACCTCGTGGTCTTTTTCTCCCTGTAGACCGCACCGATATGCTTGACCTGCTGACTCAGCAAGACAAGCTAGCCAACCTCGCCAAAGACATTGCTGGTCGCGTTATTGGCCGACAACTTCAGGTTCCTTCCCTTCTTTACCCAGACTTTGTTGCTTATGTGCAGCGCTGTCTCGACGCCGCCGATCAGGCGCGCCGCGTTATTAGTGAATTGGATGAATTACTCGAAACTGGCTTTAAAGGACGTGAAGTTACGCTAGTGGAAGAGATGATCAATCAATTGGATGCCATCGAAGATGACACCGATACGATGCAAATTCACCTACGTCAGCAACTAATGTCAATCGAGAGTGAATACAATCCGGTTGATGTGATGTTCCTGTACAAGATCCTTGAATGGGTCGGCGAAATCGCCGATCAAGCACAACGTGTTGGCTCGCGTCTTGAGCTTATGCTTTCTCGTTCGTAGTGCAACGTTCACCGAACAAATAACAAGGTAAGACAATGGAAATCCTAGCGAATTACGGCACCATCATTATTTTGGTGGCCGCGGCTTTTGGTTTCATGATGGCTATTGGTATTGGCGCAAACGACGTTGCGAATGCCATGGGAACATCTGTTGGTTCTAAAGCACTCACCGTTAAACAAGCAATCATCATTGCGATGATTTTTGAATTTGCGGGTGCATACCTCGCCGGTGGCGAAGTGACCGACACCATCCGTAAAGGCGTCATCGACACCTCTCTCTATGCTAGCCAGCCAGAAGTATTGGTCTACGGCATGATGGCAGCCCTGCTTGCCGCTGGCACCTGGCTTCTGCTCGCCTCTTTCATGGGTTGGCCTGTATCAACGACCCACTCCATCATTGGCGCTATCATTGGTTTCGCTTGCGTATCTGTCGGTACTGAAGCCGTAGATTGGGCGTCAGTGCAAGGTATTGTGGGCAGTTGGATTGTTACTCCCCTGATCTCAGGCATTTTTGCTTACGTGATTTTTGTCAGCGCACAACGTCTGATTTTTGATACCGACAAACCGCTGATCAACGCCAAACGCTTTGTACCTGTTTACATGTTTTTGACGGCTTTGATCATCGCTATGGTCACCATCAAAAAGGGCTTGAAGCATGTAGGCTTGCACCTAACTACGGGTGAAGCGGTCATGGTTTCAATCGCCATCTCTGCACTGATCATGATGTTTGGTTACGTCTACATCAACCGTAAATACAAAGATGATGTACCGGGAACTAACGGGTACCAAGGTGTAGAACGCGTATTTAGCCTTCTCATGGTGGTGACCGCATGTGCCATGGCATTTGCCCACGGTTCTAACGACGTTGCCAATGCAATTGGTCCCCTATCTGCTATCGTTTCAACGGTAGAGAACATGGGTCAACTGTCAGAGAAAACGCAAATCGCATGGTGGATATTGCCACTGGGTGGCGCGGGTATCGTCGTCGGTCTGGCAACGCTTGGTCATAAAGTAATGGCAACCGTCGGTACGGGCATTACTGAACTGACACCAAGCCGTGGTTTTGCCGCGCAGCTAGCAACCGCATCAACCGTTGTTCTAGCCTCAGGCACTGGCTTGCCAATCTCTACCACACAGACGCTAGTCGGTGCGGTACTGGGTGTAGGCTTTGCTCGTGGTATTGGCGCACTGAACTTAGGTGTGGTCAGAAACATCGTGGCATCTTGGGTGGTTACCCTACCAGCGGGTGCGCTGTTAGCCGTGATTTTCTTCTTCATGATGCAGGCAATCTTCGGGTTGTAACTACGCCAAGAAAGGCATTTCCGTCACGTTTTTGTGCAGTGATGTCAGTCTTCGGTTAAAAAAGGGAGGTTATGCCTCCCTTTTGTTGTACCTAGCCCCGAAAATTTTTTAGTATCTGATACCAATCGCATGGTGTTTCCGCTCGAAGATTGCCAAAGCAACCCTGAGCAAGACACATAGACGAAATAAAGACAAACTAACGACACTCACGAACAACCAAAGGAAGAATCCGTGAAGCAACTTTTCTCTGCCCTGGCTGTGTTGATGATGCTAGTGGTCCCATTGGCACACGCTAAGGACAACTACATCTCTGACGAACTTTTCACTTACATGCATTCTGGCCCGGGTTCCCAATATCGCATTATTGGTAGCGTGGATGCGGGAACGAAGATTACAGTTGTGGACCGTAACCGTAATGCAGGTTACAGCCAAGTGATTGATGATCGCGGTCGTAAAGGCTGGGTCGAAACCAAATATGTCACCAACCAGCCGGGTCTAAAAACCCGTCTACCTGCTTTGGAAGAAGAGCTTTCCCAAGTCAAATCTGCATTAGAAAGTGCACAAGGCGATACGGAAGCAAAAACCAAAGGATTAATTTCATCGCTAGAGCAGCGCAATGCACAAGTACAAGAGCTTGAGCAGCACACCAGTGAACTGAATCAAAAGCTGATTGATGCACAGACTGAAATCCGCGAATTGCGTGCACGTATCGACACACAGAAAGACGACCTACTGATGCGTTACTTCACCTATGGTGGCATGGTTGCCGGTGGTGGCTTGCTGTTTGGTTTGATTTTGCCGCATCTTATTCCACGCCGTAAGAAACGTAATAACGGTTGGGCGTAAGCCTACGAAAGATTCAACACGAAAAAGCCGCGAAAGCGGCTTTTTTTGGTTTGGGTATAAGGAAAGGAACGCCCTAAGGTCTGGGTCCTACTAAGATCTTCTCCTAGGCCCTTGCTCTTCCTAGGACCTGCTCTTCCTAGAACCTACTCTTCATCCTTACCACGTCGACAACGCAGGAATAGCAATCAACGCGTCTTCAAACTGAACAACCACCTGCTGCGGTTCAATGCCACGAAGTAAAACACCGTCGGCCACAAACTCCCCTTCACGTGCCTCTTGCCCATTCACTTTAATCCAACGTGAACGCTCATTTGAAGCATAAATATGGGTTTGAAAATCCATCTTAGGCAGGCGATTCAGCATGTCATTCGACAACTCGGCAATAGACAACACATTGTTATCAGCGCGAGTTCTCTCTAACTTCGCTTCTAATGTTCGCGATTTATCACTGCTTAACGCACTTTCTACTTTCAGAGCCAGCTCAGGTGACAACGCAGACAAGTCGAGATCATCTAGCGAAATCTCATCTTGTTCTATCATCGACAGCGGGGATTTTACTGGTTTACCGCGAGAAGGCGTCGCATCTGTATTCGCACTCACAGAGCCTGTTTCTAGTGATGGAGAAGAAGGGGCAATACCAATATTCACTACGCCTTCATCGTCTTCAGGCTCTGGCAGTTGCTGTAACGCGACGTTAAACACTTCCTCGTCAGGCAACACAACAATGTCGCCATCTGCAATTAGTGCTTTCTCAGACGATGTCGCATTGATGCTTTTCATCAAGCTAGGCCCTGGCATTTCAAGCACCCTGTCTAACACCATAAAGGTGATAGGTCCTGGAATACCATCGGCATCCAGATCATTGTTTCGTTGAAACTCACGCACTTTACTGCGCTCTTTTAAACCAAACTGATTCGAAATCGGATCCGTGCTACCCAGTACCAGATTTAATCGCTGCTCCAGCCAGCGAACACGCTCGCCACGTTGCCCCGATTTAATGGCTGACGGATCACCCAAAGGCGGACGCCATAAAATCAACGCGTCGCCATTCCACATTTGCTTAAGAAACGCTTCGCTAACCAATACACGCTGATCGCCTGCCAGCAACTCGTATTGTTGGTTGCCCTTACTGTACAGCACCGCAAACCATGAACTCCCTTCAGGGCCATTCATGCCGAGTACTGCAGGACGGTCAATCGTCATTAACTGATCGAAGGGTAATTTGCTTTTGTAACAAGCAAGCTCGCCACGCACTTGTGAAGAACAGCCTGCTGCAAATACATCGGCGTCAAAGCCCCATAGCTTATAAAGCGACTGCATCGCAGATCCAGCACTCAAACTCTCAGCCACCAGCGACGAGAAAGAAACCGTTTCAGGGGTGTTTTTCACTGCAGACGTCGCAGCCACCGCACGGTTAGCTGCAGGCGCTTGGGTGGCCTCAGGCATTGGCGCTGTGGTTTTCATCGCATGATTTGCGGTATCAGCGGTCACCACGGGCTGCTCGACAGACTGGCTCGAAACGACGGGGGCATTGATGGGTGTAGATACGTTCGCTACCTGCGGTGATACCGTCTCTGCACCGCCACTTAGCCCAATGCGGATAGCAATAGCGAGCAATGCAGCCCCACCAATCGCCCCCGCATAATATGGCCAATAACGGCTGACAGAACGCTCTGATGCATCGCGAAAAGCAGGCTTACTTGCGTCTTGCCAATCCAGCACGTCTCGGCAGGCTTGCAAGGCGATATCTTTGTTCACGCGCTGCTTGGATTCTCTAAATGCTATCTTGAGCGATTGATCGCTCACCAAGTTAACTAATCGCGGGACACCGCCAGTTTCTTTGGCTATCACCTTTACCGCAGCGGTATCAAACAAGGGAACAAGGCCACCAGCGCAGCTAATTCTGTGCGTCATGTATTGATGCACTTCATCCGCCGTCAGTGGCATTAAGTGATAACGCGCGGTGATGCGCTGTGCTAACTGACGCAAATTCGGCTGACGCAGCATTTGTTGCAGTTCAGGCTGTCCGATCAAAATGACCTTCAACAGCTTGCGATAAGAGGTTTCAATATTGGTCAGCAACCGAAGCTGCTCCAACACATCAGGCATCAGATGTTGCGCTTCATCAACCAATAAGATGGTTTGAATCCCTTTGGACTCGTTATTAAACAACTTATCCGTAATGGCGTCATAGAGGCGTTTAAAGCTGTCATCTTCACGGTACTCAACACCGAGTTCGTCACACAGCGTTTGCAACAATTCGAGCACAGAGACACTGGGGTTAAGAATGGTCGCAACCTGTGTTTTCTCAGGTAAACGCTCCAACATCGCTTTCATGGTCGTGGTTTTGCCCGTGCCCACTTCCCCTGTCAACAATGCCAAACCACCACCGTCTTCGATACCCGACAGCACATGGCTCAATGCCTCTTTGTGTCGTTCACTTAAGAAGTAGAATTTTGGATTTGGCACGATCGCAAAAGGCGATTCGGTAAGACGGAAAAAATCTTGATACATGAAGGTTCTCTGTGTTCTCAATCCTGTTTGATTGGCACGTCACGGTATCGCGCCACCCTAACCATGTAAAGGTTATCACTAGGTGTGACAGGTGAATCGAGTGCGGGTTCGCAGCTTTTGCACACTAATGCGATTATCAGCCATCACAATGGATTGGTTTGAGCTCGCCACACGGTTTATGATAATTACATTATTGCTTAAATATCGGATAGTCATGTGAATACCTACCTTGTTGGCGGCGCAGTAAGAGACAAATTGCTGGGGCTCAGTGTGACAGATAGAGACTGGGTAGTGGTGGGTGCCGATATCAACACCATGCTCAATGCGGGATACCAACAAGTCGGCGCAGATTTCCCTGTTTTCTTGCACCCTAAAACCCATGAAGAATATGCCCTTGCGCGCACCGAGCGAAAATCAGGTGCTGGGTATACTGGCTTCGTCTGCGATTTCGCCCCCAATGTGACGCTGGAGGAAGATCTTGCTCGTCGCGATCTCACCATCAACGCCATTGCAGAGGCCTCTGATGGCACGCTGGTTGACCCTTATCAGGGGCAAGGGGACCTCGAAAACCGAATACTGCGGCATGTGTCCCCCGCATTCGTTGAAGACCCTTTACGCGTACTCCGAGTGGCACGTTTCGCGGCGCGATTCCATCACCTTGGCTTTGTGGTTGCCGACGACACCATGGGCTTAATGCGCACCATCGCTGAAAGCGGTGAGCTGGATGCATTAACGCCCGAGCGCGTGTGGAAAGAATGGGAGAAGTCGCTACAAACTGCCAACCCAGACATCTTTCTTCGTGTCCTTCGTGACTGCGGCGCACTCGCTGTCGTGTTGCCAGAAATCGACGCCCTGTTTGGCGTGCCCCAACCCGAGCAATGGCATCCAGAAATTGATACCGGCATTCACACGCTAATGGTCGCCAAGCAAGCCGCCCAACTCACCGATGACCCTCTGATCCGCTTTGCCGCGCAAGTTCATGACCTCGGAAAAGCGCTTACACCACAAGAAGAATGGCCAAGCCACAAACTGCATACCAAACTTGGGCTAAAGCCTGTTAAAGCACTGTGCCAACGCATTCGTGTCCCCAATACTTACCGCGATGCGGGCTTACTGGTCTGTGCCGAGCACACCAATGTACACAATGCAGGCGAGCTAAAAGCGGCTACCTTCATCAAAATATTTGATCGCAATGATTGCTGGCGTAAACCAGAAAAAGTGCCACAACTCGCCATTGCCAGTGAAGCTGACCATCAAGGTCGAACAGGGTTTGAAACTCGCGCTTATCCGCAAGCGGCTTTACTAGAAGGCGCGTTTCACGCAGCGCTAAGCGTACAAGTGAAGCACATTGTTGCGGCGGGTTTTCAAGGGCCGCAGATCCGTGAAGAGTTAACGCGTCAGCGTATTGAAGCGGTGAAAGGCTTTCTGGCAGAGGCGAGGCCAGAAAAGCCGGAGTAATAATCAAGGTTCTAGGTCCTAAAAGAACATTGTCCTCAGTGATTAACTACCCTCAATGAGATACAAAAAAAGCGGCTTCTATTGAGAGCCGCTTTTTCTTTTCT
>NZ_JAJUBC010000038.1 GCF_028683095.1 Enterovibrio gelatinilyticus | reverse complement strand
GTAGGTTTTTGTGGATGGACTCTCACGCGCCTTCGGCTTGAGTCCCGGACGAGCGCGCCCCCGGCCGCTCCGCCATTTATTAAGAAGCCTCGCTAGCAATAGCGGGGCTTTTTATCGTTTGTAGGTTTTGTAGATGGACTCTCACGAGCCTTCGGCTTGAGTCCCGGACGAGCGCGCCCCCGGCCGCTCCGCCATTTATTAAGAAGCCTCGCTAGCAATAGCGGGGCTTTTTATCGTTTGTAGGTTTTGTAGATGGACTATCACGCGCCTTCGGCTTGAGTCCCGGACGAGCGCGCCCCTGGCCGCTCCGCCATATATTAAGAAGCCTCGCTAGCAATAGCGGGGCTTTTTATCGTTTGTAGGTTTTGTAGATGGACTATCACGCGCCTTCGGCTTGAGTCCCGGACGAGCGCGCCCCCGGCCGCTCCGCCATATATTAAGAAGCCTCGCTAGTAATAGCGGGGCTTTTTATCGTTTGAGGGTTTTGTAGATGGACTCTCACGAGCCTTCGGCTTGAGTCCCGGACGTGCGCGCCCCCGGCCGATCCGCCATTTATTAAGAAGCCTCGCTAACAATAGCGGGGTATTTTATCGGATATCACTGCGTCACTTTGTTCTCGTTTCCACCATTTATCTTAAGCCCAAGCAACTATGCTTGGGCTTTTTGACGTTTAGAGGCTTAGACATAAGCAATACTGGATGGTTTCTGCCTTTTTTGGTGAATCACAAACAAGGTAATTGCTACCGTTAGCGTGACAAATTCGGCGATCGGTAAGGCAGTAAGAAAGTGCTTTTGCTTAAAGTATATTGAGAAGGTCAGAAGGAAGAGTACTGGGAGCAGCAGCCCTCTGCTGAGTGCGATAACTGTTGATTGTATTGGCTTTTGTATTGCTGTGAAGTAGGCAGAGATTAAAACATTGAGGCCGCTGAACAAGAGGCAAGGCCAAATGATCTTGATATATAGCAAAGCCCTTTGTTGCGAAACGTCTTCTGCTTCTGATAGGAACAACTGAGAGAGCTGATGAGGGTACAGAGTACAGACTATGACGAGTACGCTACTAACACTTATAATCGTTATTGCCGCTAATAACATAAACTGTCTGATACGACGAATATGCCCAGCCCCAAGGTTTTGACTCACCAGAATATGGATCGCATCAACAATTCCATAGTACGCCATCATACTGATGAAAAGCACATAATTGGCAATAGAAAAGCCTGCAATAGCCGCATTATCACCTTCAATGAGTAAGAGCCAGTGAACCGTGAAGATCACGATACCTACGGATATTTCATTAATAAATTCAGAGAAACCGTTGATGAGTGCACGTGCTGATTCTTTGAGTTTTAGTCCTTTTAACGTGAACGTAAGAGTTCTGTGCTTTCGTGTAAAAAAGCACAGCAATATAGCGAGTTGAATACACTGCGCAAGGGTTGTTGCCCAAGCAGCCCACTCGATGCCAAGCTTTAAATAGCCAAGAAACAGCACGTCTAGCGCAATGTTTGTCAGTGCGCCAATAATCAGAGCCGTTGTTGCTAATACGGGAAATCCATCTGCACGTACAAAGTAGTACAACACCATGGCGCTTAACTGGATGATTAGGCAGTAAGACATAATCCCAAAGTAGCTATCCATGGCTGGGCGTATAGAAGGGGGCGCATTGAGCGCTTCAAAAAGATACTCACTGTTTGGTGTCACTAACAGTGCCATTGAAACCGTAAATAGCCCAGCACAGAGTAGAGATTGGGAGAAGATGGCATTGGCTTTTTTCTGCTTCTTTTCACCTATATACCTTCCCGCTAATACCGTACCTCCTATCGCAATCATTAAGCAGACGGAAAACATAAACGTAAAGTAAGGAATAAGCAGGTTAATTGAGGCAAGTGCCCCTGCTCCTAGATAGCGTCCAACAAATATCCCATCAACAATACTGGCACTGGAGATTGCGAGTAATCCAACGAGAGATGGTATCGCGAAATAGAAGAACGTCGGGATGATCGGAGCATCAGTTGTTCGGGTTTGAGAAGTCATAGAAAGTCAGGCTTTACGATAAAACGAATATCTTGTTCGAGTGGAGGAATTCTATCTATGAGGGGAATATGAATTTGGGATCTTTCTAGTGGGGTGTTGTAACAAAGGTAACAGTTAGTGAAATGATAATTAATATCAATTAGAGTTCTCAGCCTTGTCGAGTGTAGCGCTTAAAACAGTGTTACTTGCTTTTAAGGTGAGGTCATTTTGAGCCAAAACGCAAAAGTCATCGCAGAGATTGCATCATTTCAGGCATTCTTCAACTGCTACCTAAAAGAGATAGATGAAGGGCATTGGTATACCGCGAAACAATGGCAAGATGCGGAGAACAACATCTCATTTGAAAACGGTGCCTGGGTGGTTGAAACGCCCTTGCCTAACCAAAGCACTAAACTTGCCATTGTCGTTAGTTACCGCACCTTGGTAGGCTGCCACCAATTTTCCTGCGCTTATCTATTCAACTCGTTGAGTGGCGACTGGCAGGAAGTGCCTTTCTCTAGTGCTGTGCGTCTCCTGATCGACACCATTTTCTCATCCAATATCTTTTCAACATTTAACATTCAGCGTGAAACGAACAAACAGGAACTGCTCTCTAGAGTGACTGAAAGTCGATCATTGATGGAGGCCTATATTGCACGCAGACTTGGCGATACAAAGCTAGCCAGCACCGATTTTATCGATGCGGAACAATCGCTGTTGTATGGACATTGGCAACATCCAACGCCTAAAAGTCGGCAAGGCATGCTTGATTACCATCATGCCTATTATGCACCTGAAACTAAGGGGAGCTTCGCGCTGCACTATTTCAGTATTGCAAGAGACCTAATATGTCAGCGCTCTGCGCTGACGATTTCAGCAGAAGAGATCATCACGTCTTCATTGCCAATATCATCACTGATAAAAGATGATCATTTGGTTCTACCTATGCATCCACTACAAGCTCAATGGCTGCTTCATCAACCGAATGTTCGCCAGTTGATGGAGGATGGTTTAGTCGTTGATTTAGGTATTCAAGGTGTTGAGTTCACCGCAACGTCTTCGGTTCGTTCACTCTACAACGCGCATTTGTCTTGGATGTACAAGTTCTCGTTACCTGTCAAAATCACGAACTCATTACGCGTGAATAAAAGGCATGAGCTTGATGCCGGTGTA
This sequence comes from Enterovibrio gelatinilyticus, assembly GCF_028683095.1. Classification (GTDB taxonomy): domain Bacteria; phylum Pseudomonadota; class Gammaproteobacteria; order Enterobacterales; family Vibrionaceae; genus Enterovibrio; species Enterovibrio gelatinilyticus. Next base: position 43,331 of record NZ_JAJUBC010000038.1, on the reverse strand, counting down.
GTGATGGCAGCGCTTTATCGTAAAACTAGGTTCAGTGAAGCCTATCCTCAATTCAAAATCATTACGGATCCGGCATACATAACGGTTGTTTTACCAGGGCAAAGCGAAACTGGCTTTGAAGTCATCATTAGAGAAAACCCATTCTCTGAAGGCAGGGATACCAATGTCGTCACCATTGCGGCGCTAACCCAAGAAGCGCTTCTAGACGATATTTCTATGCTTTCTCGATTTGTAAAAGCCATTGCACTCAGGGAAACATCCTCGTTATCTCAAGTATCCATTAAATGGTTTGCTAAGTATTGGGAATGCAGCATAGAGCCTATGTTAAAACTCTATGATGAGCATGGCATCGCCTTGGAAGCCCACCAGCAAAATAGTGTTCTTCATATAGAAGACGGCTATCCATCAATCTATTACTTCAGAGATAACCAAGGTTTCTACTTGTCGAACGCTTACAGGAACCACCTTGCTGCCATGGATCCTGAGTCCGTTACTGTTGATGATCTTTACTTTGACGATGACGTTATTTGTGACCGATTTGCCTATTACCTTCTGATTAATAACCTGTTCTCGATTATTGGTCGTATGGGAGCAGACAGCTTGGTCGACGAAAGAATACTGATCAGCTTCGTTCAGCAGCGCCTTTTGGCATTGCGTCGCGTATTTACGGGAGCAGGTACGTTATTTGTCGACCAGTTGCTTTCTCAATCCAATATTCCTGCTAAAGGAAACTTACTTACTCGCGTTCATGATGTTGATGAACTCACCGTCGAAAACGAGCAAGCCATTTACTGCCAAATTCCCAATCCACTTGTAATGACCTGCTTAGAAGAAGCGACGGAGGTTTGCTATGCCTCTGCCTAAATGCGAACGGCTGCCGCCAGAAGTACGAGTGATTAAGCAATTACTAGAAGCTCTACTGTTTGAAAAGTATGTTGAGGTATCGGTTTCACCTTGTATTGAAGAGCTCTCGTGGGTGATGGGAAGCGGTGAATACAGCGTGAAGGGGAAGATTGGTGCGTTTGGCCGGTATCGATTAATCATCAACAGCTTGAAAATAAATCAACGATCCATTGATGTGAGTATCGAGTGGTTAGCAATTATTGATGACCTCCCTACAACGAAAGACATCAAGAAAGCACTCATTAAAGAATTTATTCAAACGGTACAACTAAGCCGTTGGAACTCTCAGCATTTACCCAAGCGGCTTTCACGACGTTCATCAAGTTACTCGGATCTAGAACATCAATTAGATGAAGGTCATCCTTATCACCCTTCTTTTAAAGCCCGAACGGGTTTTGATGATGCGGCTCATCGAGCCTTTGGGCCGGAAGCGGGAAATACATTTAACCTGTATTGGTTGGCTATTCGTCATTCATACCTCAAGCAAGCCTTGCCTGTTGACCAAGCTCATTTTTGGAAAAATGAACTTGGGCATGGTCAATGGAGCCGACTGTCTGGCGCGTTAAATGCGCATGATGAAACTTGGGATGACTATGGTTTACTGCCTATCCACCCTTGGCAATGGCAGCAATTAAAAGACGGTTGGCTGGCGAATCACCTTGAGAACAAAGACATCATATTTCTTGGAATTGGCGCGGATAAATACACGGCAACACAATCTGTTAGAACGTTACTGAATAAAGACGTACCACTGCACCCAAACGTAAAGTTGCCAATGAATATGGTTAATACGTCCTCGCATCGAAACTTGGCGGCGCACTCTGTTTGCCTTGCACCTCATGTATCTCAATGGCTTCGAAATGTCATTGATAGCGATGTCGAATTAATAGGCTTGAGCATTCTCAATGAGTACGCTGGCGCTAGGTTCTCCGATGATTCGTTAGACGTCACCTCATCAATTGAATTAGGCCAGTTGGCTGTTATTTATAGAGAAAGTGTTAATAGTCACTTAAAAGAGGGAGATGACGCCATTCCATTTAATGCCATCATGATGGTTGAAAATGATGGCTTACCGTTCATTGCAGGTTGGGTTGAACGTTATGGACTTGATGCATGGATAGAGCAGCTTATCGAAGTGACGGTAATCCCCATTTGGCATCTGCTGGTTAAGCACGGTATCGGGATCGAACCCCATGGTCAGAACTTGGTGCTGGTGCATCGTGATGGTTGGCCTGAGCGCATTATTGTTCGAGATTTTCATGAAAGCGTCGAATACAACACAACATTTATTCGTGATGCTGACTCGGTTCCAAATTTTGCAGAAATCGAACCTTCGCTGCTCGATGCCCCGCTTGATGATTACTACGCAATGAGTTCGGTTGAACTGTTGCGAGAACTGGTCATGGATACCTTGTTTATCTACAACCTTGCTGAAGTTTCACACCTTATTAGCATTTTCTACCCCTTGTCCGAGCGTGAATTTTGGCTCCGGGTTTCTAGCAAACTCGATGAGTATGAAAAGAATCATCCAGAACTTTCAGAACGCTTGTCATTGCTGGGATACCGATCGCCTGAAATCCTCACCGAGTCTCTTATGACAAGAAAATTGAAGGGGAGCCGCGGCGAGTGTCATCACTCTATTCCAAATCCACTATCCATCGAGCACATTTAAAAGTAGGGACGTTATGATTTTCGTTAACGATGAATTCTATGGTCATGAATATTTTCATGACGCTTACGAGACATTTAAAGCCGATCCCATTCTTGGTGACTGTGCGGGCAAACGTTTTGCGATATGCAGCGGTGACTCTGCTTACGTACTATCTGTGTGTCTGTACTTACGTGAACATGGGGGGTCTTTCTATCCCATATTTTCACCAACGCCTCGACTTGCCGCCAAGCGACTCGCAAACCGAGCTAAGTGCCATTTCTTGCTTTTCGATAAGCATCAACCTGCGATGACATTGCAAAACAGCGCGATAGATAAAGGTGCGGTGCTCGTTCAAACCAGTTCAGGAACAACGGGTGAACCAAAAGTCATTACCCGTACTTGGCAATCAGTAGCCGAAGAAGTGGAAAGCTATGTGTCTTTCTTCAGTGCCCCTCAAACCATGACGCCACTTATTGCCTGTCCTATTACGCATTCTTATGGGCTGATTGCAGGTGTGTTTGTTGCGTTAGAGCGTGGGGTAACACCCGTAATCATCAATAACATCAACCCAAAGTACTTGTTAAAAACCTTGCTGAGCACGCCCAATCATCTTTTGTATTCGTCACCAGCGTTAATTCATTCTGTTGTTCAACTCTATCCTAAAGATCAGGTGCTACATGCTGTGATGACGTCGGGCACGGTGCTTCCAGGTGTTTGGTTTGATGCGCTTAGAAAGAAAACGAAACATGTCTTCCAGCAATATGGATGCTCAGAGGCCGGATGTATCGCCATCAATCCATATACGCAAGCAGCAAATCAAATGGGGCTACCGCTTCCGCATCTCAATGTGACAGCCGGAAAAAGTGAGGCTTTCCCAGAAGAAATCTTGGTGACCAAAGGCGAATGGGTAATTCGCACGCAAGATCTTGGGTATCTCGATGATAAGGGCGAGCTTTGTTTCGTTTCTCGTTGTGATGACATGATCAATGTCTCTGGGCTAAACGTTTATCCGCAAGACATCGAAAATGTCGTGTTGGAAATTCCAGAAGTGACAGAAGCGATTGTTTTTAAACGCCCAGACTCGTTTTCAGGAGAGCGTGTTTGCCTGCAGTTTATTGCGTCAAATCAGGTTGAGCCGAGTCGTATTCGCCAATGGTGCGGTACTAGATTAGCGGCTTATCAATTGCCCGTGGATATTGAGCAATGTGAGGAGATTGAAAAAATGGCGAACGGCAAAGTTAATCGAAAAGCACTCTCACAAAGTAAAGTTCTAATTCCAGCAATAGGCTAAGGAGGCACCATGCAGCGCGAAGAAATCATTGAAGCAATCCGACAGGTATTGATGGAAAATATGCAAAGTCGACATATGAGTAGCTTTAGTGAGTCGGCAAAGTTAAATGAGGACCTCTATCTAGATTCGGTGCTAATTCTCCAGTTAATTCTTCATTTAGAGCTCGATCTAGGGCTAAGTGTGCCGGAGCAAAATATCACGGCTGCAGACTATATAACCGTATCTAGCTTGGCTGATTTTCTGTGCCGAGTTAACAGGAAAAATGAGGTGTTCGACGATCCTGTCACTGAAGAGTTTGAAGACGTAAAAGTGCATTGCTTTGTTAGCTGTGTGTGTGAGTCATTGAAGCGAAAAGGGATCGATCACCGTCCGTTTTATTTTGGCGTGTGGGATGCAACTTTCACCATCAGTGACGACTTTCGGCTTCAATACCATTCCGACGATATCAATCATGAACAGTTTCTTTCGTGGTATCAGCGGCTCTATGGTGTTCGTCTAGATTCTTGGTATACGGAAAGTGCGTCTAAGCAAGAAAACATTCAAGTAATGAATAGGTTGCTATCCGATAAATCAAATACAACAAATCTTATGGTGATGTTGGATATGTACCAACTGCCTGAACGAGAAAATAAATTTAGCCAGAACCCTTTTCCTCACTACGTCATGTTAGAAAACACGGACGATCCTAAAAAGATCATGATGCTAGATCCTGATTTTCGCTGGGAGGGTGAACTTGAGCGAGAGCGCGTCTTTAATGCCATTACACAGCCGAGTGTCGCCGGCGGTTATGTGTTTGACGAGCAGGGTTTAAAGCATGCGAAGCCCGAAGATGTGCAAGCCTATTTCGAAGCATGTTTTATCGCGGCATCGAACCCACTGACTGATGCCATTCGCACCATTCTCCACGCCCATACGTCCGGCGACAATGACGTAGCTTTGTCGGCATTGCACCTCGCAGTGCGTGAAATTCGTGTTATTGCCGTGCGCAAATACGCCTATGAGCATGGATTCGCATTTTTCTGGCGAGCCTTAGGTCTCTCAGATGATGATTTTGAGCGGTGGTGCGATGTGATTGAAGAGCTGATTCAGACTTATTCTTCGATTCAGTATCAAATGATGAAACTTGCCGAGACGAATGACCTGTCTCTTCAAGTCGGTATTTACGCACTGCTAAACAAGCAAAACAAAACCGAAATGCGCATTAAAAAGCGACTTCATGAAGTCTACAGAGACTGGTGCGAACTCAATGACTTGGTTGTTGAAAACTGTGCTGAGGCTGTGTGATATGCAACTGTCTATTTGCACTATTTCATTTCGACACCATTTGGTTTCCCTAGAGAACATCGCAGAGTGGGCGAGGAGTCATGATTTTCAAGGCATTGAGCTTTGGGGGGCTCACGCGCTTGGCTTAGAGCACCAGCCTCAATATGATGCCAAATGGATCAATGAGATGGGGCTATCTATCTCTATGTTAAGTGACTATTTGCCCATCGTTGGTGATGAACGAGAAGCTGAGAAAAAATGTCAGCATATCTGCCGTCTTGCCAACTACTGGGATACATCAAAAGTACGAACCTTTGCGGGACATCAAGCGAGCGATTGTGTTGATGCTAAACAGCGAAAATCGATGGCGCGCCGCCTGCATCAGATCTGTTGTTATGCCGCCGATTTAGGAATAGATGTGCTAGTGGAAACTCATCCTGGGACGCTTGCCGATACGCCAAATTCAACTCTCCAGTTGTTGGATGAGGTCAATCACCCTGCATTGAAATTGAATTTTGATACCTTACATGTTTGGGAGGCTGGTGAAGATCCTGTCGCCTTCCATCGACGTGTAGCGCATTGTGTTGGTCATTATCATCTAAAAAATGTGCGTTCGAGAGAGCAATTGAATGTATTCTCGCCGCACAATGTTTACTCCCCTGCAGGGAGTCGATATGGCATGGTTCCGCTTTTAGAAGGAGCGATGGATTATCATCGATTCTTACCAGAGGTGTTGAGAAACGAAGATTCAACAGCGTCGCTGGAATGGTTTGGTAATGACGTGAAGAAAACCTTATTGGTGGACAAAGCTGCACTTGAGTCCATTAAGCAAAACCTTCATATGTATTCATAAGGGAAATAACACAGCCGCCTAACTTACTAGACTCTAATAGTGTGATCTTGATCTAATCTGTGGTGTGATTCTCTTTCATAAAACGTAATGATATTGATAATCGATCTCATTATCGGGCGATGAAACCTTACGGATGGCGTAATGAATGCACAAGTAGCGCAGTACGGACACACTTTGCTGGTTGTTGAGCCTGATAAGAAATACGGAAAAGCACTCGTTGATCAACTTCAACGCAAAGGTTTCTTGGCGCGATGGTGTGTATCTTCTGGCGAGGCGTTAGCGCTTGAAGAGCAACTGGCGACTGAACTTATGATGCTATCAAGCTCACTTCCTGAAATGAAAGGGCATTGCTTACTCAAAAATCTGCGCCAAAAGACATCTATTCCGATCGTATTGTTGGCTGAAGAGTATTGCCAACGCACCTGTATCAATAGCTTTATTTACGGTGCGGATGATTACATCACTCGCCAGCAACCCTTTAGCGAAATCGTGTGCCGAACAGCCGCAATACTTAGGCGCACAGCACAACAACCAGCCTCCTCTCACCATTCGCTTATGATTGTTGATCAATTGGTGATGGATAAAAAGCAGCAAGAGGTGATCTATGATGGACAAATTATCTCTGTTACGCCCATCCAATTTAAGCTGCTTTGGACGCTGGTGGCTCAACAGCATCAAATCCTGAGTAAAGACTATTTGTATCAACGCGTTCTCTCGCGAGAATTTCAGAAATACGATAGGAGCTTAGATATGCATTTGAGTCGAGTCCGCAAGAAACTGGTGGCGGCTGGAATGAATGCAGAGCGTCTACAAACAGCCCATGGGATAGGGTACTGTTTTTCTTAGTCACAGACCATTGGCGTGAACCAGCCACTAATAACTTAAAAATCAATATCTTAGTGCATTTGTAACAGTTGTAAAATTCGTTTACAGTACACCACTCTCATTTGATAATAATGAAAATCATTATCGTTATTATATGGAAGTAGAAAGATGTTCCAAGGAAGCCGCTTCAAAGTATCCCCACTTAGTGTTGCTGTATGTACCGCACTTTTCAGCCATATCGCAATCGCGAATACCTCAAACACTGATGAGACAGTTGTTGTTACTGGTAATCCACTTCAAGCTACTGATGTCGCTATTGATGCCAGCCAGCTTGAGAAGAGCCAAGCTAGCGATCTCAATGATATTTTCCGTACCAGCTCGGAAGTATCGGTAGGTGGCAGCACGGACTATTCACAGAAAGTCTACGTGCGAGGCCTTGAAGATACCATGTTGAACGTCACCATTGATGGAGCGGTTCAAGCGGGTTCTTTGTTCCACCACCAAGGCAGTTTGTTTATTGAACCTGAGCTACTTGAACAAGTTGACGTTTTTGCAGGTGCAGGACGTGCGACCGATGGCGCAGGTGCTTTAGGCGGTGCTATCAAGATGAAAACCAAAGATCCTCGTGCGTTGCTCGAAGCGGGTGAGCAATTTGGTGGTCGAGTGAAAACCACTTACTCAGACAATACGGAAGGTTTTAAGACGTCCGCAACGGGGTATGGTGCACTAACAGAGAAAGTCACTGTTCTAGCATCCTTGGGTTATACCGATCAAGATGATTACGTTGACGGAAATGGCGATACTGCTGATTACACAGGGTTTCGTAATAAGTTCGGCTTTGCGAAAATTGTGGGTGAGCTGACAGATTTTCAAACGGTCACTTTCAGTTATGAGCGCAAAGAAGATGATTCAACGCGCTTTGCACGTCCACATATGGGGGATTTCAGTAGAAACTACCCATTGCTACAAAGCACTTATCGTGACACCGCGACGCTAAACTATTTATTAGATTCTGACAGTGCATGGCTGAATCTGGATACCACGTTTTACTACACCGATATAAATCTTGAGCGTTTTAATGATCCTCGATTCGGAACCTATGTTGGTAACACCGAATCGATCGGTGGTGACATTCGCAATACATCTCTCTTCGATCAGTTCACGTTGATTTACGGCACAGACTTCCGTGGTGATGAATCTACGTTTAGCGGTGGAGGCCAAACTTTCGTCGATAAAGGTGACCAATTTGGCGTTTACCTCCAAGGTGACTACAACGCGACACAGTCATTGGTACTAAGCGCTGGTGCGCGTTATGACCGTTATGCCTTAGATGAAGATCTGCGAGATGGTGATTCTCGCTCCGAAGGCAGTGACATTTCAGATAGCGGGTTTAGCCCGAATGCTGCAGCTACTTACTTCATCACTGACGATGTGAATGTCATTCTTGGTTATGCAGAGGCCTTTAGAGGCCCGCAAATTGGCGAATTGTGGTTGTTGGATTACACCTATAGTGATAATGACCGTAAGGGTGAAACAGCAAAAAATACGGAGCTGACCGTTAACTGGAGCTTTGACAACGGGTATTTGTCGGCACAAGTGTTTGATAGCAAAATCGAAGATGTGGTTGATCGTGATGGTGCCGTTTATGAAAACGTTGGCACGTTAGACAATCAAGGGTATACCGTCTCAGCGGGTTACCAGTTGGAAAGCATTGCAGCGACTATTAGTTATACTCGCGCAGAACCAGAGCTAAACGGTGTCCCTTTGAGCGATAGCGACATGAACATTGGCACTTCGATTGGCGATACGTTGGTTACCAGTGTGAACTATTTTGCGACGGAAGATCTTGAGTTTGGTTGGACAGGACGTTTTGTTAGCCGTTTGACAGATGTGCCAGAGGGCTCTGAAGAAAAACCAGGTTATGGTGTTCATGACGTATACGCTCAGTGGATGCCTGTGAACGGCGAAGATCTTACGTTGACAGCGTCAATCAAGAACGTGTTCGACAAAGCATACCGTGACCAAGCGAGTTTGAGTGAAGATTACAATGGTACGTTTGAACCTGGGCGTAACATCAAACTGGGTGTGAATTGGGGCTTCTAATTGGTAATGAAAGAGGAGTCTGAACTTCTCTTTTATCAGGCCTGATGCTGGCCGTAATTTTGACGAAAAGGAGAAGCGATGCTTCTCCTTTTTTGATTCGGCTTACAATTCTTTCCATCGTTTAACTCTTTAAGTAACCCTTCGTCACTCGCAGTAGTCTAGCCTGCTAAGATCGTAGAGAATTCTTTGTTGTGGGGCTGAGATGACGAAAACCATATTCATGCTTTTTCTAATGGCTTTGTTTTTATGGGGATTAGAAATGGCATTTGCCAATGAATGGGAACGTGTTGATGCCCCTGCATACGGGCAAGATCAATCAATCGGCAGTTATGCCAATGGGTGCCTTCAAGGCGGAGAAGCCATGCCGCTGGTGGGTGAAGGCTACCAAGTGATTCGACCATCAAGAAACCGTTACTATGGCCACCCAGACATGATTGCTTACCTAACGAAGCTTGCGGCGAGAACCAAAGGCTTTGGTCTTGATGACTTGTTGATTGCGGATATTTCGATGCCACGTGGAGGGAACTTTACCAGCGGGCATTCCAGCCATCAAACGGGGCTGGATGCGGATATCTGGTTAAGCTTTACGCCAGATAGGCTTAAACAAAGTACATTGGAAGCTCCCACTGCAATTAGCATGGTTGATTTAAAGTCCTATTCGTTGCGCCGTGACAATTGGCTTGAGGAACATGCCATTCTTTTCCAAGTGGCCGCGTCAGAACCTGAAGTTGCACGTATTTTTGTCCATCCAGTGATCAAAGAAACCCTGTGTGAAATGGCATGGGAAGATCGTTCGTGGTTACAAAAAGTGAGGCCGTGGTGGGGACATCACTATCACATGCATGTGCGACTGCGTTGTCCTGACGGAAACGCCTCCTGTGTTGAGCAAGCAACGCCGCCGAAAGGGGATGGCTGTGGCAGTGAATTGATCAGTTGGCGACCGAAGCCGAAAGATGAACAGGAAAAAGTCGTCACGACAAAAAAGAAAAAGCGGGTGAAAGTGAAACCAGAGCAGTGCTTGATTGTGCTTCGCCAGTAGGAGCTGAGCGTTTATTTATTGCAGCCAACAAAAAAGCGCCTTTCGGCGCTTTTCTTATGCAAGACCCTGAAGGGTAACAAACTTTTCTAATAGTTCATCGTTCGTTTCACGACGTTCTGGATCAATAATGATGCAGTTCGTGATCGGGCAAACCGACTGACAGGTTGGCTTTTCATAGTGACCCACGCATTCCGTGCATTTGTCTGGATCGATCTCGTAGATCTCAGCGCCGAACGTGATGGCATCGTTCGGACACTCAGGATCGCACATGTCGCAGTTAATGCACTTCTCGGTGATCAATAGCGCCATCGATTACGCACTCACTGTCTGAATGGTATTTGGGTTACGGGTGTTCGCACCGTCGACCAAGTTACGCATAAGCAGGCCGAAATCTAGGTTCATGTCTTCTGGCATTGGGATAAAGACAAAGTGACCGTTACCTTTCGCATCGTCGATCACTTCACTCTTGCGGTTTTCCATGGTTTCTAGCGTGAATACGACATTGCCGCTTGGCGTCATCACTTCCAGTGAGTCGCCCACAACAAATTTGTTCTTCACTTCGACTTCAGCCAAATCACCACGACGTTTACCAGTGAACTCGCCCACGAACTGCTGGGTATCTGAAACAGAGTAACCGTAGTCGTAGTTTTGGTATTCACTGTGGTTGTGACGACGAAGGAATCCTTCGGTGTAACCGCGGTGCGCTAGGCTTTCTAGCGTGCCCATCAAGGTCTCATCAAAAGGCTTGCCCGCGACTGCGTCATCAATCGCTTTACGATAGACTTGCGCAGTACGTGCACAGTAGTAGAAAGACTTAGTACGGCCTTCGATTTTCAGCGAGTGTACACCCATCTTGGTCAAGCGCTCTACGTGCTGGATAGCGCGAAGATCTTTTGAGTTCATGATGTAAGTGCCGTGCTCGTCTTCAAACGCCGCCATTTTTTCTTCTGGGCGGTGCGCTTCGCTCAACAGCACCACTTCGTCTGTTGGTTTACCAAGACCCAATGTGTTGTCTGGACGCTCTTCAACGTCTTGAACTTGAACGGCGTCTTGAATTTCAACGATTTGACCGGTTTCGTCTTCTTGCGCTTTCTCTGTTTTGTATTCCCAACGGCATGCATTGGTGCAGGTGCCTTGGTTCGGGTCACGTTTGTTGATGTAACCAGAAAGCAGACAGCGGCCAGAATAAGCCATGCAAAGTGCACCATGAACGAAGATTTCAATCTCCATTTCCGGCACTTCTTTACGAACTTCTTCGATTTCTTCTAAAGACAGTTCACGTGAAAGGATCACGCGCTCAATGCCTTGGGTTTGCCAGAACTTCACCGTTGCCCAGTTAACCGCATTCGCTTGAACTGACAAGTGAATTGACATGTCAGGGAATGCTTCGCGTACCATCATGATAAGACCTGGGTCAGACATGATTAGGGCATCAGGGCCCATATCAACAACAGGTTTCAGATCGCGAATGAAGGTTTTTAGCTTCGAGTTGTGCGGTTGAATATTACACACCACGTAGAACTTTTTACCCAGTGCATGGGCTTCATCGATACCGATTTGAAGGTTCTCATGGTTGAATTCGTTATTGCGCACACGAAGGCTGTAACGCGGTTGACCTGCGTAAACGGCATCAGCGCCGTAAGCAAAGGCATAACGCATGTTTTTTAGGCTGCCAGCAGGCGATAGAAGTTCTGGTACAAACATATTCTTAGCTTCTGTTGTCTGAGTGTAAGTCAGGCCACATCGGACTTGATGTGGAATAGCGGGCGATTTTACTGTGATCTTGTTAACATAGCCAGTTCCATTCTGGAAACCAATCGAAGAAAATGGTGTCTTTCTTATGGCCTGCCGATTTACGCGTTTTCAGTGCATAAATTGACATAGTGATGTAACGAATTGTACGGTGCTTGATTATACTGAGGCCTGTAGCTTTCGTTGATTGAGCAACATTGAGAAGTGGATTGATGTACGAAAAGAAAACCAAGACGTTTAGTAAGCTGTCTAAAACGATGCTTGGCTTGATGGGGCTATCCCTCATCACAATGGCAGTTTCCGTATCGGTGAACATGAAAAACGACCCGATCAGAATTATCCCATTGAATCTTACGGACTCAGTGATGCCAACTCAGCCAGTGGTCGAGCTAGAGGCTGAAAGTTCGATTGATCTCCCTGCCTATGAATACACCATTCAATCTGGAGATAGCCTCAGCGAAATCTTCATGAAGCTGGGCATTCCTTATAGCGATTTACTTCAGTTGATGGAAGCAGACCTCAACCACCTGCGTATTGATACCTTACAACCGGGTGACATTCTTCGCTTTTGGATTGATGGGGCAGTAAAGCATCTAGAGAAGCTGGAACTAGAATTTAACATTGCTGAAAAAGTACAGTATCAGCGCTTGGGCGATGAAGGCTATGAGTTGGTTGAAGTCAACATTCCCGGCAAATGGAATCAAACCGTCACTACGGGGGATATTGAAGGGAGCTTTTCTGTATCAGCCCGTCGTGCAGGACTTAGCTACAACGACGTAGCGGCGATAACGACACTCCTGAAAGATAAGATTAACTTCTCGCGTGATCTAAGAGCGGGTGACAAATTTGAAGTCGTGCGTGCTGAGCAGTTTGTTGAAGGTCAGCCAAGTGGCAATCGAGAGATTCAAGCCATTCGTATTGAACGAAGAGGCGCACCAATAACAGCTTACCTGCATAGTGACGGTAACTATTACGATAAAAGCGGCGATAGCTTACAAAGTGCTTTCCAGCGTTATCCAACGGTGAGCAAGAAACGTATCAGCTCCGGTTTCAACCCTAAACGAAAACACCCTGTAACAGGGCGCGTTTCGCCACATAACGGCACTGACTTTGCTGTGCCGACAGGAACGCCAGTTGTATCGACAGGGGATGGTGTAGTTGTGATGGTACGAAACCACCCGTATGCGGGTAAGTACATCGTTGTGGACCACGGCAACCAATTCCGCACCCGATACTTGCACAACAGCAAAATTTTGGTGCGAAAAGGTCAGCGTGTCACTCGCGGTCAGCGTATTGCATTGTCCGGGCGTAGTGGGCGAGTCACTGGACCGCATATTCACTATGAATTGCTGATACGTGGCCGAGCGGTGAATCCAATGACAGCCAAAATTCCAATGGCGACGTCAGTGTCTCGTCAAGAGATGACCGATTTCAAAAAATCCGTTGCCGTGTTCGACAAGATGATGCTGGCGCAGCAATTCAAATAATTCGTTCGCGGATATTGTTATTGTCACCAAGAAATTAGGCGTTCCAACAGTCCAACAGACATAAAAAGGGGCATCATTATGATGCCCCTTTTTATCGTGTCCATGAAGCATTGCGCTGTGTTAGTCAGCAGATTTCTCTACGCCATCCAACTCTTCATAGAGGTTTGGCAAGAAAGCGCCGAGTTCACCGCACATCAGAGAAAGATCAGCATCCAGGCGCTGAGCTATATCTTCACGGTCGATATCTGCGTTTTGGTCGCGCAGCTCTTCAGAGAACTTAATGCGCTTGATAGACATGTCGTCGCAAAGCATCAGATCGATGCGATCTTGCCAATTCAGTGCCAGCTTGGTTACCAACTTTTCCGCTTCGATGTGCGCAAGGATTTCGTCACTCGACAAATCTTGTTGCTTACAGCGGATCACGCCACCTTGCTCCAAAATCGCTTTCAGCTCAGCTTCATCACCAATGGTGAAACCTTTGGGCGCAGCATTCGAGCGAACCCATTCTGTCATTGCCAGCTCAACAGGCTTGTTGGTTTCAACAGGAACAACAGGAAGGCTGCCCAATGACTTACGCAGCAACGCCAGAATATCTTCCGCTTTTTTAGCGCTACCTGCATCGACAATCACAAAGCCAAGCTTTGGCATGATCAACGCGTAGGTTTGGCTCAAGCGGCTAAAGGCTCGCGGTAGCAAATCCATCACGATGTCATCTTTGATGCTGTCTTTTTCTTTCTTCTTCAGCGGGCGACCTTGTTCTGTTTCCATCGCTTCGACACGTGCATTTAGTGAGTCTTTGATGACAGAAGCAGGAAGCATTTTTTCTTCTTTACGCGCACAGATCAGCAGGTTGCCGTCGCTGACGTGAGTCATCATGTCGCCATGTTTACCTAACGCCGTCGTCCAGCCGAATTTTTGCATGTCTTGGCTGCCGCAAGGCGTGAAGCGAAACTCAGACAATTGCTTCTCAATGTGGTCTGGGTCGAGGTCGATGTCTCGAGTAAGGCGGTAGGCAAAAATATTTTTGAACCAAATCATGACGAGGCTTTATCCATCCGGTAATGACAAAGGCCACATGGTATTGCATTCATCGCAGAATGTCGCTCCAAATGGAGTACAATTTGGCGCAGATCTAAAACAGCGAGCACACAAACGGCAATGAAAATACTTCACACTTCTGACTGGCATTTAGGGCAAAACTTCTTCACGAAAAGTCGTCGAAGCGAGCACCAAGCCTTCCTCGATTGGTTACTTGACCAGATCGATGATCACCAAATCGATGCGGTTATTGTTGCGGGAGATGTGTTTGATACGGGCGCACCGCCAAGTTATGCCCGAGAGCTGTATAACCAATTTGTGGTATCGATTAGTCAACGTCACTGCTCACTGATTGTCTTAGGCGGAAACCATGATTCGGTCTCCACACTAAAAGAATCGAAATCCTTATTGGCCTGCCTTCATACACAAGTGGTGGCCAATACCAGCGACGATCTTCAAGACCAATTACTGACGTTGAAAAACAAAGCAGGCGATGTCGGCGCGATAGTCTGTGCCGTGCCGTTTGTGCGCCCTCGTGATGTCATGACCAGCCGCGCTGGCGAGTCGGGCACTGAAAAACGCCAAGCGTTAGGTGATGCTATCAAGGGCCATTATCACGCGCTTTATCAAGCGGCGGTCGCGCTTCGCGATGAACACCAATGGCAAGTTCCCATTATTACTACCGGGCATTTAACCGCATTGGGTGTGAGCCCGTCTAAATCGGTGCGTGACATCTATATCGGATCGCTCGATGGCTTTGCCGCGGATGGTTTCCCCCCAGCCGACTATATAGCATTGGGGCACATTCATCGGCCTCAAATTGTCGCCAAGTCAGAGCATATTCGTTACAGCGGATCGCCAATCCCTCTTAGCTTTGATGAACTCAAATTTAGCAAGCAAGTCGTGCTGGTGGAATTCGATGGTGAACAGCGTATTGGTATTGAGCCAATCAGTGTTCCGAGCTTTCAGCCTATGGCTGTCCTAAAAGGGTCACTGGAAGAGATAGAGGTACAGCTTTCTGAGTTAAAAGATCATGATGATCCAAAACCTATTTGGTTGCACATAGAAGTCGCGGTGCAAGACTATTTGTCTGACCTGCAGCAACGCATTCAGCTTCTTACCGAAGGCCTAAATGTGGAAGTGCTTCAGCTACAACGTGCTCGCACACAAAAATCGCAAGCGCTGACCCAAGAGGCAAAAGAAACCTTGGCTGAATTAACCCCGCAAGATGTTTTCCAAAAACGCCTCGACTTAGAAGTGTTTGACGGAGAGGTAGAGGAAGCACGCAAAGCACGCATTCAAACTCAATTCGCGCAAATCGTCGCGGAAGTTGAGCATGTGGAGGCCAGCGAATGAAAATCCTCAGCTTACGTTTTAAAAACCTGAACTCCCTGAAAGGCGAATGGAAAATTGATTTCACCCAAACGCCATTCGTAGACAATGGTTTGTTTGCCATTACGGGCGCGACCGGTGCAGGTAAAACCACCTTGTTGGACGCTATTTGCTTGGCGCTTTATCACCAAACACCGCGATTGGGGCTGATCTCTACCTCAAGTAACGAAATCATGACTCGCGGTACGGCTGAGTGTGCCGCGGAAGTGGAATTCGAAGTAAAAGGCCACCCGTATCGCGCGTTTTGGAGCATGCGACGTTCTCGCGGCAAGGTTGACGGTAACTTGCAGCAGGCCGATGTTGAGTTGGTCGATGCGAAAACCGACAAGGTGCTGGCAACACAAGTGAAGCAAAAAAATGAGCTGGTGGAAGACATCACAGGTCTCGATTTTTCGCGATTCACGAAATCCATGATGTTGTCGCAAGGCGACTTTGCGGCTTTCTTAAATGCCAAAGAAAACGAACGTGCGGAGTTATTGGAAGAACTCACGGGCACGGAGATCTACGGTCGAATCTCAGAGAAAGTGCACGAGCATTTTGCGGCAGCGAAGCTTTTACTTAGCCAAAAGGAAGCGGAAGCCAAAGGTGTTCAACTGCTGAGTACAGAAGAAGTCGAGGCAGTCGAAAAGGCCTTGGCCGATGTGGATGCTAACCACAAAACCCAGCAAGGACGACAAGTCGAGCTGGCGGCTCATCTTGTGTGGTGGAAAGAGCACCACAAGAGCCAGCAAGAAATGACTCAAGCTGAACAGCAGCAATATCTTGCCCAATCAAATTGGGATGCTGCACTGCCGCGCATTGAAAAACTAGAAAACAGTGAACCTGCTGAAAAGCTGCGTATGCCTTACGAATTATGGCAAACAGCGATGCAGAAAAGTGCATCAAGTGCCGAAGTATTTGCGGCGAAACAGCAAATGTTGTTAACCAGCACAGTCCAAAACGAGACTGCAGAAAAAGCCTTTTCTCAGGCGCAAGAAACGTTGACGCAAACAAAAGCGCAGCACCAAGCGCTTGATGCGCTGATCACCGAAAAAGTCATGCCTCTTGATACCGAGATAAAGCACAGCACCCAGCGTCATCAAGACGTCTCTGCGCAGAGCCTAGCACTACAAACCAAGTGTGCTGATCAAACCTCGGTTCGTGATGAAAAAGCGCGAGCTTTAGAGGAACAAAACCAAGCGCTGGGAGTGGTAACTGCTTACCTTAGCGAGCATCAATCGGCGGGAATGCTCAAGCAGCACCTTGGACAATGGGCGCAAATGGGTCAGCAGATCCAACAAGAACAATCCGCCATGGGGTCGCTTGCTGAGCAAGAAAAAACACTTAACGAATCACTGAATACTGATAAGGCTCGAGCAGAGAAAGATCAGCAGGCGCAGCGTGCCGCAGTTGCAGCTAGTGATTCGGCAAAACGCCACTGGGAAGCCTTGCAGCATGCCTTTGTAGAAGCGACAGCAAAGGGTGATGTGGAAGCCATCGATAAGCAGCGTGAGCAGCTCAACACGCAACTTTCAACGCACTTCCAGTTGAGTCAGTGGCAACAGCAGTGGATTGATATCGATAAAGACAATGTCGAGAAACGAACGCTACGTGAACAGCAAACCGTGTTGGCGACAACCCTAGAGCAAGAGCTGGTGGCACTTCGTGGTCAATTCAAGGACAAAAAGCAGCTTATTGACGCGCTTGGCAAACTTGTCAGCCAAGAAGAGCACCTTGCTCAGTACCGCGCAGCACTTCAGCCCGACGAAGCATGCCCGCTGTGTGGTTCGACCGAACATCCCGCTTTGACTGGTGCGGTGCTGAATGTGTCTGAAACCGTTCAACAGAAAAATAATGCAGAAACAGCATTGGGTCAGTTGGAGGTTACTGGCAAAGAAACCGGCGTGAAGCTGGAGACATGCAAGCGTTACATCACTGAACTTGAGCAGCAATTGGCGCGCGCACAATCACAGCAAGTAGCTTTAGAACACCAATGGGCCGAAACCTGTGCCGCATTGGGTATTGCATTGACGATACAGCAACAAGACACGTTTGTAGCGTTCAATGAAGAGCAAAAACAAGCCAGAGATACATTGACCCAAACACTGGCTCAGCTAAAAGACCAAGACAAGCACCTTCAACTGGCGAAGCAACAATGGACTGACGCAGAACGCGTTCAATCGGGTGTTGAGCAAGCTCTGTCTTTGCTGACGTTAACCATAAAAAATAATGAGCAGCAGCTACACCGCTTGCAAGAAGACAAGCGCCTTCGCCTAGATAAACTGGATACCTTACAAGCTGCCTTGAACACCCAAATTGTGGATAGCGGTTACACCGCGCCTGATGCCGACGCGCTATTAATGTGGCTTGAGGAAAGAAAGCAAGATGCGGAGCTGTGGGAGCAAAACGCGCAGCGTAAAGACGCACTTGGAAAAGCGGTGGCTTTGTTGGAATCTGAACTCGCGGGCATCTCTCGTGAGTTAATCGCATTGGACGAACAGCGGTTAGCCATGCAAGCGGACAGCGAAAAACTGCTCGGTGTATTGAATGTAGCGAAAGCACAGCGAGACGCGCTATTCGGCGACAAAGTGGCGGAACAAGAACGACAAAATAGTGCAGTGAAATTGGCGAACGCAGAGCAAGCCCTGACGTTATCTCAGCAGCAAGCGCAACAATGCCAAGGTGATTTGCGCGCGATACAAGCGGAAGTGAGTAGCTTAGAACAAGCGCTCAATAGCCAGAAAGAAGACACAGCAAACAAAGAAACAACGTGGAATGAACGCTTGGTTGCTTCACCTTTTGCATCACTGGATGCCTTTCAATCAGCCTTATTGCCTGAAGATGAAAAGCAGCAATTGTTGGCAGAAAAACGCCAGCTAGAACATGCGTTAGAAGGGGCGAAAGTCTTGCTTCAAAAAGCGCAAAATCATGTGGAAGAGGTATTGGCTCATGAAAACGCAGAGCGATTGCAGCAAACACCACTCGACGAAGTAGAAACTGCGCTTCAGGCGCAAACTGACGTACTTAACCAATTGGCAAAACGCAGTGGTGAGCTAAGTAATGAATTGTCATCTGACAAGCAACGTCGAGAGAATCAACAAGCCTTGTTTGGTGAGATTGAACGTCTTCGCGCAGACTACGATGATATTCAGTATTTGCACTCGCTGATTGGCTCACAAAAGGGCGATAAATTCCGTAAGTTTGCCCAAGGCTTAACGTTGGATAACCTGGTATATCTCGCGAACAAACAGTTGGAGCGTATTCATGGTCGATACCAACTTAATCGCAAGCAGGGCGAAGGGTTAGAACTCAGTGTGCTCGATACGTGGCAGGGCGATATTGAGCGTGATACGAAGACCTTGTCTGGCGGTGAAAGCTTCTTGGTCAGCTTGGCGCTAGCATTGGCACTTTCTGATCTCGTGAGCCACAAAACCAGCATTGATTCTCTGTTCCTTGATGAAGGGTTTGGCACGCTAGATAGCGAAACCTTGGATATTGCATTGGATGCGCTTGATAGCTTAAACGCCTCTGGCAAGATGATCGGGGTGATCAGTCATATTGAAGCGATGAAAGAGCGGATCCCGACACAACTGCGTGTCTCGAAGAAGACAGGATTGGGAATTAGTGAGTTAGAAAGTGACTATCGTGTCACGACAGCGTAATCTGCTTTAGACCGTATGTTTCGTGGCCTGTAGGGATTAATCGACAAAGTTCAACGTTGTCTGGACACGCATTCATGGTTGCGGGTCACAAAAATGTCATATTAAAATCACATAATGGCGCCCATAAATCATAAGTTAACTGGGTATGGAATAATGGTAAGACGGATTCTTGTTGTCGAAGACGAAGCACCAATTCGTGAGATGCTGTGCTTTGTACTAGAACAAAAAGGCTATCAGGCCGTAGAAGCAGAAGACTATGACAGTGCTCTGGAGAAAATCTGCGAGCCTTACCCTGAATTGATCCTGATGGATTGGATGCTGCCGGGTGGATCGGGGATTAACCTGATCAAACATCTCAAGCGAGATGAACTGACTCGTCAAATTCCCGTTGTGATGCTAACGGCTCGCGGCGAAGAAGAAGACAAAGTTCGCGGGTTGGAAGTGGGCGCGGATGATTACATCACCAAGCCATTCTCACCAAAAGAGTTGATGGCACGTTTAAAAGCAGTAATGCGCCGTGTTTCGCCAACGTCTTTGGATGACGTAATCGACGTTCAAGGTCTGAAATTAGACCCTGTTTCGCATCGCGTGACGGCGAATGAAAAACCGCTGGATATGGGTCCAACCGAATTTAAGATGTTGCACTTTTTTATGACCCACCAAGAGCGTGTTTATAGCCGAGAGCAACTTCTGAATAACGTTTGGGGTACCAACGTCTATGTAGAAGATCGCACGGTAGACGTACATATTCGTCGCTTGAGAAAGGCCTTAGAAGAAGACGGTCACGATAAACTGGTGCAAACCGTTCGTGGTGCGGGTTATCGCTTCTCAACACGTGCATAGAAAGACATATTACTAGTCATGTTGCTGTCCGATGGCCACTGGATGGCGTGATGGAGACATAGATGGTCGAAAGACTCACATGGAAAAAGCTGGCTCTAGAGCTGGCTTTTTTTTATTTACCTTGGTTCGTGATTGGCTGGTTCTTTGGCGGCTTGTCTTGGTTGTTGCTGATCGCCACCGTGCTGGTCTTGTTGTGGAACTTTTACCACCAACTGAAGCTTTCTGACTGGTTATGGAAAGAGCGTAGCCTCACGCCGCCATCAGGCTCAGGCAGTTGGACACCACTTTTCAATGGCATCTATCGCCTCCAAAAGCGTAACCGTCGTCGTCGTAAAGAATTGGCCAACTTGATTCGCCGATTCCGAAACGGTGCTGAATCCTTGCCCGATGCCGTTGTCGTGTTTGAGCACGATGGTTCGATTGTATGGTGTAACAAGCTGGCACAGGATCTGCTCGGTTTTCGCATGCCAGATGATGCGGGGCAGTATATTGGTAACCTGATCCGCACCCCTGAATTCATTGAGTACCTGAGTCGCGCAGAGTTGGGTGAAGCTTTTGAAATGCGCTCGCCACTGCATGTGTCCAAAACTCTCGAATTTCGTACCATGCCTTATGCCGAAGGTGAATACTTGATGGTGGCGCGTGACATTACACAGCTCAAGCAACTTGAAGGCATGCGTCGAAACTTCTTTGCCAACGTTTCCCACGAACTGCGTACGCCAATGACGGTATTGCGTGGCTACTTGGAAATGTCAGAAGACCCAGAGATGTTGCAAGGCCCAATGTGGGACAAAGCACATGGCGTTATGACAGAGCAGTTAACGCGCATGGAAGGGCTGGTGGAGCAATTGCTGACGTTGTCGAAAATCGAAGCAAGCGCAAAAATTGCCCTCGATCAGACTGTGAATGTCCCCGCGATGTTGGATGTTTTGCAAAAAGAAGCGCAAACACTGAGTGGTGAACATGCGCATGAGTTGGAGTTTGATGTTGACCACTCGCTGAGCGTGCTTGGTGATGATGACCAACTTCGCAGTGCGATTTCCAATTTGGTTTATAACGCGGTCAAACACACACCAGCCAACGCAAAAATTTCGGTTCGTTGGTATCGAACGCCACAAGGCCCACGTCTGGAAGTCAAAGACAGCGGTGAGGGCATCGCACCTCAACACATCGATCGGTTAACAGAGCGTTTTTACCGCGTCGATAAAGCCCGTTCACGAGAAACCGGCGGGAGTGGTTTAGGGCTAGCCATTGTAAAACACGCGCTGAACCATCATGAATCTGAACTGGAAATAAGCAGCAAGGTCGGAAAGGGGAGCGTGTTTTCGTTTACCTTGCCGGAGCGTTTAGCATGCTAAAATACGCTCTCGTTTTTATCGCGTTTTTATCTTGGTGCAGCACGGCTAACGCTGATGACCATCTTCCGGTTTATCATCGAGCGGATAATATCTCAGGTAATCTTTCGACTGTGGGTTCGGACACGCTGGCGAATTTGGTCACTCAGTGGGGGGCTTTGTTTAAAAAGTACTACCCCAGTGTCAACGTTCAAATCCAAACGTCAGGCTCATCGACGGCCGTTCCGGCGTTGATTGAAGCAACGGCACAATTTGGCACCATGAGCCGTCAAATGCGTCCACGAGAAGTCGCATTATTTGAGCGAAAATACGGCTATCCGCCAACGGCGATTAAAGTGGCGATTGATGCGATGGCTATTTTTGTTCATCAGGATAACCCGCTAACTACTCTTGATTTGACACAAGTCGATGCACTGTTTTCTGAAACCTTGCGTTGCGGCTCAACGGAGCGTTTTGAAAAATGGGGGCAACTGGGGCTTGGCGGTAGCTGGGACAAGCGCAATATTCAGCTCTTTGGGCGTAACTCAGTGTCTGGGACCTACGGTTTCTTTAAAGATAAAGCCTTGTGTGATGGTGATTTCCGCGCCGATGTGAACGAACAACCTGGCTCTGCATCGGTGGTGCAGTCAGTGAGTACCTCGCTAAATGCTATTGGTTATGCAGGCGTTGGGTATCGCACGGCGGGGTCGAAAATGCTTCCATTAGAAGTTGATGGAGAGCAGGTGTTCGCCACTGTTGATAACGTCACATCGGGCGAGTACCCGCTGTCGCGCTATTTATATGTGTATGTGAACAAGGTACCGGACAAGCCATTAGCACCGCTAGAGTCGGAATTTGTTGAGCTGATCCTATCTCGTCAGGGGCAGGCGCTAGCAGCCGGTGAAGGCTTTGTGCCATTGCCAGCAAGTGTGATCGAAGAGCAGCGCAAAGTGTTAGGGTTATAGGTTGTAAGTCTGATATTAAACAATGAATCAATAACAACAAAGCCGATAGGGTCGACCTTATCGGCTTTGTTGTTATTTGCTAGGAGGCTTCGATGGCTAGCGTCCATCCAGCGGATTGCCAGTAGATTTGCTCGGTGGCAAGGTCTGCGGCAAGCAAACGATTCTGGTTAAGCCAATTTTCAGGGAAGTGTAATGTCCAGTGGTCGTCATTGGCGATGAGTTTTACATCGGGTAACTCGTCTCCTGAACGTTGAACATTGAGCACGCAAGCAAGTCGCAACGCGCGTACCAGTGGGAAAATATGCTTGAGTTTAAACAAGGTGAACTCAGGCATCTCTCCCAGTTTTAGAGCTTTGCGATGAAAGCGAGTGAGCGTCGCTAATACGGTTTGTTGCTCTTGGTTAAATCCTGGCAAATTGGTGTTTTGTAAGATGTAAGCAGAGTGCTTGTGAAAGCCTGAATGCGAAATACTGAGCCCCACTTCATGCAGCAATGCAGCCCAGCTCAACAAAATAGCCAGTTCTGCTTTTTTGCTATTTAGCTGAGGTTCCGCCTGCAAATAGAACTTCTCTGCGGCTTGCTGCACATTGTCTGCATGTGTTTGGTCGATGTGATAACGTTCGGCGAGATCGGCCGCCGTTCGGCTTCGGATGTCACTGTGTTGGAATCTGTCTTCCATTTCATAAAGTAGCCCTTCTCTCAACGCACCGTCTGAGAACACCATTTTCTGAATGTTCAATGCATGGAATACACCGGAGAGAATGGCGAGGCCTGAAGCAAAAACGGGTTGCCTGTCTGGAGAGAGGCCAGGAAGAGATAGTTCTTCGCAGGATTTAAACGTGAGGACTTGGTCAATCAAGTTGTCGAGACGTTTTCGGGTGATAATGCCATCTTCATGACCGCTGGCAATTAAAACTTCCCGTATCGATTTTATCGTTCCCGATGAGCCCACGGCTTCGTCCCAGCCACGCTTAATATACTGTCTAGCGATGCTTTCTAGTTTCAACTCAGCGGCGAGTTGTGCGGATGCAAAGCGTTTGATTGAGAGTTGTCCATCTTTGAAAAATTGTTCGTTAAAACTGACGCAGCCCATACGCTTGCTGTTAACCAATGAGGGGGTAAACCCTTTGCCGATAACGAGTTCGGTACTGCCTCCGCCGATATCAACCACCAACTTTTGACCTTCTCCCGGCTGAGTATGACTGACGCCTAGATAAATTAGCCGAGCTTCTTCAACACCAGGAATGATTTCGATCGGATAAGGAAAGACGTGCTGTGCGCGCTGGAGAAAAATGTGGCTGTTCTTGGCTTCACGCAATGTAAATGTTGCCGCGATGCGCACGTTTTCTTGGTTGAACCCTTGTAAGCGTTCGGCGAACATTTTTAGGCATTCAATGCCGCGGTTAATAGCGGCATTATCAATGTTAAGTTGCTCATCAAAGCCAGCGGCAAGCCGAACGCGTTGCTTGTGTCGGCTAATAATTTGCAACCCTTGCCCGACAACACGAGCAACGACCATATGAAAACTGTTTGAGCCGAGATCAATCGCGGCAATTTCGCGTGGTTTTTCTGTATTGGTGGTTTCACTCATTCTTCTGCTTGTCCGCTAACCGTCGTCTTTCTGTTCTCTCTATTTGTTTAAGGTAATCATAAATTTCAACCTGTGATCGTATTTTTTTGCGATTTCCGCGTTTTACATAAGCATTGGACATGTCTTTATCCAAAACACGGGCTTTGGCGCGGTCGGAAAACTGAATTTCTAAGATTTCCATAATGCGGTCTTTTAAGCGCTGATCTTTTATCGGGGTTGCCACTTCTATTCGGTTATCGATATTGCGCGTCATCCAGTCGGCAGAAGATATGAAGACGTCACGATCGCCGCCATTTTCAAACGCGAAAACGCGCGGGTGTTCGAGAAAGCGGTCAACGATACTGATTGCTTTGATGTTTTGGCTAAGTCCTTTTACCCCAGGGATGAGGGAGCACATGCCACGTATAATCATTCGTATTTTGACACCTTCGTTGCTGGCTTTGTACAGCATGTCGACAAGCCCTGTATCAACCAAATTGTTAACCTTTAGGGTGATGCCCGCTTTTCGTTTTGCTTTGGCGTGCTCTATTTCACGCTCAATAAGGCGATACAGACGGTTTCTTGAGTTGCGCGGCGACACTATTAGATGATTGAACTTGACTGGCTTGTAAGGGTTTTCGATGAAGTTGAAAACCTTTCTCACTTCAGTCGTGAGTGATTTATCTGCGGTGAACAAGGAGAAATCAGTATAAATTCTGGCGGTTTTTTCGTGAAAATTGCCCGTGCCAATATGGGCATATTCGCGCAAGCCATCGTCTTCTCGACGTGAGATGAGACAGAGTTTGGAGTGTATTTTTAATCCTGGCGTGCCAAAGACAACTTTGACACCAGCATCGGTTAAAACTCGCGCCCATTCGATGTTGGCTTCTTCATCAAATCGCGCTTGCAGTTCAACGACAACAGTAACCCGTTTGCCATTATTGGCAGCATCGATCATTGAGTTGATGATCCGACTGTTTTTGGCGACACGATAAACATTAATGCGGATGCTTCGAACTTTGGGATCGTAGGATGCCTGACGAACCAACTCGGTCATATGTCTGAAGGTGTGATAAGGGTAGTGCAGCAATATATCGCGCTGGCGAATAGCATCAAACGCATTGGATGTTTGCCTGAAATCGGCGGACTCTATCGGCGGTAGTGGTGGGTTTTCTAAGTAACGCATCCCCACGTTTGGAAAGCCGATAAAGTCTTTGAAGTTGTGGTAGCGGGCGCCGGGTAATACGCTGTCATAGTCCGAGATACGCAGCATCTTGATGATGCGTTTAACCATAGCTTTGGGCATGTCTCTTTGGTAGACAAAACGTACGGGCAATGCCGTCAAGCGTTGGTCCAAACTGTCGGACATGTTTTCTAACAGGCTGTGATCAACTTCGTTAGTCAGGTCATACTCAGCATCCCTTGTCATTTTCATGGCAAAGGCTTCAATGCTGTCGTAATCGAAGAAACCATCAAAAATTTCGTCAAGACAAAGACGAATGATGTTATCGAGCAAGATGATTGTCTTGCGACGGCGCCGACCTTTTGGCTCTGGCACTTTAATAAAGCGCTCGATTTCATCAGTGGGAATTTCGATCAATGCGTAACGTGTCGCTTGTCCTTCTTTTTTGAGTTCGACAACGAGGTAGGAATAAGCGTCCTTAAGGAATGACAGCAAATCCATGTCATCAGTCAGTATGATTGGGGTGATATGGGGAAGAAGATTGCTGACAAAGTGCCTTTTCAACCAATTTTTTTGGTATTCCGTCAACTGTAATTCGTTGACTAGGAATATATGGCGACGTGCCATTTCCAGTAAAATATCGTTGTAGAGGTGGTCAAAATCTTGATTGAGCTTGAGTACTTTGTCTTGAATTTTACTAAGTAGTTCTTTAGCTGTTCCGTCAATTCCTTGCTCTTCATTGATCAAGATTCGACGTTTAACATCTGCAAATCGGACTTGGTAAAACTCATCTAAATTGCTTGAGAAAATACCCAGAAAGCGCACTCTTTCAATGATGGGAACACTCTTGTCTGCTGCTTCTTGCAGCACCCTTTCATTAAAGGATAACCAGCTGAGTTCTTTGTCTATATAGCAATTATTGGCGCTCATTCTTCCCTGTTCCTGTTACTAAATGTCGTTAGCGTCAAACTCAACGATCAAATCGTCAGATAGGCCTTCCAATGCTTCTCCGAGATCATCTAATGATGTTGTGTTGGCAATATCTAAATCAAAATCGGCAGTGAAAATCATGCCACCCGAATTCGCCGCGCTTTGTGCGTTGGTTTCGAGGTTATTAATGTTTATGCCGAATTTTGCAATTTCTCGAGTGACCTCTTGAATAATCCCCGGTCTATCATTACCGGTAACGGTCAGAGAGTGTGTTGTGGAGTCAGGCTCCGATTGGTGAGGTGCGTCGGCGATAAGCACGTCGAGTTCAGGGATCTTGTTAAGTGCGAGAGACAGCGATTTTGCATCGTCATCTTTAATGTCGACTTGAATGATCCCTGCAAATTTTCCAGCGAGTTTGCTAAGACTACTGGCCTGCCAACTGCCATGATGTTGAAAGACGGTGTCGGAAAGTGTTTCTACGAGGCCAGGACGATCAGTGCCGATTAAGGTGATAACTAACTGCTTCATGGTTGATCCTTAACGTTTACAGCGGGAGGAGATTTCATTATTGGAGTTGTATGAAAGCCTGTCTACTGCTGCTTTAATGAGCACTTCCTTTCTGTGCCTCACATCAATGTTAGAGAAGCCTAGACACAAATTGTGACACTTTTATTTCACTTGGTTGACTAAGTATGTTTTTCTGTACTGTCACATTTATGTCATCAAAAAGAAATATTATGTATCGCTTAATTTAGGAAAAGAGGTACCAATGGCAAACGCCACACATTCGCTGATGCAAGGAGACCCTCGTCGGCGTATTAAGGATAAGTTGGCTCGTCTATCTGTGACCGGTGGCGGCCTTGTGGTGTTGTTCGCGCTATTGCTGATCTTTTTCTACCTCGCCTATGTGGTTTTGCCGCTATTCAAAAGCCCTGACGTTACGCTCAGTGAACAGCTTGATTTAAACCTGTCAGGTGCGCCTGTTCAAATTGGGGTCGATGAAAACAATCAACTTGGTTTTCGCTATTCTGATGCGGGTGACTTGACGGTATTTTCATTGCGCGGCGATCATGATGTCTTAGTTAATAGGCAGGTCGCATCATCTCCTACAAGCTTTTTTGCACAAGATGCGTCTACGGGTTTCAGCGCTTATGGCTCTGATGATGGAAGTGTGTCTTTTCAGAGATTGCGTTTTGTTGCGCACTACAACGATGGCGCTCGTCATTTCACCCCTGATGTTCATGTACTCGACACCTTGCAACTTGGCGATGTCGACCAGACGGTTTCTAGTCTCTCTTTTTCCATAAATGGTAATGAGCGCGTGGTGGCTGGTGTGGTAGGCGACACCGTCAACATTGTTACTGAGGTCGAGGCGATTGAACGTCTTCGCGTTGCTATTCCATCAGAAAAAACCGCAACGGTCTTAGTCACCCCCAATGGGCGAAAGCTCTTTGAAATGGTGGGGGACGAACTGAACATCTATAACCTTTCAACGACCAAGCTAGCATTGCGTGAAACCGTGAACATTAAAGATGTGACGGGTCAAAAACCTATTTCGATGACCTTGCTTGCTGGTGGTCACTCTCTTTTGATTCGTCTTGAGGACGGACGCATCGGTCAGTGGTTTGATGTGGTGAAATCCAACACAAGAACTTTGACCATGGTGCGGGAGTTTTCAACGCCGAAAGGACGTCTAGCGGTTGAAGCGCATCGTAATGTGTTTACTAACCTTGCCGATAATGGTGAGTTGTCTCTTTGGCATGCGCCAAGTGAGTCATGGGACGGTTTTGAGTTTTTGACTTTGTCTGGTGGTGTCGAAGCCCTGACGTTTTCACCTCGTGCTGACCGTCTCTTGGTTGAGCAAGCACAGCGACTCACTGTACTCGATGTCGATAATTCGCATCCTGATGTGAGTATTACTTCACTTTGGAAAGAGATTTGGTACGAAGGTTATAGCGAACCAGATTATGTGTGGCAGTCAACGTCAGGGAGTGATGCCTTTGAAGGTAAACTGAGCGCAGTACCTGTAGTATTCGGTACTATCAAAGTTGCAGCTTATGCCCTGATTTTTGCAATTCCGATGGCGGTGGGTGGAGCGATTTACACGGCTTACTTTATGCCATCAGGTTTGCGAAAAGTCGTGAAGCCAACCATTGAAATCATGGAAGCTTTGCCCACGGTTATTCTCGGTTTTCTTGCGGGCCTTTGGTTGGCACCCATTGTCGAATCGCATTTACCTGCCATGTTTATCATTTTCTTCGCGATGCCTGTGTCTTTCTTGCTGACGGCGGTGGTTTGGACTTATATACCACGCGGTTGGCGTAAGAGAGTGCCTGCGGGTGGCCACCTCATCATTTTAGTGCCTTTGATCTTGATAATCGGTTTCTCTGCATTTTCTCTGGGGCCTTGGGTTGAGCAAACCTTCTTAGGTGGCGATAGTCGTGTATTTGTGACGGACGTGCTCGGTGTGAATTTCGACCAACGCAATGCCATTGTGGTTGGTATTGCGATGGGCTTTGCGGTGATACCAACCATATTCACGATTGCTGAAGATGCTATTTTCTCTGTACCCAGCCATTTGACTAATGGGTCTTTAGCGCTTGGTGCGACTCATTGGCAAACCCTCACTCGCGTGGTGTTACTAACAGCAAGTCCAGGGGTGTTTTCTGCGGTGATGATGGGGTTAGGTCGCGCGGTGGGTGAAACCATGATTGTATTGATGGCAACGGGGAACACACCGTTGATGGAATGGAATCCCTTCGAAGGTTTACGTACGCTCTCTGCCAATATTGCTGTTGAAATGCCGGAGTCCGAAGTCGGCAGTTCGCATTATCGGGTATTATTCCTGACCGCCTTCATTCTGTTTAGTTTTACTTTTTTGATTAATACGGTGGCAGAGTTTGTACGCCAGCAGCTACGAGAAAAATACCGTGCGTTGTAATGTCTCCATGCCGATAGATATCTCGTTCCTTCAGGGGAATGTAGATGTTTAAGCGATTGAACAGCAGTTCGCCTTGGGTGTGGATGACCGCAGGCATGGTCAGTTTGTGCTTGGTCGCGGTATTGGGTGTGATGCTTTTGATCGGCTGGAAAGGGTTAGCCTATTTTTGGCCAGCGCCAGTATATGAATTCCAAGTAAAAACACTGCAGGGTGAAGAGACCCTGTTTGGCGAGATCTATGGCATTGAGTCTGTGTCATCTCTCCAGTTGCAAGAAGCAGGCGTTGACGTTAGTCCAGAATTTGAACTCGACCAAAATCGACTTTTGATAAAAATTGCAAATCGTGAGCGTGAGGCTCATGACTTTGTTTCTGTGCTCGAACAAAACATTTTATCTCAAACACTTCGTGCTGATATTGCCGTCATTGAACGCACTGAACATGGCGTGTTCTTTGGTATTCCTGTTGGCTTCATGGAAAATGGAGCGATTGTCGACAGGGATGTAAGCCCTGCCTTCTATGAAGAAAAGATAGATGTCGCCGAACAACAGCGAACTGCGATTTCAACACTGGAATACAGTGAGATAGAGAAGGTAAATCGACAGCTAAATGCGATAAAAACGGAAGCCCAGTCCTATCAAAAAGCGGACCAATCTATTCCTCAATTCGTGTCTGATGAAATTGCGATACTGACTCAGCGTTATGATGCGTTGGAGACGTCTTTAATGACGCTACGCACTGCTCACGCGCTGGATTATTTATTGGTAAAAGACCGCAACGGCAATTCGGTGAAAGTCCCGCTAAATAATGTTTTAGCCATGTGGTATCCCAATGCAATGAGTGGGCCCGAAAAGCTCTTTCAGTGGGCGCATCAAATTCTACGGTTTGTGACTGAGAACCCACGAGAAGCGAACTCTGAAGGTGGTGTGTTCCCCGCTATATTTGGCACTGTGCTAATGGTGCTATTGATGTCGATAATGGTGACGCCTCTTGGGGTGCTAGCTGCTGTATATCTTCATGAATATGCGGGAAAGAATGCGTTTACTCGCCTCGTTCGGATTGCAGTGGTCAATTTGGCCGGTGTCCCGTCTATAGTATATGGCGTTTTTGGGCTTGGTTTTTTTGTTTACTTTGTCGGCGGAAATATCGACGACCTTTTTTATTCGGATACGCTACCTAACCCAACATTTGGTACGCCGGGGCTACTTTGGTCATCATTAACTTTGGCAATTTTAACGCTCCCTGTTGTGATTGTATCGACGGAAGAGGGCTTGACGCGAATTCCTCTCTCGGTTCGTCATGGGTCGATGGCATTGGGAGCGACGCAAGCTGAGACTTTGTGGCGAATCGTTTTGCCTATGGCAAGCCCAGCGATCATGACAGGGTTAATTCTTGCGATTGCAAGGGCCGCGGGCGAAGTGGCTCCCTTGATGTTGGTCGGGGTGGTGAAAGTCGCGCCAAGCCTTCCTTTGGATGGTAATTTTCCGTTTCTGCATTTGGATCGGAAGTTTATGCACTTGGGATATCATGTTTATGATGTCGGCTTCCAAAGCCCAAATATCGAAGCGGCACGTCCCTTGGTATATGCAACGTCTCTGCTTTTGGTTACTGTGATAGTGAGCTTAAACCTCGCGGCAATCTCTATTCGTAATCATCTTCGTGAAAAATACCGCGCGCTCGAACAAGAACTGTAGGATCCCGAAAGGAACAATCAACGACATGATATCCATCAATGCCAATATCGGACTACCTGGGCCAATTGACTTGTCATCACTCTCTGATGAGCAGACCGCGCTGGTCATCCAAAATCTCGATTTGTATTACGGCAATACGCAGGCATTGTTCGATATCAATATGCGTATTCCAAAGGGAAAAGTGACCGCATTTATCGGTCCTTCGGGGTGCGGTAAATCGACACTTCTTCGCTGTATCAACCGCATGAATGATCTCGTGGACGGATGCCGTGTAAATGGCGAAATTTTGCTACATGGTACGAACGTTTATGACGAAGCTATTGATGTACCAGCGCTACGCCGAAAAGTTGGCATGGTATTTCAACGTCCAAATCCGTTTCCAAAATCGATATATGAAAACGTGATTTACGGCCTTCGATTGCAGGGAGTCAAGAATGTTAGAACCCTAGATGATGCAGTCGAGCGCTCGCTTCGAGCGGCAGCCCTCTGGGATGAAGTGAAAGACAGGCTTCAAGACAATGCGTTTGGTTTGTCTGGCGGTCAGCAACAGCGCCTTGTCATTGCTCGCGCGATTGCGATTGAGCCTGAGGTCTTGTTGTTGGATGAACCCACCTCGGCGCTAGACCCGATTTCTACGTTAACCATTGAAGAACTGATAAACGATTTAAAGCGCAAATATACTGTAGTCATCGTCACTCACAATATGCAGCAAGCGGCGCGTGTCTCGGATCAGACGGCATTTATTAACTTAGGTAAACTGGTAGAATACGCAGATACAGACACACTCTTCACGACGCCGAAAAGTAAGCAAACTGAAGACTATATCACTGGCCGTTACGGCTAAAGGATTCGGACCTGATGGACAATCATAATTTCAGTCGACATATATCGGGCCAGTTTAATGCTGAACTGGAATCCATTCGTACGCATGTTCTTGCGATGGGTGGTTTGGTTGAAAGACAGCTGACAGACGCACTTCGTGCTATGCATTATCAAGATGTCGAGCTTGCCAAACAGGTTATCCGAGAAGATCACAAAGTGAATTCGATGGAAGTGGCGATCGATGAAGCCTGTACGCGAATCATCGCGAAGCGTCAGCCCACCGCGGGTGATCTGCGGTTGGTGATTGCTATTATCAAGACGATTACTGATCTTGAGCGTATTGGTGATGTAGCCGATAGCATTGCGAAAATGGCACTGGATAATTTCTCGAACCATCAGCAACCGTTTCTTGTTTCGCTAGAAAACTTAGGCCACAAAGCCGCGCGTATGCTTCATGATGTGCTGGATGCGTTCGCACGCATGGACGTTGATGCAGCGATGAAGGTGTATCACAGCGATGATCATTTGGATAAAGAGTATGAAGCGATCATTCGTCAGTTGATGACCTATATGATGGAAGATCCGCGCTCAATACCTAATGTGCTCAAGGTGATGTGGTCTGCACGCGCCATCGAGCGAGTGGGTGATCGCTGCCAGAATATCTGTGAGTACATTATCTACTTTGTTAAAGGTAAAGATATTCGTCATACCAACAAAGAGCAGCTTGAGAAAATGTTGAAGTAGGCGATGCGCTTTCGTCTTTAAGTCCTAAGTTAAGTTGAGGCAGACGGCGGATGACGGCGTTAGATTAGATATAAAAAAACCCGCGATTGCGGGTTTTTTGTTATTTGATTATCGAATCGCTTCAAAGAAACTTGTACCGGCTTCAAAGTCACCTTTCATGCCGATTAACTGACCACTGTCATCGAAAGAGAGTATCAATTCTTTTTGCTCAGGCTCTGAATGGCCAGGTTTCAGCCATTGAACGAAGTACCAAGTGTTTGGATAACCTGATTCGACCAACATGGGTGGACCGAGTAAGAATTTGACCTGTTCTTTGGTCATGCCAAATTTCAGTTCTTCAACAGAACTTTGGTCGATGTAGTTTCCCTGATTGATATCTATACGGTAAACCAGCTTGTTAACCCAAGAGCAGCCTGAAAGGCTGGCTAGGACAAGAGTGACCGCAACGACGTGTTTCCAATGCATGACTTCTTACTTCATTTCCAAAATAGGGGACGATGATAAACAAGCGAGTGAGAGAAGTAAAAAACTCTTCTCTCAACTTGGTTGTTCGACCGTGCTATTTGAAAAAAGTTTCTTTTCAGATAAACACTATGCAGCCACTAACAACTCTTTGGCATTTGCCAGCGTGTGTTCTGTTATTTCACTACCACCGAGTAAACGAGCTAGCTCATGCACCCGTGCAGAGATATCAAGCAGTATCATGTTGGTGGAGGTGGTTCCTTTCTCGCTCGTTTTGGTAACAAACATTTGCTGATGACCGCAACCTGCAACCTGCGGTAAGTGGGTGACACACATAACTTGCGTGGACTCGCCAAGTCTGCGGAGCAGTTTCCCTACAATGGCTGCTGTTGGGCCGCTGATGCCAACGTCGACTTCATCGAAAATCAAACTTGGTGTATCCACTTTTTGAGCGGTAATCACTTGAATGGCTAGCGAGATACGTGACAGTTCACCACCAGATGCGACTTTTCCTAATGCTTGCATAGGTTGGCCTGGGTTAGTGGAGACCAAAAACTCGATGCTATCTACCCCCATTGGCGAGAGGTGACTCTCCGGTTGGCTGTTAAGGGCAATATGGAATTTGCCATGTTGCATGCTAAGTTCGTGCATACTCGCAGAAATAAGCTTATCCAATTCTTTAGCGTATCGCTTACGGCTCTTACTGAGTTTCTCTGCGGAAGCGAGACAAGCCTGATGTTTCAATTCAACGTCTTGTGTGAGCTGTTCAATGTGATTGTCACTGTCATTGAGTGAGTCCAATTCGGATATCAATGCTTGATGAGCATCATAGAGTGCTTCAGGTAGCACCTGATGTTTACGAGACAAACGCATAATGGTTGCCATGCGATCGTCTAGATAGTTCAAACGTGCAGGATCCATATCCAGTCTATCCATATAGCTGGTGATCTCATGGCTGGTTTCTTGAACTTGAATGCAAGCTTCGTCCAACATCTGCATAAGCGGTGTGAACTGGCTATCCATCGTCGTTAATTCAGCCAGTTTTTGTTGGGCATATTGCAACAGAGAGAGCGCATTGTTGTCTTCGTCTTCACTAAGCGCTTGAATCACGCTTTGGCTACAAATTGCAATATCGCCGCAGTTAGATAAACGTTTGTGTTCCTCTTCTAGTTCAGGGTACTCCGTTTCTCCCAATGCAAGCTCATTGAGCTCACTGACTTGATATTCGAGTAGCTGTTTTTGCGCCTCGAAGGCTTCTTTGTTTTTCTCAAGTTGCTTTAGTTCATTGCGCTTCGCTCGCCATTCTTGATAACGCTGACGCATGGTCACAAGAAGATGTTGATGACCAGCATACTGATCGAGCAAAGTAAGCTGGTAATCATTGCGCATCAAAAGTTGGTGGGCGTGCTGACCATGAATATTAATCAGGTGCTGACCTAAAGATTTTTGTTGTGAGGCGGGCACTGGGCTGCCATTGATGAAGGCTCGAGAGCGTCCCTCTTTGGTGATCACTCGGCGCAAAATGCACTCATCGCCATCAGTTAGCTCATTATCTTCAAGCCATCGACGTGCTGCTGGATTGTTCTGCAGATGAAAGAGAGTCACGATCTCTGCTTTATCTTCTCCGGGGCGAACCATGGATGCATCAGCACGATCACCGAGACAAAGGCCAAGTGCGTCGATGGCTATCGATTTACCTGCGCCAGTTTCACCCGTGATGGTGGTCATCCCTGAATGGAAGTCGAGTTCTAACGCTTTAACAATGGCAAAGTTTTGAATCGTGATGTGCGCCAGCATGAGTGAGTACCTGTATCTATAAACACCTGTTTGTAATTACAGTATATACTGTGTTTGTATACAGTAAAGTCGTTCGGATCCAGTTGAGGGATAATTTTGTGATATTGGTAACGAAAAAAAGCAGGCTAGGCCTGCTCTTGATGCGGAAATTCCGAATTTAATCTTCTCTGTTGGGTCAGAAGAGCTTGCTAGACCAACCCAATTTAGTCCGCAACGTTTTGTAGTAATTGTAATTTTTAGGGTGAATTAGCTTCAAAAACGAAGGGCTTCGATAGATGTGAACTTCGTCCCCAGGATTTACTGGTAGTGAGACTTGGCTATCGCAACTGACTTCCAATGTGCTTCCATTGTCTGGCGACACGACCAATTTAATATGGCGTTTGGCATCGACGACCAAAGGGCGGCTGGAAAGTGTATGAGGGAACATGGGTACCAGCGAAATCGCATCAAGGCTAGGCGATAAAATCGGGCCACCGCCAGATAAGCTATATGCGGTAGAACCCGTAGGCGTAGAAATGATTAAGCCATCCGAGCGCTGCGAGAATGCAAAGTTATCATCGATGTACACTTCAAACTCAATCATATGAGCGACTTGACCCGGGTGCAGCACAGCTTCATTGAGCGCGGCATTGTGGCTCTTAATCTGCCCATGTCGATGCACTTCAGCTTCAAGTAAAAAGCGCGGGTCTTCGACGAATTCTCCTGCAAGGACCTCTGATAGGGCAAGTTCGTAGTCATCGGGATCGAGATCGGTAAGGAAGCCGAGATTGCCACGGTTAACACCAATGACGGAGATATCGAAGCGAGAAAGTACGCGAGCCGCTCCAAGCATATTGCCGTCACCACCAATGACGATAGCCAGATCTGCTTTCGCTCCCATCGAGAGAAGGTCGTGAAAATCTTCGGCTGGCACATTGATGTAACTATCCAGTCGATTATCGACAAGCGTGCGATAGCCTTGTTCTGTTAGCCAGTAATACAGTTTTTCGTGTGTTGCTACGGCTTCGGGGTTTCGCGGCTTACCAACCAAAGCAATTGTCTTAAAACGCTTTGACATCTTAGAGATCCTGCGCTGTCTAATGACTTGATTATATACCTAATAATTAGATGAAATCCTGCTCCTTCATGCAGAACATCGCTATCAAAAGGTAAAATCTTGGTATGTCGTCTCAAGAGACACCTTGAAACGTAGCCATACATCCCCATAATAAGCAAAACCGTCGAGATTGATGCCCCAATGCTAATAAATTTGGGGTTCAACACAGTGTATTGTGTCGGAGAGAGCATGAACAAAGAAGAAAACAAGATCCAGGACGAAGAGTTGCAAAACAATTCTGTTGAAGCACAAGACGAAAATGCCCTTGATGCAGAAACTGACGCAATGATTAGCCGGATTACTGAGCTTGAAGCGGCGCTTGAAGCAAGCGAAGAGAAAGTGAAAGAACAGCAAGACAGTGTGCTGCGTGCTCGTGCTGATATTGAGAACATGCGTCGTCGTACTGAGCAGGAAATTGACAAAGCGCGTAAGTTTGCGCTTGAGCGATTTGCTAACGAACTGCTACCTGTTATCGACAACATGGAGCGTGCGGTTGAAATGGCTGATAAGCAAGACGAAGCCATCAAGCCAATGCTGGAAGGCGTGGAGCTGACGTTGCAAACCATGAAAAGCTCGGTAGAGAAGTTTGGCTTGAAAGAGCTTAACCCTCACGGCGAACCTTTCAACCCTGAATTCCACCAAGCAATGTCTATTCAAGAAAGTGCAGAGCACGCGCCGAATACCGTTATGTTGGTGATGCAAAAAGGTTACGAGTTGAATGGTCGTGTTGTTCGTCCAGCAATGGTTATGGTGTCAAAAGCGGCATCAGGAAACGTTGACGAACAGGCATAAGCCTCATATTAAAAAAAAGCCCGCTTTTTGCGGGTTTTTTTGTGTCTGGGCCTTGAAAGCCCAGAATGCGCCCTTATCTAAGGGGCATCAAAAAAGAAAATTTAAAATTTTTCTTGTGCAGGGTTGAACCCTAAACCGCGGCCCCCATATAAGGGGTAACGCAATATAGACGTAAGACGAATTTCGGAGAAAACCTAATGGGTAAGATCATTGGTATCGACTTGGGTACTACCAACTCATGTGTAGCAGTACTGGACGGTGACAAGCCACGCGTAATCGAAAACGCTGAAGGCGATCGCACAACGCCATCAATCATCGCGTACACCCAGGATGGTGAAACTTTGGTAGGTCAGCCAGCTAAACGCCAGGCTGTAACCAACCCAGAAAATACGCTTTATGCAATCAAGCGACTGATTGGTCGTCGTTTTGAAGATGAAGAAGTTCAACGTGACATCGAAATCATGCCTTTCAAAATTGTTAAGGCTGACAACGGTGATGCTTGGGTAGAAGCGAAAGGCCAAAAAATGGCAGCTCCTCAGGTATCGGCTGAAGTTCTTAAGAAAATGAAGAAAACTGCTGAAGACTTCCTTGGTGAGGAAGTCACTGGCGCGGTTATCACTGTACCTGCTTACTTCAACGATGCTCAGCGTCAAGCAACGAAAGATGCTGGCCGTATCGCAGGTCTAGAAGTAAAACGTATCATCAACGAACCAACTGCAGCGGCACTTGCTTACGGTTTGGATAAAGAAGGCGGCGACCGCACTATCGCGGTATACGACCTTGGTGGTGGTACTTTCGATATCTCTATCATTGAGATTGATGAAGTTGAAGGCGAGAAAACCTTCGAAGTTTTAGCAACCAATGGTGATACTCACCTCGGTGGTGAAGACTTTGATAACCGTCTGATCAACTACTTGGTTGACGAGTTCAAAAAAGACCAAGGTATCGATCTTCGTAAAGATCCACTTGCAATGCAGCGTGTTAAAGAAGCAGCAGAGAAAGCGAAAATCGAACTGTCTTCTGCTCAGCAAACTGACGTTAACCTGCCGTATGTAACAGCAGATGCAAGCGGTCCTAAGCACATGAACATCAAAGTGACTCGCGCGAAACTTGAGTCACTGGTTGAAGATTTGGTTATTCGTTCACTTGAGCCGCTTAAAGTTGCTCTTGCTGATGCTGACCTGTCTGTTAGCGACATCAATGACGTTATCTTGGTGGGTGGTCAAACCCGCATGCCAATGGTTCAGGCTAAAGTGACTGAATTCTTTGGTAAAGAGCCACGTAAAGACGTGAACCCAGACGAAGCAGTTGCTGTTGGTGCAGCGGTTCAGGGTGGCGTACTGTCAGGTGAAGTTAAAGACGTTCTATTGCTAGACGTGACTCCACTGTCCCTAGGTATTGAAACCATGGGCGGCGTGATGACTAAGTTGATTGAGAAAAACACCACGATTCCTACAAAAGCGAATCAAGTGTTCTCAACGGCTGATGACAACCAAAGCGCGGTAACTATCCACGTGCTTCAAGGTGAGCGTAAGCAATCAACCTACAACAAATCACTAGGTCAATTTAACCTAGAAGGCATCAACCCAGCACCACGCGGCATGCCACAAATTGAAGTAACCTTCGATTTGGATGCTGATGGTATTCTGCACGTGTCTGCTAAAGATAAGAGCTCTGGTAAAGAGCAGAAGATCACTATCCAAGCGTCTGGTGGTCTGAGCGACGACGAAATCGAGAAAATGGTTCAGGAAGCGGAAGCGAACAAAGAAGCAGATAAGAAGTTTGAAGAACTTGTTACTGCTCGCAACCAAGCTGACCAACTAGTACACGGCACTCGCAAACAAGTTGAAGAAGCAGGCGATGCACTACCAGCTGACGAGAAAGAGAAAATCGAAGCTGCAATCAACGAGCTAGAAGAAGCGCGCAAAGGCGAAGATAAAGAAGCCATTGATGCGAAAGTTCAAGCTCTAATTGCAGCATCTCAGAAGTTGATGGAAGTTGCACAGCAAAAAGCTCAAGCAGCTCAATCACAAGATGCCGGTGCTGAAGCGAAGCAAGACGACGATGTTGTTGATGCTGAGTTCGAAGAAGTTAAAGACGACAAAAAATAAAACCCGCTAATTAGCCGTTTTATTTCGCACGGGCGCAGGAGGGATCTCCTTCGCCCGTAGTTGTATGATGCGAAGCGATATAAATTAGCTTTGTATAGAAACAGGTGACAAGTAGAACATGTCAAAACGTGATTTTTATGAAGTACTTGGCGTAAGCCGTGACGCCAGTGAACGCGACATTAAAAAAGCGTACAAACGCCTGGCGATGAAGTATCACCCAGATAAAAACCCGGGTGATGAATCAGCCACCGACAAGTTTAAAGAAGTTAAACTTGCTTACGAAATCCTGACTGATGCTCAAAAACGTGCAGCTTACGATCAATATGGTCATGCGGCATTTGAACAAGGCGGTATGGGCGGCGGCGGCGGTTTTGGTGGCGGCAACGCAGACTTCAGCGATATCTTTGGCGACGTGTTCGGTGACATCTTTGGTGGCGGTGGTCGTCGTGGCGGTCAAACTCGTGCCCAGCGTGGTGCGGATCTACGCTACAACATGGAACTTACCCTCGAAGAAGCTGTTCGTGGTGTTAACAAAGAAATTGATGTTCCTACCTATGTAAGCTGCGACCCTTGTAGTGGCAGTGGTGCAAAACCTGGCACATCACCACAGACTTGTGGCACATGTCATGGTCAAGGCCAAGTGCAAATGCGTCAGGGTTTCTTTGCGGTTCAGCAAACCTGTCCAACCTGCCATGGTCGTGGAAAGATCATCAAAGACCCATGTGACAGCTGTCATGGTCAAGGCCGTGTTCAGAAAACCAAAACACTTAGCGTTAAGATCCCAGCAGGCGTCGATACCGGCGACCGTATTCGCCTAACCGGTGAAGGTGAAGCGGGAGAATATGGTGCACCAGCGGGGGATTTGTACGTTCAAGTACATGTCCGTGACCACCACATCTTCACACGTGATGGCAACAACCTTTACTGTGAAGTACCGGTGAGCTTCACGATGGCAGCATTGGGTGGTGAGGTTGAAGTACCGACACTTGATGGCCGTGTGAGCTTGAAAGTGCCATCTGAAACTCAAACTGGTCGTATGTTCCGCATGCGCGGTAAAGGCGTTCAGTCTGTTCGCGGTGGTGGTTTGGGTGATCTGATTTGTAAGCTGGTGGTGGAAACGCCTGTTAACCTAAGCAGCAAGCAAAAAGAATTGCTAAAAGAGTTTGAAGATTCTTTAGGTGGTAGTGCGGCTAAAAAGCACAAACCGAAATCGGAAGGCTTCTTTGATGGCGTGAAGAAGTTCTTTGATGACCTGACAAGCTAAGATTTAGAAAAAGAAAAACCGGCGAAAGCCGGTTTTTTTATATCCAACATTTATTGTTTAGGGCGACACCAT
This sequence comes from Enterovibrio gelatinilyticus, assembly GCF_028683095.1. Lineage (GTDB taxonomy): Bacteria > Pseudomonadota > Gammaproteobacteria > Enterobacterales > Vibrionaceae > Enterovibrio > Enterovibrio gelatinilyticus. The sequence goes on along the minus strand of NZ_JAJUBC010000038.1, from coordinate 3,476 downwards.
CTTTGTTTTGGTTCGATTGTTCAGAACCAGCATTGATGACCATGGTGTAGCAATCAGTATCATTTTTTTGTTTAGACGTTGCCTTTGGTGTGGCCTTTAACTTGTAGGCATTATTTCCCGTGCCTCCTACCTCGATGCTGAAAGTGTATTCGTCTGATAACTGACAACTTGTACAATTGATTGCGGCAGGATAAGCCCCGCCAATTGTGTACTGTTGTTCAACCCAAACTTGCAGTTGATACAGATCTGTCTGTACTCGGCTTCTTTCTGACTTAATTACATATTGTCCGAAGGCAGGAATCGAGATTGCAGCGATAGCACCGATTATGGCCACGGCTACCAATATTTCGATCAACGTCATACCAGTTTGAAACGTTCGAGTTCTCAGTGTCATAAATTGTTTCGCCATACAGGATATTTGCTTACGTACCAGAGGGATAAATTATCTCTGTGTTAGCATTCAGACAAGTTGTGTGGGAATAATTGGATGTTCAGTGTGGGTAAATGGAATCGACAGCGCGGATTGAGTCTAATTGAAATGATAACCACTCTGTCGGTGTTGGCAGCGGTCACAGCGGTTGCTGTTCCTAATTATATGTCAGCGCATAAAACCGCTGTGGTTGAAAATAAAGCAATCCAATTACTCTCCGTACTTGAAATGGGGCAATCAGAGTCGCTGAAGCGTCACCGCCATATTTATGTTCACTACGTACCCACTTCTGAGATTGCGGATGGCTGTATTGGTTTAAGTGAAAAGCCAGACGTATCAAACTTTGACTGCTCCGATAGTGAAGGGTTGAAAAAAATTGCCCTTGACCGCTCAGGAACGCTATCTGTTCAAGAACCTGAATTAAACGCCCCGTCTAAGCTTTTTCATTTCTCTCCGATGACCGGACTTCCTTCTAACAATAAAACAGTGAAATTGACGTCGGGTACAGAAACCGGAAAAGAGTCAGGTGTCATGATTCGTCAATACTCTGGCCTAAAAGGGTGTAGCAATACCGCGATTGGAGATTGGGAGTCTTGCCCATCATGAATGGATATCTTTCTCGGGGTTATACCCTGGTTGAAATGATGATCGGTATGACGGTTAGCCTCGTTGTGCTTGCATCATCAATGGCGCTATTTTCTGTTAACACCAGTATGGGAAGCCAACAACTTCAGAGCGACTTTCTGCACACTCATATCAATTCGTTAGCAGCCAATATGAAGCGCGAAATATCGAGAGCAGGCTTTTGCTATGACTGTACTTCTGGGAACCCATTTATTGTTGAAGGGAGTTCAGGCGGCAATTCTTCAATACTTATTGATGACAGCGCTACACAGCTCGAAGGCGCTTGTATTCGTTTTGCTTACAACCATGATAAACGTTTAGGTGCATCAACTTATGGAAAAGATGATGCAAAAGGGTATCGATTAGGCACAGATCCTGATGGAAATAAAGTTATCGAAATCTACGAAAATTGGAAAGGATTAGAAAACTGGAATTGCAGTAGTGATAGCTCTGGTGGTGGCCTTAGTGGTTATTGGCGAGATATGACTTACGAAAGAATTGTGATTGATACGCTTTCTTTTACGAGATCGAGTTTCTCAGGGGTTGGTGGAAGTTCGAACACGCTTCAATCTGTAGAAGTATCAATTACCGCCTCATTAAAAGCAGACCCAACCATGACGGATACGGTTGTATTTTCTGTTTCAATTCCTAATGTGGATGGTTAGTGATGAATAATCAAAATGGAATGGCAACACTCGCTGTAGTCAGCGGCATCTTAATCGTGATCGCTTTGTTCTCTGTATCTGTGGCGAGTTCTGGGTTGGGAGATATAAAGAAAGCTCAGAACTTGGTCGAGGATACGAGACAGCGAGCAAACGCAAAGGCGGGGTTAGATTGCGCAATCGCCGTGTTTGAGCAAAAAGAACTTAATCCAAAGGATGTCGATTTTTCTGAATCAGTATTTGACGAATGTGAAAATTCTACTGGAAGCTCAATTGTCATGATCGGTTCAGAGAGCCCTTGGCTCCTCTCCGCTACATCTGGCTACGCATCTTCAAATATTGTTGTTCAATCTGGTGGGGCCTCGGCTGCTGCGTTCAAGACAACTGGGAGCTTGATTATAGACGGAGGAAATGCTTGGACACCGGCAAAAGGTAGCAAAGTCGCAACTGCTGATGGCGTCGATATTTATGAGTGTACAGCGATTATTGCCGGCGGGGATGTCACTATTGATGTGGGAAATAGCGCCGCAGAGTTTACTTCTGAGCTTTCAGGTGAAAATGAGCAGTGTCACTCTAACTTCAGTACACATATTCCAGCAAACACAGAACCGGTCACCAATAACTTTGATTCAGATATTTTAACTAGTCAGGAAAATATCGATGTCTTTCAAGACTTCTTCGATGTGCCTAAAGAAAAATGGGAAGAGGTAAAATCGGGTTATGATGTGACTCTAACGACTGGCTCTGCTGTTGGAGACGAAACTAAAACCGCAGTTTCTGATTGTGGAGCAAGTATTAAGAGCTTGATTGCATCTGGGAACAAGAAAATATGGGTTGAAGGCGATTGTATGCTCAACGGCCTATCAGGGGCCGGTAGTGTAGATAATCCACCTACAGTTGTTATTAAAAACGGCGTTGTAGGTGCAAACGGCGCATTTGTGTTTAACGGTACTATTTTCCAATTTACGGTAGATTACGCAGAAAGTGCCATTGCCAATTCGTGGGGTGCTTACAAAAAAACAGATGGTACTGGGCACATCCTCTGTAATAACGGTGCTATGTCAGCACTTTGTGCCCAGATTATAGGAGGATATCAAGACGATTCTGATAAATGGGGGAAATTACCTTTTTTCTTCAACGGGTCATACGAAAGCTTTGGTAGCTATCTACTAGACGTAGATAACTCAGTATCTCTTGTCCGGGGTGCCTTTAAGCCAGGCCATGATGAAGGATCTGAACCTCCAGGCACGAGTGGAGTGCCAATGCTCCTAAAAGGAAGTATTCATGATTTCTAACAAGGGCTTTTCACTTGTCGAGATACTTATCGCTATTTTAGTCGTGGCACTGTCCGGCGTTGGGACGTTGAAGCTCTATAGCTATATGGAAGTTGAAAAGGCCAATGCGGCCATGTTCGTTGAGGCAAAGTTAATTGCTGAATCTCAATTAGCTCTTCTTCAAACTGTCAACACAACGGGATCTATTTGTACCGGAAAAACGTTCGCAAACATCCAAGACTGCGTAAATGAGCAAGATGAAGGTAGTCCTTTTACTGTAACAGTAACTAGCATCAAATCTCTAACGCATGAAAGTGCGGCTGGAATAGTAGAAACCTATGGCAACGTCTACAAGGTAACTGTGACGTGGGCCGACAGAAATAATGAAGGAAAAACACTGGCAATCCCTGTTTCTGTGTCTAAATACACCAATCTGCTTGAATAACGCGCGAACAGCACTATTTTGTGATGTTTTTCACATAAAGC
>NZ_JAJUBC010000037.1 GCF_028683095.1 Enterovibrio gelatinilyticus | reverse complement strand
AGACCCCCAATAATTGGTTGTCCAACTATTGGGGGGCAGTTCAGACCGCGACGGCTTTTGTTTTTCAGCAGCGTAGAGCCCCTGACTTAACGAGAAGCAACCGCTCTTTGATGCGGTGTTGCCACTTCCATTGCAGAGAGCTCAATAAGCACTTCATCTGCCCATGTTAACCATGCTTCTTTACGTAAAATATTGCGGCGCAATGTTAAACGTTCCAAACGACTTTCAGACGTTAGCAAGGATGAGTCTGAATACTTGCTGCGTTCCAAATCACGATATTGGCTGAGCTGCATACGTGATTCATCAATCAATGCATGCATGTGTTCAATCATGGGGGTTGGTTCGAAGATGCTACAGGTGAGGAGTTTAGCGGAGACTTCGTCACGATCAGTAGGGTGTTTTGCAGGAAGCAAAAACCACTCATAAAGACTTTGTCTGCCAATCTCAGTGATGGTGTAAACTTTTCTATCGGGTTTTCCATCTTGTGGTTCAAGCCGACAACTTACTGCGCCCATATCGGCGAGCTTATTGAGTTCACGGTAAACCTGCTGGTGGCTGGCTTTCCAGAAATGGCCGATGGCGTGAGAAAACTCTTTGGTTATATCGTAACCAGTTGCGTCACGATGGTTTAACACCGTGAGAATTACATGCGGTAATGACATCTCTTCTATCCAAAATCATAAAAGGCGATCCTTAGCCCTGGGATGTCGCTCTATGGCGAATTTTTATTTCCGCAACACGGGTGGATCGGTTCGTTATTAATGATATTCACTATCACCAAGCCAACGTATTTACCCCTAAAGTTACGAGGTGAAAAAGGCGAATAGATCACAACATTAAAAACGGTTAATTTTACGTCGGTGTTGGTTCATGCTTTGAGACCTAGAAAGGATTCGCGCAATCACCGAAACATATTAATAACATTATCAATCCGACGACAATCGAAAATGACTTATAGAAAAAGAAAAAGGCTGCAACTTGCAGCCTTTCTTATTTTTGATTCGCTTTCTCATTTATCCGGTATTGCGCATACCTGCAGCGATACCCGCGATGGTCACCATCAATGCCTCATCAAGCTCGATACTTTCTTCGTCGCAAGTACGCGTGCGGCTAAGGAGTTCTGCCTGAAGCATGTTGAGCGGCTCAACGTAGATATTACGCAGTCGGATAGCTTCGGCGCCCCAAGGGTTTTGTTCCATGAGGTGGTCACTGTTTTCGACCATTAGCACGGCTTTAATGTCTTGTGCCAAGCGAGCACGAAGTTGCTCACCCAGTGGCCACAACTCTGCATCTACCAACTTCTCGTCATAGTATTGAGAGATTGATGGACTTGTCTTAGTGAACACCATTTCAAGCATACCCAAACGGGTTGAGAAGAACGGCCATTCACGACACATTTCTTCCAGCTGCTTTAAGTGACCATTGTCGATAGAGTATTGAATCGCTTGTCCGGCACCCAACCAAGCAGGTAACAGAAGGCGGTTTTGGCTCCAAGCAAAAATCCATGGGATGGCACGTAAGCTTTCTACGCCACCGTTCGGGTTACGTTTTGCAGGACGTGATCCCAATGGCAGCTTGCCAAGCTCCAATTCTGGTGTGGTTGAACGGAAGTAAGGAACGAAATCTTTACTGCCACGTACAACATCACGGTACGCATCACAAGAAACGTCACTCAATGTTTCCATCAGATCGCGCCATTCTTGTTTTGGCTCTGGTGGTGGCAGCAAGTTGGCTTCAAGGATGGCACTGGCATACAGGTTTAGGCTGTTGGTTGCGACATCTGGCAACCCGAGTTTAAAGCGGATCATCTCGCCTTGCTCGGTCACGCGTAGGCCGCCTTTTAGGCTGCGTGGCGGCTGAGATAGAAGCGCTGCGTGCGCAGGCGCTCCGCCACGACCAATTGAACCACCGCGACCGTGGAACAATACGAGATCAACGCCAGATTTTTCACACAAGGTGACGAGTGATTCCATCGCCTTGTATTGTGCCCAGCCAGCGGCCATGACGCCCGCATCTTTGGCGGAGTCGGAATAGCCAATCATGACCATTTGGAAGTTTTGAATAAAGCCGCGATACCAATCGATATTCAGCAGTTGGCTGATCACAAGCTCGGCGTTGTTTAAATCTTCTAATGTTTCGAACAACGGACAAACGTCCATTCTAAACGGACAACCAGCTTCTTTGAGAAGAAGATGAACAGCGAGGACGTCAGACGCGGTACGTGCCATAGAGATGACGTAAGCACCTAATGCCTCACGCGGTTGCTGCGCGACGATACGACAGGTATCGAGTACTTCTTGCACTTCGTCAGACGGCTCCCAATCACGTGGCATGAGAGGGCGTTTGGAGCTTAATTCGCGAACCAAGAAGGCTTGTTTATCTTGCTCACTCCACTGGCTGTAGTCACCCATGCCGAGGCAGCGGGTGATTTCAGATAGGGCATCAGCATGGCGGGTGCTTTCTTGGCGAATATCGAGCTTGATCAAATTCACGCCGAAGCAGCGAATACGACGCAATGTGTCGAGAAGCAAGCCGTCTGCAATGATGCTCATGCCGCACTCATGCAGCGATTGGTAGCACGCGTGCAACGGCGTCCAAAGCTGGTCGACATGTGTGAGAATATCTTTCTCATCAATGTGCTGGCCTTTGATTTTTGCATCAAGGTAATCCAGCGTGTTGGTGAGCGTTTTACGCAGTGATTTCAAAATCGCACGGTACGGTTCGTGCTCGTCACCCGCCATGGCGCGAACGACATCGTTGCATCTAGTCATCGAGAGTTCGCTGACCAGCTCTTGAATGTCGCCTAGATAAAGGTCAGCGGCTTTCCAGCGTGAAAGCAACAGCACTTCATGAGTGACTTCAGCAGTGACGAACGGGTTACCGTCACGGTCACCACCCATCCAGCTTGAGATTTGAATCGGCGCTGCATCAACAGGTAGGCTTTTACCAAGGTGCCCTTGAAGTTTTTGGTCAAACTGACGCAAGAATTCAGGTACGGCTTGCCATAAACTGTTTTCGATAACCGCATAGCCCCATTTGGCTTCATCTAGCGGTGTTGGACGTTGCTGACGAATCACGTCTGAATGCCAAGCTTGCGCAATCAATTGCTCTAAACGTAACTCTGCTTTGCCACGCTCTGTGCTCGAAAGATCGTTCAGCTCTAACTGCGACAAGCATTTGTTAATTTGAACGAGTTTATGAATGGTAGTGCGACGCGCTATCTCTGTCGGGTGCGCAGTTAATACCAACTCAATTTTCAAATCCTCTACCGCTTTCTCTGCATCGGCAGTGGAGACATCATTGCCTTTCAGGCGCAGGAATAGGTCATCCAATGCATCTGGGCTGCAGATCAGCTCTTCGCAATTGCGAGAGATAGAATGGTATTGTTCTGCGATATTGGTGAGGTTAAGGAATTGGCTAAACGCTCGCGCGACAGGTAGCAATTGGTCGTTAGGCAGACTTTGCAGTACGTCAATGAGCTTGGCGTGGTCATCTTTATTGCCTGCGGATGCAGATTTCGAGAGTTTACGGATCTCTTCTACCTTGGCCAACAATTCATCACCATGTGCGCCCTTGATGGTATTACCCAGCAAGTGACCCAGCATGCTGACGTTGCTTTTTAACGCGTCATACTTGTCATTCATAAGTCATCCATTTCGTAACTTTGTTACATCCAAATTGCAATCGTAATGGCTCAATCTAGCCAATGAGAGCCCCTAAGGTCAATCTTATACGTATCTAAATTGATACTTTTTCCGTCACACCCCTTTGCTGATGGGGTGTGCGGGTAGATGTAACAAAATTACAATGAAGCTTAACGTCGTTCCGGATGTGCGAGCGAGAGAATAACTTGGTGTTTTTATTTTATGTATACTGTTGACATTAGTCACTTATCACGCTAAAAAGCACATATAAATTCATTTTAAATGAATAAACAATTATAAAGCTCATTGGATGTAGCGAAAGGTACGATACGAAATGGATAAGTTCTCAACCCCCCTTCTCCAGCGACGACGCCGACGTTAATTAAGACGTTGGGCGCGTGTGCCCCTCCCACAGCTGAGCGAGCTGATTGTTTCATCAGTCATGACTAGAAAGTAAAACGGATTTTTATGTTAAAGACAGTGATCGTCGGTGCCAGCGGTTATACCGGTGCCGAGCTAACCAAAATGGTTCATCTACACCCTCAACTTGAATTGACCGGCCTTTATGTGTCTGAAAACAGTGCAGATGCTGGCAAGCCAATCAGTGACCTCCACGGTACATTGAAAGGGTTGATTGATATGCCACTTTCGCCGCTTAGCGATGTGGATAGTGTGGCAAAAACTGCAGATGTGGTGTTACTGGCAACGGCGCACGAAGTCAGCCACGATATCGCTCCGGCTTTTTTGACTCAGGGGTGTAAGGTTTTCGATTTATCAGGGGCTTTTCGCGTTCAATCTGACAGCTTCTACACCACATTTTATGGTTTTGAGCACCAGCACTCTGACTGGCTTGATAAAGCGGTTTATGGTTTGGCGGAATGGAACCATGAAGCGATTGCTGCAGCTGATCTCGTGGCAGTGCCAGGTTGTTACCCTACCGCGGCGCAACTTGCGCTTAAGCCTCTGATTGATAATGGACTGCTGAATTTAGAACAGTGGCCTGTTATCAACGCTGTGAGTGGTGCATCGGGGGCGGGTCGTAAAGCGTCAATGGCGAATAGCTTCTGCGAAGTGAGCCTTCATGCTTACGGTATCTTTAGCCACCGTCATCAACCTGAAATTTCAACCCATCTTGGCTGTGATGTGATCTTTACACCGCATCTTGGCAATTTCAAACGCGGGATTCTCGCAACCATTACAGCAAAGCTTGTTGATGGTGTGACAGAATCCGCTGTGTCTTCAGCACTCGAGTCTGCTTATCAAGATATGCCATTGGTACGTCCACTAGGGGCGAATCAAAGCGCTAAGTTGCAATCGGTTCAAAACACGGGCTTTTGCGACATAGGTTGGTCGGTGAATGGTCAGCATGTGATCCTAACATCTGCCATCGACAATTTGCTTAAAGGCGCAGCAAGCCAAGCTATGCAGTGCATAAACATTCGTTTTGGTTTTGCGCCATTAACGGCGATTGTGTAGGAGAGTCACTATGAGTTTACGTCCTCTTGTCGTGAAATTAGGCGGTGCAGCACTTTCTTGTACTGAAACATTAGAGAAACTGTTCGACGCTATCGCGGCTTATAAAGCGTCGGCCCATCGCGATATTGTGATTGTTCACGGTGGCGGCTATTTGGTCGATGACCTGATGAAGGCATTGAACATTGACGTCGAGAAGAAGCAAGGCTTACGAGTGACACCAAGCGACCAGATCAATGTGGTAGCAGGTGCACTCGCGGGCACCGCGAACAAGTTGCTGCAAGGACAAGCGGTAAGAAGCGGTATTAACTCTGTCGGCCTTAGCTTGGCAGACGGTGGTCTGTGCAAAATGACACAGCTGGATCCTGAACTGGGTCATGTAGGGAAAGCCTCGCCGGGTGACTCTGCGTTATTGCAAGCCATTCTAGCTACGGGCTGTGTGCCGATTATTAGCTCCATCGGTATTGATGCTGAAGGTGAGTTGATGAATGTGAATGCCGATCAAGCAGCTGTTGCAGTCGCGGCAGCGTTAGATGCTGAGTTGGTTTTGCTTTCGGATGTGAGCGGTGTGCTCAATGGTAAAGGTAAGCTGATGCCTGCACTGGATGCGAAATTGGCGGATGAATTAATTGAAAGCGGTGTGATCACTGACGGCATGATCGTGAAAGTGAAAGCGGCGTTTGAAGCGGCAACGGCGTTAGGTCGTCCGATTGAAGTGGCGAGCTGGCGTTATCCTGAGAAGCTGGCTGATTTGTTCAGCGGCGGCAATATCGGTACCCGTTTCACTGTTTAACTGAATTTGTATTTATTAATGTCGTTCACCGCCTGTACTGACCGTCAGAGCGGTAACAAGGAGAAGTTACTATGAGCACTATTAAGAAGGTTGTACTTGCGTATTCTGGCGGTCTCGACACGTCGGCGATCATTCCATGGTTGAAAGAAAACTATGACTGTGAAGTTATCGCATTCGTTGCAGATGTAGGCCAAGGCGAAGAAGAGCTGGTTGGCATCGAAGAGAAAGCGATCGCGTCAGGTGCATCAGCGTGTTACATCGCTGACCTGAAAGAAGAAATGGTTGCTGACTACATCTACCCAAGTTTGAAAACCGGTGCAGTGTACGAAGGTAAGTATTTGCTAGGCACCTCAATGGCTCGTCCAATTATCGCCAAAGCACAAGTTGAGTGTGCATTGGAAGTGGGTGCAGATGCACTGTGTCATGGTTGTACGGGTAAAGGTAATGATCAGGTGCGTTTTGAAAGTGCATTTGCTGCATTGGCGCCGCACCTGAAAGTGATTGCACCTTGGCGTGAGTGGGACTTGCGTAGCCGCGAAGCACTGCTAGATTACCTTGCAGAGCGTAATATCCCTTGTACGGCGAGCCTAGAGAAAATCTATAGCCGTGATGCTAACGCATGGCATATTTCAACGGAAGGTGGCGTATTAGAAGATACGTGGAACCAGCCAAATGAGCTTTGCTGGGTTTGGACTGTCGATCCAGAACAAGCACAAGACCAATCAGAAACCGTGACGCTGCTAGTCGAAAAAGGCGAAGTGGTTGCTGTTGATGGTCAAGCTATGTCTCCATACCAAGTGCTGACAACCTTGAATGAAAAAGGTGCTCGTCACGGTGTAGGACGTATCGATATCGTTGAAAACCGTTTGGTGGGCATGAAGTCTCGCGGTTGTTATGAAACACCAGGTGGCACCATCATGATGGAAGCGCTACGCGGTGTTGAGCAACTGGTTCTGGATAAAGATTGCTTTGAATTCCGTGAAGAGTTGGGCTTGAAAGCATCTCACCTTATCTATGATGGTCGTTGGTTTACCCCTCTTTGTGAGTCTATTTTGGCAGCGTCGGATAAACTGGCTGAACCTGTAACAGGTGAAGTTGTGGTGAAACTGTATAAAGGACAGGCTACAGTAGTGCAAAAGCGCTCGATCAACAGCTTGTATTCAGAAGAATTTGCGACGTTTGGTGAAGATGATGTTTACGATCACAGCCATGCTGGTGGCTTCATCCGTCTCTACTCGCTATCAAGCCGCATCCGTGCGCTAAACGAAAAAAAACAAAAATAGATAGCTGGAAGCAATAAAGAGTTTAAGGAGAAGTAACTATGGCGTTATGGGGCGGAAGGTTTAGTCAGGCAGCCGACACACGTTTTAAGCAGTTTAATGATTCGTTGCGTTTTGACTATCGCCTCGCAGAGCAGGACATAGTGGGTTCTATCGCTTGGTCTAAAGCGTTGCGCTCTGTCGGTGTTTTGACAGAGCAGGAGCAACAGCGTTTAGAGCTAGCGCTTAACGAAATCAAGCTGGCTGTGATGGAAGATCCAGAACAGATCCTGCGCTCTGATGCCGAAGACATTCATAGCTGGGTCGAGCAACAGTTGATTGCCAAAGTCGGCGACTTGGGCAAAAAGCTTCACACGGGTCGTTCACGTAACGATCAGGTTGCAACCGATCTTAAGCTTTGGTGTCGTCAGCAAGGTCAGCAGCTTCTCCTTGCTCTTGATAAGCTACAAAACCAAATGGTTCAAGTTGCGGCAGTCAATCAAAGCACGGTATTGCCTGGCTACACGCACTTGCAACGCGCCCAACCGGTCACGTTTGCACACTGGTGTTTGGCCTATGTAGAAATGTTTGAGCGCGATTACTCTCGTTTGAGCGATGCACTCAACCGCCTTGATACCTGCCCATTGGGCTCTGGTGCGTTGGCGGGCACGGCTTACCCGATTGACCGTGAAGCGCTGGCACACAGCCTGGGTTTTCGTCGTGCGACGCGCAATAGCTTAGATTCGGTGTCTGACCGTGACCACGTGATGGAGCTGATGTCTGTGGCAACCGTCTCTATGCTTCACTTGTCACGTATGGCGGAAGACCTGATTTTCTATAACTCAGGTGAATCGAACTTTATTGAGTTGGCTGATACGGTCACTTCAGGTTCATCCCTGATGCCGCAAAAGAAAAACCCCGATGCGCTTGAGCTCATTCGTGGTAAGACAGGTCGTGTTTACGGTGCGATGTCGGCCATGATGATGACGGTAAAAGCATTGCCGTTGGCGTACAACAAGGACATGCAGGAAGACAAAGAAGGTCTTTTTGACGCATTAGACACTTGGTTTGATTGTATCGAAATGGCGGCGTTGTGTTTTGATGGTATCAAGATCAACAAAGAACGTACCTTGGAAGCGGCCATGCAAGGCTACTCCAATGCTACTGAACTTGCCGATTACTTGGTTGCCAAGGGAATTCCTTTCCGTGAAGCGCACCATATTGTGGGTGTTGCCGTAGTTGCTGCCATTGAAAAAGGCTGCGCACTGGAAGAGTTGAGTCTTGATGAGATGAAGCAATTCTCAACGGTCATCGATGAAGATGTTTACCCGATTCTGACCATTGAATCGTGCCTAGAAAAACGCAGTGCTTTAGGTGGTGTTGCACCAACGCAAGTCGAATATGCGATCAGCCAAGCTGAGAAGCGCCTTGATAAACGCTATTCACCGCGAGTGAAGGTACGCGGAGCAAGGTTGACTGACCTTGATGCGATTGAAGGCATGGTGGTGTACTGGGCAGGTCTCGGTGAGAACTTGCCGCGTGAGCGTAACGAATTAGTGCGTGATATTGGCTCGTTCTCTGTGGCTGAGCACCAAGGTGAAGTGACGGGTTGTGCCTCGCTATATGTGTATGACTCTGGTCTCGCTGAAGTGCGCTCTTTGGGTGTGGAAGCAGGTTGGCAGAATCAAGGCCAAGGTAGCGCCATCGTTCAACACTTGCTGAAAAAAGCCAAGAGTATGGCTATCAAGAAAGTGTTTGTGCTGACTCGTGTTCCCGAGTTTTTCATGGGGCAGGGCTTTATCCCGACATCAAAGTCCTTGTTGCCAGAGAAGGTAATGAAAGATTGTGAACGTTGCCCTCGCTTGCATGCATGTGATGAAGTGGCGCTTGAGTTTACTTTCGACCAGGACCGCCTTATCGCCAAAGCTAATGTGGCATAGCGCGAACTGACAGTGCGAATGCACAGTAAGAACGGATCATAAGATTTAAAAAACCGGCTGAGGCCGGTTTTTTTGTGTCTGCAATGTCATGGCTTCAATACTTCACTGCTTCGTTTCGGGGGCGCCTTTGCGAAAAGGCATCAGGATCAGGTGTAATGACAGCAAAAGGGCGCAGGCTCCGGCGGCAAACAATAGGGTGATCGACTCTATAGATTTAGGCGTGTCGCTAAACCACAGAAGCCAAATGGGCCAAAGCAGTATATTCATCACAGCAAGTTGGATCATGCAACGTTTGCAGCGACCCAGTTTGGCGCGTATAGAAAGTGAAGCATCCTGACAAAATCGGCAGCTCATTAATTCAGTCGGTGAGTGATTGGTTATTCGAAGCGTACAAACAAAAAAGCCCCCCGTAAAGGAGGGCAAATCATAAACCGAGTCGCGTTAAAAACGTGTCGGCATAAACGTGCGTTAACGCACTTTAGGGGAAACTTAACAACCGGGACCGCAGTCCAGGCAGTGTTTAATCATTTCAGGGCCAAGGTGCAGTTTAGCATTCAGGTCACGCAGCGCAGTTCGCACACCCTCTTCAATCACTGGATGGTAGAACGGCATATCCAGCATTTGTGAAATGGTCATTTGATTTTGGTGCGCCCAAGCCAATAAGTGAGCTAAGTGCTCTGCATTTGGCCCCATCATTTCAGCGCCAAGGAAACGACCTGTTCCTTGCTCACCGTAAACGTTGAGAACGCCTTTGTTTCTTAGCATGACGCGTGAGCGTCCTTGGCCTTCAAACGAAACAGTGCCAGTTTCAAAGCAGCCACAGGTACCGAGGCGAGTGGTAATTTCTCTGTAAGTTTCACCCACCATCGCGATTTGTGGATCAGTGAACACGGCTGAAATCTTACTGCGACGCAGTCCTGCTCGGATATCAGGGGAACGCCCTGCGTTATCACCTGCGATTCGGCCTTGGTCTGCTGCCTCGTGTAACAGCGGAAGCTGATTGCTGGCATCACCGGCAATGAAGATCGAAGGCTCGCTGGTTTGCATGGTGTAGTGATCCGCGACAGGTACACCACGAGCATCAAGTACCATTCCGGTATTTTCGATATCGAGTTTGTCGACATTCGGACGACGGCCCGTTGCTGCTAACACATAGTTAACTTCCATGTGTTGTTGTGTGCCTTGTTTGTCGAGGTAGCGGATATGGACTTTATCACCTTCACGTACCATCTCTTCAACCTTGGCATCGGCATCAAGATAAAACTCTTCATTGAAGGCTTTGTCTGCATATGCCATCACGGTTGGGTCAGTTAGCGGGCCAACTTGACCACCTACGCCAAATACTTTCACCTTCACACCAAGGCGGTGCAGTGCTTGACCAAGCTCCAAACCAATCACGCCGGGGCCAAACACAGCCACAGACTCTGGCAAGTCATCCCAATCGAATACGTCATCATTGATGATCAAGCGGTCACCCAGATCGTTCCAAGGAGCCGGCCACGTTGGACGAGAGCCGGTTGCGATGACCACGCGTTTCGCTTCAATGCGGGTGTGGTCATCGACAATTAGCATGTTGCTGTCAATGAATTTTGCGTAACCGGAGATTTTGTCTTCTGCAGGAATTTCATCAACGCCTTCCAAAACAAAGCCAACAAAGCGGTCACGTTCGCGTTTGACTCGATCCATCACTTCGCGACCGTCAATTTTGATTTCACCTTGAGGGTAAACACCAAAACCAGGGGCCTTCTCGATATTGTGAACCGCTTCCGCGGCGGCGATGAGCAGTTTTGAGGGCATACAGCCGACACGCGCACATGTCGTGCCGTAAGGGCCGCCTTCAATCATGACTACGTTGTTAGTGTGTGCTTTTGCAGCGCGGTAAGCGCCAAGCCCGGCGGTACCACCGCCAATGACTGCTACATCAACATTCAAGGTTTTCATTGTAATTCTCCAGATGAAACGACGTCCTGACGGCGCAATGAATCGAATACGTTTATGGGGCTTTGGATAGAGAGAGGGCAGCCAATGCTGCCCTCAAGGTTTACGTGTTGAGATTAAGCGAAGTACGCTTCAAGCTCTTCACTACCACCAATGTGCTTACCGCCGATGAAGACTTGCGGCACTGTTGCACGGCCGCTGATAGCACGAAGGCTGACGGTGGTGGCATCTTGACCCAGTACAATTTCTTCGAACTGTAGCTTGTTATCGATCAGTTGTTGTTTTGCTTTCGCACAGAACGGACAACCTGGTTTGCTGAATACCGTAATTGATTCTTGTAGTTTGTGATTTGGTGCAATGTGGCCCAGCATGGTGTCAGCATCAGAGACTTTGAACGGGTCACCTGGCTCGTTTGGCTCGATGAACATTTTTTCTACCACGCCATCTTTGACTAGCATGCTGTAACGCCATGAACGCTCACCAAATCCGATGTCATCTTTCGCCACTGCCATGCCCATGCCACGAGTGAACTCTGCGTTGCCGTCTGGAATGAACGTAATGTTTTCTGCTTCTTGATCCGCTTTCCAAGCGTTCATCACGAAGGTGTCATTCACGGATACACACAGAATGTCATCAACGCCGTGCTCTTTGAATACTGAATGCAGTTCATTGTAGCGTGGCAAGTGAGTTGATGAACACGTTGGTGTGAATGCGCCAGGTAGGCTGAACACCACCACTGTTTTACCTGCAAACAGTTCATCCGTTGTTACGTTAACCCATGCGTCGCCTTGACGAGTTGGGAAAGTAACGTTTGGGATTTTTTGACCTTCTTTGTTAATTAGTTCCATGGTGTACCCCTTAAAATAAATATTGTTTTCAGTTCTTTAATCCGGTGTTCCCGGTTGATGTGTTTATATTACGCCGACAGGGGTAGATAGTTCTAATTGATTAGGTTTATCATTTTAATAAGTGAAATCTATCAAAGGGTGTGTGAAGTGAATATTCGAGACCTCGAATACTTGGTGGCATTGTCAGAGCATCAACATTTTCGTAAGGCTGCGGAAGCATGCTTTGTTAGCCAGCCGACGTTGAGCGGTCAGATACGTAAACTCGAAGATGAACTAGGTGTGGTATTGCTTGAGCGTACCAGCCGAAAAGTCCTTTTTACGGATGCTGGCATGCAACTGGTTCGTCAGGCGCAAAAGGTGTTAATGGAAGTCAAAGTGTTGGAAGAGATGGCGAGTCAGCAAGGGGAAGAGATGTCCGGCCCATTGCACATTGGATTCATTCCCACCATTGGCCCGTACCTTTTGCCGCATATTGTCCCTGCCATTAAACAGACATTTCCTGAGCTAGAGTTGTTCTTGCATGAAGCGCAAACCCATCAACTGGTTCAACAGCTCGATGAGGGTAAACTCGACTGTATCATTGTGGCATCGGTCAAAGAGACCGAGCATTTCAAAGAGATCCCGCTTTATCTTGAACCGATGCTTCTGGCTGTACCTGAAAGCCATCGATGGGCGAGTGAGAGTGAAATTGGTATGCCAGAGCTGAATGGAGAGAATTTATTGATGCTGGCGGATGGACATTGCTTACGTGATCAGGCGATGGGTTTTTGCTTCGCGGCAGGTGCCAATGAAGACACGCGCTTTAGAGCGACAAGCTTAGAAACGCTGCGCAATATGGTCGCGGCAGAAACGGGCATTACGTTGTTGCCGAAACTCGCCGTGCCTAAGAGTATGCGCCGAGATGGCGTGGTGTATATCAATGCTGTTGACCCAGAGCCGCAACGGCTGGTGACATTGGATTACCGACCGGGTTCGCCGTTACGAGCGAGATATGAAAAGCTGTCTGTCACCATTGCCTCTGCTCTAAAAGACGTTTGTCATCCTGTAAAAAACTAGCATTTATAGAAGCTAGCGCGGCTACGTTTTGCGATGACACTGCGCTTAATTAAATGAGTCTAAAAAGAAAGGCGCCCTCGGGCGCCTTTCTTTTACGTGTTTTCGAATGCGGTATTTAACGTATCCGCATTATCTTGTCCGAATACAAGATTAAAAGAGCTCTTCGCCGTCGGACTCGTAAATGTTACCGCCGTTAGATGCTGCAGCTGATACATACTCTGTTGGTTCGGAGCCTTTTTCAAAGTACTCGAACATCGCACTGGCATCATTTTTACGGGTAAGTAAGCCGGTATCGCGGTCAATGCGGACTTTAACAATGTTCGACGGCAGCACTTTACGCTGCGCAGGAACATCCACGAGGGCATCCACCATAAAGTCTATCCATGCTGGCTGAGAGGTTTTTGCACCAGCTTCCGCGCCAGACGTTTGGGTGTTGTCTAGGTTGGCATTACGTGACGTTTTGCCAAGGTTACGAGAGTGGTCATCAAAACCGACCCAGACGGTTGCGACTAAACCGGGGGCGAAACCTGTGTACCATGCATCTTTCGAGTCGTTCGTTGTGCCCGTTTTACCGCCGATATCACGTCGGTTTAATGGTTTTTGCGCTCGCCAGCCTGTACCGTTCCAACCTGTACCTTGACGCCAATCACCGCCGCCCCAAATATTGGCTTCCAGCATTTCTCGAACCAAGAAGGCGTTTTGTTCGCTCAGAACTTTCGGGGCGAACTCGGGTTGATTTTCCATATCAGCCGTTTGCTCAAGCAGGTTCTCTTCTTCTAACAAGTTGGCGGAGTCACGTTTATTGGCTTGTTGCGAATCACAGTTTTCACGACAGATAGTCTGTGGTGTTGCGGTGTATTTCAACACACCAAATGCATCTTCGACTTTGACGATATAGAACGGCTTGAGGTAGTAACCCCCATTAGCAAAGACACCAAAACCCTGAGCCATTTCCATTGGCGTTAAACTGCCTGCGCCCAATGCCAATGCTTCAGCACGAGGGAGGTCGTCGCGTTTAAAGCCAAAGCGAGTGAGGAAATCGATAGTTTCATCAAGTCCAACACGGCGAAGAACACGGACAGCCATAACATTTTTAGACTGTGCTAAACCAATGCGTGCGCGAGTTGGGCCGTCGTATGTTGGTGGCGAGTTTTTTGGTCGCCATGCAACGCCTTGGCTTGAGTCCCAGCGATTGATTGGAGCGTCATTTACCAGTGTTGCCAAGGTCATGCCTTGATCAATGGCGGCAGAGTAGATGAACGGTTTGATGCTCGAACCTACCTGACGGATGGATTGAGTTGCGCGGTTGAACTTGCTATGCACGAAGTTGAAGCCGCCAACCAAGGCTTTTACCGCACCATTATCCGGTGAGATGGCGACCATGGCTGTGTTGGCATCTGGTACTTGGCTTAAGTGCCAAGCATCATCGATGTGTTGTACCCATATTTGCTCGCCAACGCTCAAGATATCTGCGGTCTGCTTTGGTGCAGAGCCTTGGCGGTTGTCAGTAATATAGCGGCGTGCCCACTTCATGCCATCCCAAGGTAGCGTAACAATATCGCCACTTTGAAGCTCTACGTTTGCGGTTTTATCTTCAACTTTGGTCACAACCGCTGGTTTGAGTTCGCCATAGCTAGGCTGTTTTTTCAAATGAGCGACAATCTCTTCGCTACTCCAAGGCTGCGCATTGTCACCCCAAAGAGTTGCTACCGCACCACGGTATCCATGACGTTGGTCATAAGCGAGCAAGTTGCTCACAGTGGCATGTTGCGCAGATTGTTGAAGGCGTGAATCAACCGTGGTGTAAACCTTCATGCCTGATTCGTAAACGCCTTCTCCGTATTTTTCGACCGCCCAAGCACGCGCTAACTCCGCTACATAAGGGGCGTTCAATTCAATTTCAGCACCGTGGTAGCGAGCGATAAGTGGCTCATTACGCGCCTGTTCATATTCTGAACGCGTGACATAGCCTTCATCTAGCATGCGTTTAAGTACCACATTTCTGCGATTTGTTGCGCGTTCGATGGAATAAATCGGGTTCATGGTTGACGGGGCTTTTGGCATGCCCGCTAACGTGGCGAGTTCACTCAAGGTCAGATCGTTTAAATCTTTACCAAAGTAAACGCGTGCTGCAGCACCAAACCCGTAAGAGCGGTAACCCAAGAAAATCTTGTTAGCGTACAACGCCATGATTTCTTCTTTTGTTAGCAGTTGCTCAATGTGAATGGCGATGAAAATCTCTTTGATTTTACGCATGATTTTCTTCTCGTTGGACAAGAAGAAGTTACGCGCTAGCTGCTGAGTAATGGTACTCGCGCCTTGTTTCGCTGAGCCGGACATTGCAACCACAATGGCCGCTCGCGTGATCCCGATCGGGTCGATCCCTGGATGCTCGTAAAAACGACTATCTTCGGTCGCGATTAACGCATCAATCAAGTCTTGAGGCAGCTGATCGAAGGTGACAGGAATGCGACGTTTCTCACCAAATTGGGAGATCAGTTTGCCATCAGAGCTGAATACCTGCATCGGCGTTTGCAGCTCTACATCTTTTAGAGTGGCAACGTCTGGTAATTCAGGTTTTACGTAAACATAAAACCCAAAAATTGTACCCACTCCAAGTAATATGCAAACTATTGCAAGGATGAGCAGTCGCTTAATGAACTTCACTTGATATTTCCCGTCACGTTTTTTGTCGAGCCGTCATATTGATTAGTGTGGGTAGTATAAAGACAACTGAACAAAAAATAACGGATCTGCAAAGAGAACTTTCAAAAAAGTTACTTGATGCTGACTTTTAAGAAGGTAGCACGGTAAATGTTTGGTGTAACAACGACTGTAGGCATTGATATTGGCACGAACACAGTGCGGGCGGCTTTACTTCAGCAACGCAATCAATCAGTCACGCTGAAAACGTTACTGGTTTCTCCTTATGACCCAGACACACTCGATAGCGTATTAAAAAGTGTGAAAAAGCGTATTGCTAAGGCGTGCTCATTACCATGGCATTGGCCAAAGCATCAGATTATGGGTGTGCCGCAAAGTAGTATCGCTGTGAAACGATTTCCAGTGCTAAAGGATGCTCCAGAGCATGAGCAGTTTGTGCAAGTTGGCTTGCAGCTATCTGAGAGTCTGGGGCTGCCATTTGATGAGCTCCTTTATGACTATCATACGCTTGCAGATAAAAGCGCCACTGAGGTATATGCCTGCCGAAAATCAATGTTGAATGACACATTAACGGGACTGGCTCAGGCTGGGTTCTCGTTGTCTGTGATTGAACTGCACACTCAGGCGTTAACGCGTTTATACAGAGAGCAATCAGACATTCAACTTGTGTCTGGGGTTGGGTTGCTGGTGGATGTTGGCCTAGAGAGATTACAGATTTGTATGGGCGGAGAGCAATCAGGCCCGTTCTACCGCGAACTGCCGGCACCTATGCTGACTCAAACCAGCGATCCTTCGACAGATCGACATCTGTATACTGAGCAACTAGCCGATATCATCAAGCGACATTATCAACTCGCGGCAACTCAGCTTTCTGGCGCCGAAGTCTCTCACGTGTGGTTGTCGGGCGAGTGTGCAAAGCATGTCGACATCTTGCAACTTGAATCCCTCTTATCTTGGCCGACTCAAGCGTTGAATCCATTACGTGGATTGACGTATTCCCCTGCTCTTATTGAACAACTTAATGAGCCTGTGAGTGCCTGGTCTACCGCGATTGGTCTCGCGTTGCGAGGAGTTAACCAATGATTGTCAGTATTAACCTACTTCCATGGCGAGAGATTAATAGACAAGCAATACGTCGGCAGTTTTTTCAAAAAGTGGCACTGCTACTTGTTTTGTTGATGGCACTCACTGGATTTGGGCGCTGGATGATGAGTCAACAACTCGAGGCGCAAGAGGCTCGTAATGCGCGTTTGCAAACTGAGATAGACAGTTTGAATACCACCTTACGTGCGTTTGCGAAGCGAGAAGTAGAGCGAGATACGCTTCAACGGCGTTTAACGTTGGTTAATGCGCTACAAAAGCAGCGAAATAACGCCACATTGTTGTTTAACCTTTTACCTCAAATCACCCCTGATGGTGTGGTACTCGATAAAGTCTCGATGACATCTGGGAAAGTGAACATTGAAGGGCGAAGTCGATCCAATGCGCAGTTGGCCACATTGCTGGCATTGTTAGAGGCCGATCCTGCCGCTAGCCAAGTTCAAATACATTCCATCATCAGTGACTCGTCACGATCAACCTTTGTCGAAAAGCGATTTAAGGCAACCTTTGAGTTGGTGGGTTACGTGGTTCCTAACTTACCGCAGGAGAACACAGATGGCCGCTGATTGGCGTGATTGGGATATTGATGAAATCCCTGAATGGCCCGCAGTGGCGCAAAATCTGCTGCTGGGTGTTATCGCCCTAGGGTTCTTGGGCGCTGCGATGTTCTTTGTTGTATTGCCTGTGCAAGACGATATAAACATGGCAAAGCAAGAGGAGACACTGCTTCGCACTCAGTTTCGAATCAAAGCGGAACAAGTCGCCGCCTTGCCAAATGTTGAAGAGCAAATGGTTGAGCTGCAACGCTACTATGCGCGCTTAACACAGCAACTTCCGGCCGAAGATGAACTCGCCCTTTTACTGGCTGGGATTAATGATACGGGTCTGCAATATGGTTTGAGCTTTGAGCGTCTTAATTGGCGCAATGGCAAACGTATGGGTTGGCTGTATCAAATACCACTAGAGATAGAGCTAAAGGGTGACTATCGAAATGTTGGTCAATTCTCTGCAGCGCTAGCGCGTTTGCCGAGGATTGTCGCGCTTCAAAATTTCTCGATATCACGGGAGGGCAAGCAGAGTGACCTGAGGTTTACAGTTACGGCGCATACCTATCGATATGAAAACGCCAATAAGGGGGTAGCGCAATGAAGTATCCCTTAACACTGATAGCACTCGTCGTGCTGACGGGCTGTGAGCAAAAGGACGCCTCGCAAGAACTCGATCGCTTTATCGTGCAGACGTACTCTGCCGCAGAAGTGACGGCCACTCCGCTACCACCCGAACCTGTCTATGCGGCATTGCCGTTTAACCCAGCGGTAGACACCGATCCCTTTGTTTTACCAGCGGCTGAAGAAGAAGACACCTTGGCAAAAGGTGATTGCTGGCAGCCGAGTGATTTACCGAGCAGAGACTCGTTGGAAGGATATGAACTCGCGTCGTTAGATTTTAAAGGGGTTATTGGCTTGCCAGGCAGTTACTGGGCATTGGTTGAGGCACCCGATAGCACTATTCACCGAGTAGGGATAGGACGCATGATGGGTAACAATCGAGGTCGCGTCGATAGCATTAGTCAACACACGCTTTCTATTACCGAACACCTTCCAGACGGCCTTGGCTGCTGGCAGGTACGTAACGTCAGATTGGCACTAAATAACAACAAATAAGGGTAAACAATGAAAAGCCTGAGGGAAGGATGCCAAGGCAAAATGCGCAGAGGGATGCATTGGGCTCTCGCTGCGATATGTTTGCTTGTGACACCACTGGTGTTCGCAAGCAACCAGCTGCAAAACGTCGAGTTTTCAAAAGGGGAAAGCGGTAAAACACTTATCGTTCTTACTTTTGCCGAAAAGTCCGTGGTAACGAATTTTGGCAAAGAAGACAAAGCACTAGTTATCAACGCCAAAGCGACACAGGTTGAAGACAATCTGATTGGTTCACGAAGTCTCGATCAGATTGACACAACGGCAAAGTCTCTCGATGTACAAGCCGTCGATGATGATACCCAAGTCACTTTGACAACTTCTGGGTACTTTGGTTACGACTATTATCAAACCGACAATGTACTGACAGTGGAAGTGTTCCCGTTTTCATCGTTGCCGAAGAGCCAATCTAACAAAGACAAAAAAGCCAAGAAGAACGCCAATATCTCTATCAATTTCCAAGACATTTCAGTGCGTTCTGTCTTGCAGATGGTGGCAGAGCACAACGGATTTAACCTTGTTGTGTCGGATTCGGTCAACGGCACGTTGACCTTGAGGCTCGATGATGTGCCTTGGCAAAAAGCGCTTGATACCATCTTGAATGTGAAAGGCTTAGACAAGCGTCAGATGGGCAATATCTTGCTGGTGGCTCCCAAAGCAGAGTTGGATGAGCAAGAGCGCTTGGTGTTGGAGAAGCGCCGTAACGAAAGAGAATTAGCATCGCTGCGTTCAGAAGTGTTGCACATAAAATATGCCAATGCTGTCGATCTGAAAGATATGCTTGATGGTGGGGAAGATGAAGGCATCAGCTTGCTTACTGAGCGTGGCAGTATTGCGGTTGACCCTCGAACTAACGCCTTGGTGATCCGTGATCTCGCAGACAATATCGATGTGGTGAAATCGCTGATCGCTTCATTAGATATTCCTGTCGATCAGGTTGAAATCGAAGCGCGTATTGTGACAGTGGATGAGGGGACACTTGAAGAGATAGGTGTGCGTTGGGGTGTTGCCAACACTAACGGAAGTTTCACCACTGGCGGCTCAATTGAGAGCAACGTAGGGTGGGACAACAATTTCATTTCAGATAGAGACAGTGGAGATTTTATTACGGGTGGTGGAGGCTCAACGCCATCACAAAATAATATCGATGACTTCTTGAACGTGAATCTAGGGGCTGTCAGCCCGAACGCAGCCAGTATTGCGTTTCAGGTGGCGAACCTCGGTAAAGATTTGCTGCTGGATCTTGAACTATCGGCTTTGCAAGCAGAGTCACGCGCCGAAATTATTTCTTCGCCACGTCTACTTACCACCAATAAAACTGCGGCCTATATTGAACAGGGTACCGAATTACCTTATCTCGAGGCATCCTCCAGTGGTGCAGCTGCTGTGTCGTTTAAGAAGGCGGTATTGAGCCTTTCTGTAACCCCTCAAATCACGCCAGATAATAAACTGGTGTTGGATTTGCAGGTCACCCAAGACAAGCCTGCTGGTACAGTTAAAGCCGGTACGGGTGAAGCAATGGCGATTAATACTCAGCGTATTGGCACTCAAGTTCTCGTTAATGACGGTGAAACGGTCGTGCTAGGGGGTATTTATCAACATGAAATGATGGAAGGTGTCGATAAAATCCCATTGCTTGGCGACATTCCTGGGATTGGTCAATTGTTCCGCCGAAATTATGAAACCATGGGCAAACGAGAGCTTCTTATCTTTGTTACACCAAGGATTATGGCGCAATAAAGTGATTTAACTCATTGTGTTATAGGTGCTTGTGGTAACAAATATCCTACACGGGCTGAAGTGAGCACCAAGTGCTTGTTTCAGCCTGTTTCCTCGATAAACATGCCGTGCCCGTAAATTTAAACTGCCATAAAGGCGTATTTTAAGTTGCCAAAGGGCTAGTTGACCTGAGATAATTTTTGGTCTGATCACGAATTATCTGTGAGGAAATTGGCGCCTCGGGCTTTCAAGTAGCGAGCCTGCGGGCGGTGTTGTTTTCATTAACCGCGCGTATATTGCTTAAAATGGCTGAAAAACGAAATATCTTTCTTGTAGGTCCAATGGGGGCTGGCAAAAGCACAATTGGTCGACACCTAGCACAACAACTACACATGGAATTTTTTGACTCGGACACCGTGATTGAAGAGCGCACTGGTGCTGATATCGCATGGGTGTTTGATGTTGAAGGTGAAGAGGGGTTCCGTGTTCGCGAAGAGAACGTCATCAACGACCTGACTGAAAAGCAAGGTATCGTACTGGCGACCGGTGGTGGTTCAATCTTGAGTAAAGAGAGCCGTAACCGTCTGTCCGCTCGTGGCATCGTTGTGTATCTTGAAACCACTATCGAAAAGCAGTTGGCACGAACTCAACGTGACAAGAAACGTCCATTGTTGCAAACCGATCAGCCTCGTGAAGTGCTGGAAGCGTTGGCACAAGAGCGTAACCCTCTTTACGAAGAAATTGCTGATTACGTAGTTCGTACTGATGATCAAAGTGCCAAAGTTGTGGCAAATCAAATCATCGAACTATTGGAAAATCACTAAGCACGAAAAAGGTATTCCATGGAAAGGATCGACGTAAACCTAGGCGACAGAAGTTACCCCATATCGATTGGTGAAGGATTGCTTTCCGATCCCACCTTCTTTTCTGATGCCAAAGGTCGTCAAGTGGTGGTTATCACAAACGATACCATTGCTCCGCTGTATGCGGATCGTCTCCTGAATACCTTGGAAAAAGCTGGTGGTACACCAGCTTTGCTTACCCTCCCTGATGGTGAGCAATACAAAACACTCGACACATTTAATACCATCAATACGTTTTTACTCGAGGGTAACTACGCTCGTGATGTATTGATTGTCGCCCTTGGCGGCGGTGTGATTGGTGATCTTGTAGGTTTTGCGGCTGCTTGTTATCAGCGTGGTGTGGACTTTATTCAAGTGCCTACCACTTTGTTGTCGCAAGTGGACTCCTCTGTGGGGGGGAAAACCGCGGTAAACCACCCTCTTGGCAAAAACATGATCGGCGCGTTTTACCAACCTAAAGCGGTCGTAATTGATATTGATGTTATGCAAACGCTACCTGCCCGTGAGTTCGCAGCAGGTATGGCAGAAGTTATCAAATACGGCATTATTGCTGACAGCGCATTCTTTACATGGTTGGATGACAACTATTCAGCGCTGAATCAGCTAGACTCCGCAGCTTTGGTTTATGCCATTAAACGTTGCTGTCAAATCAAAGCTGACGTCGTCGCTGAAGATGAAAAAGAGTCTGGTGTTCGTGCTTTGCTCAATCTTGGCCATACTTTTGGTCATGCGATTGAAGCAGAAATGGGCTATGGCAACTGGCTACATGGTGAAGCGGTTTCCGCAGGTACTGTGATGGCAGCTAAAACGGCTCAGTATCAACAATTGCTCTCGCAGGAAGATGTTAGCCGTATCACTTCCTTGCTAGAAAAATCGAATCTCCCCGTGAAAGCACCTGCCAGCATGGACTATGATGCCTTTATTAAGCACATGAAACGCGACAAAAAAGTGCTTTCAGGGCAACTTCGCTTTGTGCTGCCAACGTCTATTGGCACCGCTGAAGTAGTTGCAAACGTGACTCCCGAGACGCTTGCTGAGGTCATAAAGACACACTAAGCGGGTTTGTATATGACAGGCTCCCAAGACATGATCGCACTGGATTTAGATAGCCAAATCCAGTTGTTGTCGAGAATACAGTTTCTTACTCGATTCAGTTCTAACCTAGTCCAAGTCACCGGTGAACCCGGTGCAGGCAAGACGTGGCTAAGCGAACGCTACCTCGAGAATTGGGCCAATGAGCCTACTCAATCCCTTCTTATCTGCAATCCTAGCCAGCAAGATGCGCAGCACCGCGCCATTATTTTGCGTCAGATCGTCCGAGACGGTGTTTTCAATGAACAAGATTCGATGTTACAAAGCCTCGAATATATGCTCGAAGGTCGAAGTGTTCATGCGCTGGTTGTCATTGATGATGCGCAGCGTTTGAGTGCCAACATCATTGCTGAATTGTGGGCACTAGTGACCGAATCACAACAACGCGATGGTTGGCAAATCAATGTGTTACTGTTTAGTCTCAAAGGGAAACTAAATAAGTGGCTACATAAAGTATCTTATGGTCAGGGTGTTAAACCACTCGAACTAGAAGTCAGCCCTTTGGCTGACAATGAACGCGAAATGTTCATTGAAGTGATGATGGTTAGCCGTCAACTGGATGCTTCTCAGCGCAGAGCGCTAAAGCAAAAAGCAGCATCATTGCCTTCGTTACCCGGCGCTTTACGAGGGCTGGAACAGCAGGAGACCTCCTTAATGGAAGAGAAAAAACGCCGCTCCCCATTACCGTTACTCATTTTAGTACTGCTTTTACTGGCCATCGGTGGTGGTATTGTGTGGTGGTCAATGATGCCTCAAACTCATCAAGAAGAAGTGGTAGACATGCCAGATGGTGTGAAGGCTCTCGCTGATATTTTGGAAGAAAAAGAGCAAGAAATAGCGGCACAGACAAACGGTGATGCATCGATGTCGGGCGAGCTAAAAGACTCTTCAGTGGTGCTTGATGACACTATGGCTTTGCCTGATACCTTAGTCGTTGAAGGTATGACGGTTGGTCGTCGTGACCAAGACCGTCGTATTGTGGTGCCAGATAATGTGGTTGACGCCATCATGGATGATCAACAAATCGGTGGTGATGGAACCAATGCTGTGGCTGAACCGTTGATCCCTGAATTGGCTCAACCTGAAAGCGTGCCAATGTCTGAGTCTGCAGAAACGCCCCCTACAATGACGGATGCAGTGGTATCACAGGACGTTGTTACAGCTGTAAATAAGCCATCTACAACCCAGCCAACGACGCAAGCATCGACACAAGATAAGCCTGTTGCGACTGACGTTCCTATGGCTAACCAGTTACTACTGACCGTCCCGAAAGCGCGTTATGCGTTGCAGCTTGCAGCATTGCAATCAAAGACTGCCGTTAGCGAGTTTTTGGATCAATACGCTCTGCAAGGTAGAGCTTTGGTTTACGAAACTCGTCGAAATGGTGAGTCTTGGTACATGGTGTTGCTCGGCGACTACCCAACGGTGGCTGAAGCACGACGTGCTGAATTGGCTTTATCTGCCGATGTTCGAGGCTTAAATCCGTGGGCGAAATCCTTCACGCAGATTCATAAAGAGATAGGACTGGTTAATTAACCGCACTTGAGCGTCACGTCAGGTGCGAAATTACGCTGATTGATGGTTAAAAATGAGATACAATCCGCCACCTTTCGAGCATCTGTG
Organism: Enterovibrio gelatinilyticus; assembly: GCF_028683095.1. Classification (GTDB taxonomy): domain Bacteria; phylum Pseudomonadota; class Gammaproteobacteria; order Enterobacterales; family Vibrionaceae; genus Enterovibrio; species Enterovibrio gelatinilyticus. The sequence continues at coordinate 30,321 of NZ_JAJUBC010000037.1, read as the reverse complement.
GTAGTGGATACACATTAATGAAAAAGCATCGCGCCTTTCTTAAGTGGGCTGGGGGTAAATACTCTCTGGTTGACGATATCCGCAAACATTTGCCAGAAGGCAAAAAGCTGATTGAGCCATTCGTTGGCGCGGGTTCGGTGTTTTTGAATACCGACTTCGAACAATACCGTCTTGCTGACATTAATCCAGATTTGATTAATCTTTATAATCTGCTCAAACAAGAGCCGCATCGCTATATTGATGATGTGCGAACCTTGTTTACGCAAGAGTACAATCAAAAAGAAGCTTACCTTTCTATTCGCGAAGAGTTTAACGCCACCACTGACCCGTATTTGCGTTCGCTTTACTTCTTGTACATGAACCGCCATGGTTTTAATGGCCTTTGCCGTTACAATAAAAAAGGTGGCTTCAATGTGCCATTTGGCTCTTACAAGAAACCTTATTTCCCTCAGGCCGAACTGGAGTTTTTCTCAGAGAAATCCAAAAAGGCGACGTTTGTATGTGAAGGTTATGAGCAAAGTTTTAAGAGTGCGCGCCGTGGCAGTGTGATTTATTGCGATCCTCCTTATGCACCGCTTTCGTCAACGGCGAACTTCACCACCTATTCGAGTGGCGGATTTAGTCTCGATGACCAAGCGATTCTTGGCGATTTAGCCCGAAAAGCTGCGATGGATAAGAGTGTTCCTGTGCTGGTTTCAAACCACGATACACCGTTGACGCGCAGTCTATACCATGGTGCACACCTCAACGTGGTAAGAGTCAAGCGGACGATCAGTCGCAATGGCAGTGGCAGAAACAAAGTGAATGAGTTGCTGGCGCTATTTGCATGCGAAAGTCCGGAATCACCGTAGTCTGAGGATACCTGAGCATCTTCAAATCGCTGGGGTATCGTTTAATTTGGCGTGATTAACGCCACCACGCCAATCAATCCCAACACAAAGATCACGACAAATAAAATACCGACCAATAGATAGGGCGCCATACTGGCTTGCTTGAAATCTCGTTGTCGATTTTTGTCTGATTGCACGCCAAACATGGCGGCAAAAACACTTTTCACTACTTCCCAAATCCCGACTTTTTCGGGTTGTCGATCTGTGTCGTGCATGATGGCTCTCTTGTAGTATCTGATTGTTCTGACACCAGCTTAGCCCATTTGTACTGGCATCACTTGCACCATCTATAAAACGAACACGTTATGGTATCAATCAGAGGATCTGATAAGACAGACGGCCTTGGATCGGGTAGAATTGCGCCGACTTTTGGGCTTAGTGAGGCTATAGAATGAAGGATTTTCTGATTGCGCCGTCGATTCTTTCGGCGGATTTCGCACGTTTAGGTGAAGACGTCGAAAGAGTTCTGGCAGCGGGTGCTGATGTGGTGCATTTCGATGTCATGGACAATCACTATGTACCAAACCTCACGTTTGGTGCACCTATCTGTAAAGCTCTTCGTGACTATGGCATTACTGCGCCGATCGACGTTCATCTGATGGTGAAACCGGTAGATCGCATTATTCCTGATTTTGCGAAGGCTGGCGCGAGCATGATTACCTTCCACGTGGAAGCGAGTGATCATGTTGACCGCAGCTTGCAGCTGATCAAAGAGCATGGCTGCCAAGCAGGCGTGGTATTTAACCCTGCGACGCCATTGCATCACCTAGACCACATCATGGACAAGGTGGACTTAATCTTACTGATGTCGGTAAACCCTGGCTTTGGTGGTCAGTCATTTATTCCCGAAACGCTAAAAAAACTGCGTGAAGTACGTCGTCGTATTGATGAAAGCGGTCGTGATATCCGTCTTGAAATTGATGGTGGCGTAAAAGTCGATAATATCCGTGAAATTGCAGAAGCGGGTGCGGATATGTTTGTGGCGGGCTCCGCTATCTTCAGTCAGCCAGACTACAAAGCCGTGGTCGACGAAATGCGAGCTGAACTGAGTAAAGTAGGAAAATAATTCGTGACGGTAACTTTTGAATCGATCAAATACATCGCGTTTGATCTAGATGGCACCTTGGTAGATAGCGTGCCAGATTTGGCTGAAGGCATTCGTATGGCATTGGCAGATGTTAATCTGTATACAGTGACTGACGACGAAGTGCGTAATTGGATTGGTAACGGCGCTGAGATTATGCTCAAGCGCGCACTTAGCCAAAGTGTGACAATTCGTCCGGACATCGATGAATCTCTTTATCGCCAAGTGCGCGAACGTTTTGATTTTCACTATGCCAACAATGGGCATGGTAAAACCATCGTTTACCCAGGCGTAAGAGAAACCCTGAGTGCTTTGCTAGCCGCAGGCTACACACTAGGTATTGTCACTAACAAGCCGTATCAATTTGTGCCAGAAATTCTGGCTGACTTGGATCTCGCGCATTGTTTTACCGATGTGATTGGTGGGGACTCTTTGCCAACCAACAAGCCAGATCCTGAAGGTTTGTTTAGTCTTCGTGATAAGCATGGTCTAAGCAACGACCAAATGCTGATGGTCGGTGATTCTAAAAACGATATTCTTGCCGCAAAAAATGCAGGATTTGCCTCGGTTGGCCTGACTTACGGGTACAACTATGGAGAGCCTATCAGCGACAGCGCTCCAGAGTTTGTTGCTGAACACTTCAATCAGCTTTTAACGGTTCTCAGCACCGAAAAAACAGCGTAAATTAAAAACGATTAGAATTTTCTCGAACAGACAGCCAGCGTGTGGTCACGCTGGCTGAATTGACTGACAGGAACAGAAAGAACATGAGTAATCCTTCGACCAAACCCATTGTACTTAGCGGTGTTCAACCTTCCGGTGAACTTAGTATCGGCAACTACATCGGAGCTTTGCGTCAGTGGGAACAAATGCAAGATGACTTCGATTGCCAGTACTGCATCGTAGACTTGCATGCGATCACTGTTCGTCAGGAAGCAGAAAAGCTGCGTGAAGCAACACTGGACTCTCTCGCTTTATGCCTAGCGGTAGGCGTGAGTCCTGAAAAAAGTAACCTGTTCATTCAATCGCATGTGCCTGAACACGCACAATTGGGTTGGGTGCTGAACTGCTATACACAAATGGGTGAGCTTAACCGCATGACCCAGTTCAAAGACAAATCAGCACGTCACGCAGAAAACATTAACGCCGGCTTGTTCGGATACCCAGTATTGATGGCAGCAGACATTCTTCTGTATCAAGCCAATCAAGTGCCTGTGGGTAATGACCAGAAGCAACACTTGGAACTGGCGCGTGATGTCGCAACTCGTTTCAACAACGTGTACGGCGACGTATTCAGTGTGCCAGAACCGTATATCCCACAAGTGGGTGCACGAGTAATGAGTCTTCAAGATCCGACGAAGAAAATGTCGAAGTCTGATGATAACCGCAATAATGTGATTGGCCTGCTTGAAGATCCGAAAGCTATTGCGAAGAAAATTAAACGTGCAATGACTGACTCAGAAGAGCCACCACGCGTTCTTTTTGATATTCAAAATAAGCCGGGTGTGGCGAACTTAATGGGTTTGATGTCCGTTGCAACGGGCAAAACGTTTGCTGAGATTGAAGCAGACTACGCCGACAAAATGTATGGTCATTTGAAGACGGACACCGCAGAGGCCGTTGTCGCTATGCTTGAGCCTGTTCAGCAGCGTTATGCAGAATTCCGTCAAGATCGTGCTTACTTGGATCAAGTGATGAAAGCGGGTGCAGAAAAAGCCTCTGAGCGTGCAGCCGTTACCTTGAAGAAAGTGTACGAAGCCGTGGGTTTTGTGACTCGCCCTTAACGTGCACCGTTGAATACCAAAAAGCAGCGTTCGCGCTGCTTTTTTTGTTTCTAGTCTCGCCAATATCCCTTAACTTGCGACGAACTTAACGATTTCGTTTTGTGTTGAAGCTTGCATCAATATCCAATTTCCCGAACAAACGCCCTTCCTTCTTTCGGCGATCTGCGGTTTTCATCACGCAAATGAAATCTCAGGCTGTTAAATCATTTGTTGTGTTTATGACTTCGCACGCAAAAAAGGACAGCAAATGAAGATCTCAACATGGAGCTCCCTAGCTCTCGCATTAAGTGTGGCTTTGCCTGCCAGCGCAGACGTATTGATAACCGAGTATGTCGAAGGTTCATCAAATAATAAGGCAATTGAAATTTCCAACCTCGGTGCCTCTGCGGTAAACCTTGATAACTGGTCGCTTAAACTCGCGTTCAACAGTAACACCACTTTCTCATCGACCATTGCGTTATCGGGTTCATTGGCGGCGGGTGACAGCTTCGTTGTTGGACACAGTAGCGCTTCTGCAGATATTACAGATGTCAGTCAGATCACTACGGGTTCCTTAGGATTTAACGGCAATGATGTTGTGGCTTTGGTCGATGATGGCGATAACATTATTGATAGCTTAGGCGAACTCGCACTGGGTTCGAACTATGCGGTGAATACGACGCTGCGCCGTCAAGATGGCAGCACTGGTCGCACCGATATCACGACGGCGTTTGATTCGTCGATTGAATGGCAATCATACGCACAAGATACCTTTGATGGATTGGGGTGCAGCGGCCTTGATGCTTGTGATGGCGGCGGAGGTGGGGGAGGAAATACCTTCACATGTGATGACGAGACCTTGACGCCAACCTATGCGGTACAAGGCAGTGGTGCGCGCAGTCCTCTAGTACCTGATGGCAGCTTTGAAAGTGAAGATAGCTACTTTGTGTCCGGTGTCGTTACTGCGGTCACGACGAGCTTGTACAAGGGCTTTTGGATTCAAGATGCCAATGGTGACGGAGATTCAGCCACGTCTGATGGTTTATTTGTGTTTACAGGCCAAGCGCCAACCGACATCGAGCCCGGAATGCAGGTATGTGCTGGAGGCAAAGTTAAAGAATTCTTCAATCTCACCGAGCTTGATGCATCAGGCGATAAGTGGGAAGTCATCGAGACAGTTGGCGAATTGGCAGCGACCGAACTTGCGGTCAGCGAGGGCGAGTCTCTTGATGATGCACTGGAGCGTCATGAAGGGATGAAGGTACGTTTGACGCAAACCAGCGAGATGGTAGTGACACGTAACTTCGGCTTTGACTTTGATGCGTTCAGAAACAATATGGTGTTGTCCCATGAAGCACCATTATTCAAGCCAACGCAGCTTCATATTGCTGGCTCACAAGAAGCAGCAGATTTGGCGGCGGCGAACGATGCCAACCAACTGTTTATAGAGTCAGATGAAAAAGCGCCAGATGGCGTTGTCCCTTACTTCCCTGGACTAGATGCCGAGCAAGGTTATATCCGGGTCGGAGATACGGTCACTAATCTGGAAGGTGTGTTGGGCTATAGCTTTAGTGATTACCGTCTGGTGGTAACGAATGAGCTCACTGCAGGAGACTTTGTGCGTGAGCAAGACAGAACGGCTGCACCACAAACATTTGATAACACCAACCTGAAAGTCGCTAGCTTTAACGTACTGAACTATTTCACCAGCGCCAGTGCGATTGGTGGTGCTCTGAATGTGACGTGTGATGACCAAGCAGATGCGGATGCATCTCGTGGTTGTAACCGTGGCACGAAAGACGCGGCGGAATTTGCGTTGCAACAAGCAAAAATCGTGAATGCACTGACCGCAATGGATGCGGATATTGTTGGCTTGATGGAAATCGAAAATAACGGATTTGCGGATACGGGCGCATTGGCTAATTTGGTGGCGGAATTAAACAGTCGCTTTGCCGATGAAGCGGAGCATTATTCGTATATTACTCCTGCTGCTGCCGATCTGACTGAAGGAGCATTCCTAGGAGGGGATGCCATTCAAGTTGCCGTGATTTACCGTGATGCAGTTGTGTCTCTATCGGGTGATGCAGTGGTTGTACGTATGCCTGAACAGCATATTTCGGGTGAAAATCCTGATGGCGAAACGCGTCAATTGGACAAGTTCCAACGTGATAGCTTGCTACAAACGTTCAATGTGGTTGAAGGTGAAACACTTTCTGTGGCGGTGAGCCATTTCAAATCGAAAGGCTCAGGTTGCTATGAAGACTGGATTGCGGGTGAGTTCAGTGACGACCCTGCCGATCTTCAAGGTCGCTGTAATGAATTCCGTGTTTCTGCGGCAGAAACACTGGGCAATGCGCTCAGCGACATTCAAGGTGATGTGATTGCATTGGGTGATTTTAATGCCTACGGGCGAGAAGATCCGATGCGTGTCTTTACTGACTACGATTCAGCGAGTGCCGAACGCAAGATTGTAACCGCTGCGGGGACATCCATTGCTGGCGTCACGCTCGACGACGTTGCGCGAGAAGTTGGAGATGGTTTTGGCTACGTGAATTTGGCAATGTATGCGCTTGGTGATGATGCGTTCTCTTACACCTTTGATGGTGAACTGGGCAGCTTAGATCATGCTGTTGGTAATGCCAGTGTGGTGGAGAAAGTCACAGGGGTTGAAGATTGGCACATTAACTCGGTAGAGAGTTCATTATTTGAGTACTCCGGACGTTTCACTGGCGATTTGGTTAAATCAGATAACGCCTATTCTTCGTCCGACCACGACCCCGTTGTGATTAGCCTGCAGTATGCAGTAGCACCGCAGAAGTTCACTCTGAGATTTAAGAACAAGAGCTTTTTCTGGGTGCAACCTACGATCAATGGACAAGTGGATTCATCACGCCCTTGGTTACGTTGGAAAAGTAATCGTAAGTACAACCAAGATAGTCAATTCCTCGCTGATCAAGGGATTGGCTTTGGTGATTCAGTCTCGCTAGGCATGCGCCTGTGGGGATTCATTGATATCCCATGTGGCCAAGCCACGCTTGACGAGAAAACCAAGGCGGTGTTCCGTCGCTTTAGCTGCAATATTAAGTAACAGCATCTTTGCCAAACAATAGGCTCCTTCGGGAGCCTTTTTTTCATCCATCTTTTAAAGGGTTGCACGCCAATTCTTGACGACGCTTGCCGATTCTTGACTACGCTTATAGGTGTCTCATTAAAGAGGTGAAAATCTCTTTATTGAGCAAGATCCCTGCGTATCACTTTGAGTTAAATCGGTAGCATGCATGTCAATTATTGAATCATTGTCATTATTTTTCCTGCCTTCCGTGACGTTTCAGCCTTTGCCACACAGCTTCACAGGGCCGTGGGTATTGCTGACAGCATCGGTGGCAACGTTCGCGACGGTGACGTTTGCTTTCTTGCATAGGCCTTTGCAGGAAAAAAGATCCTCTCTGTTTCAATTTTCCCCAATTTTAGTGAATGCGGTTGCGTTGACTGTAGGCATGGCACTGATGCCCATTGCGACCGTGCTATCGGTGTCATCGTTTCAAAATGAAGGCTTTTTGCCTGCCATGTTTGCTATGCCAACGGTTATCACTTTCTATTTTAATTTGGTTGCATTGAGGCTGGTTGCTTATCAATCGAATCCACCGATTAAAATATTCATGGCCGCAGGGATGCTATCTGTGTCAATGGTTGTGCAAAATATCTTGGTGTATGCCGGTATTAATGGTGTCGCGATTGCACATTTTGATATGGCTGTTTTCACCATGGCTTCGGCGGTAGGGGGAGCGTTAATCACGTTTGCATTGTGGTCACGTTTTTCCAAACAGAGGAGCGTGACGCAGGAACGGGATATCTCTGGGGCGTTAACCAGTGGTTTGTGTTTTGCGCTGGCGTTGCTCCTATGCGCAATACTCTCGTGCGAAGCGATTTCACTGTCTTCGCAGCCCAACCGCATTGACTTGCGTCCCTATGAGGTGCGGGATGTTTTGATGATCCTGACATTTATTGTCAGCTTTGTATTGTTGTTTAGCCTGTTGGCGAATGCTTACTTCAGCGTAAAAGCGCAAGCGATTCGACTCGGGCAGAGAGAGGAAAAGCTAGATTCAATTCTAGAGACAGCAACCGAAGCGGTTATTTCTATCGATAGCAAAGGCAAGATTACCTTCTTTAACCCTGCAGCAGAAAAAGTGTTTGGCTGGTATGCATCAGACGCTGTGGGTAAAAACATCCGTATCTTGGTTACTGATGAGCATCAGCATCGACACGACATGTACATTCATAATTTTCTCGATAATCGAGAGTCAGGGGTAGTGAATAGTGTCCGTGAGGTGATGGCAAAGCACAAAGATGGTTCTGTGTTTCCAGTGAGGTTGGCCATTGGATATCAGCAGAAGGGCGATGAACATTGTTTTGTTGGCATTATTTCTGACATCTCAGAGCAGCGACACCTTGCGTGGGCGTTGAGAGAGAATGCAAAACAATACCGATCCTTAGTGGCCAATCTCCCGTGTATGGCCTTTCGAGAAATGACTGGTGCGACGCGTCATATGGTGTATATCAGCGAAGCCGCGAAGTCGATGACGGGGTATAGCGCATCCATACTGACTGGTGAGAATGGCGTTTCTCACTTTGTTGATAGGATTCACGTTGAAGATACTGCGAATTATCGTAAAACGAGGGAAGTCGCATCAAGGCGGAACGGAAAATATGACTGTGAGTATCGGTTCATGAGCCGAGACGACGAGGAAAAATGGTTTTGGGAAATTGGTCATAGTTATCGTGCCGAGGATGGCAGTGCGTGGATTGACGGCATCATTGTCGACATTACCGACAAGCGAGAAGAAGAAAAAGAGATCGAAGAGAAAATACGCTTAGCAGATAAGGCATCACAGTCGAAAGCTTCATTTCTGGCAAACATGAGTTATGAGTTTCGTTCTCCAATGAACTCGATATTGGGGTTAACGGAAGTGTTGATCGACGAACAAAATAATCCCATTCATCGTCATCATTTGGAAGTCATCCGAGAATCGGGTAACAGCTTATTGAAGCTCATCAATGACATTCTTGATACCTCGAAACTAGAAAGCCAATCTTTGCCGCTCGACATCAATGATTTCTCGTTAGTTCAGCTTTGCCGTCAAATAGAGTTTATTGCTAGAGAAACGGTACAAGCCCGAGAGTTGCAGGTGTCTCTTCATTACAGCCACCATCTCAGAGAGCATTACGTGGGTGATTCTCGCCGCATTAAGCAGTTACTCCAAAACATGATGCGAAGTGCGTTAACGAAAACCGACAAAGGTAACGTCGCGCTTCACGTCCTCCCGACAGGCGATATGGTGCGTTTTGCGGTGGCGAGTTACTCCTTTGAAAACGATAAAGCGTTGACTGCAGATGCGGAAAAATCAGGCCAAACCTTATCTGCCACTTTAGTGACACAGCTTATTGAGCTGATGAATGGCAGTTTATGGTTTGATGGCGAATCCATACATGGTTCTGTGGTCTATGCCGACTTACCGATCATTTTGGCTCAACACAGCGCTCAGCTTAGCGGTGAAACTGTTCGCTACGCACTGCCACCATTAGAAGTGTTAGTGATTGATGATGTGCAACGAAACCAACAAGAATTGAGAGACATGCTGTTGCGCCAAGGTGTGAAAGTGTTGACCTTCACGGACATTGAGGCGGCAGAAGACGTGATTAAAACGCAGCAGGTGGATGTTGTCTTATTCGATGCGTATTTGGATGAGCAACGTTATCCCTCTCCTGAAACGTTGCGCCAATGGTCTGAGCAAAGTGGGTCAGATTCGCTGAGGGTCATTGCGATGAAACTGTCCGTTGATCCAACACCTGATGAAGAATGGGCCAAGAATGGTTTTGATGGTGTGATTGAAAAACCATTTTTCAGTGATGCCGTACTAGAAGTATTGAAGCAGTGCTGTGGTTGTGCCGATGAAAATGTCACAACTATCAACTTGGCACATCAGGAAAAAGAGAGGGAATACTTCAATGATGCATGGGCATTCCAGCACTGGCCAACATCAGAGATTTTGTTAGGTGTCGTAGCAGAATACCGGACTAACTATTTTGGTCTTTCGCTTCATGTGAGAGAGATTTTAAGCGAGCAACCCGAAGCAGTAGAACGATTGCTCTCTGAAGCCATTGATGGTGCTCATCACATAGGATTTCAGCGGCTTGAACAAGACATGACACGATTGCTTTCTTACATAGAGGGTGGAGACATTGCAAAAGCTGAATCCAAACTCGATGGGCTGGAGGCCTGCATGACTAACACATTTGACATGGCTCTGGCCTATCTTGGAATACGTTCTGATGAATTAGACAGCGACCTAGCGTTAGTCAAACTATCGCAAGAAGCGTTTGCTCGTAAAACCGAAGTGTTTATTAGTAAGTTGTCAGAAGGTCAATTTGACGACACGTTATATAAAGAGCTCGTCCCCACGATGGCCAGCTTTGTCGCGCCTTCACTACTTTCAAAGTTTGTCGCGTCGATAGAAAGTTTTGAACTTGATGAGGCATACAGTTTGATCTTAACCATGATGGATAAGATGCCAAACTCGCAGCGCAATGGAGTCCAAAGTTATGGCATATAAAATTCTTGTTGTTGATGATGAACCCAGCAACCTGCACGTCATGAGAACAATATTGCAAGACCAATACACGCTCATTTTTGCCAAAAGTGGAGAGCGTGCGATAGAACTCACGATGCAACAAAAGCCCGACTTAATCTTGCTCGATATTATGATGCCGGGTATGAACGGCTATGAAGTGTGTCGCCAGCTAAAAAGTGAACGGACGGTTTGCCATATTCCTGTGGTGATAGTTTCGGCACTGGATGAATATCAGAGCGAGGTGGAAGGGCTTAAAAGTGGAGCTGCTGATTTTTTGATTAAACCCGTTTCCCCTGAATTGGTCAGAAGTCGTGTCGCGAATTTGCTCGGGGAATCCCGAGCGAAAAACATGCGCGAAAACTACCAATTGGTCATGAATCAAATTGCCGCTGTGGCAGCGCTTCATAATAACTTAGTGGAGATTTCGGCGCCTCGAATAGCGCAATTGTGCGAGTGGTTAGCCTTGCAATATGGGCTCACGAAATCAAAAGCGGAAGACATTTCATTGGCGTATCCGTTATGTGCCATTGGTGAGCTTTGGGATGATGGGGGCAATAACACATCTGCAGAAAGCCGAAGCATGTTACTTCTTTCGGAGGCCACCAAAGGGTTTGCGTGTTTGTCGGTTACGCTACTGACTTATAAAAACACACGTTGGGACGGTGCCGGTTTTCCTGAAATTGAAGGGGAGAAAATCCCCGAAGAGTGCCGTGTTGTCAGTGCTGCTGAGTTGTTGGATGCAGAAATCGAACGGCAGGAAGGCAGCGTTGAGCAGCGAGTGCTTGGAGCGCTTCAGGCTATTTCGCAGCAGGCGGGCACCTTGGTGGACCCTAGACTTATCCATATCCTCGACACGCAGAGTGATATGCTCATTAAACATTATGCACTTTGGCTTTCTACGCCATGGCCAACGCCTATTCTTCCTATCAATGAGTTCTAGCGTTGCAGCTGATGCAGTGCGCAGATGCCTGTGGTAGCATTTGCGCCCAGTTCCGCTGACGAAGTGCGGAAAGGCTTTGGCGGGATCAACTGTGCTGTTAATCATTGATAATTACGACTCTTTTACTTACAACCTGTATCAGTATTTTTGTCAATTGGGTGTCGAGGTAGAAGTGCATCGCAACGACGCGATCACACTTGCTGATATCGATGCAATGGCACCGAGTCATCTTGTCATTTCTCCTGGGCCATGCACCCCTGATGACGCAGGTATCTCTCTCAATGCTATCGAATACTTCTCGGGAAAACTGCCAATACTCGGCGTGTGTCTCGGGCATCAAGCCATGGCACAAGTATTTGGCGCTAAGGTCATACGCGCAAGGCAAGTGATGCACGGTAAAACCAGTCCCGTCATGCATAATAATCTCGGCGTGTTTGAAGGGTTGAACAATCCGCTCACGGTGACTCGCTACCATTCACTTGTGGTTGAGACGGCATCCCTCCCTGATTGTTTTGAGATCACCGCTTGGACACAGCGTGATGATGAGTTTGATGAAATCATGGGGATTCGCCATAAAACGCTCGCATTGGAAGGCGTTCAATTTCACCCGGAAAGTATTTTGACCGAGCAAGGCCATCAGTTACTGGCGAACTTTCTTTCCTCATCTTGCGACTAATTCTTCCTGTTCATCGCCACTGACGTGTGGGGTGAAGACGATCTGTATCACCAATTTTACATTTTAATCCCACTGTTTTCGGCCTGTTAACAGTGAAACCTTATTCACTCCGATACTCTCTCTGTCTCTTTGTTTCCCATGAGGAAAGACACTCTTACCTGTCGTGGTATTAATCATTTCGGCGCAATTGCGCATAACTATGACATTGTGATGAATTTCCCCATCTTTACACCCTAAGGGTTTGATATTTTCTGCTATTGATATGGTTAATGAAATGTAAATACTATGCTTATAGCAGAATCGACAGAAGGATATGAGCGATGACAGCCGGACATAAAGTAGAACGTAAATTGTTCGATGAAGTAATGGTGCCATGTTATGCACCTATGACAATGATCCCTGATAGAGGCCAAGGTTCTCGTATCTGGGATCAAGACGATCGTGAGTATATTGATTTCGCGGGTGGGATAGCAGTGAGCTGTCTTGGCCATTGTCACCCCGTGATGGTGAATGCGCTGAAAGAGCAAGCCGACAAGCTGTGGCATCTGAGCAATGTGATGACCAACGCCCCCGCTCTGCGTTTGGCGAAGAAACTAACAGAAGTGAGCTTTGCTGAGCGTGTGTTTTTTGCTAACTCAGGGGCTGAAGCCAACGAAGCGGCACTAAAACTCGCACGTCGTTGGGCAGTTGACGTTCACGGCCCAGAGAAGAGCGAAATCATTGCCTTCGCACAAGGTTTCCATGGTCGTACGTTCTTTACGGTGACGGTCGGTGGGCAGGCTGCTTACTCGGATGGCTTTGGCCCGAAACCGGGCAATGTTACCCATCTTCCTTACAACGATCTTGACGCACTCGCTTCGGCAATGTCGGACAAAACCTGTGCCATTATGATGGAGCCACTTCAAGGTGAAGGTGGCATTGTGTCTGCGGACGCTGCATTTTTGCAAGGCGTACGAGAGTTGTGTGATAAGCACAATGCATTGCTGATTTTCGATGAAGTCCAAACCGGTAACGGCCGTACCGGCACATTCTATGCGTATGAGCCAACAGGTGTCGTTCCAGACATTCTGAGTACCGCTAAATCTCTTGGCGGTGGTTTCCCAATTGGTGCCATGTTGACGACTGAAGCACTTGCGGCACACATGAAAGTTGGCACGCATGGCTCAACCTATGGGGGCAACCCATTGGCATGTGCCGTGGCTGAGGCTGTGGTTGAAGAAGTCAGCAAGCCAGAAGTACTGGCTGGTGTGCAAGAGCGTGAAGGCTGGTTCCGTGATGGCCTCAAAGCACTGAATGACAAATACAATATGTTTAGCGAAATTCGTGGCAAAGGCCTTTTGGTGGGTGCTGCATTGAATGAAAAATGGCAGGGACGCGCACGTGACGTTTTGCTAGCAGCAGGCGATGAAGGCTTACTTCTGCTGGTGGCTGGAACCAACGTAGTGCGTATGACGCCATCACTGGTTATCACGAAAGAAGAATTCGAAGAAGGTATGGCGCGCTTGGATCGTGCACTGGCAAAACTGACAGCGGCTTAATTGCTGCGTGGTTTTGACCATCCACTGCATCAGGAGGAAGTAAGATGCTGGTAATTCGTCCCATCAGGGAATCAGATTTTGATGCGTTGATGCTGTGTGCCGAAGAATCGGGACACGGTTTTACGTCACTGCCGGTCAATGATGAATTGATCCAAGGCCGTATCGATCACTCGGTCGATAGTTTCTCCCGTAACGCACAAGCACCGGGCACTGAAGGCTATCTCATGGTAGCGGAAGATACGGAAACCGGTGAAATTGCTGGGACGACGGGCATAGAAGCTGCCATCGGGCTGGATAATCCTTTTTATAGTTATCACATCAGCAAAGTGGTGCATCACTCTCGCCGACTCAACGTGCATAACGTGGTTGAAGTGCTGACATTCGGAAACAATTACACAGGTGCGACCGAAATCTGCACCCTGTTTTTGCGACCTGAATTTCGTGGTGGGCTCAATGGTAAATTGCTGTCTAAATGTCGATTCTTGATGCTGGCGCAGTTTCCTGAAAAGTTCTCGGACATTATTTTCGCTGAGATGCGTGGCGTGTCTGATGAGGACGGAAACTCGCCGTTCTGGAAATGGCTCAAAGAACACTTTTTCTCGATTGACTTTACCCTCGCAGATTACTTAACAGGTATTGGCCAAAAAGGCTTTATTGCGGATTTGATGCCTAAGCTTCCGATTTACGTGAATTTGCTCAGTGATGAAGCGCGTGAGGTGATTGGGCAAGTGCATGAGAAAACGCGCCCAGCGTTACGTTTGCTTGAAAAAGAAGGTTTTACCTGCCGTGGCTACGTCGACATTTTCGACGCGGGTCCTACCGTGGAGTGCTTGCTTCAGAATATTGATTCAATTCGTCGCTCGTTTACCGCAAGGGTCAAAGTAGCGGAGCACAGCAGTGCGCAGGATTACCTGATTTGTAACAGCGACTTCCAAAACTTCCGTGCCACATCGGCCAAGATTGGCGTTGACGAAGAACGAAATGAAGCATTGATCAGTCAAGCCGTTGCCGACGCGCTCAACGTGAGTAACGGTGACATGGTGCGACTCGTGTCTGTGTAGGAGTAAATAATGACACAATGGATTGATAACCAGCCAGTCGAAGGCAAAGGTGACACGTTTGAATCGCTAAACCCGTTTAATAGCGAATCGATTTGGCAAGGACGAGCAGCTACGCCTGATCAGGTTGGATCTGCTGTGAGCGCGGCGCGAAATGCCTTTATGACGTGGAAGCATACGTCGTTGGCTGAGCGTCAGGCTCTGGTCGAACGATTTGCTGATGCAATCAAAGCGAACAGCGAGCACATTGCGCAAGTGATTGCGGAAGAGACAGGTAAACCGCTTTGGGAAACGCGCACTGAAGCCGCTGCCATGGTGGGTAAAATTGCGCTTTCACTGCGAGCGTATCAAGAACGTACGGGTGAACGCAGCAAAGATGTGGCGGGAACGCAGGCAGTATTGCGTCATCGTCCGCTGGGTGTGATGGCGGTATTCGGGCCATATAATTTCCCAGGGCATTTGCCAAACGGACATATTGTCCCTGCGCTGTTAGCGGGTAACACCGTCGTCTTTAAACCGTCTGATCTGACACCTAAAACCGCCGAAGAAACCATGAAGCTGTGGATTGACGCAGGCTTACCAGCAGGTGTGATCAATATGGTACAGGGTGGTCGTGAAACCGGTGAAGCTTTGGCGCAATCAAAAGGCATTGATGGCTTACTCTTTACCGGAAGCGCGAATACTGGCCATATTCTTCACCGTCAATTTGCAGGTGAGCCCGGTAAGATGCTGGCATTAGAAATGGGCGGCAATAACCCAATGGTGATTTCCGAGCATTATGGCGAACTGGATGCGACGGCATACACCATTATTCAATCGGCCTTTATTAGTGCAGGACAGCGCTGTACATGTGCACGTCGCCTGTATGTGCCCAAAGGTGAACGAGGAGACGCGCTGTTGTCGCGCCTTGTTGAGATGACCAAGAACATCAAAGTTGGCGGTCAGTTTGACGAACCCGCATCTTTCATGGGCGCACAAATCTCTGTACGCGCCGCTGAGGGCATTTTAGCTGCGCAGGCTAACCTAGAGTCACTTGGCGGTGTGCCGCTGCTGAAGGCGGAACTACTGCATGATGCCGTGGTATCGCCAGGCATCATAGAAGCCACGGCGATTGCACAATTACCTGATGAAGAATACTTCGGCCCACTGCTTCAAGTGGTGCGTTATGAATCGCTTGAGCAAGCCGTCATGTTGGCCAATGACACGCGTTACGGACTGTCTGCGGGACTCATCTCTACCGACGATAGCGAATGGGAATATTTCTTAGATCATATTCGCGCCGGTATCGTAAATCGAAACCGCCAATTGACGGGTGCCAGTGGCGATGCACCATTTGGCGGGCCAGGCGCTTCAGGAAATTTACGTCCGAGTGCTTACTATGCAGCGGATTACTGTGCGTATCCGATGGCATCAATGGAAGGCGATGATGTTTCTATGCCCGCACAACTGAGCCCAGGACTGTCGCTGTAGCGACGAAGGTCAAACAAGAACACGCAATGTAGGAGGATGTGATGGAACGCGTACAGGCTTTATTTGATGGACTGTGGAAAGACTACACGCAACGGTTGTGCCCGTCGGCAGCGAAAGTACATGGGTTGTTGGAGGAAGGAACACCTCTTCTCAACGATCATATCGCGCTACGCACGTTTGCGCTTCCCAAGGTAGGACTTGATCGCTTGGCTGCGCCGTTTATCGCTATCGGTTATGTCCCTAAAGGGGAGTACCATTTTAAGGCTAAAAAGCTGTTCGCGCGCCATTTTGAACATCCTAATCCTGAGGCCCCTAAGGTGTTTATTAGTGAGCTCTTGGTTGGGCAGTGCTCTTTCGAATTGCAACAAGCCGTTCGAGCCTTGGTCGAACAAGTCGATGACGCAGCACTTAACGATCCTGCGTTTTTGTACGGTGGACGCCTATGGGATATTGATACGGCAACCTATGAATTACTTTCTGGTGAAAGCGAGTATGCAGGTTGGTTATCCGCACATGGCTTTGGTGCCAACCATTTTACGGTGAGTGTGAACCAGTTGAGTTCACTCGACGAAGTGGCGGATGTCAACCAAGTGCTGCGTCAGTCAGGCTTTGCTATTAATGAATCTGGTGGTGAAGTAAAAGGCGACCCTGAAGTGCGCTTGGAGCAATCAGCCACCATGGCTGACAAGGTGACAGTGAAATTTAGTGATGGTGAGAGGCAGGTTTCAGGAGGGTTTTATGAATTCGCGAAGCGTTATCCTTTGCCTGATGGTTCTCTGTATCAAGGTTTTGTCGAGGCGTCTGCCGATAAGATTTTTGAAAGCACTGACCAATAGAACATCACCATCGCTAGGTGGCGAGAGTGCACTGAGTCACGGTCACTAGATTCTTAGCGACTGTCACTATCGCTGCTGAAAAATGACGTAACAAGACCGAGCTTCAATACCCAGCTTCTATGGATGATCGGTTGAATGGGATGGCCATTCCGTATGAGTGGGCGGCGTAGAGCGTCGCTCATCATCACCAAGCATGCGTTGTAGTTGGTAGTGAGACATTCCAGTAAAACCTGTCAATTCAGTGCTTGCTTGCCCCCACGGTCCGATGGTTGATGGGGGAGGGTTGCTTCCAAACGCATGACGTTCCATGTCCATATCGGGACTCCAGCTTGTCCATATTGTGCACGTATATTCATACACACCTTGCACTGAAACTTAGCACCAAATTGGGAACTCTGTGATGAAATTCGTGTGACAACTATCACGCAGAAACAAAAAACACGCGGAAACAAAAAAGCCACCTAAAGAGGTGGCTTTCACTTCAAAGCAAAACGGTTTAGCGAGTGCCGTATACCACGATAGTTTTACCGTGTGCAGAAATTAGGTTCTGCTCTTCAAGCATTTTCAGAATACGACCAACGGTTTCACGTGAACAACCCACGATTTGACCGATTTCCTGACGGGTAATCTTAATTTGCATACCGTCTGGGTGAGTCATTGCATCTGGTTGTTTCGCCAAGTTCAGCAATGTTTGCGCGATACGACCTGTCACATCTAGGAATGCCAAGTCACCTACTTTCTGGCTAGTCACTTGTAGGCGACGAGCCATTTGAGAAGAAAGGCGCATTAGAATGTCTGGATTCACTTGAATCAGCTGACGGAACTTCTTGAATGAGATTTCAGCGACTTCGCATGGAGATTTAGCGCGAACCCAAGCTGTACGCTCCTGATCTTCCTCGAATAGGCCCAGTTCGCCAATGAAGTCGCCCTGGTTGAGGTAAGAAAGGATCATCTCTTTGCCTTCTTCATCCTTGATCAGTACAGCCACAGAACCTTTCACGATGTAGTACAGCGTTTCTGCTTTCTCACCAGCATGGATCAGCGTACTTTTAGAAGGGTACTTATGAATGTGGCAGTGTGAAAGGAACCACTCTAGTGTTGGGTCTGTTTGAGGTTTTCCTGGAACCATATCTCTCATTTCCTCTGCAGTTGTTGCCTGATGAGTCTTCCTTAGCCCACCGTCCTGCGGCACAAGTCCGTCGGATAGCATAAAGTGTCAACCGTCAGGCTACAAGCTCTCTGTTTGAGTCATTGAGTTTATCCTTTTTCCAGCACGATTTCTTGATTTTGATATGGACTTAGTGCCCTATTAAAGGCTAAAAACGTGGACAAGATCACGACACTGAAAGTAAATGGAGGAAAGAGATGCGAGCAAGCGTCAAGTGGTGCGGAAATAAGACTTTTCTAGGCCAATCAAATTCGGGTCATAGCGTTGTCATGGATGGTGATGGGGGTGAAAAAGCACCAAGCCCCATGGAAATGGTATTGATGGGAGCGGGAGGATGCAGCTCGGTTGACGTCGTCGCGGCCTTAGAATCGGCCAATCAAGCCATCTCACATTGTGAAGCTGTATTAACGGCTGAACGAAGAGAGCAAGCCCCTCGTTTGTTTACGGGCATACACTTTCACTTTGTCGTGACAGGGTCGGCATTGGAAGATTCACTAGTAGCCAGAGCGGTGAAAGACAGTTTAGAAAAATATTGCTCTGTGTGTTTGATGCTAGGTGCGGGCATGGAAATGACGCATTCCTATGAAGTGCGAGATATCGCCTAGCTGCACTGTTTGAATGTAGCGAAGAGACATAGGGCATTTGCATGTTTGTCGGTTGATAAAACAAAGATATGGAGGGCATTGCCCTTCATATCTCGTGCTTTAGGCGATGAGCTGGCAAGGTCTTAGGTTGTGATGTTGCCAAGACTTTCAGACAGATAGCGTTCTTTCTTTCTTTCTTTCTTTCTTTCTTTCTTTCTGGCTTAGCTAATCTTGCCTGTTTCAATCAATTGTTGAATAAGAGGTTGAATAATCAATTCAACCGCAAAGCTCATTTTCCCACCGGGGACGACTAACGTATCGTGCCTCGACATGAAAGAGCCTTGAATCATGGCCAGTAAGTAGGGGAAGTCCACCTTTTTAATACCGCGGAAGCGGATAACGACAAAACTCTCATCAAGACTCGGTATGCCTTTGGCATTCAGCGGGTTTGAAGTATCCACGGTCGGGACGCGCTGAAAGTTAATGTGTGTCCGGCTGAACTGCGGTGTGATGTAGTTGAGATAATCATCCATGGAGCGCACGATCGAGTCCATGACGGCTTCACGCGAATGCCCGCGGTCACGCGTATCGCGCACGAATTTCTGAATCCACTCTAAATTCACAATGGGCACCATGCCTATGAGCAGGTCGACGTGCTGTGCGACGTTGATGTCACCGTCTACAATGCCACCATGAAGTCCTTCGTAAAACATCACGTCATTGTTTTCTGGCAAATCTTGCCATGCGGTAAAGGTGCCCGGCATTTGGTTGTAGGGAACCGCTTCATCAAAAGTATGTAGATACCGACGAAATTGCCCAGTGCCGTGTTTGCCGTATTCGTCGAAAAAAGATTCAAGCCTAGGGAAGTCATTGGCCTGCGGGCCAAAGTAACTGATATGGCGGCCTTGATCTCTTGCTTTACGGATTTCCACGTCCATTTCTGGACGGGTAAAACGGTGGAAACTGTCACCTTCGACCCACGCGGCACGAATGTCCATCATGTTGAAGATCTTCCGAAATGCATCAGATGTAGTGGTGGTTCCTGCGCCGGATGAACCGGTGACTGCAATAATAGGATGTTTTGCAGACATGACAAACCCTGTCAATTTTAAAAAGATGTCAAACAATTAACAGGGTGTTGCGATTGGGTCAAGTAGACGTTAGGCGGTGAGTGATCGCGCAGGTTTGATATCGACGGTTTCGTGCAACTCGGAATAGACCACCATTGCCTCTTTGTTTTTGAGCAGGATATAGACCTGTTCGACCTTTTCGTCGAAGCTCGCTTCTTGCTCGCCGTAGTCCGTGCCTTCACGTAGCACGAAGTGTTCAACTAAATTTCTAAGCGTTTCTTCTGGGATTTCTTGCCAAGGGATGATCATCGCGATACCTACAACATGAGACGGTGGCGGAATGTGGCAGTAAACACGATATCGGTACTGTTATCGTGATTAAACATATTTTCCAAGGCCACCAATTCTAGCGCACTGGCATCAAAAAGGTAGCGATAACCCAGAGCAAACTCATGAACGGGTGCGTTCAACTCCCCCAAACTCTCCGTGTCGGTTTTTGCCTGCGAGAGCAGGTATTCGCCAATGAATTCGTGATTTTTGCGCCATTGGTACTGGTAACTGATGCCGCCGCTCATGCTTGTCGATTTCACGCTTACGAAGTGCTGAGGCTTGTCTGGGCGATACACGATTGCCAAAGAGGCGGTGACGTGATGTTTGTTGCGTTGATAGCCGTAGTTTATTTGCAAACCTTGCTCAAAAGAGGTGTTGGCAAACGTGCCACGACTCACTCGATTAAAAAACAGCGTTGCTCCCACACTGACGGCATGATGTGCCGAACGATAGACGGTGTGCTCCCCATAGAGATTGATGGCGCTGAGCAAGGGGTCACCGACAAAGTCTTCTCTTGGTGCAGAATTGTCATTCGGTAAGTCGAT
Organism: Enterovibrio gelatinilyticus; assembly: GCF_028683095.1. Lineage (GTDB taxonomy): Bacteria > Pseudomonadota > Gammaproteobacteria > Enterobacterales > Vibrionaceae > Enterovibrio > Enterovibrio gelatinilyticus. The sequence continues at coordinate 9,740 of NZ_JAJUBC010000037.1, read as the reverse complement.
AAAAAAGCGGTCTTCGTCGACCTCAGTTCGCCCATTTTGGTCTATGCCGAACATGCTATGAAATTTCTCGGTCAGGCCATCCAAACGGTTATTGGCCGCATAGCGATATTGATACCAGACTCCTATTTTATTGGCATCACTCGGGGCATGTAAGAAGCCGACCATGAATTGATTGTGGTAGTAATCGAATTGATATTCTGGCGTGTTAGCCCAAACACTGGCAATAGCCGCCGAGGCGAACACATCGGTTTCACCATTTTTTAAGAGTGTGGGGTCGTGCAGCAAGGGCGTCAAACCCGTGATTTGCAGAGGCGCTTGGCTTTGTACAATGAGCGGGCCTAGTCGGGAAGAATGAGCTTTCGTTAACTCATCTTTTGATTCGTCAGCGTAAGTGGGCTGCAGAGTGAAAGGCAGCGCAATTAAGGAGTAAGCAGTGCGAGATAATGTCATTGTTCACCTCTCTCGCCCTGCTTGGTTAAATTACTTTATGTGCAGGGCTAACCAACGAGGCACTTCTTTCTCAAGCCAAAACTCTGGCTTTTTGAGTGTGCCTGACACAAAACCAACATGACCACCGTACTGCGTTAAGTGGTAATCAATATTTTCGGGCAATGGGACTGTCGGTATCACTGCCTGTGTCATAAATGGGTCATCTTTAGCATGGATCACTTTTAGCGGTGTCGCAATGTCTTGCAGCACGGATAAACCGCTGCATCGTTGGTAATAATCTTCCGCACTATCAAATGCATTGAGCGGAGCTGTCACCGTTTCGTCAAATTGGTACAAGGTGGAGATCTTCACTTTTTGACCCGACGTCCAGTGACCAATTTTAGGGTGGCGCTGAAGTTTGTTGGTGAGCGTTCGGTTCATTGAGCGCAGCAAATACGCCTGATAGACCTTTGAAAAACCCTGTTGGATACGTGACGAGCAGGCGCCTAAATCGAGGGGAGGGCTGATCACACAGCCCGCTTTTATCAACGGGTCGTGATTAAACTCCGCTAAATACCGAACTAACATGTTTCCACCCAGTGATACGCCCGTTGCCAGTCTTGGCACATCCGGAAAGCGCTGTTGAATGTATTCCAGCATCAAGCGGGCATCGCTTGTTTCTCCTGAGTGGTAGCTGCGAGCTTGACGGTTTATCAAACCACTACAACCTCGAAAGTGCATCATGACGCCCAGCCAGCCTTGTTGTTTAAAGGCGTTGAGTAGTCCGTTGGCGTAGGGGCTATAAAAACAGCCGGCAAGGCCATGAAACAGTACCACCACGGGTTTTCCATGTGCTTGCTCTGGATCTTCGGTCCAACAAATGTCGAGGAAGTCTTTATCCGGCGTATCAATGCGTTGCCAAACAGGTTCAAACACGGCTTTTCTTCTAACAAATCGGGGTAGCAGTGTTTGTACGTGAGGGTTGCTCCCCCATTTCATTGGGACAAAGGTTTCTTTCATTGTGCGTGTGCTCATATCGCAAATTCAGACAACGGTGGATTCGCCAGTAATTTCGCCAGTTGTTGGCAGCCAAATTCCAATGCATCGCGGGTCGGTGGGGCGCTAACGGCAAGTCGCACGCATGGAGGGGCAGAATAGCCAGCAGGGACAAACAACTCTGAAGATTTAATTTCAAGACCTTGCTCTTTGCAAGCGGATAAGAATTCACTCAGTGACCATTCCTCAGGTAAACGCAGCCAGCCATGAAAGCCGTTCGGATGAAAGCGTAGATGGGCGTCCCCAAGATAGTGTGTCACCATTTCCCATCGTTGCTCCATCTCTTGGCGAATGGTATGCAACACCTGATTTGCGCCCCCATTTTCCAGCAAAATCGCAGCCATAGCCGTCAATAAGGGGCTGATCATCCAACTGTGGTTTTGTAGCGCGTTAACAAATTGCGGATAGTAGCGTTCCGGTAAGTTTAGAAAACCCAGCCGTAAACCCGGCGCCAATGTCTTCGCGAATCCGCCAATGTAAATCACGGTATCGGGAGCGAGATTCACCATGGGCTGTGGGCGTTCGATAGGCAAGAGTCCGTTGACATCATCTTCCACAATCACCAGATTCTGGGCTTGGCAAACCGCGATAAGTGCATGGCGCCGAGACTCGCTCATGATGGCAGTGGTGGGGTTTTGCAGTGTAGGCGTTAAATACACCAAACGAGGCTGATATTGCTGACAGGCTGAGTTCAAGGACTCCGGCAGCATGCCCTCATCGTCCATATCAACAGGTTTGACGGTGAGCTGAAGTTGACGCGCCAGGCTCATTAATCCGGGATACGTGAATTTATCTGCCAAAATGGTATCGCCAGCGCGACAGAGCGTGAGTAAACACAGTTGCATCGCATTTTGTGCCCCAGAGCAAAACAACAGTCGATTAGGGTCGGTAGCGATATCATGCTGCGCAAGCCACTGCGACAGGATTTCACGATGGCGAATAATGCCAGACGGCGGCTGATACAACATCAGGTTGTTCAATTCATTGGGATGAGCGGCGAGTTGCTGCAAGGCGCCAGAAAACAGATCTGCGCGATTAATCGCTGGTGGCACATTGTAACCAAAGCTGGTTATTCCTGGGCGCTCTGGACCCGCAAACGTCCACCGTGGCTTGTCGCTTTGACACACATAAGTACCCGCGCCCACCTTGGCTTCCACAATACCGCGTCGCTCTGCCTCCGCGTAGGCCCGCGTAATGGTTCCGACTGTCACTGACAAAGCATCGGCGAGAGCACGATGAGTTGGCAGTTTGCTACCCGCAGCAAGCTCATTACTTTGTGCCTTTGCGGCAATGGCGTCTGCGATTTGACGATAAATCGGCGTGCCGTTTTTCTCTAATACAACATTCATGATTGTCATGGTGACAATAAACCTTTTGATCCGTATTTCGATCCCTGTTAGCGTGAATTTTGAACAATGAATGCGGTCATTTCAACTTTTTGTGTGAATTGTATCGGTACAATGTGAGCAAGGAGGCAATTCATGATGGAACTATCTTTTCTGGTAACACTGGCACTGTTCGCCGCTACGATGACGGGCACGCCAGGCCCTAATAACATGATGCTGACAGCATCTGGGGCAAATTTTGGCTATCGTCGTACGGTGCCACATTTGGTGGGTATCACGCTAGGTGTTGCCTCGCTAATCGCTGTGGTAGCAGCAGGACTGGGCGTGGTATTTAAAACCTACCCTATGGTGCAAGAAGGGATGAAATTGGTTGCCAGCGGGTACTTACTCTATCTTGCATGGCGCATTGCAAACGCAGGGGCACCGTCCGAATCTGCATCGTCTGAACGTCGTCCAATGACGTTGATGGAAGCTGCATTGTTCCAGTATGTGAACCCCAAAGCGTGGGCAATGGCAGTGAGTGCCGTGGGGACATTTACTTTGTCAGGGGGCGATTATTGGTGGTCGGCGTTGGTTATTGTGATGGCATTCATCGCGGTTGGTTTTCCACTCACCTCTTTATGGGCTGCATTCGGGGTCTGGGTGGGTAAAGCACTCTCAACGGAAAGAAGTTGGGTGATCTTCAATCGCCTTATGGGCACGTTAACCGCATCGTGCTTGCTGTTTATTTGGATGTGAGTGGACGACGAAAGAACCTGATAACGGTTGATTTAACGCGTACTGAGCCCTTTCATCAGTGTGGGGTATAAATAGCGGGCTGCGATATCAAGTTGCTCGCAATACAGCTCTACCGCAGAAGGGCCAGTGTCTAGCCAAGGCTGTTGATTGATACACGTAAGTAATTCTTGTTGTTGGAATTTCTCGAGGGTGAGTTCGTAGTTCAGCATCTTTTGATATGCGCCACGTGATAGCTGAGGTTTGAGTTCTCGGCGCATTAAGCGGTAGCGTGTTAGTAAGGTTTCAGAGTGGGTCAATGATTGGCGAAGCGCAGCAAGCGAATGCGCAGACAGCATAAAGCCTGCGTCTTCTAGCCACGCAAGCAATAAGACCAAGTTGACGTTGCCCTTAAACGTATCTTGCAGTTTAAGGCTGGCGTGTTTGACCTCTTGCTTGCCGTAATGATGCAGGCAAAATTGCCACAGCCCATTGGCCGTGGCATTGTTTTTTATCGGTTTTGGAACGCCACTTCCATCGCTTCCAGTTGTTCTTGAAGATCCATCCATTCCATTTCCACCTCTTCCAGCGATGATTTCGCATCCGCTTGCTTGCGCAGCAACTCAGTCAGCATATCTTTGTTAGATGCTTCATAGATAGAAGGTTCCGACAAGGCTGATTCTACGTCAGCGATTGTGGCAGAGAAGGTTTCGAGTTTTGTGTCCAATACGTCAATTTTCTTACGAATTGGTGCCGTTTCTTTGCGAAATTCTGCCTCGAGGCGTTTTTGCTCTTTACGGGAGACCTGCGAACTAGCCCCCGTCGCTTTGGCATTGTCTGCTTGATCTTGTCGACGCTCCGCACGCTGCTGTTCGGTCAACCATTGATGGTAGTCATTCAGGTCACCATTGAACTGAGACACTTGACGATCATGCACCAAATATAAGTCATCGGTTGTCGCACGTAGTAAGTAACGGTCGTGACTGACAATGACCATTGCCCCTTCAAAGGACTGTAGAGCCAAAGTCAGCGCTGACCGCATATCCAAGTCTAAGTGGTTGGTCGGTTCATCGAGTAAAAGCAGGTTAGGCTTTTGCCAAACAATGAGTGCCAGTACGAGACGTGCTTTCTCACCGCCGGAGAAGGGACCGATGATATCTAGCGCTTTTTCACCAACAAAACCAAAGCTGCCAAGGTAGTCGCGAAGTTGTTGCTCTGTGGATTTTGGCGCAAGGCGCATCATGTGCTGTAACGGCGTTTCATCCGTACGCAGTGTTTCCAGTTGGTGCTGGGCGAAGTAACCAATCTTCACACCTTGCGAATATTGGAGTTCACCGGCTTGTGCTTGCAAATCCCCAGACAGCAATTTGATCAGTGTTGATTTACCCGCGCCATTGCGTCCCAGTAAGCCGATACGACTGCCGGGCACCAAGTTAAGGTGAATTTTTTCTAAGATCAGTTTATTGGGATAGCCCGCAGCCACATCTTTCATCATCAGGATCGGGTTAGGCAATGCACTAGGCTCGCGAAATTCGAAGCTGAATGGGTTGTCGAACTGGGCTGGCAGCACTTTTTCCATGCGTTCTAGCGCTTTAATACGGCTTTGAGCCTGACGAGCTTTACTGGCCTTATAGCGAAAACGGTCGATGTATGACTGCATGTGCGTCATTTGCTTTTGTTGTTTCTGGTACATCGATTGTTGCAGCATGAGCTTTTCAGCGCGCATGGATTCAAAGGCTGAATAGTTACCGGTGTATTCGTTTAATAGCTGATTTTCGACATGTACGATGCGACTGACCACAGGGTCAAGGAAATCACGGTCATGGGAAATCAACAGTAAGGTGCCACGGTAATTTTGTAGCCATTTCTCAAGCCACATAACGGCATCTAAATCTAAGTGGTTGGTTGGTTCATCGAGCAGCAAGAGATCAGAGCGACAAAGCAGCGCTTGAGCAAGGTTAAGGCGCATACGCCAACCGCCCGAGAATTGGGTTAGGCTCCATTGCATTTGCTCTTGGCTAAAGCCAAGACCATCAAGCAATTCGGCGGCACGAGCACGAATACTGTAGCCACCGACGGCATCAATTTTATCGTGGATTTCGGCGACTTTATGCCCATCGTCGATGGTTTCCGCGTGGCGGAGGGACTTCTCCAAGGCACGGTATTCGCGATCGCCGTCGATAACGTATTCAATGGCTTCACGTTCTAGCGCAGGGGTTTCTTGTGCCACCCAAGCTAATTCCCAACCGCTTGGGAAATTGCAGCTTCCGGCATCTAGCGATAATTCGCCTTTCAGCAGGGCAAATAAGGTTGATTTTCCACAGCCATTTTTTCCCACAAGACCGACTTTATCGCCAGGGTGAATAGTGGCAGATGCTTGATTGAGTAACGGTTTTCCGCCGCGAAGAAGCTGAATATCAGAAAGTGTGATCATGACTACTGGCGGCCCCGGCCGCATGCCTTGGAGGTGAAAATTCTGGCGCAGTTATACCACAGGCCACCGGTTTACTTAAGAAGCGATATATTGCAGAGCCGCAAAATCGAGAGTCGTTGGCCGCTTTTAATCGTTTTGTCATAGCGGCAGACCGTGAAAAGTCGAGGTATTTACCGTATGGTGGAAACAATAATGAGAGTCACTCATCATCGTATGATTTGTGTCATCATAAAAAGACAATAAAAAATATTATGTTATACCTAGGCAATATCGAGACGTTTTTGCTTGTTAGATGCTGAAGCTTCACAGTGATAAAGGAATTTGCTGCAAAATGGAAAACAAGACGACGTCGCTTTTTCGGTCAAAAGTATTAATCATCTTTGCTCATCCTGATCCATATGAATCGGTGGCGAATAAGCGCATGATCGGGGCAGCGAGTCAGCACGATCATGTCACCATTCACGACCTCTACGCGACCTATCCCGATTTTATTATTGATGTTCATTATGAACGTGAACTCTTGCTCGCCCATGATGTGATTGTTTTTCAACACCCGCTGCAAATGTATTCCTGCCCATCTTTATTGAAAGAGTGGATTGATGTGGTATTAGGTAAGGGCTTTGCCCACGGTGGTGGTAACGCACTGGCAGGGAAAACGTGTCGCTTTGTAGTTACGACGGGGGGCGCGTCAGAAGCCTTTAGTCAAACGGGCTATAACAAATACAGCATGGAAGAGTTGTTGCAGCCCTTTGAGTTGACGGCGCTGCTATGCCAAATGCGTTGGGTTGAACCATTGATCCTACACTGGGCGCGTCGAATTACTGACGATGATAGAAACGCCCACGCTGAATTGTATGCGGATTGGTTGTGCCACCCCGTTTCGGAGGTGGTGTGATGGAGCATAGCTTTCTTCTCGACGCCCTCATTTTTCTCGCCGCGGCTGTTATTGCGGTGCCTCTCGCTCAGCGTCTTGGAATTGGTTCTGTATTAGGTTATCTGATTGCGGGTGTGGTGATTGGCCCATGGGGCTTAGGGCTTATCAGTGATGTTGAAGCCACTCTTCACTTTGCTGAACTGGGTGTTGTACTGCTGTTGTTCTTAATCGGTCTTGAGCTAAATCCTAAGAAGTTGCTGCAAATGCGCAAACCCATTCTGGGTTTGGGGGGCAGTCAGGTATTGATCAGTGCGGTGGTCATTGGTGTCACTGTCATGCTATTTGGTGCTTCCAGAGTAGATGCTCTTGTTGTTGGAATGGGGCTGGCGTTGTCTTCAACCGCCATTGCGATGCGGATTATCGAAGAGCAACGTTTAATGCGCAGTGAAGCAGGACAATCTGCCTTTGCCGTGTTGTTGTTTCAGGATATCGCCGTGATCCCTATGTTGGCAGTATTGCCCGCACTGGCTGGCGGAGCTGGTGGAAGCTGGTTAGACGTCGCCATCATGTTAGGCGCGGTCATTTTACTTCTGGTTGGCGGTCATTATCTTTTGCGTCCATTGCTTCGTTGGGTGGTGATGAGTCGCGTCAAAGAGATGTTCACGGTTGCAGCGTTGTTATTGGTTATCGGTATTGCACTTGGTATGCAGGCGTTAGGCTTGTCGATGGCATTGGGAACATTCCTTGCGGGCGTGTTACTCGCAGAAAGTGAATATCGCCATGAGCTAGAAATTGCCATTGAACCTTTCAAAGGGCTATTACTGGGCCTGTTTTTCATTGCTGTGGGTATGGCGGTAGATTTGGGGCTGTTACTCGACTATCCACTCGAGATTTTAAGTGCGGTTTTTGCTTTGATCAGCGTGAAAGCCGCCATCATATATGGGTTAGTTAGATCCTTCGGTGGAAGCGCTAAATCGCGCAGCCAAGTGGCGTTACTGCTTAGTCAAGGCGGTGAGTTTGCGTTTGTTTTATTCACTGCAGCGCGTGGTGAAGGGCTTCTCGACCCTGATTTGAATGCATTCTTATTAGTGGTTGTGAGTCTGTCGATGATGACGACCCCCATACTGCTGATGCTGCAAACTAAGTGGTTTGCTCGCACGATCAATGCTGATGCCTCTTTGCCTGAAAACGAGCAATTTGACCATGACGGTGGTCGCGTGATCATCACTGGCTTCGGTCGATTTGGTCAGGTGGTGGGACGCTTACTGTTTGCCAATAAAATAAAACTGACGATTTTGGAGCGAGACCCTTCGCAAATCGCGCTGCTGCGTCAGTTTGGTTATAAGGTTTACTACGGTGACGCGACGCAACTGGACTTATTGCGAGCGGCTGGCGCAGCCACGGCAGAGGCAATTATCGTGTGTGCTGACTCGCCAGAAGAAGTGATGGAAATTGTGTCGCTTTGTCAGCACCATTTCCCGAATATCAAGGTATTGGCGCGAGCACGTAGCCGTGTTGAAGCCAACCAACTGTTAGGCCACAATGTTGACGGGTTCTCCCGAGAAACATTTTTAAGTGCTCTAGATTTAGGTAAACAAACACTGATCGCTTTAGGGATGCACCCGTACAAAGCGAAACGGGCGGAAGCTTTTTTCCGCAAGTTAGATGAGATGCGCTTGCATGAAATGCAGCCTCACCACAGTGAGGATGTGTCGGCAGCATCAAGAACAAAAGAAGCCCGCTTGGAGTTGGAAGAGCTGTTTGACCTCGAAATGAAAGGGGACACAGAGCGACATAAAAGCTGGAATCGGGAGTAATATCAATCGCTCGATATGGCGGGACGAACGTGGATATCGGGCGTTGTGGTTGATGGATAGGTACAAGGACTGACATGGCTAAGAAACGTTTTATTGCTGGTGCAACCTGCCCTTCATGCAATGAAGGTGACACAATGCGCTGGTGGCAAGAGCACCATGTAGAAGTGGTGGAGTGTGTGAAATGTGGTCATACTGACCGCCGTTCACCCGTGGCATCGGAAGATTCTGAGTCCGCACCCAAACAGCAGGATGCGCAAGTGATAGGGATATTTAAACCGCAGTGATAGTCGTAGCGAAAAGATTTATGTATTATCGGCGCCGAAATAAGCAGGTGGCCATGATGCAAACTCGCGATGGCAGCACCCAGACTTAAATAACCGCTTCCGGAGTAAAGATGAAAGTCACTAAAGACGTGGTAGTAAGCATTGCTTACCAAGTAAAAAATGAAGATGGTATCGTGGTTGACGAGTCAACCCAAGCGAACCCATTGCAGTACCTTCAAGGTCACGACAACCTGATCATTGGCCTAGAAAACGCGCTGGAAGGCCGTGAAGTTGGCGAAGTATTTGAAGTGACAGTTGCACCGGAAGATGCATACGGCGAACACATGGACGAAATGGTTCAACGTGTTCCTGCTGACGTATTCCAAGGCGTTGACGAAATTACTGTAGGTATGCGCTTCCTTGCGGATACTGACCAAGGTCCAATCCCAGTTGAAGTGACTGAAGTTGACGGCGACGAAGTGGTTGTTGACGGTAACCACATGCTGGCTGGCCAAACCCTAACGTTTAACGTTGAAGTGGTTGAGCTTCGCGAAGCGACCGAAGAAGAGATCGAACACGGTCACATCCACCAAGCGGGCGGTTGTGGCGGTCATCACGACCATGACCACGAAGGCGGTTGTTGTGGTGGCGAAGACAAAGGCGACGACCACGAATGTTGTGGCGGCGGCGGTTGCGGCTCTCACTAATCGTGCTCTGCTAGACGCTTTATGCGTCTGACTGATAAAGCGCTGTTCGAGAAATCGAGCGGCGCTTTTTGTTTTTTAATATGGGCGTAGAACCTAGGTT
>NZ_JAJUBC010000036.1 GCF_028683095.1 Enterovibrio gelatinilyticus | reverse complement strand
GCAGTTTCCCTCTAACATCACCATCTAATACAACAATAGAGTTTGGGTGTTTAAAGCTAGGTACTTTTTTGCGCCCTAACTCTAGGTAGTTATTGCATCCCATTGTTAATGATTCGTACTTCAATTTGAACTTATTGCCTTGCAGCAAGGCTTTAGTAAATTGAATGCACTCTGCATCTTCAGTGTAAATAGATATTGCCTTTACTTCTTCAGAAAAGTTACCGATAGTAACATTTAAATTATGTAAAATACTCTTAAAATCAGGAGTTTCCTCTACCAATATTTTATTATCTTGCTTTGTTAGATATACGGTATTGAACTGTCGAAACCTTCCCTGAGATTTTTTCAACTCAGAAAGTTTCTCAAGCATTTGAAGTGAATGAGTTGTTGCTATGATCTGTATTTTATCTGTATTGCTAATACTAGCCAGCAATTCTAGTAATATAACTTGTGAACCAGGGTATAGGGTTGCATCAATCTCATCTATTGCCAAAATGCCACCTTGGTAATCATTTGGATAATTTTCTTTGAGACGCTTAAACGACAAAATAGCTAACAGAATCTTGCCTAAGTTATCTTGTCCTGCTGAATTAGACTTCCAATCATAGTGCTCAGTTGATACACCTAGAGTATTCTTAGAAAGGCCTTCGATATAGTCGATAGTCTGTAAGTTATCCCGGGTGATGAGGATTTTTTTGTAATATTTAGTAAACCAACTTTGTTCCTCAGGAGTTAGTTGAATATCTTTCTCCTGAACTTTTCCTGCTTCAGCGATAGGAATAAGGCGTTTCAAGCTTAGATATAATACTGGGAGTTGAATGTACCCACTTCCCGCATCTCGTATGCCTTTTTGCCAAAATCTAATTGAGTTGGCTGTTCGAGGAATACTCTCAACAGTAAACCCGCCATCTTCACCAATATCTTCATGTAGTTCATGGTCGTGGAAGTAAAGAGTCCACTCATGACTACCAGCCAAATCCCTTTCAGGAGAAAGCTTAAATTTATCAGAAAAAGATGAACGATAACTCCCGCCAATTAATGGTTTTTCATACGAAAAATGGTGGTCTTTGCTTGGGATAGTGAAAGTTTGACTGAGAATACCTAAAAGAGTGCTTTTTTGTGTACCGTTTTGCCCTGCAATGAGTGTTACATAATCTCCGAGAGAGAATTTGACATCTGTAAAACCACGAAACTTTTCGATATGAACTTTATTAATAATCATGTCAACCACATTAACTTTTATCTTATTAGGACTAAATTATTTCGATGCAGCCCAATATTAGATGATACTAACTTAAATAGAGTACACTTTCATTAATGTTTACTCCACATTTCGACAAATAAAGTATTTTCACTATGGTATTAGATATGCTTGTTTTTTGTTGTGCTGTGGCAACAAAATCAGAGGCTCATCTTACAGTGCTTCTAGAGTTAAAGTATTACTAAACTTAAGTAGTGGTTTTTGAAATTTAATAGCTATCAGTCGTAGCTTACAAAGGAACACAAATGAGTAGAGTAACCTATCAATCACGCTTAAGTTGAGCCTGTAACAGATTCTATGATTTATTGTCCCAACAACCCTGAGTGATGCTGTCGGCATTCATGAAACGGTGATAGAGCGAGTCAAGCTACTGGTTACGCTCAACCGCCTTAACGAAGACAAGCTAAAATGAGTAAAGCCCCTCATAGGGGCTTTCATCTACAAAACCTCACCATGGGATTAGTCGCCCAGAGGGTAAGGCATGGGTGTTTGAGCAATGCGTCTAACGATGTCTTTAACAATCATTTCCGCTTGCGCTTCAACACGATCATTCACTTCGTCTGATGACTCTACCGGATGATGACTGGGTTTGGACAGCTCAAGTAAACTCATCATTTTGATATTGAGCTCAGTGACTCTCTCAATCCACTGATACTTTTTCGTTCTAGATTCCAAATCAGCATGACTGAACAATTCTGCCTCGAGGCAAGCGTTAATCACTTTCTTTTTGATCATAAGTTTTAGCTTACCATTCTTGGTTAACGCTGATGCCATCTTCTTTTCAAATTTGGAGATGTCTTCGGTAGGTACAGAAATATCTTTTCGCATAATGTTTTTCTTAAACGTACAAAGCACAGAAAAGAAATGCAAACATACTTCAAATAGGGGAGTTAAGAGGGATCCCCTCTTACCAGCAGACAACCTTGAGCGAAGCGGGTTGTCCTATCTGGAATCCCACCAAAAGCATTATGATCCAGTGCGTTGTTTGCAATTCGAGAGCTGATTTTCTACCGTTAAAGAAAACATGCTCAAGAACTGGACAGTTACCACACAGGCCGTAAAAAACGGCGCAGACGGCGTGATAATTAGAGAGCGCTACCTGCTTTCACAACAACACTCCAACCATAGAAACACTGAACAAATCATGCCAATTATCGGCTCACCGGAAACGTCAAGACGGGTGGCATTGGTGGGTGAGCAATTTCGTCTAAACCAGAAGTTAAACAATCATAAGGGCGGCAGACCGCTATCTAGCTATGCGGTTGAATTTTGCCTAACCCTCCCCAAAGGCCATCGACCATCAATTGAACAATGGCAATCAATCGTGAGTGATTGTTGTATTCATCTCGCTCGCTTTATGCTGCTAACACCCGATGAAATGAAACAGTACAAATCGCAGATAAGAGCTGTGTTGCATCAGCAGCCGCAACAAGGGCGAACTGGTTCAGGCGACCACGTTCATCTCATCATTGGTAAAGTGATTGGTAACAAAGTCCTGAAAGTGCTTCAGCAAAAAAAGGGAACATCTTTCATCAAACAAGCATTTAACGCTGCGGTTCTCAAGCATGTCGGACTTGACTATCGTGAGTACAAACCCTTTGAGCTGAATCGCGGGAAACGCCTCGAAACATGGCGCTACGAGCACCGCAATGCGGAAGAAGCAAAGCACACGCAAAAGCTTATAGCCAAGCTTCAGGCGCAAGCTGATAAGTGGTTTAAAGCGTTAGAAGAGTTCGATTTGAAACAGCAAAACAGGCAGTTGAATAGAATGCTAAAGACGTTTGAGGAGCTCTCGTCCAGTGCATTGTCTGAAGCACAAGAAGAACAAGTCACGACACTAAGGCGTAAAGTCCACAGTCTGAAGCGAAACTAGCATAGCCCGACAGGGCTATGCTTTTGCTTGAATTTCTAGTGCATCATCTCATTGAGAAAGTCTGGCGTGAAGATTTGTTCAATGCCCTTCCCCGAACCAATCGCTTCCAGCAGTGCAAACAAACCCTCGCGCTGCTCTGGGTCAGCATAGCGCAACAATGACCAAAGCCGAGCATTTGGGTTCGCTTCTTCGTTGTGTAAGTTACGCAAAAGCTGCTTAAACTCTTGGCGGTGACTACAGCCATTGAGCAGCAATTGCAGGCTCTGTTGCTGAGATGAAGTAAATAGATCTGGATAGATAGACGAAGCAATGTGCATATAGGTTCCTTAACCGTATCAACTCATTTGCTTAAAGGTTTACTAAGTTATTCGCCTAGATCCAAATCAAAACAGCACTTTTGTACAGAAAAACCAACAATAAGAGCTTAAGGAATTGAAAAATATAAGATAAAAATCAAAAGGCAAAGAGAAGGGGCTGACCGTGAAGAAGCAGATTATGCGTTACAGACGCTAGAAACATTGAAGAAGAGAGACTAGAATTATCACCGAGGATGTTGGTGCCACAGAGCAAAAAAGAAATGTCCCCTACATGTCCCCTGCTTTTTTCGCATACAATAACCATATGTTTTTATGGATTATTTTTTAATTCAATTCCAATCCAGCATCGGAGCGATAGAGAAGCGGGCAGTAGGATACATAGTTAACATCTCACTAAATTTCGGCGTCTTAGCTACATATTCCACGACGGCGAAGCAATATAATTTTTAATTAGACTCGCGATGAGTTCCTCAACTGTCCCTTGGGGATATATATGGGGACACGATATGCGTTGCGAGCCTTGGGAGGCGGGATTATACATACCCCCCACAACCGCTTCAAATTTAGTCAGCGTAAATTTCCCTCTCCGTCAAAATCGTCAAAACCAGCAAGGTCGATCGCAAAATATCATGTCGCAACTAACCGTATTCTTCAAACAACACTCTACTCCGTCACATTTTTACCGCAGCCTTCTCGCGATCTAAATAACCAAGGTCAAACAAATAAAAAGTACGAGTAGCAAAATAAATTTAGCGTCACTCGGTTCAATGCAACCCATTGAAAGGTAATAAATTCAGGATGTTTTTTATTCTTTGATATTGTTTCATGCGTTAAATCAGTCAGTTATGGAATACATTCGATGCGAGCCTGTTAACAAATCATGAGCGACTTAGACGCTTTTGAGCTGTTTTGGACCTAACAGACGATTAATCATACGGAATAAAAACAATGAATAAGAAAACACTCGCTATTGCTATCGCCACTTCTGTTTTCACCTCTCAAGCGGTTGCAATCGAGCTTTATAATGCAGACGGTTCTACATTCGCGATCGGCGGCCATGTTTCTGTCGCGCTGAGCGATTCAGAAAAAGGTGAGCTAGAAGTTATCTCTGCATCACCACGCCTGAACTTCAACGCAACTCAAGACATGGGCAATGGCTTTGTTGCTGATGCAAAAGGTGAGTGGGCACTGAACTACTTAACCAACAGTGCAAATGCATTCACTACCCGTCTTGGCTACATTGGCCTGACTCATGAAGACGCAGGCCGTGTGGTTGTGGGTACCCAATGGGCACCTTACTACAACGCTGTTGCAACCACTGACAAGCCTATCGCTTTCGCTAACGATTTTACCTACAGCGACCACGCCAACCTAGGCACTGGCCGTGCTGACAAGATGGTGAGCTACACCAACACGCTGGCACTGGGTGAATCTCACGCACTGACAATGTCTGGTGCTTGGCAGGGCGCGCACGACGACTATGAAGCACGTCTGCAAGCAGCGATCAGCTACAACATCTCAGCATTCGCAGTTAACTACGCCTTCACCACGGGTGATGTAGGTACTATCGTTGCTGAATCACACATCGTCAGTGCAAGCTACGGTTCATGGGATAAAGGCTTGTATGTTTCAGGGGCTTACTCAATGGGTGAGTACATGATTCAGGAGCTAGAAGAAACCAATGCGATGGAGTTTCTGGCGGGCTACGCGCTAAGCAACGGCGTAAACCTGATCGCAAACTACGAGTCAGTGACAGACGAGAAGAAAAACAGCTCTGTTTATGAAACAGCGGCGATTCAAGCTGAGTACAAATTCACCCCAACCTTCGTAGGCTTTGGTGGTTTCCAGTTTGGCCTAGATGGCTCAGAGGAAGACAACAACCAGTGGAAACTGGGCGTTCGTTACTACCTGTAATCGAGTCACGGCTCTAAACGGGTAACCCGTTAGAAGCACAAAAATCCCTGAGTCTGACTCAGGGATTTTTTTATTCCGATTTTAGAACGGGTCATACGGGGAAGAGACGAAGAGACTTTCGTACGCCACGATTTATGAAGATCACGGTGTTCGCCTGACGACACAAGCGAGTATATGAGGCAATGGAGCTATTTGAATTTGATTCGCGATACATCAACAGCATCTTGTTTTGCTAGTTTTGCCTCGAGTTGCTTTACTTTTAACTCTAACTGCGTGGTATATGCAGCTTGTTCTCGTTCAACAAGCTTTTGAAAATGAGAACAGTCGATCTGCTCTGCTCCGCCAAATCGATACGTTAGCCTCAAACCAAATTGGGTTTCATCACCTTCATCGATATTTACAATGCTATCGCTAGCTTGAATGCCATCGTACATCCCCTGCCCCACGCCTGAGCTGAGTTCCCAAGGTTGAAAATCAGACTGCTCACAAGAGGAGTTATTTGAGGAGCGAATTTCACTAGAAGCATGTGCATTCATCGAACCCAATAGTAAAACGCTCAGTAGTAGCAATCTCATTTCGTCGCCTCAATTAAAAACAGTTCAGCTTTAGTGCAAATTCTTGAACCTAAACTTCCATGCAATGCCACGGAGCAAACTTTGAAAATCTGTGCGCCATGCCGATTTTCTAACGTCACTGGCACATCAATCGCAAGTATGTCGTCCCCATCCATTTGGAATACATCTGTTACTTGTTGATTATTAACCTCAATGTAATACCCCGTTTCATTACCAAAATGTCGAATAGTGATCGGAACAAACGCATCAGGAGTCAAATGCCAAGCATCTAAGTTATCAGCCCCACCATAGCGCACTGGCGTTTGGAAATGAGATGTTGCCGCAAGTGACATCGATGAAAATAAAGCCATAAAAAGAATTAGATACTTCATCACAAACCTCAAATAACAATATTAAAGGGCACTAAAATAATGCCCTTGGTATTGTTACAGGCAGTCAATATCCATCACTGTGGTAATACGCAGTTCGCTGTCCGCATCAAAACGGTATGACGGCATATCTACTTTCAATCTCACTTCAGTCTCTACGCTACTTGCCACCTGAAAAGACCCTTCAGGTTTAACTTCAGAAATCCCAGCCAATCCATTATCAACAGCAAATGTTGAGTAAGCTTCAACATCTGTTTTCTCGCCATTTGCACCAAAGTTATTTGATTCGTCCCAAACACTAAAGTCACGCATCGTGATAGTCGCAAAGCCATTGTTACCGTTATTGATCACTCGAAAGGTCGCAGGCGTTTCAGCATTAACATTTGAAATTCTTTCGTCAGAAAATCGAATCGAACCTTCTAAGTCCGCATTTTCCATAACAAATCCACACGTCAATGGAATGGTTTCTGCAAATTCAAGTTGCGTTGAAGACGCTGCTAGAACATTAAAAGAAGTCGCCAATACAGAAAGTGCAATTACGGTGTGCTTCATTTTTTTCCCTTTCGCTGTTTATACATCACAATTACGTACTAGTACCAATTAGTGATAAGAATTTGTTTTTAATACCTTTGCAATAAGATGCTTCCGATGAGCACTTCGTTGCGATGGGAGGAATATAATTTATTCGTACTTGGTACGCAATAGTGCATCTAGAACTTTTTTTTCAAGGCAGTGTTCAAAGCAGAGAGAAAATGTTGATGAAGTCAGAGCTGACAAGGCTTCGATTAAGATCACTAGTTCGGGTGTTTTTTTTCATTTTTTTTCACTAATCACTCTATTTTTGTAATATTGGCAACAAAACCACCACCAATCTCGATAGCCCTCGGCAGATATAATCTACTTTCCTGAACATTACTGGTACTAAGTACGTAAAAATTGCTACTCTATCAATCTCACCCACAGTCAATAAACATCATGGCTAGAATTACCGCAGAAGAAAAAGAACAGAAAAAACAAATGATGGATGAATTGATCTTCCAAATCTTTCTTGCGGAAGGTTGGGAGGCCATCACTTACGACCGTTTGGCTAAAGAACTCAACGTAAGAAAAAGCAGCATTCAATCCTACTATCCAAAAAACGTAATGTTCGCAACTGCATTACAAGGGCGCGTCTTCCCCGTCGTGATTGAAAAGCTCGACTTCAGTTCGAAAGATGGCTTCATTCAATCATGGCTGTTGGCATATCACGATGAAGAGTCGCACATATTTAAAGAAGTGGTAAAAATGCTGCTTCACAACATCATCAAAAATGGCACAAGTCCGTATTCAAGAAGCGCTATTATGAAACTGCAACACATCCTTGGAAAAAACATTGGGGAAGAGGGAGCGGATCACGCCATAAAAATGGTTTTAGGTGCGACGTTGTATAGTCAGATGTCCGTATAAACACCCAGAGCACGGCTAGCCAGACGTGCTCTGAGTATTATAAACGAACTTTCCGCCTATTCAGGACAGCCCTCCAATTTGTAGATGGCATACCCTTTCTGATTAAGCGCTTGATCATATTGCGGAAGATCTGCCGTGGTATGGCAAAATGCGCAATTGCCGGATTTAACGTTAGCGTCAGGTTCACCAATGTCTGCCAACCACGCTTTGGCATATTTCACTGCAAGATCATCGTCTTTTACACGCATCAATACATCGAAGTGTAGAATTTTCCCTGACGATGCTGTCGCGTAAGTGTCATAAACATGTATTGCCATGACCTCCCCTCCCTACCCTTTCACAACGCCAGGCAGTGACAAATCACCTGAGGCAATATCATCCACACCTGTGACACAAAGCAAAGGGTTATGCACACTGTCATTAACCTTCAGCACCGCAGTAACCGCATCAAAGTTAAAGTTGTCGTTGAATCGAATGTCTTTAGTCGGCACCTCAACGGTCAACTCTGTTTTGGCGAACTGCGGTTCATAGCCGGGGCTATCGATATATATCGGAAGCTCAGGCCAAGAGAGAGGAACCGTTGGCGATGTCCCTTCCGGAATATCTCTTACTTTCAAGCCACCAGGGCACAGTTTGTCTTCGGTAAGTACCACCCAGTGAGAATGCCATACGTTGCCATCATTGGCGTTGTCTCCATCCTGGTTTTCGTCGTAGCGCGGCGTGTCATCGAAATCTGGATGAGCCGTCACCGCTAAAGCGACAATGCCTTTGTCTTTATCAAACCCGATGTCTGCGGAGTTAAGCGCGGTTGGCCATACGTAGCTGTAGACCTCCGATCCCGCTAATTGACCGACAGGGGTGGGCTTCTCTTTTCCCGCCTCTCCGACAACGGCTGTTTGAAACGTCAATGACGTGCCATTTTTTACGATTTTTGCGTGAACAATATCGAACGTTGGGTTTATACCGTCTTTCTTCTCACTGACGATATGACCTTCATGCGCATTTTGGTGCGCAGCGACGGAGGTACTCAACGAAAGTACAAGTAATGCGAGTGTGTGTTTTTTCATCATAAATTCCTTCTTTTTGATTTTTGGTTTCGCATCGAAACTTTTAATTAGTATAAGAATCCTGCTATGCTTGTCAACATAGTTTCGACAAAAAACCATTTTCAATAAGAAGCGAGCATGAACGATATCGATCCTATCTGTGACATCCTTGAGCGCATCACGACTTTGTATCGCAATGAAGTGCGACTCGTTGGCGTTGAGCATGGGTTGCACCCTGTTCATCTAGAAGTGATCTACTACCTATCTCGTTGTAACAAATACAGCGATACACCCGCCGCCGTTACGGAATTTTTGGGCATCACCAAAGGCACGACATCGCAATCTATTTCTCTTTTGGAAGCGAAGGGTTACCTCACCAAAGAGAAAGATCCAAATGATCGCCGCGTTTCTCATTTGGTGTTAACGCCTCAAGGCGAAGCGGTCGCGAGAAAAGCCATTCCTCCCGTGTCTTTAAAACATGGATTGGAAAAGCTAGGGTGTGGAAGCGCAGCATTAAAAGTACAGCTGGAAGCCTTGTTGCGAGACATTCAACGTAGTACCCAATCGGCGAGTTTTGGCCTGTGTAAAACGTGCCAATTTCATTCACCAATGTCTGATGGACATTTTTATTGCGAACTCACCAAAGAGACCTTGATTGCAGATTACGGGACATTAATTTGCCGAGAGCATACATATATTCAAAAAAATGAGTAACTCCAGTGTTAATGCATCTAAATCTGTGCTGTCATCTAAAATGAGCAAAAACGTATAGGAAAAAGTGCAAACTTTACGTGCTAGAACGCATTTTCTCGCTTTTTGGCATATTTCTATCATCTACAATGATGAAAGATAAACCCTCATCACGGCCTTGCAGGTGCGCGTTGAGTTTGCTGTGATAGAATGAAGCCTTAAGCCTGATTTTTGAGGTCATAATGACCAATCATTCGCAACTCATTGCCCGTGCTCAGTCGTTGTGTGAACAACGTGGTGTTCGATTAACGACACAACGGGAAAGAGTGTATGAAATCATCATTCAAAGTAAACGTGCGATCAGTGCGTATGATTTATTGGATGTTTTAAGAGAAATTGAACCTCAAGCGAAACCACCCACTGTGTATCGAGCGCTCGATTTTTTGCTTTCTCAAGGCTTTGTGCACAAAGTTGAGTCAACCAATAGCTTTATTGCTTGCTGTCTGCCCGGTCATGAGCAACATTGTTCTCAACTTCTAATTTGTGATTCGTGTGGCGCAGTAGAAGAGTGTCATGCAGACTCCTTATCTAACGCCCTCCAAGAGAAGGCGAATCAGGTCGGTTTTGTCGTGAATCATCACGTCATTGAAACACATGGAACATGCCACGCTTGCCAGTTGGCTACACATAACATGCAGTAGGACGGTGAATAAGGATTATGCGCGCTGAATTTGTAAACCCATTTTTATCTTCGTTGGTTAACGTGCTTACCACTATGGCGCAGTTAGAAATTACGCCAAAGAAGCCTCAAGTAAAAAAAACTGAAATCGCAAAAGGCGATGTGTCAGGCTTGATTGGTATGGTTGGCCCTAAAACCAAGGGCTCACTTTCTGTGACGTTCGAAGAAGAACTCGCATTGGAAATCATGAGCCGTATGCTAGGGGAGCGCCCAACCTCTATTGATGCTGACGTTACGGATATGGTTGGTGAGATCACCAATATGGTCACAGGTGGTGCGAAGCGTATTCTTGCTGAGAAGGGATTTGATTTCGAAATGGCAACACCGATTGTTGTTTCAGGCAAAGAACACACGATTACTCATAAAAGTGAAGGCCAGATTATTCTGATGCCTTTTGATTCAGAGTTTGGTCGCGCTTATATCGAAATCTGCTTCGATTGATGTTGATGATGCCGTTGCCTGCTGAATAAGCGGCTTTGTTAAAAAGCGCCTATCACAGATACCCATAAAAAAACGCCGCTAAAAAAGATGCGGCGTTTTTTGTTTCTTACTAACCCTGAGAAATTACGCGCGCCATTGTTTGAACGCGTTAATCAAACCGTTGGTTGAACTATCATGGCTTGCAACGGCTTCTTGATCTGCAAGCTCTGGCAAAATTTGGTTCGCCAGTTGCTTACCTAGCTCTACGCCCCACTGATCAAAGCTGAAGATGTTCCAAATAGCACCTTGTGCGAAAATCTTGTGCTCGTACATAGCAATCAGTGCGCCTAGCGTACGAGGAGTGATCTGCTTCACCAAGATTGAGTTGGTAGGGCGGTTGCCTTCGAACACTTTAAACGGTACAAGCTCTGCCACTTCTGCCGCTGCTTTACCTGCTGCAACGAACTCAGCTTCTACCTGATCGCGTGTTTTACCAAACGCCAACGCTTCTGTTTGTGCGAAGAAGTTCGCCATCAGTTTTGGATGGTGATCGCTCAATGGGTTGTGGCTGATTGCAGGTGCAATGAAATCACATGGAATGATTTTGGTGCCTTGGTGAATCAACTGGTAAAACGCGTGTTGACCGTTAGTCCCTGGCTCACCCCAAATGATTGGGCCGGTTTGGTAATCAACAGGCAGGCCATCACGAGCGACATACTTACCGTTTGATTCCATGTTTCCTTGCTGGAAGTACGCGGCAAAACGGTGCAGGTATTGATCGTACGGCAAAATCGCTTCTGATTCTGCACCATAGAAGTTGTTGTACCAAATGCCAATCAACGCCAATAGCACAGGCACGTTTTCAGAGAACGGAGTCTGCTGGAAGTGGTTATCCATATCGTGTGCGCCCGCTAGCAACTCGATGAAGTTATCATAGCCAACCGCTAAACAGATAGACAGACCGATTGCTGACCACAGTGAGTAGCGACCGCCAACCCAATCCCAGAATTCGAACATGTTGTCAGTGTCGATACCAAATTCCGCAACAGATTTTGCGTTAGTAGACAGTGCTGCAAAGTGTTTCGCTACGTGTGCTTGGTCTTCTGCTTTCGCCAAGAACCAGTCACGCGCTGACAATGCATTGGTCATGGTCTCTTGTGTGGTGAACGTTTTAGATGCAACCAAGAATAACGTCGTTTCTGGGTTCAAATTTTTCAACGTTTCGGCGATATGCGTGCCATCAACATTAGACACAAAGTGCAGGTTCAGGCGCGTTTTGTACGCAGCCAGTGCTTCTGACACCATGTAAGGCCCAAGGTCTGAACCGCCAATACCGATGTTCACGATGTCGGTAATTTCTTTGCCAGTGTAGCCTTTCCATTCACCGCCGATCACTCGCTCAGAGAAGGCTTTCATCTTCTCAAGCACAGCGTTCACGTGTGGCATGACATCTTCACCATCAACCATGACCGGTGTGTTGCTGCGATTGCGAAGAGCAATATGCAACACCGCGCGATCTTCTGTTTGGTTAATTTTATCACCGCCAAACATCGCACCAATCGCGGTTTTCAATTCTGTTTCTTCTGCCAGCGCGAACAATTTATCGAGTGTTTGTTCACTGATCAGGTTTTTCGAGTAATCCAGAAGGATATCGTCACCGAAATTTACAGAGAATTTATCAAAACGGTTCGCATCTTTGGCAAACAGTTTGGTAAGGGTCAAATCCTGCGCATCTTCAAAATGGGCGGTTAGCGCTTTCCACGCTGCCGTTTGCGTCGGATTGATAGACTTCAACATAATTATTATTCCTTTGTAAACAGAGTCTGATATCGCGGGCACTACCCTCCCGCTTATTTCAGAGGCAGACCGTGAATGTCGCAAGGTCTCCAGAATCGCATCATGGTACGATGTCATTTCGCTTGATTCCAGAACAACCTGAGGCCGACATATTGTCATGTTTGTATGGCGCGAGTGTTGCGCTAGGTCAGTGATTGCATCACAGCCATAGTCGCCTCTTTTTGTTGCAGGTGACTTTAACCAATTTCTACCTCAAGAGGTGTTTTAAATGTGGGCACAGAAAACAATCAACCTTCGTGCGCGACCTCGTGGCTTTCATTTGATCACCGATGAGATTGAGCAGCAGCTCCCCATGATTAAGGACTTAAACGTGGGCCTTGTTCATGTGTTTATACAGCACACCTCTGCCAGCCTGACACTCAATGAAAATGCCGACCCTAGCGTTCGTAAGGACATGGAGTCTCACTTCAACGCATTCGTGCCAGAACGGGCTTCATATTATGAACACATATATGAAGGCGATGATGATATGCCTGCGCACATCAAATCTTCTACGTTAGGTTCAAGCGTTTCTATTCCCATTACGAATGGGCGGCTCACATTGGGAACGTGGCAAGGAATTTACTTGGGTGAGCATCGCGATCACGGGGGCTCAAGGAGAGTTGTGGTGACTATTCAGGGGGAGTGATTTTCTCTGGGGAAGAAGTGAATACAAATAGCCAACGCTGTGCGTTGGCTATTTTTGCCTTAAAACGGCTGATTGATCATGACCCTAAACAGCCCTTCTTCGCTGCCCCATGCCATTTCTGAGCGTACAACGATCCCTTCAACCTGAAAGCGCATGGCGACACCACTGCTCCATTTCATATCACGATGAAGTTCAGCTAAATCATATTCGTCGGCCACGCGTCCCACATCAGCAAACAGCACCCATTGCCACCATGGTACGTCATACCAATCAAATACGGGCAACTCACCAAGAGGTTGCCATTCTGGCATGACGCGATATTCAGCACTGTAGCTTAGCGCGGAGCGCCCTGCGAATCGTCCTGTTTGGAAGCTACGTAAGCGGTAAAAACCACCTAAACGAGCACCCGCAAACTCTGGCGGGCGATGATATTCACTCACGCCATCAATAGCGGTGGTTTGGTTCCAACTTGGGGTATCACTGGTATACACGTTAAACGCCACGACTTGTTGATTCGCCAAGTCTTTCCACGCACCAAGATCCCAATACCAGCTTTGGCTGACCTCCCACTGCCACCAGCTCGCTCTATCATCTGCACCCGGATCAGCCGTGATAACAACATCACTCAGGCTCCCCATGGTAGGGCTACTTAAACTATTGCGATTATCCCAACGAAAACGCGTTTCAGCGCCCCAAACTTCTTCTGCTCTGCCAAATTCACTCGGGGCATCGACCCCTTCACCTTTCAGTGACTGCGCGTGGTAGAACGGGCGAAACTCTATCGACGACACTCCGCTGTTCCAAGGTGCATCACCATCAACCGTTCGACGTGGAATCAAAGCCGCACGAATAGGTTGTTGTTTGCCTGCCCCCCAAGGAAGGATGTAGCGAAAGCCTATATGATGCTGCGCATCTCGGCTGTCCGCGATTAAGCGATCGTCAAAAGAAGAAGCGTTGGAGGCTGCGTCTCCCAAAAAGTAGTCGAACTGCTTAAAGTTGCCTTCATAAAACTGCCCACTGATTAACCAGCGACTCTCTGGTGAAAGCGTGTAGTTGTTGGCAGCAAAAAAGCCCATCCACGAGCCTTTACTCGAGCCTAACCCTGCGGCAAATAACGATGCCTGAGGCTGACCTGCATGTTTCCAAAGCCCAGCCATGCCAGCAGAAAAACCCATGGCTTCCGTTGAAAATGCAAAAGGAACCACTTCAATGTCTAACGCTTCTTCGGAAGTGTTAGAAGCCAATACGGGGGACAGTGGGCATAAGAAAGCCGCAACACAGGTTGCGGCTTTTAACGTTCGTAATATCAAGAGAACCTACAAATCATTTAGGTATAAACAATGTCGACACGTGATGTGATATTTGTGACCAATTCATAACCAATCGTGCCAACGTGCTGGGCAATTTCTTCAACGGGTAACCCGTCTCCCCAAAGGATGACTTCATCACCCACACGATCCGTGGCGTCAGGGCCAAGATCGACGGTCAACATGTCCATAGAGACGCGACCGACCAATGGTACGCGACGACCATTCACCAACAACGGTGTGCCATCGGGCGCAACACGCGGATAACCATCACCGTAGCCGATGGCGACAACGCCTAGCAGGGTGTCACGTGGTGTCACCCAGCGACTCCCATACCCAATCGCATCGCCTTGCTTTGCGCGACGCACAGCAATGAGGCTGGATGTCATGGTCATGGCGGGTTGTAAGCCAAAATCAGCACCCGTTCGTTCAGACACCGGCGAGATACCATAAAGGCTGATCCCCGGACGAACATAATCAAAGTGGCTTGTCGGCCACATCAATGTACCCGACGATGCCGCCAGCGATTTAAGGCCAGGTTGCCCTGCAGTCAATGCTTTGAAGAGGTCAATCTGCTGCAAGGTAAGTGGATTTTCTGGCTCATCGGCACAGCCAAAATGGCTGATAAAATGCAGCGGTTTGGCAACGTTGGGGCAAGCTTCAAGACGCGCGATAAAATCACTGACATCATCAGGGTTAACCCCAAGGCGATGCATACCAGTGTCTATTTTCAACCAAACAGTGACAGGGCGTTCCAGCGTTGCACGCTCAAAGGCCTGCAACTGCTCTTCACAATGCAGCACGGTTTGTAAGTTATTGGCAACCACCGCAGGCAAATCAACGGCAGAGTAGAACCCTTCTAACAACAGAATAGGTTTGACCACACCGCCCGCACGAAGCTGTAACGCTTCATCCAAACGAGCAACACCAAAGCCATCCACTTGCGAAGACAAGGCTTTAGCCACAGGCAATAACCCATGCCCATAGCCATTAGCTTTAATAGCCGCCCATGCTCGGCTATTAGGGGCCATGGCACGAATCACATCAATGTTGTGGTTTAGTGCTGCTGTACGGATAAGCGCGGTTGCCGCTTTCATAACGCCTCGCGGTTACTCTTCATCAAACGCAGGACCTGCGTAGTTATCAAAACGAGAATACTGACCTTGGAAGGTCAAACGAACAGAACCGATTGGACCATTACGCTGCTTACCAAGGATGATTTCAGCAATGCCTTTCAACGGGCTTTCTGGGTTATAAACCTCATCACGATAAATGAACATGATAAGGTCGGCATCCTGCTCGATTGCCCCAGATTCACGCAAGTCGGAGTTGATAGGACGCTTGTCTGCACGTTGCTCCAACGAGCGGTTAAGCTGGGACAGGGCGACAACGGGCACATTCAATTCTTTCGCCAGCGCTTTTAACGAGCGACTGATCTCGGAGATTTCCAAAGTTCGGTTATCTTGCAAACCCGGTACACGCATCAATTGAAGGTAATCGACCATGATCATGGACAGGCCGCCATGTTCACGCGCTACACGACGAGCACGAGAACGCACGTCCGTCGGTGTTAACCCTGAACTGTCATCAATGTACATGTTCTTTTTCTGCATCAAGATCCCCATTGTAGAGGAGATCCGAGCCCAATCTTCGTCATCCAATTGTCCAGTACGGATTTTTGTCTGATCGACACGAGAGAGCGATGCCAGCATACGCATCATCAACTGTTCGGCGGGCATCTCCAGCGAGAAGATAAGAACCGGCTTGTCCTGATCCATCGCTGCGTTTTCACACAGGTTCATCGCAAAGGTTGTTTTACCCATGGATGGACGCGCCGCGACGATGATCAAATCTGAACCCTGCAAGCCTGCAGTTTTCTTGTTCAGGTCCGTAAAGCCTGTCGATACACCCGTCACACCGTCTTGCGGCGATTTGAACAACACTTCAATGCGCTCAAGGGTTTTCGACAGCACACTGTCTATGTTCTGTGGGCCTTCATTTTCTGTGGTACGCGATTCTGCAATCGCAAAGACTTTGCTCTCTGCCATGTCGAGCAAATCTTCAGACGAACGGCCTTCTGGCTCGTAACCCGCATCGGCAATTTCGTTGGCGACACTGATCAAGTTACGCACCATGGCACGCTCTCGCACAATGTCTGCATACGCGACAATATTAGCCGCACTTGGCGTATTCTTCGCAAGCTCAGCCAGGTAGGCAAAACCACCCACATCATCAAGCTGATTGTGCTTTTCGAGTTGCTCTGAAAGGGTAATGAGGTCGAGGGGCTGTCCCGCATCAAGCAGCTGCTTGGTGCTTTCAAAAATCAGTCGGTGAGGACGGCTGTAAAAGTCAACGGCAACCACCTTTTCTGCCACGCTATCCCAACGCTCGTTGTCGAGCATTAAACCGCCGATCACCGATTGCTCCGCTTCTAACGAATGCGGCGGCATCTTCAGGGCATCTACCTGACGGTCTCGGGGTTTCTTTGAGTTAAATTGCTTGCTGCGTTGCTCTGCCATATCACTTAGTACCTTGTCATTACGCAGGCCATTATATCCGAATCCCTTTCGGACGCACGACCCAGTGCGAAGACAAATTATTTTCCTGTCAATTTAACGTCTTGCTGACCAAATGAAGAAGGATTCATATAAAATGTCCTCCCAAGTATTGTTATGGTAACCCATATGGCGTCAGTGCTGTTGAAACCGTCTGTTTTTTGTTTACTTGCGCTGCCTCTTTGTGCGCTAGCTAGCGTCCCTGAACGCTGGCAATCTGAAGTAGAACTCGGTTTTCAATCTCTTTCTGGCAACTCAGATTCCATGACGCTGAATAGCCGTTTAGGTGTGAACTTCACCGACGGTCCCTATCGACATATGTCCGAAGCTAAATTTCTTTTGGTTGAAAAGGACGGGGAAGAAGACAAACACAAAAGTGAGTTTGAAAGTCAGGCCAACTATAAGTTTGACCCTAAACGCTACGTGTTGGGCAACATCAGCTTTGTGGATGATAAATACGGCCCGTATTACCAAGACCTCACCCTCGCCACCGGTTTAGGTTATCAAGCAATTTGGCAGGAAGATTTATCGCTGCTACTTGAGATTGGCCCCGGTTATCGATACCAAAGCCCCAACCTTGATGAAATCGATGATGATGACCTGATCATGCCGTATGACGTTCAAGAGTTTATTGTCAGAGCTCAGGCTGAACTCTCTTGGCAAATTAACAAAAACGCGCTGCTTGAAACGCGTGTTACTGCCATTGCTGGCCCTAGCAATTCGAGTATCGAAACTCGGGCATCCATTTCAACCAGCCTGATTAACGATTTAGCCATCAAGCTATCAACAACACAGAAATATATTGATCAGGTGCCACCTGGGCTCAAAAATCGTGATTCGATTTTTACCATCAACTTAGCGTACAAGTTTTAGATACCGAATCCGCGCTATCTGTTCATTCACTTTTCTTCAGGCATAAAAAAACCGACCCTAAGGTCGGTTTTTTCAAAGCTTACGTGTGTCTGAATTACTCAGCTACAACGCTAACTTTAACAGTTGCGAATACTTCAGAGTGCAGTTGCAGACTGATATCGTACTCACCAACGTTACGTAGTGCACCTTCTGGCAGGCGAACTTCGCTCTTCGCTACTTTAACACCAGCTGCAGAAACTGCATCTGCGATGTCACGAGTACCGATAGAACCGAATAGTTTACCTTCGTCACCAGCTTTAGATGCGATAACAACCGCTTCTAGAGCTTCAACTTGCTCAGCACGAACACCAGCAGCAGCTAGAGTTTCAGCAACTTTTGCTTCAAGCTCAGCACGACGAGCTTCGAAGTGCTCAACGTTTGCTTTAGTTGCCATAACAGCCTTACCTTGTGGGATAAGGAAGTTACGAGCGTAGCCAGATTTAACTGCTACCTGATCACCCAGTGAACCCAGGTTACCGATTTTATCAAGCAGAATAACTTGCATTATCTAATCCTCTTAAAATTGGCAGTGCCGATTACTGATGTTTGTCAGTGTACGGCAGCAGGGCTAGGTAACGTGAACGCTTGATAGCGCGAGCCAGCTGACGCTGGTACTTAGCACGAGTACCAGTGATACGGCTAGGTACAATTTTGCCAGCTTCGGTGATGTAGTTTTTCAGAGTCGCTACGTCTTTGTAATCGATCTCTTGTACGCCTTCTGCAGTGAAACGGCAGAATTTACGACGACGGAAGAAACGTGCCATGGGCAATCTCCTGATCTAAATATCTATAATGTCATCGGCATGTAACACTAATTTACCCGCGCCATTTCGGCTGGTTTGGTAAGCGAGAAACCCGCTGACCTTAATGTTACTGCCTAAAGCTAAGTGCTGTGTTTTGTTCTGAGACCCCTGCCCGCTTATTACTACCGGTAACCGACAGTAAACTTGCCTTGGCAGTGCAGCTTCCAGTTGTTCCGAGCGATGCTCAATCACAAAGTGACAATGAGGTATACCGGCTGGACTCTGCTTTCGAATCGGGCCATTGGTGATAACACCAGACAGCACAATTCGATTAGTCATCAATTCAAATTACTCAGCTGCTGCTTCGCCTTCAGACTGTGCAAATTCTGCACGGTCGCCGCGATCTTCACGATCTTCACGACGTGGCGCGCGCTCTTCTTTAGCCTTCATCATTACAGATGGCTCAGTGATAGCGCCTTTGGTACGCATGACCATGTTACGGATCACAGCGTCGTTGAAGCGGAACGCAGTTTCCAGCTCATCAACTACTGCTTGGTCAGCTTCAACGTTCATAAGAACGTAGTGAGCTTTGTGCAGTTTGTTGATTGGGTAAGCCAGTTGACGACGACCCCAGTCTTCTAGACGGTGGATCTGACCACCTGACTCTTTGATAGAACCAGTGTAACGCTCGATCATGCCAGCAACTTGCTCGCTTTGATCAGGGTGCACCATGAATACGATTTCGTAATGACGCATAGGTTGCTCCTTACGGATTATTCAGCTTCCGGTGTTGGCCCAGTCGTCCAAAGGAAGCAAGGAACGAAAGTAAAAGACTGGGAATTTGGAGGCAGGATAGTACAGAATTGCGCCGTTAATAGCAATAGAAAGCATTGCGCCCGACAAAATAAATTATCGGGCGCAATGATTCTTCAAAAGGTGTGTCTTTTCGTCGCGTTAGCTACGACGTTGACGCACTGCTTCAAACAAGCAAATACCGCTTGCTACAGACACGTTCAAACTCGACACACTGCCTGACATTGGGATGCTAATGAGCTCGTCACAGGTTTCTCGCGTGAGGCGGCGCATACCGTCACCTTCTGCACCCATTACGATCGCCAGAGGCCCCGTCATTTTGCTTTGATAAATGTCGTGCGTGGCTTCACCCGCCGTACCCACGAACCAGACGCCTTGTTCTTGCAATGCACGCATTGTACGCGCCAGATTCGTCACACGGACGAGTGGCACGATTTCCGCAGCGCCAACCGCCACTTTACGCACGGTCGCGCTAAGTGGCGCTGAGCGGTCCTTAGGGACAATGATCGCACATGCACCAGCCGCATCAGCATTACGTAGACACGCGCCTAAGTTGTGCGGGTCTGTAACGCCATCAAGTACCAGTAGTAATGGGTTCTCTTTGCCTTCTAGAATCGCATCAAGGTCATTTTCGTTGTACTGACGACCTTGCTTAACACGTGCAATCAATCCCTGATGCGACGCGCCATCAGCTTTATCATCTAGCGCCTTGCGTCCCATTTCCTGTGTGGTGATGCCAAGCTCAGCCAATTCCTTCAGCACGGGCAGTAAACGATCGTCTTCACGACCTTTTAGAACATAAACTTCGATGAAGCGTGCTGGGTCAGATGCCAACACGGCTTTGACGGCATGAATGCCATAAATCATTTCATTGCTCATGAGTTACTTCTTTTAATTGCCTGCTTTTTCGGGTTTGCTTCGTTGCGCCTTTTTCTTGCGCACCTTCTGAGTCTTGCTCTTTTTCTTCGCTGGCGTGCCGTCAGTCGTTTTACCTGTGGAAGGTCCCTTGTTCACGGGTGAACCTTTGTTCGCAGATGAACCTTTGCGATGCGGTTTTCCTTTTCTCTTTCCTTTGCCTTCAGACGCTTTATCGTCGCCTGCAGTCTTTGGAATAGAGCCACGTTTTAGTTGCTGACGAACAGAGCCACGCTCTTTCGCTGATTCCGGTTTTTTACCCGACTCAGCGCGACCTTTCTTCGCTTTGTCTCGAGCTGTTTTGCCTTCACCGCGTGGTTTACGCGTCACGCCATCCAGTCCAAAATCGATCATCCTTTCATCAAGGTTGACGGATAGTACTTTGACCGTGACCTGATCGCCAAGTCGGAATATACGACCAGAGCTTTCACCCACCAGCTTTTGGCTCACCATGTCGTAGTTGTAGTAATCGTTATCGAGGTTTGAAATATGAACCAAACCATCAATATGTATGTCGTTCAAACGGACAAAGAAACCAAAACCAGTGACGTTTGCAATGGTGCCTTCCATCACGTCGCCAACATGGTCTTGCATGTATTCACACTTCAACCAATCGGACACATCACGGGTAGCATCATCAGCACGGCGCTCTGTCATTGAGCACTGCTCGCCCATGTTGTCCATTTCATCAACTGAGTAATGATAACCGCCAGTTGATGTCCCGCGATCGGTATTGTTGCCTTCTTGCTTGGCAATAAGGTACTTAATAGCACGGTGAAGCAATAGATCTGGGTAACGACGGATCGGCGAGGTAAAGTGCGCATACTGCTTAAGCGCCAAACCAAAGTGCCCTGCGTTATCCGCTTGATAAACCGCCTGCTTCATGGAGCGCAGCAGCATGGTTTGGATCAGTTCTTTATCTGGACGGCTGCTGATCAAATGCGCCAATCTTGCGTAATCAGTCGGTGATGGCTCGAGCCCCCCTTCCAATGACAAGCCCATTTCGCTCAAGAAATCTTTAAAGCCCGTCAGACGCTCTTCGCCTGGCGCTTCGTGTACTCGATACAATGCCGGTTCTTTGTGCTTCTC
Organism: Enterovibrio gelatinilyticus; assembly: GCF_028683095.1. Classification (GTDB taxonomy): domain Bacteria; phylum Pseudomonadota; class Gammaproteobacteria; order Enterobacterales; family Vibrionaceae; genus Enterovibrio; species Enterovibrio gelatinilyticus. Next base: position 36,297 of record NZ_JAJUBC010000036.1, on the reverse strand, counting down.
AACAAAACGCGCTGACGCGATGTTTGCCAAAATCATACATTCTTCGATGATCTTGTGTGCATCATTACGCTCTACTGGCACAATGCGTTCAATCTTGCGCATTGCATTGAAGATGAATTTAGTTTCAATCGTTTCAAATTCAATCGCACCACGCTGTTCACGTGCGCCTTTCAGCACTTTGAACATGTTGTTCAGTTCTTCTAGGTGCGGTACCAAAGGCGCGTAGCGATCGCGTAACTCTTCATCACCGTCCAGCATCTGCGCCACTTTGGTGTACGTCAGACGAGCATGCGAATTCATCACTGCTTCATAGTGCTTGTAGCCCGAAAGCTTACCGGTTTCTGAGATGGTCATTTCACAAACCATACACAGACGATCAACCTGTGGGTTTAGTGAACATAGGCCATTCGACAACACTTCTGGCAGCATCGGGATAACTTGAGATGGGAAGTACACCGAGTTACCGCGCTTGATAGCCTCTTTATCAAGGGCAGAGTTGGTGCGAACGTATGCGCTCACATCAGCAATCGCAACCCAAAGGCGCCATCCACCCGATTTTTTCTTCTCACAGTAAACGGCGTCATCGAAATCTCGAGCATCTTCACCATCAATCGTGACAAGCGGCAGTTCACGCAAATCCACACGGCCTTTTTTGGCCTCTTCCGGTACTACTTCGGTGAAATCTTTAACTTGTTTTTCTACGTCTTTAGGCCATTCATTTGGAATGTCGTGCGTACGCAGAGCAATCTCGATTTCCATGCCCGGTGCCATATTTTCACCAAGCACTTCGACAATGCGACCCATGGCATTGTGTTGACGCGTTGCACGCTGGAATATATCCACCACCACAACATTGCCCATGCGAGCGCCTTTGCGATCTTCTTTAGGGATAATGATGTCTTGGCTTAGACGAGAGTCATCAGGCACCACGTACGCATTGCCATCTTCCAAGAAGAAGCGACCTACGATTTGCCCTTTACGCTCTTCAAGTACGCGCACAACACGTGCTTCTTTGCGTCCACGTTTATCTGTGCCCGCAGGTTGAGCAAGAATGAAATCGCCATGCATCACGCTTTTCATTTGATGATGCGGCAATAGCCAATCTTCTCGGTTGCCTTTGCCTTCAGGGCGTAAGAAACCAAAACCATCACGGTGACCGATAACGGTCCCTTTAACCAAATCAAGTCGTTCTGGCAGTGCGTAGCACTGACGGCGGGTGAAGATTAGCTGACCATCACGCTCCATCGCTCGCAGGCGACGGCGCAAGCCTTCGTACTCTTCATCGCTACCAAGGCCGAGTACTTCAAAGAGTTGATCTCGGCTAACAGGTGTAGTGAAACCTTTAATCACTTCAAGCAGGTGTTCGCGGCTTGGTACTGGGTTATCATATTTTTGTGCTTCACGACCCAAATGCGGATCGTTGCTGTGTAGATTTTTGTCCTGAGACATATAGGATTCCCGTTAGCGACACTTGTCTTCAAGTATATCGCTTTAAATAAAAGAAAATGGGTAGCCCGGCAGGATTGCCAGAAAAAACTGACAGATCGTCTCAAATACTGTTTTTATGCCGGACGAACTGGGATAAGGAGGCTGTGGAGGTCGTTGTTTCCTGACACCATGTCATGAAGTGTGTGTTTGTCCATTTCCGCAAGAAACGCTTCCAACGCGTCTGCAATGGCACTTTTTAGGCGACAGGCAGGGGTTATGTGGCATGCATCGCCACCACAGTTAACGATGCTCAGCGGTTCTAACGCTCTGATCACATCGCCAATGACTATTGATGTCGCTGGCCTACCTAATCGGATCCCACCGTTTTTTCCTCGTACGGCTTCCACATAGCCAACCTGACTCATACGGTGGATAATTTTCACCATATGATGACGGGACACCCCATACTTCTCAGTAACGACGGTAATGCTGGTCAACTCTTCAGGAGGCAGCATAGCCAGATACATAAGCGCCCTTAGGCCATAATCTGTAAAACTGGTTAATTGCACGTTTTCAAATCTCCTCGCTCGCATTGTACATCGAACTGATCTAAAAGGCGCGTATGCGAGCAGTTTCTTTTCTCGCCACTTTTCAGCCGCGACTCCCATTCAAAGCACGTCACACTTTTTTGTTGATCTAAACATTCATTTCAGATACAACTTATAACATGCATTTCAAATGACCCTTTAAAATAATAAACAAGGACATCCCATGCTCAGTCCAAAAACCATCGAAATCGTAAAATCAACTGCCCCTTTGCTTGCTGAAACCGGCCCTAAACTCACTGCTCATTTTTATGATCGCATGTTTAGCCACCATCCTGAACTCAAAAACATTTTCAATATGAGCAATCAATTTACTGGTGCGCAACGTGAAGCGCTTTTCAACGCAGTTCATGGCTACGCCGCCAATATTGATAACTTGCCAGCCTTGTTGCCAGTGATTGAGAAAATTGCTCAAAAGCACGTGAGTTTTAATGTTACCCCAGAGATGTACGCTATCGTGGGTGAAAACCTATTAGCAACCATTGATGAGCTATTCTCACCCGGTCAGGAAGTTCTTGATGCTTGGGCTGAAGCTTATGGCGTGCTGGCCAATGTCTTTGTAACGCGTGAAGAAGAAATTTACCAAAGCAAAGAAGCCACTGAAGGCGGTTGGCGTGGAACACGTGAATTTACCGTATTAGCAAAAACCAAAGAGAGCGAAGTGATCACTAGCTTTGTTTTTTCACCCGTTGATGGCAAACCTGTCACAAACTACAAACCGGGACAATACATTGGTATCTATCTCAATCCAGAGCAATTCGAGCACCAAGAAATCCGCCAATACAGTTTATCGAGCGCACCTAAAACCAACACCTACCGCATTTCAGTCAAACGAGATCCTCAAGGGGTTGTGTCGAATTATTTACACGACCATTTGAATGTCGGTGATACGGTAAAGCTCGCCCCACCGAGTGGCGACTTCTTCCTTGAAGCAAGCAAGGATACACCCGTCGCCCTGATCTCTGGTGGCGTAGGTTTAACGCCAATGCTTTCCATGCTTGAAACCCTAACGGTCAATCATGATGCAGATATTCATTGGCTTCACGCAACAGAAAATAGCCAACACCATGCGTTTGGTGAGCATATCAATCATCTAATACAACGCAATCCACGAGCGAAACGTAATGTCTGGTATCGCGAACCATTAGTGACTGACAATCTTGCGGAGGATTATGACCACGCAGGCTTGATAGATCTCGGCCTTGTTGATGGGTTAACGGACGATGAACAACGTCACTACTACCTCTGTGGCCCTATCGGTTTCATGCAATCCGCAGCCAAGCAATTAATGACGGCAGGCGTCACCACCGATCGTATTTTCTATGAGTGCTTTGGCCCGCATAAATTAATTGATTTATCTGATAAATAAAGAATTTTTTAAATGCTTATTCTCAAAAAAACAATATCCGATCAAGTGACAAATTGGTGTACGTAAATACTTATAGCAAGGTTCCACTTATCTCACTAACTGTACATCTGTGTGTTTAATCTTGGTGTTAGTGTTTACTAACACCAAAAACAATTTCTACCCTTGTCGAGATCTGCCTACGTTGCGTCGACTCGATGAGGTGTAGTTACGCAGTCAAAGGTTAGGTATGGACACTCGATCACTTTATTTATGTACAGCACTTACAGTTTTACCACTTATCGGATGTGGTGGTGGTGGTGGTGGTGACAATAGTTCTCCAAGTTCTCCAAGTTCTCCTTCTTCACCAAACACATCCTCACTTTCCGGAACCGCATCTAAAGGGACGCTTATAGGCGCAAATGTTGTCGCTGAGGAGTGGGTAAACAATCAGTGGGTTGCTCTCGCTACAGGTAAAACAGATACACACGGACAATACTCTCTATCCATTCCCGCCACATACAAAGCCGGTGTTGTACGCGTTACGGTTAGCGCCAATACTCAAACCAAAATGATATGTGATGCATCAGAGTGTAACTTCGGTTCAACTATTGCTGTCGACCCCGATCTTATCTTGAAGGCTATGATTCCTTCCGTCGACAGTGACAAAATTCAGGGGGCCGTTACACCGCTCACTCATATGGCAGCGGCAAGAACAGAGGCTCTTTTAAATGCAGGAAGTGATACGCCTAAAAGCGACGCCGAACTGGCAAACTCCGAGATCAGTGGCTTATTTGGTTTCGATATTCAATCTACCAATGTAAAGCCACTCACACTAAACACAAGCCGTACAGTTGAAGAAGAGCTTTATGCGTCAATAAACGGGAGTGTATTGAAGTATTCAGAGTCTACCGGTAAAGATTTAAGCGAGGTTATGTCATCGCTTTCTGATAGCTATGAAGATGGCGTTCTTTCAGGGGATGATACCTTCACACCAACAGACTTGCTAAATGCTGTAAAAAGCTATTCTGAAGATAAAGAAATCAAGTCAAAGTTGTCAGACGTTATTCCAGGAAGACTAGACTATCAAATAGACAAAATCACTGCGGAGATCGATGCTAATGGTCAATTAAAGCCATCCCCAGGTACTACATCATCTGCATCATCCGATATAGCTTCGACAAAATCAGATATTGCAAACATTCGAACGATCATCAATCAACTGTTGCACCCTAATACCCACGGAGCCCTCGAGCAGGAACTCTCTGAAAAATACGATGTTCTCGAGCAAACAATCAATGAAGTATCAATGGCGCAGCTAGATGCCGCGATGACAGTGCTTGCAGATACTTTTCAACGCATCGATTTGGAATCAGTGGAACAAGATTTACGTACAAATGGCAGTGTCGAGATTGCAATACCTGAAGAGCTAAAACCCAACAATGCTGAAACATTTACGCTTTCAACGACGAACGCCGAAGGGGAGCAAGGATTAACCCTGACCATGCCTCAGACAACACTCAAAGACCCTGACAGCAACGAACGTTTTTATATCAGTGGGTTATTTGCTTCAAACTTATCCCTAGATACCTTAGCTACATCTAATGGAATTGGTGATACTTTTGATGTCGAGACATCTATGGAAGCGGAAGTTTCATTGATTGACCGTTCGCATAGCGTGACCTTTTCGTTCACTGACGTGGCAACCAAAATTGAGAAAGTTGATGCTTATAAATTTGATTTCTCACGCAAGATAGACATTACATCTATTAAGCTTGGCATCAGTCAAAACGGCTATAGCTTCGCTGGTACCAGTGGTTTATCCCTAATACCAAAACAAGTTGGCACTTCAAATTCAGAAACTTGGCAGCACTTTACGTTTGAAAAAATTTCCATTGGTGGTGAGTTCTCATCGCCCACTTCAAGCTTCTCAGCGTCTGCCAGTCTTTATCTAAACACCGATGAATTCTGGGATGTTATTTCAGCAGGCGAACAAGCCGCTAACTTTAACAGTTGGGAGCACTTAGACTACATTTTGGAAAATGGTGTGAGCTCCGGCACCCTAACCTTTGACGTCAGCATCCCTGAATTTCCGAAGCTTAATGTCTTCCTGCACTATTTAAACCAATCAAATATTGGAACGCTTAATCTAAGTTATTTAGACGGTGACGTAGTAAGAAGCTATGACTTTGAAGCGGATAGCTCTCTGCTTCAGGGCGAGCTTGATAACACAGGATCATTTTCGATTAAAAACAATGATGGATTTTCTTTTGAGATCAACTCGTCTGGAAGTTTGGACGATGCCACTGGAGAAATACAAATTGATAGTAAAAAAGTAGCCGATGTATCCGTCATTCATGGCGGCATAGTGAAAATACATTACATAGACGGCACTTTTGAAACGTTAAATTAATTTACGAGGATTGGGCACAGGTAGTGCCCATTTTACTGATATGAAATGGATTTCTATAGTAGTCGCTTGTTTCTTATTCTCCGCAAAAACCAGTGCTAGCACTGGTTTTTACTTTCTAAGTGACAATTTTGTTCGTTCAGATTCCTTTTCTCTCCCTGTCATGCTCAATGATTTTGAGGGTGCATACACGACAGGTGAACGTCTCTACGCCAGTAGTTGGAATGAACTAGGATATCGATACAACGCTTTCAAGCTTGGTTTCATTGCCCGTTCAGAGTATGGGGGTTCATTTTCCAATGACACATCAGAATTTGCTGGAAAGTTAATTAATAAAGAGGACTTAGATATTGGTAGAAAATATCAACTCGACTTTGAAGCATATGGTTTTATTGCGACGGGGTTGCGTGCAAGTTATTTACTAACGCGTGAGGACTTTTCTCTGGAGGTTGGCGGGTCATTGCTCAAAGCTTCACACCTGATGGATGCGAACATTTCGGGTTCTGCGACAGCTGTAGGAGAGAAGGACTATGACTTTCAAGCACATTTTGATTATTACGCATACACAGATCCAATTTTCGAATGGGATGTAGAAGCGCCAGAAGCTAAAGGCTGGAGTATCGATATCGCCCTCGAGTATACATTTAGTGATGCTTTACTTCTAAAGCTTTGGGTAAGAGATCTATTTGGCCATCTGTATTGGGAAAAAGCCCCTTACACTAACGCTAACGGACAGTCGGGGAACAAAACGTATGATGAAAATGGATATGTTGAGTGGAATCCAGCCTTTAGCGGGAAGCAAATTTATACCTCATACGATCAAAAACTCAAACCATCTGGTTTTCTAAAAATGAGCTATCAACTTAACTCATCGTTCTCCGTTTTAGCTGGGTCAAGGTATCACTTTGACGAGGTATTACCGTTTATTGGAGCGGGGTATAGGATGCAGGCCACAGGGTTTGAGGCAACCGTTTACCCAACAACACAGGCGCTAGGTATTCAATATTTTTATCAAGCCTTCATTATAGGAGTACAAGCTGATGATATTGCTCTAGATAAAATGACTCACATTGCCTTTTCATTAGCTTATAATTACTAAGACTTACCAGTACGTATCTCGTCGCTTGGCACGAGCAATGACGTTACGTGGCATTTTGTCTTCTAGAGCCTGACGTAGCATCGCGACTTTTCTATGCGTTGATTTATCGGCGGTGATGGTGTGATACAGCCAACGGTAGGCATCTTCATAGTCTAGAGGGCTGCCATAATCTGCTACCAGCAATTCAGCAAGCTGGAGCCTCGCGCGCATGTTTCCCAGTGAGGCTGCCTCGCGAAGGTAAGGTATCGCACGCTCTCTATCCTGCTGCACTAATGTGCCCAATGAGTAGTAACGCCCTAATTGTTCCAACGCTGCAGGCAGACCCTGCTGCGCCGCTAGCTGCATGTAGAACACGCCTTGCTCGACATCTCTGTCAACACAGACGCCCCAAGCAAGCATATCGCCATAAAGGAATTGGTAGGAGGGCAACTCAACACGAATAGCACGGGCTTCAATATCTTGTAAAAGCTGACACTCATCAGCTTTTACTTTCTTTAAGTGGCTGTTGGTTTCAAACAGGCGGATCAACTGCGCTTCTTCATATACAGGCAGTGCTGGCCCAAGTTCTGCTTTTGCCGCTGAGCTTGCCAACATGATAGATATAAATAAGGTTCGCAGTTTCATGCATTCCCACTTAAACGGTGTGATTTGGTTAAGAAACGGTATCTCTTGCCTAACTTATATCGGCAAGCTCTTTCCTAACTTTACTCTTTTTCCGGCGAAAATTTTCCGATGCCTAGTCTTCCTAGTATAGGGGGATTTGAACAAAAAAAAACCAGCCACATGGGCTGGTTTTTTTCAATATCGAAGCGATTAAGACGCGAAAGGTTGAACCTTAATGATGGTCTCGTTACGGTCAGGGCCAGTTGAAATAATATCAATTGGCACGCCGGTTAGCTCTTCGATACGTGCGATGTAATCAAGCGCTGCTTGTGGCAGTTCTTCAATCGTTTTCGCACCGAAAGTTTTTTCACTCCAACCCGGAACGGTTTCGTAAATAGGAGTAATGTTTTCGTACTCGTCAGCAGCCATTGGCGACACAGTCAAAATGGTGCCGTCTGCTTTCTGGTAACCAGTACAAATTTTGATTTCTTCCAAGCCGTCCATCACGTCCATCTTGGTCAAGCAGAAGCCTGAGATAGAGTTGATTTGAACTGCACGGCGCATAGCCACTGCGTCAAACCAGCCAGTACGACGAAGACGACCAGTCGTTGCACCAAACTCGTGACCAACTGTACCCAAGTGCTTACCGATTGGATCTTGTTTTTCTAGGCCATCATAAAGCTCAGTTGGGAAAGGACCTGAACCAACACGGGTGCAGTATGCTTTCGCGATACCTAGGATGTAACCTAGGTGACGTGGACCAAAACCAGAACCTGCAGCAACACCACCAGCGGTAGTGTTAGAAGACGTTACGTATGGGTAGGTACCGTGGTCGATGTCCAGAAGAGTGCCTTGTGCGCCTTCAAACATGATCTTGTCGCCACGCTTACGTGCATCGTCAAGCTCTTGAGTTACGTCGATAACCATGCCAGTTAGTACGTCAGCTTGCTCAAGGATCTTCGCAAGTGTGTCTTCGTAGCTAACAGGCTCTGCTTTGTAGAAGTGCTCCAACTGGAAGTTGTGGTATGCCATCACTTCTTTAAGCTTCTCAGCAAACGCTTCTTTATCGAAAAGGTCACCAACGCGTAGACCACGACGAGCAACTTTATCTTCGTAAGCAGGACCAATACCACGACCAGTAGTACCGATTGCTTTCTTACCACGAGCTGCTTCACGCGCTACGTCGAGAGCGATGTGATACGGAAGAATTAGCGGACAAGCTTCTGACAGGAACAGACGTTCGCGAACTGGGATACCGCGCTCTTCGAGGCCGCCCATTTCTTTCATCAGTGCGTCAGGAGACAGAACAACACCGTTACCGATGATGCACTTAACGTTGTTACGAAGAATGCCAGAAGGAATCAAATGCAGAACGGTTTTTTCACCGTCGATAACGAGAGTGTGACCCGCATTGTGACCGCCTTGGTAGCGAACCACGTAATTTGCGTCTTCAGTTAAAAGATCGACGATCTTACCCTTACCTTCGTCACCCCATTGAGTGCCGAGAACGACTACGTTATTACTCATCTTTTCCAGTCAGTTGCTGATTAAAACGGGATTCTAGCACCTTCATTTAAACGTTGCAGTCATTTTTTAACCGTCGTCCCGAACATGTTAATCAGGCTGTCACAGTTTTTTGCTGTGTTCATTTACTTAGACGGCCACATCATATATGCGATGACAATTCCAGCCACCACTAAACATCCACCAATACGACGCAGCGTCGCATCCGGTAATTGACTCATTTCATTGACCATATTTCGCCACTTCTTGGGAACGATCATCGGGCCGAAACCTTCAACAATCAGCACCAAACCGATAGCCAGTAGCAATTCTTTTCCCACAAGACACCTCTGCGATCAGGAAAAAAAAAGACAAGGCACGATGCCTTGTCTTTTCATTTTTACGATTTACGCCACATTAATTCAGATTAACGTTTGGCTCTTTCATGTACTGGAAGAACTCGCTGCTCGGGTCAACCACAAGGATGTCTCCCTTGTTGCTAAAGCTCTTCTCATAGGCTTGCAAAGAACGTAAGAAGTTATAGAACTCAGGCTCTTTATTGAACGTGCCTGCATAAATGTTCGCCACTTCTGCGTCTGCTTCACCACGTGTTACACGGGCCGTTTTTTCTGCTTCAGCAAGAATGGTCGCCACTTCAAGTTCAGATTGAGCACGGATAACTTCCGCTTTCTCACGACCTTGAGAACGATGACGACGAGCTACGGTTTCACGCTCTGCACGCATACGCGCGTAGATTGATTCACTGATCTTGTCTGGCAGGTTGATTTTCTTGATACGAAGGTCAATGACTTCAATGCCGATATCGTTAGCACTGGCTTGAACTTCGTCCAGAACGTCTGCCATCACTTGCTCGCGCTTCTCAGAGACAATCTCTTTAATGGTCTTAGAACCGATTTCTGCGCGAAGGCCATCAGACACTTTACGTTGCAATAGCGCTTCTGCAGTCAAACGGTTACCACCACCTGTAGACAGGTAGTACTGACCGAAATCTTGAATACGCCACTTAACGTAAGAGTCGATGATCACGTCTTTTTTCTCAGACGTTACAAAGCGATCAGACTGGTCGTCCATAGTTTGAATACGCGCATCCAAGATCTGTACACGGTCAAAAAACGGAACTTTGAACTGCAGACCTGGCGGGTAAATTTTCGCCTGGTCATCATCAGCTTTCAAAATTCGACCAAAACGCAGCACAATGCCTCGTTCGCCTTCATCAACCACAAACACTGACATCAAGCCGCCAACGAGCGAAGCAATAATCAGAGGGATTAACAATTTACGCATAATTAGTATCTCCCCTGACGCGTTGTCGATTGACGAGAGTTTTGAGTCGCTGGCGCCGTCGTACCAGAGGTTTCCAATTCAATACCGTAATCCATCGCGTTGTTATCAGAAACAGCACCCGATGACTTAGATTGATTCATCAGCTTATCAAGAGGTAAGTACAACAAGTTGCCACCGCCTGCTTGTGAATCGATCAGTACCTTACTGGTGTTACCATAGACTTGTTCCATGGTTTCCAGATAGAGGCGATTACGCGTCACTTCAGGTGCAGCCTGATATTCAGGAAGCAGCTTTTCAAACTGCGCCACGTCACCTTCAGCTTCATTGACGGTTTTCTCACGATAACCCAACGCTTCTTTCTTCAGACGCTCAGCACGACCGGTTGCCTTTGGCAAAATGTCATTACTGTAAGCTTCTGCTTCTTTGATGTAGCGTTCTTCATCTTCTCGCGCTTTGATTGCATCATCGAATGCATCCTGAACTTGTTCCGGTGCTCGCGCACCTTGTAAGTTCACATCAACAACCAAGATACCCATGTCGTAGCGATCGATAATACGGTTAATTTCCGTCTGAGTTTTCGTACGAATTTCTTGACGACCCGTGGTCAGAATGTCATCCATCACCGCATCACCGATAACTGCACGCAGTGCAGAATCTGTTGCTTGGCGTAGGCTGTCATCAGCATTGGTCACTGCGTATAGATATTTCTCTGGATCAGCAACACGATACTGAACATCCATATCTACGCTCACCACGTTTTCGTCTTTGGTCAGCATTTCGCCTGAACTACGCAAAGAGCGAATCGCTTGAACATTGACGGTAGTAACGTCATCAATGAAATTTGGTTTCCAGTTCAAACCGGGTTGCACAATGCGGTCGTATTCACCGAAACGCAAAACAACACCACGCTCGGCTTCACCAATAGTGTAAAAACCTGTCGCGCCCCAAATAACCACACCCACAACGGCGATGACGCCCAAACCAGCAGCACTGCTGCCAAAAGATGGTCCTTTGCCTTTACCGCCACCCAACAAACCATTCAGTTTGCGGCTTAGTTTACCGAAGACCTCATCAAGGTCCGGCGGTCCTTGGTCACGACCTCCGCGATTACCCCACGGATCTTTGTCCTGACCGCCATTATTTCCTGGCTCATTCCACGCCATTAGAGCACTCCATCAATATGATATGACGATAGTTTTTATACTGTAACAATCAGTCAATGACGATGAAATCGTCTAACTCATTGCCTTCCCGTTTTCTTAACCTTAGCCAATCGGCTTGAGGTAAGCGCACATCAATCAGTAAATGTCCGTCTTGATCGTATTCTTCATGCAAAATACAACGCAAGCGACAGAATTTACTGTGCATTCTGCCAATCGCCGCAGGTGGAATACGTAAGCGATAGCTTACCATAGTCCCCGACAGCCTTTCGGTCAGCGCCTCAAAAAGAAGATCTATACCCCGATCTGCAAGAGCGGATACCCAAACAACACGTGGGATACCTTCTTCATCACGCTCGATACGCGGCAATGCGTCTTCCATGTTGTCGATTTTGTTCATCACCAACAAGGTAGGCACTTCATTCGCATCGATCTCTTCCAGTACTTCATTGACAGCATCAATGTTCTCCCGGAAGCGCTCATCACTCGCATCAATGACGTGAAGCAACAACGTCGCTTCTTGCGTCTCTTTCAACGTTGCTTTAAAAGCCGCAACTAGATCATGGGGGAGGTGACGAATAAACCCAACCGTATCGGCCAAAATAACGTCACCAACATCATCAACCTCAATCTTCCGCAATGTTGGATCGAGCGTGGCAAACAGCTGATCGGCTGCATACACACCCGCTTCCGTGATGCGGTTAAACAATGTCGATTTACCCGCATTGGTATACCCCACTAGCGATACCGTTGGCACTTCCGCACGATTTCTCGCACGTCGACCCTGTTCTCGCTGCTTGGCCACCTTCTCAAGTCTACGCAAAATAGCTTTGACACGATCACGTAGCAAACGACGGTCAGTCTCTAACTGACTTTCACCTGGCCCACGCAAACCAATACCGCCTTTTTGGCGCTCTAGGTGCGTCCAGCCGCGAATGAGTCGAGTTGACAGGTGACGAAGCTGCGCAAGTTCTACTTGCAGCTTACCTTCGTGGGTACGAGCACGTTGTGCAAAGATATCGAGAATGAGGCCAGTGCGATCAAGCACACGACATTGGATTAATCGCTCGAGGTTTCGTTCCTGCGCAGGTGATAATGCATGGTTGAATATCACGATTTCCGCACCGGTCATCCGGACTGCATCTGCGATTTCGAGGGCTTTGCCTTCACCAACGAAGTATTTGGAATGCGGAGATTGACGGCTGCCAGTAATTGTCTGCAACCGCGTCACCCCCGCTGACGATACCAGCAATTCGAGTTCGCTGAGATCTTCCCATTCACCTTGTTGAGTAAAGTTGATATGAACTAAAACAGCCTGTTCACCGGCTTCATAACGGTCAAACAAGCGATCAACTCCTTACCAAAGGATTGTTACTCCTCAGTCTTATCTTGCTGACGCTCGCCTGCTGGGCGGTCAGTAGGATTATTATGATGATGATTCACTGGGCGAGCAGGGACCACGGTAGAAATCGCATGCTTGTACACCATTTGGTTGACGGTATTTTTCAGCAGGATCACGAACTGGTCAAAAGATTCAATCTGGCCCTGAAGTTTGATGCCGTTGACCAAATAAATGGAAACCGGTACTCGTTCACGACGCAGTGCATTGAGAAATGGGTCTTGTAAAGATTGCCCCTTAGCCATTTTTAATTTTCCTTATTGGTTTGTAGTTGTATTAGCAACAAAAAGATCAACAACGCCGCTGACAACAATCCCAGTATACCCTGCTCAATCTGTGATCAGGTTAAACACTTTGTGACTGTTTGTAACGATAACGGCACGTCGTCGCTATCAAGCCATGTCAAATTATCCCAGCTACGAAGCCAGGTGATTTGACGCTTGGCTAACTGACGGGTGGCACACACACCGCGATAAACTGCATCATCAATAGAGCAGCTACCCGCCAAATAATCCCACATCTGTCGATACCCTACGCATCTGATCGACGGTAGATCTGGATTCAGATCACCACGCTCATACAACGCACGAACCTCCTCTTCGAAGCCCGCTTCCATCATCATTTGGAAACGTAACTCAATTCGGCGATGCAGGTCTCCCCTTTCCTTAGGGGCTATAGCAAACTGGTGAACCTCATATGGCAATGGTTCACCTTTGGTTTCGGTCAACTCAGTGAGAGTTTTACCCGAAATACGAAAAACTTCCAGCGCTCTCGACAATCGCTGAGGATCATTCGGATGAATCCTCGCTCCTGCGACAGGATCTATACGGCACAGCTCATCATGTAGCGACTGCCAACCTCGTGTTTGCGCTTCCTGCTCAATAGTAGCTCGGATCAATTGATCCGCAGGGGGCAAAGGTGACAAACCTTCCAATAATGCTTTGAAGTAGAGCATCGTACCACCAACTAAAAGCGGAATTCTCCCTTTTGCGACAATATCCGCCATTTCCTTCAGAGCATCTTCACGAAAATCTGCAGCTGAGTAAGCTTCTGATGGATCGCGAATATCAATCAATCGGTGTGGTGCTAGCGCGAGTTCTTGTCCATCCGGCTTTGCCGTACCAATATTCATATCGCGGTAAATGAGAGCGCTATCGACACTAATAATATCGACGGGGAATTGTTGCCTCAGCGCAATCGCTAGCGCTGTTTTGCCCGATGCAGTCGGACCCATTAAAAAGATTGCCTTGGGCAAAGCGTTAGTCATGTTTGAATGCTTCTATTGCCGCTGCCACGTCAACCGGACGCAACAACGTTGAAAAATACCCTGCTAGCTTATCCTGCCAACAGTGTTCTAAGTCAGTGATCAGTGTAATCGCTTGTGACAACCCATAGGCGTCTGTTTTTTGCGTCGCTTGCGTAGCGAGCCAATCGGCAAGTTGCCCCAAGGAAATCGGGGCTTGATCCTCGTTATTTGCTAGAACAGCCAAAAGTGCAGGAACGAAGTGCTGTAAGTTGTGCTTACGCAACGCCTGACAGACAGCCATGACCATGACTTGCGAGGCTGATTTTTTGCGTATCACGATACCAAACTGTTGGAGCAAATCATCATACTGTGCCAACAATGCAATTTCTTCGGCTGATGCAGGTAATGCCTGCGGGATCAGCAACGGCTGGGCTCTCAACCCTTCAGAAGATGCTGCTCTCATCTGACCTAGCACCGCTAAGTAAGCCGCTGTATCCAAATCTAATAATGCAAACCCGTCAAAGCGTTGCAGTAGCAAATACTTCGATGAAACCACAGCCAATGCCTTGCCGAGCCCTTTGTCGACATGTCCCACGGAAATAGGCGTTGCCGTGTTCGATGTGGTCGTCACCGGTGTCGTTGAAAAAGCTTTCGGGGCTTCCGCCACGGTATTAGCGGGCACAACGGGCGTTGTCATCAGTTCTTTATATACCCGCTGCTCGCGTTGAGATGGAGGTGTCTCACCAAAGGAGGCTGTACTAGCACCACGCGAAGAGGCACGCCCTGTTGATTCATAGTTTGATGAATATTGCTCGCGACTTTTACCTGCCGTTTCAGGTTGTGGTCGCCATGCTGTCGCTGAAGACTCTGAGTAGTCTGAGGCAGCTGAATGCGCACTAGGCGATCTCGACGATGCATGCCCGCGAGGCTCAACCGTTGATGCTCCAAAATGCGATGCACTTGAGTTATCAGCGATGCTTGGAGAAGATGCCACGTCAGCTTGATCTGGCGTCGCGTCATGTTCACTTGCGAATGTGGACGCAGATACCATCTCTGGTGCTTGCTCTGCAGCTACCTGCATCAGCGCATCAGCGACGGCTTGGTAGATGAAGTCATGGACTAATCGTGCTTGGTGAAAACGCACTTCATGTTTAGCAGGGTGCACGTTGACGTCGACTTGATGCGGGTCAATGTCGATATAGAGCACATAGGCTGCAAACTGATCAGGACGCAGCGATGCTTCGTAGCCTTGTCGAATCGCATGATTGATGAGCTTGTCCTTCATCATGCGTTGATTCACAAAACAATGCTGAATATCATTTTGAGCGCGCGCACCTTCAGGGGTGCAAATCCACCCACGTAACGTTAAGCCCTGATGCTCAAGACTTACCTCTACGGCAGTCTTCACAAACGCGCTGCCACATACCGCAGCAAGGCGACGTTCACGCTGACTGTCATTGTCTGCAGCTCGATATTGGCGAACCACAGTGCCGTTATGTCTCAGCGTGATCGCCACATCAAAACGACTCAACGCAATGCGTTTAAGCAACTCATCAATATGACCAAATTCGGTTTTATCGGTGCGAAGAAATTTACGGCGAGCTGGCGTGTTGAAAAACAGGTCAACGACCTCAACCGTGGAGCCAACCGGATGCGCGGCAGGTTTTAGCTGAACCGCCATATCTCGCCCTTCAGCATAAGCTGACCACGCCTCCGTTTGCGCTTGTGTGCGAGATGTCAGCGTCAAGCGAGACACCGAGCTAATACTGGCCAGCGCCTCTCCACGAAAACCAAGGCTGATAATGGCTTCAAGATCGTCTAGACAGGTGATTTTTGACGTTGCATGGCGACTAAGCGCTAACTCTAGCTCGTCCTTGTTGATACCCGAACCGTTGTCACGGATACGGATGAGCTTGCTACCACCTTTCTCGATATCCACATCAATACGGGTAGCGCCTGCATCAATACTATTTTCAACAAGCTCTTTCACCACAGAAGCAGGCCGCTCAACAACTTCGCCCGCTGCAATCTGGTTAGCCAGACGAGCAGGTAATATCTGAATTGCCATGATTAGCTCCCGGGAATAATCAAGGTTTGGCCAACCGCCAGCTGATCAGAACGTAACTTGTTGGCATTGCGAATACTGTCTATCGACACACCGTAGTTACTGGCGATTTTACCCAGATACTCTCCGCGCTTCACTTTGTGCTGTTTTTTCTTTGGCTTAATACCAACAATTTTCAACTTTTGACCAATCGCCAATTCATCAGATCGCAGCTTATTGGCACTGCGAATGCTGGCAATGGTAACGCCGTATTCTGTGGCAATTTTACCCAAAAACTCCCCACGTCCCACGGTATGAACTTTGGTTATCGTTCTCGATGTTGTCTGCGTCACCGCTTTAGCACTTGATGTTGTGTTGGAGGTTTTTGATGACAAGGCCGTCACGTTCACATCAGGCACAGTCAATACCTGACCAATGCGTAATGACGTTGATTTAAGCCCGTTCGCTGCTTTAATCGCTGACACAGAACTGCCGTATTTCTTCGCAATAACCGACAATGATTGACCCGTTGTAACTTTGTGCTTAATGCCATTTTTACGCGCAGCTATCAAAGTGCCATCAGGAGGAAAGTCCTCAAAATATGTCAGTACCCCTTTGAATACAGCATTGGCAATTTTTTGCTGATGGCTGGAGCTAAGTAGCAACTTTTCTTCTTTAGGGTTAGTAATGAAACCTGCTTCCACCAGCAACGAAGGGATATCTGGCGATTTTAGTACCGCAAGGCTCGCATGCTCTGGGCTAGATTTATGCAGTTTCGTGACTTTACCCATTTCTTTTAGTATTCGGGTCGCAACGTCAAAGCCTTCTTTTTGCGAATTACTAAATTGCAGATCCAAAACCGCACGGCTGAGGTATTCATCTTCGTTGTCATCTAACAGTGCTCCCCCACCAAGCAAGTTCGATTGCTCTTCGTGTTTTTCGATCCAACGACCGATTTCACTGTTGGCGCGGCGACGAGACAACACCCATACAGACGCGCCGTTTGGCTGAGGTTTATGAAAACCATCAGCATGGATAGACACCAATAGGTGTGCACCATGCTTACGAGCAATCTCGGAGCGCTTATTCAAATCAACAAAGTAATCACCATTTCGAGTGAGCACTGCTTTAAGCCCAGGCGTCGCATTTATCTTTTTGGCCACGCGACGAGCGATAGAAAGGGTGACGTGCTTTTCATATTTACGTCTAGGCCCAATCGCGCCGGGGTCGTTACCGCCGTGGCCAGGGTCTAACGCAATAATAATGTCGTCGGTGCCAAACGGCAGTGCCGCTTGTGCTTCTGTCGGCTGAGGTTTTTTCACGACAGGCTTAACGGCAACTGCTTTTGCGCTGTGTGGCAAATCGATAACAAGACGGTGCCCATATTCACCACCAGGAGCAAGGGCAAAAATACGCGGAAGGCTTTTATTTTTCAGCTCAAACACAAGCCGATAATCCCCTTTTTTGGCGGGATTACTTTTGCGTATCTTGGTGAGGATTTTGCTGTCTTTGACCTCTTTGGGGAGTTTCATGCCCAAAGAAGTATCTTTAAGATCGACCACAAGGCGATTAGGCTTGGTGAGTGTGAAAAACGTGTAGGAAGGCTCACTCGCCATATCCATCACCACGCGAGTTTCATCAGGTGCTGGCCAAATACGCACATTTTCAAGTGAATTTGCCCACGCTGAGGTCATGATCCCCAACCATACGATGATCCCTACTAACACACCCCGCCAACGCATAACTCTATTTCCACTCCAAACTATCAATCAGGGTTTCGCCGACCGCAGTATTTGCTATAACCTGCACCGTACGTTGTTCACCGTTATATTTCAGTGTGATATCGAGATCAGGTTCTGGCAACATGCCTTCACCTTTTTCCGGCCATTCAACCAAACAAAGTGCGTCAGGTGTGAAGTAATCACGGATCCCCATGAATTCGAGCTCTTCGGGATCAGCCAAACGGTAAAGATCGAAGTGGTAAACCTGCCAAGAGGCGAGTTGGTATGGCTCAACCAATGTATAGGTTGGACTTTTCACATTGCCGTTATGACCAAGAGATTGAATAAAACCACGAGAAAACGTGGTTTTACCTGCTCCTAAATCCCCATGCAGGTAGATGGTGGTTTGTTGTGAACACGCTGCTGCGAGTGCCGCACCCAACGTCACTGTGGCTTGCTCATCAGCAAGTTCAGTATTAAAAGTTATTGTCATGTTTCTCACTGCTTTGTTGTTTGACGGTCATTCGCCGTCAAATCTGCATTTATTCTATGTTGTTTCCAAGCAAAGGTAGCAAGTCGCTGGCTAACAGCCCTCGCTCCCCATGCTGCGCAGCAATATCTGCAGCGTAACTGTGCAAGAGCGTGCCAAACCTTGCCGCCTCTTTAACCGATTGAGTTTGCGCTAAACAAGACGCTATCACGCCAGTTAACACATCCCCCATGCCTCCCGATGCCATACCAGGGTTACCAGCATGAATCACCGAACAATACGTACCATCATAAACGATTGTGCCTGCACCTTTAAGCACCACCACACCGCCGTAACGATTATGTATTTCTTTGACGGCAGAAAACCGATCCCGTTCAATTTCTTCTACTGTGAGATCTAATAATCTTGCCGCCTCTCCCGGATGAGGCGTGAGCACCCAATGATCATAATTATGAGGGAAATGCGACAGCAGGCTTAATGCGTCTGCATCCACCACCACCGGCAACTGACTTGCCAATGCGGCCTCAAATAAAGCACGCGCCCATACTGATTGACCTAACCCAGGTCCCAGCGCAAGAACATCCGCCCAATGTATCACTGATGAAAGCGCTTGAGCGCCATCTTCTTTTTGCCATTGGCGGATCATCAACTCAGGTTGGCTGGCTAAAATGGCATTGATATGCGTCTTATCAGTTAAAAGTGCCACTAACCCCGCGCCAGTTCGCAGTGCCGCTTGACCGCATAAGATGATCGCTCCACCCATGCCTTGCTGGCCGCCAATACAAAGTAAACGACCGCATTGTCCTTTATGCGCACTACGTCGGCGAACAGGCTGAAAATCCTTTAAGAGATTGACACCTAGCAGTGTAACTGAAGTAGGGATATGCGCTTCAAACGCTTCATGAATGCCAAGACCATCAAAAACGATGTGCCCACAATGATCGGCAGCTTTCCCCGTGAACAACCCCTGCTTCAATGCCACAAAGCTGATGGTGCAGTCCGCATTGATAGCATCACCAAAAACAGAGCCCGTGTCCGCGTGCAGTCCACTAGGAATATCAATAGCCAATACAGGCGAACCGGACGCATTTATCACTTTTATCGCATCACGGTAATGACCCTCCACGGCTCGCGATAGCCCTGTTCCAAACAGCGCATCGACGATCAGATCAAACGGCTCTGATGGCAGATCAGCAGACAATATAACGCCGCTTTGTGCCAAGAATGCTTGTTTCGCGGTTCGCGCTTCTCCCGTTAATGTCTCAGGATCACTCGCAGACCACAGCACAACTTGTAGCCCCGCCTCTAGCGCCAAGCGACCAACAACATAACCATCGCCACCATTGTTGCCGCTGCCACATGTGATCAGGATCTTTTTCGCTTCAGGCCAACGCTGTCGAAGCAAACAAAACGCCGCTAAGCCTGCTCGCTCCATAAGATCGTACATTTCCACACCAAGATCCGATGCGATTTTACGCTCTCCGCGCTTAACCTGATCCGATCGGTAAAGGGATTGTGGTAAACTCGCCGCCATCTTCAGTCATCCATCCTGATCTTTATGCCTAACTCTCGATCTTCATCATCGATTAATTTTGACCTGCTTGCTGAAAATATCAGGCAATGGGGTCGCGAACTAGGTTTTCAGCATATCGGTATCACTGATATCGATCTCCGTCAGCATGAAGAGCAACTTCAGCGATGGTTAGATGCGGGTTACCACGGTGAGATGGACTGGATGGCACGCCACGGCATGATGCGGGCGCGTCCACAAGAGTTGGTTGAAGGCACTATCCGCGTGATCAGTGCGCGTATGGATTACTTGCCCCCCAATGCAGGATTCGCCAAAACACTGGACGACCCATCCCTCGCTTACATCAGTCGCTACGCTCTCGGTCGTGATTATCATAAGCTGATCAGAAATCGACTCAAGAAGTTGGGCGATCGCATATCGCAAGAAGTCGGTGAGTTTGGCTATAGACCTTTTGTTGACTCCGCACCTGTACTTGAAAGGCCATTGGCTGAAAAAGCGGGGCTAGGTTGGACAGGAAAACACTCTTTATTGCTCAGCCAAGAAGCAGGGTCGTGGTTTTTCCTCGGAGAGCTACTCATTGATCTGCCACTTCCCGTTGACGAGCCTGTAGAGAATCAGTGCGGCAAATGCGTAGCCTGTATCACGTCATGCCCTACCGACGCGATTGTTGGAGACACAGTCGTTGATGCACGCCGTTGTATTTCCTATCTCACTATCGAGCTCGATGGCCCCATCCCTGAAGAGTTTCGCCGCCCTATGGGTAACCGTATTTACGGCTGTGATGACTGCCAATTGGTCTGCCCATACAACCGCGAAGCAGAAGTTACACAAGAAACCGACTTTCATGGACGTTCAAGTTTGGTTCAGCAATCATTGAAGACGTTATTCAGTTGGGATGAATCAACATTTTTGAAAGAAACGGAAGGTTCAGCGATTCGCCGTATAGGCCACGAGAAATGGCGTAGAAACCTGTCTGTAGCGATGGGGAACGCACCATATGACCCAGAGATCGTTGCGCTTTTGCAGGCAGCCAAAAATTTCTCTGCTATGCTTGATGAGCACCTAAATTGGGCAATTACTCAACAGATTGAACGCAGGAAAGAAGGCGAGGTTAACGTATTACCCGCTTCCACAAAACGGTTAGTCAGAATTGTTCAGAAAGGCTTATCCAGAGATGCATAAATAGTGCAAATCTTAATAGATGTCCTCTTCATCAGCGAAGAAAGATGCAGAAATAAGACATAGGTTCACTTCTGCTGCGTAATGTGGAAAACATTTTCAGTACGCTATAAAACAGTGCATATCGACAAAGTTAAACACACTCTGTGAATAATTCCCGTGTCACATCACGCTAGGTGACAATATTGGGGATAAGCTTTTGAAAACAGCGCACACCAACAATAAAAACTCTTTATAAACATGAAGTTAAAAAAGAGAACACACACAACCCTCAGTTATCCACCGATCACCTAACGAACAGTAAATTCTGAGAAAGGTCACACCTTCATTTATTCATCAACGGCTTTACCCACAACTTGGCTGCTGTGGATAACTCTGTGAGAAACATTGAAATATGACCAGTATGCATCAGTGGCATACGAGATTTACAAAGCATTCAGATTTTATGGGCTAGACCTTGCCCTGAGATAATGCTTCACAGCATTAAAGACAACGATTCGCGGTACCCTACAGATAACTGGTACGTGTTATGCGAAGTGTTGGTGCTTGCAGATGATTAACTGCAAGAAATTTGGAGCGACACACGAGGTTCCCGATCTTCAAGGCTTAAGCGTGACCTCAACCTTGGCAAGGGTTCTTGTGTTTCGCACTTCTGATTACTCAGAAATTAAAATTTGGAGCGACACACGAGGTTCGAACTCGTGACCTCAACCTTGGCAAGGTTGCGCTCTACCAGCTGAGCTAGTGTCGCATTAAAGAGCGTCCGAATGATTTCGGCAATTTCTGAAGCGAATGACAAGGTAACTTGCGTTTCGCACTTTCGACGAATCGAAAGAGTTTGAAGCAACACACGAGGTTCCCGATCTTCAAGGATTAGGTGTGACCTAAACCTTGGTAAGGTTGCACTCTGCTCGCTGAGCTAGTGTCGCATCATAGTGCCGATTTACACCGGGCTTATTTTTCACTCTCGACGAATCAAAAGTGCTTTCTCTTTTTGAAAGAGTTTGGAGCGACACACGAGGTTCGAACTCGTGACCTCAACCTTGGCAAGGTTGCGCTCTACCAGCTGAGCTAGTGTCGCATCACAGTGCCGATTTGCATCGGGCTTTTCTTTCACTTTCAACGAATCAAAAGTGAATTCTCTTTTTGAAAGAAATTGGAGCGACACACGAGGTTCGAACTCGTGACCTCAACCTTGGCAAGGTTGCGCTCTACCAGCTGAGCTAGTGTCGCAAAGATCTTTCATGATCATCAAGTGATCTTTATTTCTAATGACCCGCAAACTTTGCATGATCTGCTATCGACAAATCGATAACGTCCTGTTCCACAAGAGAAGTGGAGCGACACACGAGGTTCGAACTCGTGACCTCAACCTTGGCAAGGTTGCGCTCTACCAGCTGAGCTAGTGTCGCTTAATCAAAGACAATTGTCTCTGTCAGGGCTGCGAATTATACGAAGAAAAATCAGGGATGCAAGCCTCTAAACTCATAAATTTTGAAATTTCTTCGTATCGCTTATTTTGGCATCAGATCGTAAAGATCTTACTTCTGTAGTAGCGCAGTTCTTCAATTGACTCTCGGATGTCATCCATTGCCAAATGAGTCCCTTGCTTTTGGAAGCCAGTCAGAAGATCTGGCTGCCAGCGTCTGACCAACTCTTTGATGGTACTGACGTCGACGGTGCGGTAATGAAAGAAGCGTTCTAGTTCAGGCATATGCTGATAAAGGAATCGACGATCTTGCCCTACGCTATTGCCACAGATCGGAGAAACACCTGCAGGCACCCAATCTTTAAGAAACGCGATCGTTTCTTTGATAGCTTGCTCTTCATTCACTTTGCTCGCTTTCACACGATCCACCAGCCCACTGCGAGTGTGTGTGTTCGTGCACCACTCATCCATTATTGCCAATTCATCGTCAGATTGATTAATGGCTATGACTGGGCCTTCGGCTAAAACATTAAGTTCAGCATCTGTAACAACGGTAGCGATCTCAATGACTTTATGAACCTGTGGATCAAGTCCTGTCATCTCAAGATCAATCCAGATTAAATTCTTATCGCTGAAAGACATCCAAATTGCCTATTTTACAAATAAACCATGTATCATACTTAGCCTGACTTGAAAGCCAACTAAACTAGCGACATTCTCGTGGCAAAAAAGAAAAATCTCACAAAAGGCCAATTGCGCCGAGTACGGACAAACCAAAATAAACGAATTGATCGTCAGCAAAAGGATGTCCAGTGGGATGAATCCTTACTGGAATCAGCCCGTGAAGGGGTCGTGATCACTCGTTTTGGACAACACGCAGATATTGAAGATCTTCAAACCGGTGCTGTTCAACGATGTAACCTTCGCCGCTCAATCGAAAGCTTGGTGACTGGGGATACTGTCGTCTGGCGTCCTGGCGTTAAAACATTGCAAGGCATTGCTGGCGTTGTGGAAGCTGTCCACGAACGTCACTCAGTGCTTACTCGCCCAGATTACTATGACGGTGTAAAACCAGTCGCAGCCAACATTGATCAAGTTGTGATCGTTTCTGCAATTCTACCCGAACTGTCTACCGACATTATAGACCGTTACTTGATTGCTACCGAACAGGTTGATTTCAAGCCTCTAATCGTGATCAACAAAATAGACTTGCTTGATGAAAACGGTCTCGACATCGTAAAGAACATGCTCGCGATTTATCATCAAATCGGTTACGACGTCATGATGGTTAGCCAGAAAACAGGTGAAGGTATGGCTGCGTTAAAAGCAAAGCTTGCTGACGTAACCAGTATTTTTGTCGGCCAATCGGGAGTCGGTAAATCCAGCTTGGTGAATGTTCTGCTTCCAGAAGTGAATGCCGAGACGTGCGAAGTATCTGAAAACTCAGGACTGGGTCAGCACACTACCACCACTGCTCGCCTTTATCACTTCCCCGATGGAGGCGATCTTATTGATAGTCCAGGGGTACGTGAGTTCGGACTTTGGCACTTGGAGCCAGAGCAAGTCACACTAGGTTTCAAAGAGTTTCGTGATTACATTGGCGGCTGTAAATTCCGCGATTGCAAACACAAAGACGACCCAGGTTGCTTGATCCGAGATGCAGTTGAAGGTGGTAAGATCAGTACCGAGCGCTTTAATAGCTACCACAAGATCATCGATAGCATGTCTGAAATGAAGGCAAATCGACAGTTTTCACGCAATAAAGAAAACTGATCGTCCATCGATTTTCCCCCTCCATCTGGTTAGCGGCCTGTTAATTTTGTAAACTAGGCCGCTTTTTACATTTCGGCCTTTGGGATTTCTCTAAGCCATTCGACGAGTTAGGAATAACAACTGTGTCTAACGATTTGAAAATTGGTCTGCAGTACTGCATGCCAAAACATCTACTAACCCGCCTTGTAGGTAAACTTGCTGCTGCTAAAGCCGGCTTTTTGACGACCGCTGTGATCAAATGGTTCGTACGTCAGTACAAGGTGGAAATGGGTGAAGCTAAAAATCCAGATCCAGCAAGCTACCCAACGTTCAACGATTTCTTTGTTCGTGAATTGAAGGACGGTGCTCGTCCAATCAATGATGAAGCAAGCGTCATTAGCCACCCCGCTGATGCTTGTGTCAGTCAAGCTGGTCCTATCGAGCAAGGCCGACTGATCCAAGCCAAAGGTCACACCTTTGATGCGTGCGAATTACTCGGTGGTGACGCAACATTGGCTGAAGAATTTGCTGACGGTGATTTTGCGACCTTATATCTGTCGCCGCGTGACTATCACCGTGTTCATATGCCATGCGATGGCACGCTTCGCCAAATGATCTATGTGCCGGGTGACCTGTTTTCGGTTAACCCACTCACTGCTGAAAATGTGCCAAACCTATTTGCACGCAATGAGCGTGTAGTGTGTATTTTTGACACCGCATTTGGCCCACTTGCACAAGTGCTTGTCGGTGCAACTATTGTAGGTAGCATCGAAACCACGTGGGCAGGCACCATCACGCCACCTACTGGTCAAAGCATTCGTCGTTGGGATTACCCTGCCGAAGGCGATCAGTCAGTCACCATTCAGAAAGGCGCAGAAATGGGTCGCTTCAAATTGGGATCGACCGTGATCAACCTATTCCCGAAAGGGGCGATTACCTTTGACGAGAGCATTGTCGCTGGCAAAGCAACCCGCATGGGAGAGAGCTACGCTCATCAAAAAGTCGCGATACACAATCAAGAACAGAGCGAAATAGAAACCGTTTAACGGCAAAATTACGATCTGCGACGAAAAGGGCATTATTGCCCTTTTTTTGTGCACAAACTTTATCAGAGCACAGAGTATTTTCTTTTCTCCCCCGTATGCTGTTGAAAGTAAAATGGCATCCAACTCAATGAATTAAAACATGAATATGATGCCATCACTTCATTCAAAGAGGATGGGATCAGCCTTATGTCGACACTCTCTCGTGCGGTAATACTTAAATTTGTCATTGCCTTTGGCATCCCGCTCGGCATTTTACTCATGCCTACCGATTGGATCCCTCTCGACAATTTAACGATCATCCAGCATCGTCTGCTCGCTATCTTCCTACTCGCAGCATTACTTTGGGTACTCGAACCCGTTCCCGTTTTCGCCACATCAATTCTCATCATCGCACTCGAACTGATCATGATTTCCGATAAGGGACTCAATATGTTTCGAGACACAACGTCTGATCATGAATTAGGCGATCTCATCGCGTACACCGATATTTTCAGCGCCTTCTCATCGCCGATCATTATCCTTTTCATGGGCGGCTTTTCCCTTGCGATTGCGGCGTCAAAATACGATTTAGACAACAACCTCGCTCGCGTACTTCTCAAACCTTTCGGCAATAAACCACGCTTTATCATGCTTGGTCTTATGTTGATCACCGCGGTGTTTTCGATGTTTATGTCTAACACTGCCACCACTGTGATGATGCTCGCGCTACTGGCTCCGATTGTTGCTTCCGTCCCTAAAGGAGACACGGGGATCAAAGCGCTGGTCCTCTGCATTCCTATCGCTGCCAACACTGGCGGTATTGCGACACCAATCGGAACGCCGCCCAACGCAATTGCTTTGCAATATCTCACTGGGGAAAATGCCATTAGCTTTTTAGATTGGATGGCAATGGGCTTGCCCTTTGTGGTGGTGCAACTGGCATTCGCATGGTGGTTACTGCAAGCACTCTACCCCGCCAGTCAAAGTGAAATGAGGCTTAAGCTAAACGGGAGATTCCAAAAAAGCTGGCGCGCTTATACGGTTTACACGACCTTCGCCGTCACGATACTGCTTTGGATGACTACCAGCCTTCATGGCATGAACACATATGTCGTGTCGATTGTTCCTCTGGCCATCTTCACCCTCACTGGCATTATGGGCAAAGAAGAATTGAAGCTCATCAATTGGGATGTGTTGTGGCTTGTCGCCGGTGGTATCGCCATCGGCTTAGCGCTTGATAAAACGGGGTTGGCCTCTGCACTTGCACACGCCGTTGATTACGATACCTTGTCCCCTGTAGCGGTCGTACTTACGCTATCCCTCATTTGCTGGTTGATGGCAAACTTCATGTCGAATACCGCCACAGCGAACCTTCTTATGCCGATTGCGGCTGCTGTAGCAACGTCCATGCAAAGCCTATCCGCCATAGGGGGAATTCAAGGACTATTGGTTGTGGTCGCATTTTCTGCTTCACTTGGCATGATACTACCTGTGTCGACGCCCCCTAACAGCTTGGCATATTCGACGGGGTTAATTGAAAGCAAAGACATGGCCAAAGTCGGCCTTATTTTGGGTATCACTGGCTTAATCATGGTGTATGGTGCCATGCTTATTATCACCTAGCGCCTTTTCTTACTTAGCACTTTCGAACGTCTGATCGGAAAGGCCGCAGGGCCTTTCCCCAAGTCCCAAGTCCATATACACTCTCGCTCCTTTTCAAATTTAACAACGCGAACTTTGGCTCGCATCTTATGAGGACGCTCTCTTGGGATATGAATGGCTAGCGCTTGCCGCCGCCTTTCTTTGGGGTATTTCCAGCCTAATATCGGTGACGCCCGCTCGCCACTTAGGCAGTTTTGCCTATAGCCGTTGGCGTATGGCCAGTGTGTCAATCATGCTGTCACTCTTAGCGCTATTTACCGGAGGATGGGCAACCGTCACGTCGGACATTTGGTGGCCCATGGCGGTGTCTGGCCTGATTGGTATATTTATTGGTGATACCGCTCTGTTTGGCTGCATGAATCGAATCGGTCCGCGACGCTCAGGCCTTTTGTATTCCTGCCACGCAGGCTTTTCTGCTCTGCTAGGTATCTGGCTATTTGGTGAAACCCTACAAGGCATTCGACTTGTCGGCGCTATCTTGGTGTTTTCCGGCGTCATGATTGCCGTCTTTTTCCGCCAAAGCGGAAATGCCCACCAATGGGAAGAAACGAAAGGTAGCTTGGGCGTCGCCATCGCCCTTGGTTTAACAGCGGCGCTTTGTCAGTCGTTAGGTGGCGTGATTGCTAAACCCGTCCTGACGGGTAACGTTGATCCCATCGCTGCATCAGCCATTCGTATGATTGCGGCATTTGCCGCACACGGCATACTCGTTCTGTTGCAAGTGCGTGTTGCACAACCAGTGAATCCAATTAACTGGCGTATTTTCGGTATGGTGGTGGTCAACGGCTTCCTTGCTATGGCCGTCGGCATGACGCTGATTATGTACGCGTTGAAGTGGGGCGAAGTGGGTATGGTGGCACTGCTGTCATCAACCACACCTGTCATGGTCCTGCCACTCATTTGGCTGTTCACCAAAGTGCGTCCATCACCGAGTGCGTGGATTGGCGCCGCGCTTGCGGTAACAGGAGCAGGACTCATTGTTTCAAGCTAGGGCTGTTCAGTCGCCTTCAACGCTCGAACATAAAAACGCCGCATTTTGATTGCGGCGTTTTCAGTTAAGCGCGTCCAACAGGGAAAGCGATAACGTCATCGATGTGTGATTTACCTAGCGCCAACATGATCAAACGATCAATCCCCAAGGCAACGCCTGCACAATCAGGCAAACCATGTCGGATTGCTTCAATCAAGTGGTCGTCGATAGGCTGCGCGTTCAGTCCCATGCTTTCGCGCTTTCGGTTGTCTTCTTCAAAACGAGCAAGCTGCTCATCAGCATTGTCCAGTTCATAGAAACCGTTAGCTAGTTCAATGCCTTTGAAGTAAACCTCAAAACGCGCGGCAACTCGTTTATCATCACTACATACTTTCGCAAGTGCGGCCTGTGATGCAGGAAAGTTATACACAAAAGCAGGCACTGTTTGCCCAATATCAGGCTCGACACCCACGCTAAACAGCAATTGCAGCAAGGTATCACGGTCTTCTTCAGGCTCAGCGATATCTGACAGCCCCAGCGTTCTTGCTGCCGATTTTAGCTGCGCCATTGTGCCCTCGAGTGGACAGACTCCAAGCACAGAGATGAACGCATCTTGATAGGTCATACGCTCAGCTTGACCTAAGCGCATCACAAGTTGCAGCAGCACATCCATCTCATCCATGAGTGCGTGATGGTCAAATCCCGGGCGATACCACTCCAACATAGTAAATTCAGGGTTGTGGTGACGACCCGCCTCTTCGTTACGAAAGGCTTTATTGATTTGATAGATGGCACCACTGCCAGCAGCCAACAACCGTTTCATGTGAAACTCAGGGCTCGTCATCAAATAAAGCGGTATACCTTTCGCATAACCAGGGCCGACAAAATCGGTTCGGAAAGTATGTAAATGAATATCTGTGACCGTCGCTTGACTCATTGCGGGTGTGTCTACTTCCATGACGTCGCGCTCTGCAAAAAACTGACGGATATTACGCATCAAGGTTGCGCGTGCTTTTAATGTCTCGATATCAGACGTAGGACGCCACTGCGGAGTCATATTGAATCATTCTCTTTCATTGGGATTGGCCACATTGTATCTCTTGCTGCCTTCTTATAGAAAGCCCTCTACCATCAAGTCGAATTTATGTTTTCGAGTGCTTGAACAAGTCAAAGATATTAGCGCCATCAAACTGAAAGCCGCTGTTTATTCGCCTCAAGCATACATCAAATAAAAACCTTTAAAAATAAAGAGTTAAATCACCCAAGTGCAATGCATTTTTTACGTGTCAGAAACATACGAAATGGCTAGGTAACCCGCTATTAACATGTGTATTTTCTTTCTCTGACGACCCAGATCACACTTCTGTGGCTTAACGCCCAAGAAAGCCGAAAAGTCGGAACAAATACCCTTTCAGGTCAAATAGTGATGAGGCCAAGTTCCCTAAGATGGGGATAGCTTTTGAGTTCGATGCACAGATTGCATCTCTTATTTTTTAACAATCCTCCGGAGGATAGCTGTGAAAACAATTACCACAGATATCGCTGTTATTGGCGCTGGCGGCGCTGGCCTTCGTGCCGCTATTGCTGCAGCTGAAGCAAACCCAGAACTAGAAATCTCTCTGATTTCTAAGGTATACCCGATGCGCTCCCACACGGTGGCCGCTGAGGGTGGTTCTGCCGCCGTCATCAAGGATGAGGATAGCCTCGATAACCACTTCAACGATACCGTTGGCGGTGGTGATTGGCTTTGTGAACAGGATGTTGTGGAATATTTCGTTGAGAATGCGACTCGCGAAATGATCCAATTGGAACAATGGGGTTGCCCATGGAGCCGCAAAGAAAACGGTGACGTAAACGTTCGTCGTTTCGGTGGCATGAAAGTTGAGCGCACGTGGTTCGCGGCTGATAAAACTGGCTTCCACATGCTTCACACGCTTTTCCAAACGTCTATCAAGTACAAGCAAATTAAACGTCTTGACGAGTACTTCGTGGTGGACTTACTCGTTGTAGACGGTGAAGCACAAGGCCTGATCGCCATTCATATGTCTGAGGGCGAGTTGGTCTGCATTAAGGCAAAATCCGTCATTCTGGCAACAGGAGGCGCAGGCCGCGTTTATAACTGCAACACCAACGGCGGTATCGTAACAGGCGACGGCATGGCAATGGCCTATCGCCATGGTGCTGCACTGCGTGATATGGAGTTTGTTCAATATCACCCAACGGGCCTGCCAGGCACCGGCATTCTGATGACGGAAGGTTGTCGTGGTGAAGGCGGTATTATCGTCAACAAAAACGGCTACCGTTACCTTCAAGATTATGGCATGGGCCCAGAAACACCGATTGGCCAGCCAAAGAACAAATACATGGAACTCGGCCCACGCGATAAAGTCTCGCAAGCATTCTGGCACGAGCAGCAAAAGGGCAACACAATCAAACACGCACTGGGCGATGTGGTGTTGCTAGATCTTCGCCACCTAGGTGAAGAATACCTTAACGAACGTCTGCCATTTATCTGTGAATTGGCAAAAGCGTATGTCAACGTTGACCCAGCCAAAGAGCCAATCCCTATTCGCCCTACTGCGCACTACACCATGGGTGGTATCGAGACGAACGGCAAGAACGAAACCACGATCAAAGGTTTGTTCGCTGTAGGTGAGTGTTCATCTGTAGGCCTTCACGGTGCTAACCGTCTGGGTTCTAACTCGCTGGCTGAGTTGGTGGTATTTGGTCGCGTTGCAGGTGAAGGTGCTGTTGAGCGTGCTGCTGAATTCACTGGCTGGAATGACGAAGAGATTACCCGTCAAATCGCAGCGGTTGAAGCGCGTATCGATGCACTCTTGAATCAAGAAGGCGATGAGAATTGGGCCGAAATCCGTACTGAAATGGGACACACC
Source organism: Enterovibrio gelatinilyticus (assembly GCF_028683095.1). Lineage (GTDB taxonomy): Bacteria > Pseudomonadota > Gammaproteobacteria > Enterobacterales > Vibrionaceae > Enterovibrio > Enterovibrio gelatinilyticus. Next base: position 5,497 of record NZ_JAJUBC010000036.1, on the reverse strand, counting down.
ATGGAAGCGGGCTGCGGTATCTACCGTCGCGAAGATCTCATGCAACAAACCATCGACAAGCTCACTGAGCTTAAAGAGCGTTACAAGCGCATTAGTATTCAAGACAAAGGCAAAGTGTTTAACACTGATCTGTTGTATGCCATTGAAGTGGGCTACGGCCTTGAAGTGGCAGAGGCCATGGCACACTCTGCAATCATGCGCCGCGAGTCTCGTGGTGCGCACCAGCGTCTTGACGAGGGTTGCACAGAACGCGATGACGCGAACTTCCTGAAACACTCTCTGGCTTTCTATAACCCAGATGCAGCGCCAACCATTACATATGGTGACGTGAAAATTACGAAATCTCAGCCGAAAGCACGCCTATATGGTGCTGCTGCGGAAGAAGCTGAAGCTGCGGCTAAGAAGGCTGAAAAACAACAGAAGGAGCAGGCATAATGTCAGACAATCGCATTCAAAAAGTCAGCATTCTTCGCTATGACCCGTCGAAAGATGATGAGCCTCGCCTGCAAACCTTTAACGTGCCATTCGACGACACCATGTCGGTATTGGATGCACTAGGTTACATCAAAGACCATCTCGACAAGCACCTCGCGTATCGCTGGTCTTGCCGAATGGCAATCTGCGGCTCTTGCGGCATCATGGTGAACAACGTACCAAAGCTTGCATGTAAAGCTTTCCTACGCGATTACCCTGATGGCGTGACTATCGAACCGCTCGCTAACTTCCCAATTGAAAAAGATTTGATTGTCGACATGACGCCATTTATTGAGCGTCTTGAAGCGATCAAACCTTACATCATTGGCAACGACCGCACACCTGAAGATGGTGCAAATAACCAAACGCCAGAGCAAATGGCTCGCTACAAGCAGTTCGCTGGCTGTATTAACTGCGGCCTTTGTTACGCTGCCTGCCCTCAATTTGGTCTAAACCCTGAATTCATCGGCCCTGCTGCGCTAACGTTGGCTCACCGCTACAACCTTGATAGCCGTGACAACGGTGCGCAAGAGCGTATGGCCCTGATCAATGGTGAAAACGGCGCGTGGGGTTGCACCTTCGTCGGCTATTGCTCTGAGGTTTGCCCGAAAAGCGTTGATCCAGCAGCAGCCGTTAACCAAGGCAAAATCGTATCGTCTCAGGACTTTGTCATTGCCATGCTCAAACCTGATGGTTCACCAAAGAAAGTGGAGGATTAAGGATGTCTAACCGTAAACCTTACGTTCGTGAAATGAAGCGTACATGGTGGAAGGATCACCCTTTCTACCGCATGTATATGCTGCGTGAAGCAACGGTATTACCACTGATTTTCTTTACCTTGTTCCTAACATTTGGCCTAGGTAGCTTGGTGATTGGCGAAAGTGCTTGGCAGAACTGGCTAAGCTTCATGGCAAATCCTGTCGTTATCGCGATCAACATCGTGGCACTGATCGGAAGCTTGTTCCATGCACAGACGTTTTTCAGCATGATGCCACAGGTGATGCCAATTCGTATCGGTGGCAAAAAGTTGGATAAGAAGATCATAGTGCTGGCTCAATGGGCAGCCGTTGCAGTGATCTCTGCCGTTGTTCTGTTTGTGGTTTAACACCATACAAGTGAGGAGATAAAGCGTGGTCGATTTGAATCCAAAACGTTCTGACGAACCAGTATGGTGGGGACTATTTGGCGCAGGCGGTTCTTGGTTTGCAATGATTACCCCTGTAACCATTTTGGTTCTTGGGATCATGGCACCAATGGGCATTCTAGACGCAGAAGCCCTGAGCTATGAGCGTGTAACTGGTTTTGTCACCAGCTTCATTGGCGCATTGTTTGTTATGGGTACTTTGTCTTTGCCTATGTGGCATGCGATGCACCGCTTGCACCATGGCATGCACGATCTGAAGTTCCATACAGGAACTGCTGGAAAAGTGGCGTGCTATGCCGCTGCATTCTTGGTAACTGCACTGTCTGTGATTTTCATCTTTATGATTTAATCTCACAGGCACGAAAAAGGGAGCTTTCGCTCCCTTTTTTATTCCTACTGTCTGTGCACCATTATTTCTTTGGCATCTGGTGCAACGCTTCCATTTTTTCCATCATCCCCAATGCCCTTAGACCGACAATCACATCAAGGTTAGAGGTCATCTTTCCGCTGTTACCACGCCAAAGTAATGCTTTGGTTCTTCAATCTTGTGGTCTTTCAAATTGTCGTACAATGCAGTCGAGTTATCGCGATGCAATTCCACCAAATAGACGTCACAATTAGAACCGTACGCGTCATAGGTCGCTTTAGGCACCTCCGATTCTGCTTCACCTTTTGCTAGGATAGCCATGGCTTCAAACAGGCCAGCTTTGGCACTCGCCTGTTGAATCGCAAACAGGGAAATAACTCACGGAATTACAGACACAAAAAAGGCCACCTAAGCGACCTTTTTACTGCAAAGCAGATGACCCGTGATTACTTGACGCGGCTCACGTATTCGCCAGAGCGTGTATCCACTTTGATCACTTCACCGATTTGAATGAACAAAGGCACACGAACAACAGCGCCCGTGATCAATGTCGCTGGCTTGCCGCCAGTACCAGCGGTATCACCCTTCAGACCAGGATCTGTTTCAGTCACTTCAAGCTCAACAAAGTTTGGCGGAGTAACAGCAATTGGGTTACCGTTCCAAAGTGTCAATGTGCAACGGTCATTCTCTTTCAACCATTTAATGTTATCACTGACTGCTTTTTCATCAGCAGCGATTTGCTCGAAAGATTCTGCGTTCATAAAATGCCAGAACTCACCGTCTGTGTAGAGGTAGTCTAGTTCATGATCCATTACGTCGGCAGCTTCCACTGAGTCGCCTGACTTGAATGTCTTCTCCAGCACTTTGCCAGAAAGCAGCTTGCGGATTTTTACGCGGTTGAACGCTTGGCCTTTACCAGGCTTAACGAATTCGTTTTCGATAATGACACAAGGTTCATTATCAAGCATAATTTTCATTCCACCGCGGAATTCATTGGTGCTAAAAGACGCCATGTCTATCCTCTTAACATCTTCGAAGTTGTCATAAATGCCGGACATAATAACCCGAAACGCATCGCCTGTTGAGAAAAAGTGGCTCAAAGAGATCGCAAATGCTGTCTCAGATCCTCAAATTCTTCTGCAACAGCTCGAGATCGAGCCTACACCATGGATGACCGGCTTCTCTGCACGCACCTTGTTCTCACAACGTGTGCCACAAAGTTTCATCGATAGAATGGAGAAAGGTAACCCGAATGACCCGCTTTTGCGTCAAGTATTGCCTGTTATCGAAGAGTTTGAGGAAGCGATAGGCTTCACCATAGACCCACTAGACGAACAAGATAATGATGTTCCCGGACTCCTTCATAAGTACAAAAATCGTGTGCTTATGATTGTAAAAGGCGGCTGTGCGATCAATTGTCGATACTGCTTCCGTCGACATTTCCCTTATGAAGACAACAAAGGCGGCAAAGAAACCTGGCGCAAAACGATCGCTTACTTGCAAGATCACCCGGAAGTCGATGAAGTTATTCTGTCTGGTGGGGATCCACTAATGGCGAAAGACCATGAACTGCAATGGCTAATTGAAGCGATAGAATCCGTGCCTCACATCAAGCGCCTTCGTATTCACTCGAGACTGCCTGTCGTGATTCCATCAAGGGTGACATTAGCACTTACTCACATGCTTCAATCATCAAGGCTTGGAGTGGTATTGGTCACCCACATCAACCATGCCAATGAGATTGATGATGAGTTACGTGCGTCAATGGCGAAGCTCAAAATAGCCGGAGTCACCCTTTTAAACCAAAGTGTGCTGCTGCGTGGCGTGAATGATTCTGTCGAAGCGCTGAAAAACCTGAGCAATAGTTTGTTTGATGCAGGTATCTTACCGTACTACCTGCATGTTCTGGACAAAGTGAAAGGAGCAGCGCATTTCTTAGTCGCTGATGAAGAAGCGAAAATGCTGATGTCTGGGCTTATCAAAGAAGTTTCCGGCTACTTGGTTCCACGCCTAACACGTGAAATCGGCGGTCGTGATAGCAAGACACCTCTCGACCTTCATCTCGAATAAAACAAGTAAGTCAATACCAACCTAAAAAACTGCTTGATAAGCAGTCAGTTGCAAGTAATGATGAAAAGTCCCTCTTGTATTACCTCGGAGTGACTATGCCTGTAACTGTTCGTCCTGTAGAGCCTCGCGATATTCCAGCAATCCAACAACTCTATGCCTGCCCAAAAGCACAAGCTGGTACGCTACAAATGCCATTACCTTCGCTTGCGATGTGGGAAAAACGACTCAGTAACCTACCGGATAACGTCTACTGCCTGGTCGCGGAAGAAGAAGATAAGATAGTAGGTCAGTTGGGATTTGAAGCCAACCGTCGCGCACGCAGACGTCATGTGGGTGAATTCGGCATGGCTGTGCATGATGACCACACCGGAAAAGGCGTTGCCAGTAAGCTGCTTAGTACCATGATAGATTTGGCCGACAATTGGTTGAACCTACGTCGAATCGAATTAACCGTTTATAGCGACAATGAGGCCGCTATTGCCTTGTATAAGAAATTTGGATTCCAGCAGGAAGGCAGGGCCGTGGATTACGCTTTTCGAAATGGGGAATACGTCGATGCACTTTACATGGCGCGTTCGAACACGCCCAAAGGTTGATCAACGGCTTCTAACTATCAGCGTGAAAACGAGTTTTTCGCGCTCTTCCTCCCGAATTTACCGTTGAGTTTATCAAACAACAACTAAGCTGCTTTCTTATCCATAATGGATATAGTCCACTTCAATAGATATCGGAGATGAATAACATTCTTTGAATGACTCACTTCAATATCTAAGCCTAAAAAGAGCCAGTTATACGAATATTTTTTGGGTTAGTCTGTCTGTTCCAATTGATGCAAATCAACAAGCACACCTAGCTCCAAGAGATCGACTTCACCTCGTTCTTCAATCCATACTTTGATTGACTCCCTGTCCTGCGCTGTCGCGGAGCCATATCGAAGCGCTGAACCCACAACAAGCTCAATATCTTTCATACCACCGCCAGCAACAAGTAGATGACGAGATTCTGCAAAATCAGCCAAGGATTCAATAAAAGTATCCAGTTCTTCGTCGTTTTCGGTATTCAGCTTCAGACTGATCACAAAGCCAAACACCGCAAACTCATCTAGGTACAGCTTCTTTCTCAATCGTTTAGAACGTTGTGATGGCATGGATATATTCCTGTCAGCTAACAAGTGCTGACAGTGTAGAAGTTAGTCTTGGGCTTGTCGGTATCAAAGGTTAAAAAACGGGAGGAAAATGCTTTGTAAGCGAAAGCAGCAATGTCTGTTTTGGCGCTGGATGTAGGCAAATTTCTCGATGCGTAAGCGAACTGTTAGCACCAGCTTCTAAAAAGCCTAATTACTCCTTCGCAAAGTCCTCATAGGCCTCCATCTGAAGTTAACCGACATGGTGGATGTACATTATTGGTATATTTTTGCTAAACGCAAAAAAGCCCTGACCGTC
>NZ_JAJUBC010000035.1 GCF_028683095.1 Enterovibrio gelatinilyticus | reverse complement strand
CTTCGCAATCCGCGAAGGTGGCCGTACAGTTGGTGCGGGTGTTGTTGCTAAAATCATCGAATAAGATTTGACGACACACTAGCAAAAAGGGCATCATTTGATGCCCTTTTTCTGCACCAAATCTTTAGATTGAACTTTTTTTCGCCGATTGGTCGCAGTGATATACGTTTTAAGAGAAGAAAATGAGCGACGATGTAAGTCCGCACAGCTTTTCTTGTTCTTTTCACCTCGCTAACGCGAGGTTGTTGTCGTCGATGAAATAGATTAGTACAGGTAGAATGTATGAAAGCGAATGCTGAAGCCCCAACCGGGTCAATGGACACCCTAAAATGGGTTGTGGTTTTTGCCTTAGTGGCGACTGCTGTAGTAGGAAATAGCGTTTACGGCGATATGTCCGTCGTACTACGTGCAGCTGCGGTTGTTGTGCTTGTTGCAGCGGCCGGTGGTGTTGCTGCCTTAACAGGTAAAGGCAAAGCGGCGATCACGTTTGCACGTGAGTCGCGTATGGAAGTGCGCAAAGTGGTATGGCCAACGCGCCAAGAAACTTTGCAGACCACTCTCATCGTTCTGGCTGTTACTGTCGTCATGGCGCTCATCCTGTGGGGTATCGACGGTATTATGGTCCGTCTGGTCCGCCTATTCACTGGCGTGTGAGGATAACTACATGAGCGAAGCTCCTAAAAAACGTTGGTATGTTGTTCAGGCTTTCTCCGGCTTTGAAGGCCGTGTATCTAAGTCTCTGAACGAGTATATCAAGATTCACGAAATGGAAGATTTCTTCGGTGAGATACTTGTACCTACCGAGGAAGTTGTAGAAATGCGCGCAGGACAGCGTCGCAAGAGTGAACGCAAGTTTTTCCCAGGGTACGTTCTGGTTCAGATGATCATGAATGATGAATCATGGCACTTGGTACGTAGTGTACCGCGTGTGATGGGCTTCATTGGTGGTACACCTGACCGCCCAGCACCGATTTCTGATAAAGAAGCTGATGCTATCCTGAACCGTCTGGAAAAAGCGAGCGAATCTCCAGTGCACAAAACTGTGTACGAAGCGGGTGAAGTTGTCCGTGTTACTGAAGGCCCATTTGCGGACTTCAATGGCGTGGTAGAAGAAGTTGATTACGAGAAGAGCCGCGTTAAGGTTTCTGTATCTATCTTCGGCCGTGCGACGCCAGTAGAGCTAGAATTCAGTCAGGTTGAAAAAAGCTGATCGTTTTTTGCTCGGAAAGTATTGCTAGGGGCGCGAAATTTGAATACAATTTCGCGCCCTTTTGTTAAACGGGGAGTCTGTTTATTTAAAAACAGACGTTTGAACCCAAATTTAGGTATTTAGTAATGGCTAAAAAAGTAGAAGCTTACATCAAGCTGCAAGTTGCAGCAGGTATGGCTAACCCAAGTCCACCAGTTGGTCCAGCTCTTGGTCAACATGGCGTAAACATCATGGAATTCTGTAAAGCGTTTAACGCACGTACAGAATCTCTAGAGAAAGGTCTGCCGACTCCAGTTGTTATCTCTGTATACAGCGACCGTTCTTTCACTTTCGAAATGAAGACTCCACCTGCTGCAGTTCTTCTTAAGAAAGCTGCTGGTATCAAGTCTGGTTCAGGCCGTCCTAACACTGAGAAAGTTGGTACTATTACTGACGCTCAGATCCAGGAAATCGCTGAAACTAAAGCGAAAGACATGACTGGTGCAGACATTGAAGCGATGAAACGCTCAATTGCTGGTACTGCTCGTTCAATGGGTCTGGTAGTAGAGGGTTAAGACAATGGCTAAACTGACTAAACGCATGCGCGTTATCCGCGACAAAGTTGATGTTACTCGTGAGTACGATATCAACGAAGCTGTTGCTCTTCTTAAAGAACTGGCTACTGCTAAATTCGTAGAAAGTGTTGATGTTGCAGTAAACCTGGGCATCGATGCACGTAAATCAGATCAAAACGTTCGTGGCGCAACTGTGTTGCCACACGGTACTGGTCGTGACATCCGCGTAGCGGTATTCACTCAAGGTGCAAACGCTGAAGCTGCGAAAGAAGCTGGTGCTGATATCGTTGGTATGGAAGATCTGGCTGACCAAATCAAGAAAGGCGAAATGAACTTCGACGTAGTTATCGCATCTCCTGATGCAATGCGCGTTGTAGGTCAATTGGGTACTATCTTGGGTCCACGCGGCCTGATGCCAAACCCTAAAGTTGGTACTGTAACCCCTAACGTTGCTGAAGCAGTTAAAAATGCTAAAGCTGGTCAGGTTCGTTACCGTAACGACAAGAACGGTATCATCCACACCACAATTGGTAAGGTTGATTTCGATGCTGACAAACTTAAGGGTAACCTTGAAGCATTGTTGGTAGCTCTGAAGAAAGCTAAGCCTTCTTCAGCGAAAGGTACTTTCGTTAAGAAAGTAAGCATCTCTACCACTATGGGTGCAGGTGTTGCGGTTGACCAGAACACTCTGGACGCACAAGCAATCTAATTTGCTTAAAGCGGGGAGTTACTGTACAATTTCCCGCTTTAAAATAATGGCTGATGTCCGCTAGTCGGACTTCGTCCAAGACCGTAGGCGTTTCATCTTCGGATAGGAACTTAATTAGCCTACGTAGACGGTGCCAGAACATGATAGATAAATTCTTTCTTGGATCTGCGCCGTACTTACTCTCCTGCTGAGAAGTAGCGAGTGGTGTATATATAATCCAGGAGCAAATCCAAATGGCATTAAATCTTCAAGACAAAAAAGCAATTGTTGCTGAAGTCAACGAAGCTGCCAGTGGTGCCCTTTCTGCAGTTGTAGCTGATTCTCGCGGTGTAGCGGTTGGTGCAATGACTTCTCTACGTAAACAAGCTCGTGAAGCTGGCGTTTACATGAGAGTTGTTCGTAACACCCTTGCTCGTCGTGCAGTTGAAGGCACTGACTATGCATGTCTTCAAGACATCTTCGTTGGTCCTTCACTGATTGCGTTCTCTAATGAGCACCCAGGTGCTGCGGCGCGTCTTTTCAAAGACTTCGCTAAAGAGAACAAAAATTTCGAAATCAAAGCTGCTGCATTCGAAGGCTCTATCACTGATGCTGACGTTCTAGCAACGCTGCCAACTTACGACGAAGCTATCGCACGCCTAATGATGTGCATGAAAGAAGCGTCTGCTGGCAAGCTGGTACGTACCATTGCGGCTGTTCGCGACCAAAAAGAAGAAGCTGCGGCATAATTTGCCTTGCTTTTAACTGGTTGCTATTTAAACTAATTGTTGACTTTAAAGAGAATTGTTATGTCTATCACTAACGAGCAAATCCTAGACGCAGTTGCAGAAATGTCTGTAATGCAAGTTGTTGAACTAATCGAAGCTATGGAAGAGAAGTTCGGTGTTTCTGCTGCAGCAGCAGTAGTTGCAGGCGGCGCAGCAGCAGAAGCTGTTGAAGAGCAAACTGAATTCGACGTAATCCTAACTTCTTGTGGTCCAAACAAAGTTGCTGTTATCAAAGCAGTACGTGGCGCAACTGGCCTAGGTCTGAAAGAAGCTAAAGCTGTTGTTGACGGTGCTCCAGCTCCGTTGAAAGAAGCTGTTTCTAAAGAAGAAGCTGACGCTCTTAAAGCACAGCTAGAAGAAGCTGGTGCTTCTGTTGAAGTTAAGTAATTATTGCTTAGCTTCTTAGCCTGAAATGGCTAATGGCTGGTGGCTAAATAGTCACCGGCCTTTTTGCGCTGTAGGGCAGTAGTGAATTTTGCACCCCGTTTAGTCACTACTATCCATGCAAAAAGACATCAGATTAACCCTCTGATGTTCCTACAGTAAACGGTTGGTTGTTTAGTTACTGTCCCTCAGTCTGGACAGTTTGGGTCACTTATCAGCGAGCTGAGGAACCCTATGGTTTACTCTTATACCGAGAAAAAGCGTATCCGTAAGGATTTTGGTAAGCGTCCGCAAGTCTTGGACGTACCATACTTACTGTCTATCCAGCTTGATTCTTTCGAAAAATTTATCGAGCAGGATCCAGAAGGGCAATACGGTCTTGAAGCTGCCTTTCGCTCTGTATTTCCGATTCAGAGCTACAATGGCAATTCCGAGCTGCAATACGTTAGCTATCGTCTCGGTGAGCCAGTTTTTGATGTTAAAGAATGCCAAATTCGTGGCGTAACTTATTCTGCACCGCTTCGCGTGAAATTGCGCCTAGTGATGTTTGACAAAGACGCACCGGCTGGCACCGTAAAAGACATTAAAGAACAAGAAGTCTACATGGGTGAAATTCCACTCATGACCGACAATGGTACCTTCGTAATTAACGGTACTGAGAGGGTTATCGTATCCCAGCTGCATCGTAGCCCGGGCGTCTTCTTCGACAGCGATAAGGGTAAAACCCATTCCTCAGGTAAAGTGCTGTACAACGCACGTATCATTCCATACCGCGGTTCGTGGTTGGACTTTGAGTTTGATCCTAAAGATGCTGTTTACGTCCGTATTGACCGTCGTCGTAAGCTACCTGCATCGATCATTCTTCGTGCGCTGGAATACACCACAGAGCAAATTCTTGACATGTTCTTCGACAAAATTGTGTTCGAAGTACAAGGCAAGTCTCTGGTGATGGAGCTGGTACCTGATCGTCTACGTGGTGAAACTGCGAGCTTTGATATCGAAGCAGACGGCAAGGTATACATCGAACAAGGTCGTCGCATTACTGCGCGCCACATTCGTCAGCTTGAAAAAGACGGCGTGACAAAAATTGAAGTTCCTGTTGAGTATATCGTGGGCAAAGTTGCTGCACGTGATTACATCAACGAGGAAACCGGTGAGATCATTGCACCTGCTAACCAAGAACTGAGCCTAGAAACGCTAGCGCTTCTTTCTCAAGCAGGCCACAAGAAGATCGAAACCCTGTTCACCAATGACTTGGACAACGGCCCGTACATGTCTGATACCTTGCGTATCGACAGCACGACTGACCGTCTAAGCGCGTTGGTTGAAATTTACCGCATGATGCGCCCTGGTGAGCCACCAACGCGCGAAGCAGCAGAGCAGCTTTTTGAAAGCTTGTTCTTCTCAGAAGATCGTTACGATCTGTCTGCGGTAGGTCGCATGAAGTTCAACAGTTCACTGTGCCGCGAAGAAATGACCGGTTCTGGCGTGCTGAGCCATGACGATATTATCCAGGTTATGCGTAAGCTTATCGATATCCGTAACGGTATTGGTGAAGTTGATGATATTGACCACTTGGGTAACCGTCGTATTCGTTCTGTTGGCGAAATGGCAGAGAACCAATTCCGTGTAGGTCTGGTTCGTGTTGAGCGTGCGGTTAAAGAACGTCTAAGCCTTGGCGACCTTGATGCAATCATGCCTCAAGATCTGATCAACGCTAAACCAATCTCTGCGGCAGTGAAAGAGTTCTTTGGCTCTTCTCAGTTGTCACAGTTTATGGACCAAAACAACCCGTTGTCAGAAGTGACGCACAAGCGTCGTATCTCTGCATTGGGTCCAGGCGGTCTGACGCGTGAGCGCGCAGGCTTTGAAGTTCGAGATGTTCACGCTACCCACTACGGTCGCCTATGTCCTATCGAAACGCCTGAAGGTCCAAACATCGGTCTGATTAACTCGCTTTCAGCATATGCACGTACTAACCCGTACGGCTTCCTGGAAACGCCTTACCGTAAAGTTGTTGACGGTAAAGTTACGGATCAAATTGATTACCTTTCTGCTATCGAAGAAGGTCAATTCGTTATTGCACAGGCGAATGCCGTGTTGAACGAAGACGGTTCTTTCGGTGAAGAATTGATCACTGCTCGCCAGAAAGGCGATTCAGGTCTGCACCCACGCGATCACGTTCAGTACATGGACGTTGCAACCAACCAGGTTGTATCGGTGGCGGCATCTCTGATCCCGTTCCTAGAGCACGATGATGCTAACCGTGCACTTATGGGTGCGAACATGCAACGTCAGGCAGTTCCAACTTTGCGTGCTGATAAGCCGCTAGTAGGTACTGGTATTGAGCGTGCAGTAGCGGTTGACTCTGGTGTAACAGCTGTTGCTAAGCGCGGCGGTATGGTTCAGTCAGTAGATGCATCACGTATCGTTATTAAGGTTAATGAAGAAGAGCTGGTTTCTGGTGAAGCTGGTATCGATATTTACAACCTGACGAAGTACACCCGTTCTAACCAGAACACCTGTATCAACCAGCGTCCAACTGTGATGCCTGGTGAGCCAGTTGCACGTGGTGACGTGTTGGCTGATGGTCCTTCAACAGACCTAGGTGAACTAGCACTTGGCCAGAACATGCGTATCGCGTTCATGCCTTGGAATGGTTACAACTTCGAGGACTCCATCCTTGTATCTGAGCGTGTAGTGCAGGAAGACCGCCTGACTACCATCCACATCCAAGAACTTTCTTGTGTGGCGCGTGATACTAAACTGGGTAGCGAAGAAATCACTGCTGATATCCCTAACGTGGGTGAAGCGGCTCTGTCTAAACTTGACGAATCTGGTGTTGTTTACATCGGTGCGGAAGTGAAAGGCGGTGACATTCTGGTAGGTAAAGTAACACCTAAAGGTGAAACTCAGCTTACACCAGAAGAAAAACTACTACGTGCAATCTTCGGCGAGAAAGCGTCTGACGTGAAAGACTCTTCTCTACGTGTTCCTAACGGCGTATCTGGTACGGTTATCGACGTACAAGTATTTACCCGTGACGGTGTTGAGAAAGACAAGCGTGCGCTAGAAATCGAAGAAATGCAGCTTAAAGAAGCCAAGAAAGACCTGACAGAAGAGTTCTCAATTCTTGAAGGTGGTTTGGTGGCACGTGTTCGTGGCGTACTGGGTCATGCCGGTTACAGCCAAGAAAAACTGGCGAACATGGATCGTCAGAGCATGCTAACGCAAACCCTTGACGACGAAGCGCTGCAAACTCAGCTTGAGCAACTGGCTGAGCAGTACGACGAGCTGAAATCTGACTTCGATAAGAAGTTCGATACCAAACGTCGCAAGATCACTCAGGGTGACGATCTAGCACCAGGTGTCCTTAAGATTGTTAAGGTTTACCTTGCTGTTAAACGTCGCATCCAGCCTGGTGATAAGATGGCGGGTCGTCACGGTAACAAGGGTGTTATCTCTAAGATTAACCCTGTTGAAGACATGCCGTACGACGAAACTGGTGAACCAGTAGACATCGTATTGAACCCACTGGGTGTACCGTCTCGTATGAACATCGGTCAGATCCTTGAAACCCACCTTGGCCTAGCGGCGAAAGGTATCGGTAACAAGATCAACAAGATGCTTAAAGAGCAGCAAGAGTTAGCGAAATTCCGCGAATTCCTGCAGAAGGTATACAGCCTGGGTGATACTCGTCAGAAAGTCGATATCAGCACAATGACTGATGACGAAGTGCGTACATTGATCCAAAACTTGCGTGCAGGTCTTCCGATTGCAACGCCAGTATTCGACGGTGCACCAGAGCCTTCAATCAAAGAATTGTTGAAGCTGGGTGATCTGCCTGAGTCTGGTCAGTTGAACTTGTTCGACGGCCGTACTGGTGAGAAGTTTGAGCGTCCTGTAACTGTTGGTTACATGTACATGCTGAAACTGAACCACTTGGTTGATGACAAGATGCATGCTCGTTCTACCGGTTCTTACAGCCTAGTTACTCAGCAGCCGCTGGGTGGTAAAGCTCAGTTCGGTGGCCAGCGTTTCGGTGAGATGGAAGTGTGGGCGCTTGAAGCATACGGCGCAGCATACACCTTGCAAGAAATGCTGACTGTTAAGTCGGATGACGTGAACGGCCGTACGAAGATGTATAAGAACATCGTCGATGGCGATCACCGCATGGAGCCGGGTATGCCGGAATCTTTCAATGTATTGCTGAAAGAAATCCGCTCGTTGGGTATCAACATCGAGCTGGAAGACGAATAAGCCAAGGCTTGCTCGTAACTCCCTTCGCACTAAACTGCGAAGGGATTTCCGGTATCAATATGAAGGCGCTGACTGCCAGCGCCTTTCTGGGTCAACTCCTCACAGGAGCCAAATGTGAAAGACTTACTTAAGTTTCTGAAAGCACAGCATAAGACCGAAGAATTTGATGCAATCAAAATCGGTCTAGCTTCACCAGACATGATTCGTTCATGGTCTTTCGGTGAAGTTAAAAAGCCAGAAACCATTAACTACCGTACCTTTAAGCCTGAACGTGACGGCCTTTTCTGTGCACGTATCTTTGGCCCGGTAAAAGACTACGAATGTCTTTGCGGTAAATACAAGCGCCTTAAGCACCGTGGTGTGATCTGTGAAAAATGTGGTGTTGAAGTTACTCAGACCAAAGTACGCCGTGAGCGTATGGGTCACATTGAGTTGGCTTCACCTGTTGCCCACATCTGGTTCCTGAAATCACTACCGTCTCGTATCGGTTTGCTGATGGACATGCCTTTGCGTGACATCGAGCGTGTTCTGTACTTCGAATCATATGTTGTGATCGAACCAGGCATGACCGATCTTGAGCGTAGCCAAATGCTGTCTGAAGAGCAGTATCTTGACGCGCTTGAGCAATGGGGTGACGAATTCGACGCTCGCATGGGTGCCGAAGCGGTGAAAGCATTGCTAGCCAACATGGACCTGCAAGCTGAAACTGAACTAATGCGTGAAGAGCTGGAAGAAACCAACTCTGAAACTAAGCGCAAGAAAATCACCAAGCGTTTGAAGCTTGTTGAAGCATTCCTACAGTCTGGAAACAACCCTGAGTGGATGATCCTGACTGTACTTCCAGTTCTGCCACCGGACCTTCGTCCATTGGTACCACTGGATGGCGGTCGTTTCGCGACTTCAGATCTTAACGATCTGTACCGTCGTGTAATCAACCGTAACAACCGTCTGAAACGCCTACTTGATCTGGCTGCACCTGACATCATCGTACGTAACGAAAAGCGTATGCTGCAAGAGTCAGTTGACGCCCTGCTAGACAACGGTCGTCGTGGTCGTGCCATCACTGGTTCGAACAAGCGTCCGCTTAAGTCTCTAGCTGACATGATCAAAGGTAAGCAAGGTCGTTTCCGTCAGAACTTGCTTGGTAAGCGTGTAGACTACTCTGGTCGTTCGGTAATCACCGTAGGTCCATACCTTCGTCTACACCAGTGTGGTCTTCCTAAGAAGATGGCACTTGAGCTATTCAAACCATTTATCTACGGCAAACTAGAAGCACGTGGTCTTGCGACTACGATCAAAGCTGCTAAGAAAATGGTTGAGCGCGAAGAAGCTGTCGTTTGGGATATCTTGGATGAAGTTATCCGTGAACACCCAGTACTGCTAAACCGTGCACCAACACTTCACCGTTTGGGTATTCAGGCATTTGAACCTGTACTGATCGAAGGTAAAGCGATTCAGCTTCACCCGCTGGTTTGTGCGGCATACAACGCCGACTTCGATGGTGACCAAATGGCGGTACACGTACCGTTGACGTTGGAAGCTCAACTTGAAGCACGTGCTCTGATGATGTCGACCAACAACATCCTGTCTCCAGCGTCCGGTGATCCAATCATCGTACCTTCTCAGGACGTTGTGTTGGGTCTGTACTACATGACCCGTGACAAAGTTAATGCGAAAGGCGAAGGCCTTTACCTGTCAGGCTCTGCGGAAGCTGAAAAAGCTTACCGTACTGGCAACGCTGAACTGCATGCTCGCGTAAAAGTACGCTTGAAAGAAGTGCTGTTTGACGAGATGGGTAACCGCACCGAGTCAGTAGAACTGCGTGACACCACCGTTGGTCGTGCAATGTTGTGGCAAATCGTGCCTGAAGGCCTGCCATACGACATCGTTAACCAAGCGTTGGGTAAAAAGCAGATCTCTAACTTGCTGAACACTTGTTACCGTAAGCTGGGTCTGAAAGACACCGTTATCTTCGCTGACCAAATCATGTACACCGGTTTCGCTTACGCGGCACTGTCTGGTGTATCTGTTGGTATTGACGACATGGTGATCCCACAGGCTAAATACGACCTGATCGAAGCGGCTGAAGCTGAAGTTGCTGAAATTCAGGAGCAGTTCCAGTCTGGTCTGGTAACCGCTGGCGAACGTTATAACAAAGTTATCGATATCTGGGCTGCGGCGAACGAACAAGTTGCTAAAGCGATGATGGATAACTTGTCTCACGACACCGTTATTAACCGCGACGGCGAACAAGAAGAACAGAAATCGTTTAACAGCGTTTACATGATGGCCGACTCAGGTGCTCGTGGTTCTGCTGCTCAGATTCGTCAGTTGGCGGGTATGCGTGGTCTGATGGCTAAGCCGGATGGCTCAATCATCGAAACGCCAATCACTGCGAACTTCCGTGAAGGTCTGAACGTACTTCAGTACTTCATCTCGACGCACGGTGCTCGTAAGGGTCTTGCGGATACCGCACTTAAGACTGCGAACTCAGGTTACCTGACTCGTCGTCTAGTAGACGTTGCACAAGATGTTGTTGTAACTGAATCCGACTGTGGTACCAGCGAAGGTATCCACATGATGGCTGTTATCGAAGGCGGCGACGTTAAAGAAGCACTGCGTGAGCGTGTTCTTGGTCGTGTTGTTGCTGAAGACGTGATGAAGCCTGGTACAGATGAAGTTCTTGCACCTCGTAACACGCTTCTTGATGAGAAGTGGTGTGAGATCCTAGAACTGAACTCTGTTGACCAAGTGAAAGTACGCTCTGTAGTTAGCTGTCAGACAGACTTCGGTTGTTGTGCAAACTGTTACGGTCGTGACTTGGCGCGTGGTCATATCATTAACCACGGTGAAGCAGTCGGTGTAATCGCTGCTCAGTCAATCGGTGAGCCGGGTACACAGCTGACAATGCGTACGTTCCACATTGGTGGTGCGGCATCGCGTGCGGCAGCAGAAAACAGCATCCAAGTGAAGAACAAGGGTTCGTTGCACCTGCACAATGCGAAGTTCGTTACGAACAACGCAGGCAAGCTGGTTATCACGTCTCGTGCTTCTGAGCTGACTATCGTTGATGAGTTTGGTCGTACGAAGGAAAACTATAAGCTTCCTTACGGTACTATCCTTGCGAAGAAAGACGGTGACGCAGTGGCTATCGGTGAAACCGTAGCAAACTGGGACCCGCACACAATGCCAATCATCACGGAAGTGGAAGGTCGTATCCAGTTCCATGACATGATCGATGGCGTGACTGTTCAGCGTCAAACTGATGAGCTGACAGGTCTGTCTTCAATGGTGATTTTGGACGCTGCTGAGCGTACATCTGCCGGTAAAGACATGCGTCCAACCGTTAAGCTGCTTGACGCTGCTGGTAACGATATCATGATCCCAGGTACTGACATGCCTGCACAATACTTCCTACCTGGTAAAGCAATTGTCCAGTTGGAAGATGGTGCAACCGTTGGTATTGGTGAAGTGCTTTCACGTATCCCGCAAGCTGCAAGTGGTACGAAAGATATCACCGGTGGTCTGCCACGCGTAGCGGATCTATTCGAAGCTCGTAAGCCTAAAGAACCTGCAATTCTGGCAGAGATCACTGGTGCAATCTCCTTCGGTAAAGAAACCAAAGGTAAACGTCGCCTGATCATCACGCCAACTGACGGTTCACCATACGAAGAGATGATTCCTAAGTGGCGTCAGCTGAACGTATTCGAAGGTGAAAAAGTTGAGAAGGGTGACGTAATCGCTGATGGTCCAGAATCTCCACACGATATTCTGCGTCTACGTGGTGTGCGTGCGGTAACTGAATACATCACTAACGAAGTGCAAGACGTTTACCGTCTGCAAGGCGTTAAGATTAACGATAAGCACATCGAGACTATCGTTCGTCAGATGCTACGTAAGGTAACTATCACATCTTCTGGTGACTCTGAGTTCCTAGAAGGTGAGCAGGTAGAATTCTCTCGCGTAACCATTGCGAACCGTAAGCTTGAAGACGAAGGTAAGCAAATTGCTTCTTTCGGTCGCGATCTGTTGGGTATTACTAAAGCGTCTCTGGCAACTGAGTCGTTCATCTCTGCAGCATCGTTCCAGGAAACCACTCGCGTTCTTACTGAAGCAGCGGTATCTGGTAAGCGTGATGAGCTTCGTGGTCTTAAAGAGAACGTTATCGTTGGTCGCTTGATCCCTGCAGGTACAGGCTTTGCTTATCACAAGACGCGTCAAACTCGTCGTCAAGTGGTAGAAGCACCTGTTGCTCCGCAAATGGATGCTGAACAAGCATCTCAGGATCTAGCTGCACTTCTGAACGCTGGTCTTAACGACGACCTTTAAGTCCTGACTTAAAGTGATAAAAGGCACCCTTCGGCGGGGTGCCTTTTTTATTGCCGAAAGAAAACCAACCTGAATATTCTGCTGCAAAGCGAGAAGCGAGAAGCGAGAAGCGAGAAGCGAGAAGCGAGAAGCGAGAAGCGAGAAGCGAGGAAGACGACAGAAACCGGCTAGTGAGGCCACTAACCGGACTATGGGATTGGCAAAGACAAGATACTAAGCGTTAAGCACCTGGTGGAATCGACAGGCTATCAGCAATCAGTTGTATCAGCATGTCTTCCTGTTCGAAGCGCAGTTCCATTATTTCGCCGACACGAGAAATATCATTGTCAAAACGGGCAAAATTATCTTCATCCAATACGAATGCGCTGTATTTGTCGTTGAAAGTCAGCAAGGGTTCAGTGGTTTCTACTATGCGCGAGTAGAGCGTGTCTATCTCAGCGTTGCTAGAAAACCCTGTGGATTGCCAACGATTCATGACCATGTCATAAATCTTAAAATGTCCTGCGGAGATGTAATCGACTAATGCTTCGCAAAATCGATTCAATTCCTGTTCAGTAGGAAGACAATTTTTATTGCCGCCTGACAGCCCAGCGACCTTTGAATATTCAACCAGTAGTTCTTGTCGCAACGTCAACCAATAGTCGATGACATCGCTATATCCGCCCCACTGTTGTTGTGCTTTTTCGAGTTTATTTAGCATGACCACGTTCCTCATGATCAGCGCACCTGAGCGCTCTTATAGGATTTGAGCCATATCATTCTGGCTATCATTTTACTAACATCAGGTAGTTGATTTTAGAGTGCCCCAATTTGTCACGGTTAGCAAGGATCGAAACTGCGTTATGTCTGATCAAAAAGATCTTGTGTACTTGTGTTGTGCAAACGACGGAAAGTTATGGTTACCCGATCACAGCTTACCCTTAATTTCCCAAGTAGAGCTTGAGAAAATGGCGTTATCTAGCTATGTCATCGGCGAATTTGAGGATAAGGCTGTTCACTATACCTCTGATAGTGGAGGTTTTTCCTTCGCTGATTTTGATAGCCTTCGTAGCCAGCTTTCTATTAACCCTTCGTTGTTCAATCTTGCTGGTAGAGCAATTCAACTCGACTATATGCGCAATACACAGCGCTTTTGTAGTCAGTGCGGTGGTAGCAATCGCTTTGATGCTCAACATGTCGCGATGGTTTGTCTGCAGTGTCATACCGTACATTATCCGCGTGTCTCACCGTGTGTCATTGTTGCGGTTAGGCGAGGAGGGGAAATATTGTTGGCTCACCACCCCCGTCATAGAAATGGAATGTATACCGTGATTGCAGGGTTTGTTGAAGCTGGTGAAACGCTAGAACAGTGTGTCGCTCGAGAGGTGCTTGAAGAGACAGGTATCGTCGTGACGAACATTCGCTACTTCGATAGCCAACCGTGGGCGTTCCCATCGAACCTCATGATGGGCTTCATTGCAGATTACGCGTCAGGCGATATTAATCCAGATTATGAAGAGCTTACGGATGCGCAGTGGTTTGGGTTAGATGACTTACCGCTGGTGGCTCCGGAGGGCACGATTGCACGGCGGTTGATTGAAGAAGTGCGCCTGCAACGAGGGTGAATAAAGCGGAGATTGGTTCAGAAAATCTGAACAAAGAGGCCTGATCAATGCAAAGAGGGGTGAGAAAATAACCCTCTTTCTACAGCTAATCATCCGTTAGCGGCGAGGGCGCAGGGAGGCGATCGCCCTACTGTAAATCGACGAATCAAACAAAGCGGGAGTCACCCGCCATTACTAGATTTTTTCTAGCCTGCGAGCCGATGAATAGCCAAAAAAAACCCGCCGTAGGGAGGCGGGAGTAAGATGCGATATTTATGGGTAGTGTCTATCAGACATTTTGTTATTAGAAGCAAATTTTTAACATGTGCGTAATGCTTCAGCAAACATCCTGCATCCTGAGAGATGATATTTATGATCGTCTCCACAAAGGGCGGCTTTTGTTGCTCTCTGAGGGTGATACAATAGCGCCACTCAACTTTTAGGATGTGAACAATGACAGAACTAAAGAATGATCGCTATTTGCGTGCTCTGTTAAAAGAGCCGGTCGATTACACGCCGGTATGGATGATGCGTCAAGCAGGTCGTTATTTGCCAGAGTATAAGGCGACGCGTGCAGAAGCTGGCGACTTTATGTCATTGTGTAAAAATGCAGAACTGGCGTGTGAAGTTACTCTGCAACCGTTGCGTCGCTTCCCTCTTGATGCTGCTATTCTATTTTCAGACATTTTGACTATCCCAGATGCAATGGGACTTGGTTTGTACTTTGAGACCGGTGAAGGTCCAAAGTTTGAACGCCCAATTACCTGCAAAGCTGATGTCGAAAAAATCGGTCTTCCTGACCCGGAAGGTGAACTGCAATATGTCATGAATGCAGTACGTGCTTGTCGAAAAGGGTTGAACGGTGACGTTCCATTGATCGGTTTCTCTGGAAGCCCTTGGACACTGGCCACCTACATGGTCGAAGGCGGCAGCTCGAAAGCCTTCACCAAAATCAAAAAGATGATGTACGCCGATCCTCAAACGCTGCACCTGCTTTTGGATAAGCTGGCGGACAGTGTGATTGAGTACCTTAACGCGCAGATCAAAGCGGGTGCACAATCTGTGATGGTCTTTGATACATGGGGTGGTGTTCTGACACCGCGTGACTACAATGACTTCTCTTTGCAATACATGCATAAGATCGTTGATGGTTTGATTCGTGAAAATGATGGTCGCCGTGTACCTGTAACCTTGTTCACTAAAAATGGTGGCATGTGGTTAGAGAAAATTGCAGCAACTGGCTGTGATGGCGTGGGTCTGGATTGGACCATTGATATTGCAGAAGCCAAGCGCCGTATCGGTGATAAAGTGGCGCTTCAAGGCAACATGGATCCTTCCATGCTGTATGCATCACCTGAACGCATTCGCCAAGAAGTGGGCACCATTCTTGAAGGGTTTGGTAGCAGCAATACAGGCCATGTTTTCAACTTGGGCCACGGCATTCACTTGGACGTGCCACCTGAAAATGCGGGTGTGTTCGTTGAAGCGGTACATGAGCTTTCAAAGCCTTACCACAAGTAATCAACGTCTTGCTTAGTTTGAAAATGGTCAGCGCTTGCTGGCCATTTTTGTTTGGGCGTTATTCTAATGAGGATGCTTAGTGCAGAGGTTCACTTGGAAAATACCTTGTAAAGCTGCACATTGAAATTAACTTAATTTTATCAATAAGATAGAGTGGTCGGTTGTTTTTTCATAACTATCAAGATCCAAAAAGCTGCCATTTAATCTAAAAGCTGATCATGTTGAAAATATCTGTCTATACGGTAAATATGAACGGATTTTACTGTGCTGGGTTCGATCGGAAAATCGCTAAGAAAGCTGTACGCAGTATAAATAACATTAAATATCAAATAGTTATTTCGCTATAGGTTTATATTTTAATTTCTCGATCAGCGAAAAGGTGAATGTTTTTATAAAAGCTGCTCAACTCTCTCTCGTAAATAAGGAAGCACATCTTCCTCAAACCAAGGGTTCTTTCTCAGCCAAATATTGTTGCGCGGCGATGGGTGGGGCAGCGCAATAAAATCAGGTGACCATTGTATGTTGGCTTTGACTGTCTCTGTCAGAGTCCGGGGTTTATTGGGTAGGTAGTAGCGTTGCGCGTAATCACCAATCAGCAGAGTCAGTTCTACGTTTGGCAGGTGTTGTTTGATCGACGCATGCCACGTTGGCGCGCACTCGGGGCGTGGAGGCAAATCCCCTGAGCTTCCTTTCCCAGGATAACAAAACCCCATGGGAACGATGGCAATGTTATTGGGATCGTAGAAGCATGGTTTTTCAATTTGAAGCCACTCTCGAAGGCGATCGCCGCTAGGGTCGTTCCAAGGTATCCCCGTTTCATGTACGCGTATTCCTGGTGCTTGGCCGATGATCAATAAACGCGCTGATGATGCGGCTTGTACCACGGGGCGCGGGCCTAATGGTAAGTTCTCAGCACATACTTGGCATTGTTTTATCTCTTCAAGGAGAGTGAATAGCGTTTTAGACATGCTTAGTAGCCTGACTCAAAATCGACAATGTGCTGCAGAGAAGTGCCTTCGATCCATCGCAAGTAGTTCTCTTTGAATAGCGCCACTACCTGTTCAGGAAAGCTGATGGCAGAAATATGTGGCGTCACAGAAATGGCAGGGTGAGACCAAAACGCGTGTTCACTGCCAAGGGGTTCCGTTACAAACACATCGAGAAACGCGTGCCTGATATGCTGCTTTTCAATGGCCGTCAGTAATCCCTGCTCTTCCAATACTGGTCCTCGACCTACATTAAACAACAAAGCTTGATGACAGTGGGACAGTAACTCTGCATTTAACAGATGTTTGGTTTGGGGTGTTGAAGGCAGTGTTGACACGATGACATCCGCTGATGCGAGCGCTTGGTGTAACTGGGCGTTAGATACTACGTCATCAAATGGCGCAACCAGAGCACCTCTGCGGCTCACCCCTGTTACCTTCATTCCAAAATGTTTTGCGGTGGTTGCGACATGTGACCCAATAGAGCCAGTTCCGAGGATCACCATGTGCAGACCTTGAAGGCTGCTGTAAGGGATAGGGGACCAATGGCGCTTAGCTTGTTGTGTTTGGTATTCAGGCAGATGACGGGTGATGGACAGTAATTGTCCAAAGACATACTCGGACATGAGGGGGCCAAAAATACCGCGCACGTTTGTCAGTTGGTAATCGCGCTTGGGGTTGGCAAGCAACGCGTCACAACCCGCAAATGTGGATTGCAGCCATACTAGCCTTTGGGCGTGTTCAATGTGAGGCGCAAACAGAGGAGGGTCAGCAAGAACCACATTAGCGTCTTCAATCTGTGTGGTGATCGCGAGATCAGGCAGACGGGCTTTCGCGAGAAAATCCATATATTGGTCATGGTTTTCAGAACAAAGATAAAGTCGGTTCAAAATCCCTTCCTTTTCTATTTTGAATCATCCTTGAAACGCCTATGAAGCATGTTTCTTGAGGTCGTTCGTGGTTATCAAGTAAACTTGCCCCACATTCCTTTCTGGCCAGCACTTGCTGTGTCATAAGATAAACGGCAGACCATGTTACAAAATCCGATCCAGCTGCGACTCGAAAAACTTGAACCTTGGCAGCATATCACTTTTATGACAGCGCTGGTGGAGCGCATGTATCCCAATTATGCGGTGTTCTGTCAGCAAACAAACTTTGCTGAACCGCAGGCTTTTCGTAATCTGCTGGATGCAGTATGGGAAATCCTGACTGTAAAAACGGCCAAGATAAACTTTGAGAATCAACTTGAGAAGCTCGAGGAGTTGATCCCAACTAACGAAGAGTTCGACATGTATCTGACCTACCCGGCCGTAGATGCGTGTGTGTCAATGTCGACCTTGCTTCACACCCTGCTCGATCGCGATTTGATGATGGAATCCGTGCTGAAAATCAGTCAGCAGTCAGTCGCGAGTGTTGCTCAGTTAGAAGAAGCACAAACTGGGATTGAGGTGACTAACGAGAATCAAAAGGAAATTGAATCTGTTTGTGCAGAGTGGGATGTGCAGTGGGAAATCTTCCGCGCACTTAAAGAGGCAGAGTCGCGTGATATTGAATTGATCCGTGGCATTCGTACTGAACTTCGCGAAGACGGTGTCAGCAACCTTGGTTTGTCACTGTAAGAAACCGTGAAGATTGAGATGAAAAAAAACGGGCTTTCGCCCGTTTTTTTATTTTGAAGATTTTGCGTCTTCTTCGTCGCTGGATGCACCGATTTTTTCTCTTGCATCTTCTGCTTGTGTATTTTCGGTTTCAGCAGAGGCCGCTTCCGCTTTCATCGCTTCTTGCTTTGCCTCTTCTTCATCATCATCTTTACTTTCAATCACACCATGGGTTTCTTTCCAGTCAGCCCAACGCTCATGCGCGAGTTCTTGCATGCTGGTCGTGGTGTCGGCTTCGTCGACAATGTCTTTGCCGACGAGGTGTTCAAAAATATCTTCTAAGGTGATGATGCCCTGAACATCACCATATTCGTCCACAATCAATGCCAACTGCGAACGCTGTGCCATCAAGCGATCAAACGCCTTCGGTACGTGGGTTGAGTCGTGCAACACAGGGATTGGACGCATCATGGTGCCGAGCTTATCGCCGCCGCGACCATGTTGGCGTGCGTAGAACAATTCTAGGCGGTGAACAAAGCCCATGATGTTATCGCGCTGCTCGGTATACACCAGAGGGCGAGAGAATGGCGTGTCATGGTGTTGATCAAGAAATTCTTCAATGGTCATGTCTGCATCAACGCGGAACAGCACTGGGCGTGGCGTCATGAGTTTGGTGACAGACACATCGCGTAAGCTAAGTAGGTTGGTCAACATGGTCGATTCATCATCTGCCAACTCGCCATTTTCTTTTGCAAGCAGTGCCATTGCAGAAATTTCATCACGCAGCTTTGGTTGTTCCTTGCCACGAGACAAACGACGTGTCAGTTGCTCTGATGCCCAAACGATTGGGGTTAGCGCCCATACCATCCAACGAAGGATAGAGGCAGCACCTGGTGCCATTTGACGCCAGTAAGTCGCACCGATGGTTTTCGGTACAATTTCGGACAGCAACAAAATAGCCAATGTAAGGACCGCAGAGAATACGCCGAGCCATGCATCACCAAATACTTTGGTCGCTTGCGCACCGGATGCAGCTGCACCCACGGTGTGAGCAATGGTATTGAGCGTTAGGATAGAAGCGAGTGGACGATCAATGTCATCTTTGAGTTCTTGTAAGCGTGCTGCTGCAGGGTGGCCTTGTTGTCGCATTTGGGCCAAGTAACTGGGAGTGATACTCAAAAGAACCGCTTCGAGTACAGAACAAATAAATGAGACACCAATAGATAGTGCCACAAACATGATAAGCAGGATCATCGTTTTCCAGCGTAATAGTAATAAAACAGGAATAAAGTAGCGCCAAAGATCGGGTCTTAGCGCAGTAAATACAAGTGTTGATAAGGGAATATACCCAATATTTTGTGAGGATGCGCTCAGTTTGTGGTTAAAGACTCTGCAGACAGTCACTTGTAGCGCCACAAACCTTTGCCAGTCGGGCTTCTTTTGAATTAGAGTTGCCTTGTCTCAAGAAAACCTAAAGAAGGGAAGACCTAATGAACAAGACCAACTTGATCGACCTGATTGCTGAGAAAGCAGACCTGTCTAAAGCACAAGCAAAAGCAGCACTTGAAGCAACGCTAGCAGGCATCGAAGGTGCACTGAAAGACGGTGACCAGGTTCAACTGATCGGTTTCGGTACGTTTAAAGTTAACCACCGTGCTGCGCGCACTGGCCGTAACCCACAAACTGGTCAGGAAATTCAAATTGCAGCAGCAAACGTTCCTGCGTTTGTAGCGGGCAAAGCGCTTAAAGACGCAGTGAAGTAAGTTATACTCCGCCAAAGCATGTCTTATGTTTTGGCGGATATTTATGCGTTTAGCGCTAACACCTCTCGCAACACTCCTAATTTTGTCTTTGGCGGGCTGTGGCTCGACAGAGAGCATCAAGCCTCCTACACAAACCCAAACGGCTATCGTCCAAGGTGATGCAACCACCATTTTTTGGTTGGATGAACGTCAGGGGTTTCCAGAAATTTTGTCAGAACGCGTGTTGATGGGCGATTACGGCCAATACAGCACAGAGTATCGTTGGCGAAAAGGCATTGTCCGCGAAATTCACCGTGACGGCGAAGTGATGATGGACGACAAATTAACGCACCAATCGTTTGTTATTCGTTATGATTCCGAAGGACAAGCTGTGTATCAGCAGAATCGCCTAGATGGCGATATGCGGCCATTGCGTAACACAGACCTTGAACTGTATTACCAGCAAGCAGAAAAAGCGCTGATTCAAGCGAGAGAGCTCAAAAAGAACGGTCAGCAGTTCTTCCAAGGGTACTGGAGTGAAGGTATCTTGGAAGAATGTGATACTGGGCGTGAGAAAAAGTTGTCATTTGAGGTCGCTTTACCGAATTTCATCGTGCAGCGTCTGAACCAAGAAGACAATTTTATTGCGGCTGTCGGAAACGTGGGGCGAAAAACCAATACCGTTGACGCGATCATTGCGCTCAACAATGACAGCGAAGATTGTTTCGAACGACCAACGTTTTAAACCAAGAAAAAATACGAATTAAAAAACGCGCCTCATGGGCGCGTTTTTGCGTTTGGTACTGGCACTGATGTAGGTGTTAGTTAGACGATGCGTCTTTTTCACGCGCTATTGCGCGGTAGCCGATGTCATCGCGGTGGAACATCCCATCCCAGCTAATTTGCGATGCAAGCGCGTATGCGCGCTGCTGAGCGTCTAATACGCTATCGCCCATCGCTGTTGCACACAGCACACGACCGCCTGCAGTCACAACGTTACCGTCTTTCTCCGCTGTTCCTGCGTGGAAGACTTTCGCACTGTCTGATGACTCAGCAGACAATCCTGAAATCACGTCGCCTTTGTTGTAAGAGGCAGGGTATCCGCCTGCTGCCAGCACAACACCGATTGAAGCACGTGGATCCCACTTAGACTCAACGGTATCAAGCTTGCCTGCAACAGCAGCTTGGCACAGTGCAACCAAATCAGATTGAAGGCGCAGCATGATAGGTTGTGTTTCAGGATCACCAAAGCGGCAGTTGTACTCGATCACTTTCGGTGTGCCGTCAGCCATTACCATCAAACCTGCGTACAAGAAGCCTGAGTAAGGGTTGCCTTCGGCAGCCATACCGCGAACGGTAGGGAAGATAACCTCGTTCATCACGCGATCATGAATCTCAGGGGTTACAACCGGTGCAGGGCTATATGCCCCCATGCCGCCAGTGTTTGGTCCCGTATCGCCGTTACCGACACGTTTGTGGTCTTGGCTGGTGGCCATTGGCAACACGTTCTCACCATCAACCATCACGATGAAGCTGGCTTCTTCGCCATCAAGGAACTCTTCAACCACCACACGGTGACCGGCTTCGCCAAATGCGTTACCTGCCAGCATGTCACGGATAGCGTCTTCCGCTTCTTCCAAGGTCATGGCAACGATAACGCCTTTACCTGCAGCAAGACCGTCAGCTTTGACGACGATAGGCGCACCTTTTTCACGTACATAAGCCAATGCTGGCTCAATCTCGGTGAAGTTTTGGTAATCCGCAGAAGGAATCGCGTGGCGAGCCAAGAAATCCTTGGTGAAGGCTTTTGAGCCTTCAAGCTGCGCTGCAGCTTGTGTTGGGCCAAAGATGGCGAGGCTTTCTGCTTGGAAAGCGTCAACCACACCCAGTACCAAAGGTACTTCCGGGCCCACGATCGTCAATGCCACATTTTTTGATTTGGCAAAATCAACAAGAGCCGCAATATCTTCAACATCGATAGCGACATTTTCAAGCTTTGGTTCTAGCGCAGTGCCTGCGTTTCCTGGTGCAACAAAAACCGTTTCAACATTTGCAGATTGAGCGGCTTTCCATGCAAGTGCATGTTCACGACCACCGCCACCAATAACAAGGATGTTCATATTTTTGCGTTCCCTCTTTCTTTTAAGGCAAGAGCGCGCTTAAAAGGGCAAAAACGTAAGTGTGGATAGATGCGCAGTCTCTTCGAGATACTGCGCATCGCGTGTTATTTATTAGTGACTGTCTCTTAGTGACGGAAGTGACGCATGCCAGTGAAGACCATTGCCATGCCGTGCTCGTCAGCGGCAGCAACCACTTCGTCATCACGCATAGAACCACCTGGTTGAATCACACAGGTAATACCCGCTTCAGCGGCTGCATCAATACCATCACGGAACGGGAAGAAGGCATCTGAAGCCATTACGCTACCTGCCACTTCCAAATTCTCATCAGCGGCTTTAATGCCTGCAATTTTCGCAGAGTAAACGCGGCTCATTTGACCTGCACCTACGCCGATGGTCATGTTGCCTTTTGCGTAGACGATCGCGTTTGATTTCACGTACTTCGCCACTTTCCAGCAGAACTGCGCGTCACGAAGTTCTTCTTCAGTCGGCTGACGTTTAGAAACTACTTTCAAATCATCCAGTGACACCATGCCTTGGTCGCGGTCTTGCACCAACAAACCACCGTTAACGCGTTTCACGTCGAAGCCCGTGGTTTGTGTGCTCCATTGGCCACATACCAAAAGGCGAACGTTTTTCTTCGCGCTGACAACGTCAGATGCTGCTGCAGAAACGGATGGTGCAATGATGACTTCTACAAACTGGCGGTCAACAATGGCTTGTGCGGTTTCCGCATCCAGTTCACGGTTAAAGGCGATAATGCCGCCAAATGCCGAGGTAGGGTCGGTTTTGTAAGCGCGATCGTACGCTTCAAGTAAGTTGTCGCCGAGCGCAACGCCACATGGGTTGGCGTGCTTAACGATAACGCACGCAGGTTCAACGAACTCTTTCACACACTCAAGTGCGGCGTCGGTATCTGCGATGTTGTTGTAAGACAGTGCTTTACCTTGAAGCTGAGTCGCAGTAGAAACAGAGGCTTCTTCTGGGTTCGCTTCTGTGTAGAACGCCGCCGCTTGGTGGCTGTTCTCGCCATAGCGCATGTCTTGTTTTTTGATGAATTGCTGGTTGAAGGTGCGTGGGAACTTGCTCTTGTTCTCAGGAGAAGGTTCATCACCTTCTTTGTTGTCGCCATACGATGGCACCATGGTACCAAAGTAGTTAGCGATCATGCCGTCATACGCAGCGGTGTGTTCGAAGGCAGATATGGCCAAGTCAAAGCGTGTTTGCAACGAGAGTGAACCGTTGTTTGCGTCTAGCTCAGACAGAACGCGACCATAATCAGAAGCATTCACCACGATGGTAACGTCTTTGTGGTTTTTCGCCGCAGAGCGAACCATGGTTGGGCCACCGATATCGATGTTCTCAACCGCATCTTCTAGCGTACAGCCTTCTTTTGCGACGGTTTCAGCAAACGGGTAAAGGTTAACCACTACCATGTCGATAGGTGCGATACCATGTTCGTTCATGATGTTGTCATCAGTTTCACGGCGGCCCAAAATACCGCCATGCACTTTCGGGTGCAGGGTTTTGACACGTCCGTCCATCATTTCTGGAAAACCGGTGTAATCTGAAACTTCAGTGACCGTGAGACCTTGTTCTGCCAGTAGGCGAGCAGTACCGCCGGTGGAGAGAATATCGACACCTTTTTCTGCGAGGGTCTTGGCAAATTCTACAATGCCAGTTTTGTCAGATACGCTAATCAATGCGCGACGAATAGGACGAGCGTTTTCCATTGCTACCATCTCTTTAACTGTGGGGATAGGATATTTGGCAAAATGGTCAGAAAGAGACCCTTTTGCCAAAGACCCAGACACCGCGGTGTCTCACGTTGGAATGGCGCACATTCTAACCTAATTTGGTGACGCAATCGATTGCTTTTGTTGTTTTGTCACAGAATCCGGAAGAAACAATTCATGAAGATGTTACAGATTGGGCAGTTAGCCAAGCGGGCGGGCGTGTCGGGCGATACTCTGCGTTTTTATGAGAAAGTCGGACTACTTCAGCCTTCTTCACGAAGTGACAGCGGCTATCGTCTTTATGATGAAGATGCCGTGTCGCGTATCCACTTTATTTTGAAAGCAAAGCGTATCGGCCTGACGCTCGATGAAATTCAAGAATTGTTGGATATCCGTCTTGAAGCGAGCCAGCATAGTTGCGCAGAAGTAAAAGGGATCACTCAAAAGAAGCTGGATGAAATAGATCAGAAAATCGCTGAACTGGCGCAAATTCGTGTGGCGCTTAAAAAGCTCAACGATGCGTGCTGTGGGCACGTTGATGATGACGCAAGCCATTGCTCGATACTTGAAGCGCTCGCAGATGAATAGCTAATTCGAACGAAAAAGCGAGCTTGATAGGCTCGCTTTTTTTCTTGCCTTAGCGCAATTATGCAGACAATGCAGCTAGTGCGGCATCATAGTTTGGCTCGTCACCTAATTCACCAACAAGCTCAACGTAAGTCACTACACCGCCTTCATTCAATACCACGACTGCTCGTGCTGCTAAATCGCGTAGTGGCCCTTCAGCAATCAAAAGACCGTAGTCTTTTAGAAACGCAGGGCTTCTAAACGTTGAAGCATGCTGAACGTTCTCCAGACCTTCCAGCTCGCAGAAACGGCTAACAGCAAATGGCAGATCAGCAGACACACACACGACCTTTGTGTTGCTGGTTGATGCCGCTTTTTCATTGAATGCACGCACGCTACTCGCACACGTTGGTGTATCAATGCTTGGGAAAATGTTGAGAACGACTTTGTTACCGCGAAGGCTTTCTAGCGTGAGATCAGACAGATCGCCCGCCGTCAGTGAAAAGTCAGGTGCTGGTGCGCCAGTGGCTGGGATTGAACCTGAGAGTGGAAGAGGCTGTCCATGAAACGTAACTTGTGACATTGTGGGTTCCTTGTTAATAAAAACGCGTGTGATTGGTAAGTCTGGCACATGCAGCGCATACCAAGTGTATAAAATACGTGATACGGCTTAAGACTCTGATTTGGTTCTCTTCGTCACTAGACTAAATAGTGTTTGGGAACGCAAAAAGAGTGTGATAGCGTCAGGGAAACCGAAAGGATACGTACCCGCCGAATATAGCGCAGTGACAAACACACACCTTGCCATCGAATGGGTACATCACAAGATAAGTAAGGACAAAGATGTTAAAGGTAAACGAATATTTTGATGGTGGCGTGAAGTCCATCAGCTTTGAAAACAAAGGCCCATTGAGCATAGGCGTGATGGAAGTGGGTGAGTACACGTTTGGTACAGCAGCCCCTGAGCGTATGAAAGTGATTAAAGGTGAGCTGACTGTTAAGTTGCCGGGTCATATCGAATGGGAAACCTTCGGCGCAGGTGATGACTTTGAAATCCCAGGTGAATCATCTTTCCAAGTGAAGGTTGAGCAAACCACTGCTTACCTGTGTGAATACCTGTAATTGCTCAGAGCCTAATCATCTTTAGGCTTTCATAAAAAAAGCGCCATTGTTGGCGCTTTTTTTATGTTTTTTGGCTAGTTGTTCATTGTGCGGCATTCAAGAGGCATTCAAGAGGAAGGAAGACTAAACACCTCTCAAATAGATCTCTTCGAGCTTGTCAGCGTGCCCCTGCATCGAAAAATGCTCAACAGCGCGTAAATATCCTTCTTGTGCATTTTTCGCGATTAACGCGGGATCATCTAAGTACTGCTTCAGCCCTGCGGCAATAGACTGCGGATCTTGAGGTGCGCTATACACGCCTGTTTCTTCCAATATCTCAGGTAGCGCCCCTGTATTTGATGCCACGATGGCGCAATGCTGGGCCATGGCTTCAATCGCCGTTAAGCCAAATGCTTCATTCCAATAGGGTAGACAGACAATCTGAATTTCTTCTAACAGCGTAGGCACATTTTTACGGTACCCTGCGAGATGCACTCTGTCTGCAAAAACGGAAGACTTGGCTTTCTCTTGCAGCTTGTTAGAAAAATCTTCATCTGCGCCTTCATCAGGGTTGAGCCCACCAATCAATACCAAGTGCGTATTGGGATAATCAGCCGCGATCAATTCAAACCCAGCCAGTAAATCAGCCTGACCTTTGCCATCACAAATACGGCCAACTGAACCGATAAAGGTGGTGTCATGAGAAAGACCGTATTCGTCCGCTAAAAGGTGGGGGCGATTTTCTTCATCGAACGTTTTCTTCTCAATGTAGGTGCCTAGCCATAGCCTTTCGACTTTGTTTTCGACGACAGGGAGCGCTTTGATATTGCGTTGGTAGGTTTCGTTGCTGATTGAAAGCACCTGATCGACGTGACCATAGACCCAGCGGTGGTAGATATCTTTTTTAGGGCGTTTCACACCCATATGCTCGGTAAACAGGGTGTATCTGCGTGTCAAAAGGCTCAATAAAGCAGAGATCAAGATGTCGCCGGATTTGTGGCAATGCACAATCTGTACATTGTTGGCCTTGAGCCATTTATTGAGCGCAAAAAGCGTTGGGCCAAAAAGTGCTGCTTTTTTCGGGACGGTAAACACGTCCATGCCTGCTTCTTTCATGGCATTGGCAACGCGAGAGTTTTCTGATGCCAGCCCAAACACGCGATAGCCTTTGTCGATAAATTCTTTGCCCATACGAGAAGGGTACATCTCAAGGCCGCCCCAGCCAGTAGAAAGACAGATATGCAAGATGGCAGGCTTGTCTTGGTTGCTCATCTTTTGGGTGTCGCTGGTGGCGTTGGTGTGCCCCATTGTGTCTCTCCAGTCATACGTGTAGGCCGAGCGATTTAGGGAGAGAGTATAAGTTCAGAGCATAGGCGCGTGCAATTTGAGATTGTGAAAGAGGCGTGAGGGCTGTGTGAGGAATTCATTTCTAATGAAGCAGAAACAACAAAGGCCAAGCTTTAGAAGCTTGGCCTTTGTTTTAAAACTGTTTATAGGGCTTGAACTTAGTTCATGCCGTATTTTTTCAGTTTCTTACGCAGAGTACCACGGTTGATACCCATCATGGTTGCTGCGCGGGTTTGGTTACCGCGAGTGTATTGCATGATGGTGTCCAGCAGTGGCTGCTCAACTTCTGCCAGTACCAGCTCGTACAGGTCATTGACTTCCTGGCCATTCAACTGCGCTAGGTAGTTTTTTAGGGAGGCTTTTACTGAGTCACGCAGTGGCTTCTGGGTGATTTGATCTTGTGAAGTCACAGTAGTCACTGTCAATGCTTCTGAAGTCAGGTTTTGTTCGAACATACTCTGTCAGCTCTTCTCGTATTTTATGCAACGTTTACGAAATAATCTTGCAGCGCATCGATCTGCTGGTTGGCGTCTTCGATTGCGTTGAAAGTCCGGCGAAAATCGCCAATTAGATCATGTTCTTTCAGGTACCATCCCACGTGTTTGCGTGCGATACGTAGTCCTTTAAGTTCACCATAAAATTGGTGTAGCTCTTGAACATGACCTAACAAAATTGCTTCTACTTCTTTCATAGGTGGAGCAGCAAGCTCTTCACCCGTGTCGAGGTAGTGTTGGATTTCTCGGAAAATCCATGGACGCCCTTGTGCCGGGCGGCCGATCATTAAGGCATCTGCACCTGTGTACTCCAGCACATGTTTCGCTTTCTGAGGGGTATCAATATCTCCGTTGGCGATAACGGGAATAGAAATAGCCTCTTTAACGGCACGAATGCTGTCGTACTCAGCTTCTCCTTTATACATACAAGCACGTGTACGACCGTGTAGGGCCAGTGCTTGTATGCCGCAGTCTTCAGCCAGTTTGGCAATCTGGAGACAATTCTTGTTCTCCGGATCCCATCCTGTCCGTGTTTTCAGGGTGACAGGAACATCAACCGCAGAAACCACTGCTTTCAGGATTTGCTCAATGATGTCGGGTCGGGTCAGCAATGCTGAACCGGCCAGTTTTTTATTGACCTTTTTTGCCGGACA
The DNA here is from genome assembly GCF_028683095.1 of Enterovibrio gelatinilyticus. Classification (GTDB taxonomy): domain Bacteria; phylum Pseudomonadota; class Gammaproteobacteria; order Enterobacterales; family Vibrionaceae; genus Enterovibrio; species Enterovibrio gelatinilyticus. Next base: position 35,944 of record NZ_JAJUBC010000035.1, on the reverse strand, counting down.
ACCCATGTTGATATCGACGATTTGAGCGCCATTCTCAACACAGTAACGTGCGGCATCTGCCATCAAAGTTGGTTCTGCACCTGCAATCTGAACAGAACGAATCCCTTTTTCATCGAGATGAACCATCCTGTTCATCGACTTAGCGGTTCGCCACATCGCTGGATTGGAAGACATCATTTCACTGACAGCCATGCCTGCACCGTGGCTAAGGCAAAGCTCGCGAAATGGCCTATCTGTTACGCCAGCCATGGGCGCGACGATAAGGGTGTTTTCCAGCTTGTATGGTCCGATTTGCAAGGTATTACCTTCTAACTCAGCAAGGGCGCGCATTTTACGCATTTTTTCTCGCTCTGAAAAGGCCAATATTTGAGCGTTCTGTCTTGATTTTCTAAAAAGTCAGTGAATTCAATTTTTTAGTACAAAAAATGTTCAATTATCACTGAGTTAGGCTTTCTGGCCCGTAATACGACACCATTCTTCTTTCACAATGATGTCATCTACGTTCAATTCATCGCGGTAACAATCGGCAACAGACTCTGCTTGTGCTTCAAGAACACCAGACATTGCCAATTTACCGTTTGGCATCATCAGGCTTTTGATCACAGGAGAAAGCTCACGTAATGGACCAGCGAGAATATTCGCGACCACGATTTCAGCCTGTAGGTTCTCTGGTTGGTCTTTTGGCAGGTAAAGCTCTAGACGATCTGAAACGCCATTGCGTTCTGCGTTAGCTTTTGACGCTTGTAGTGCTTGAGGGTCGATATCAATACCGATCACTTTTTCTGCACCTAACAGTAAAGCTGCCAGCGAAAGAATGCCTGAGCCACAACCAAAGTCGATCACGGTTTTACCATTGAGGTCGAGGCCATCCAGCCACTCTAAGCAAAGAGAGGTCGTTGGGTGTGTGCCCGTACCAAATGCAAGACCAGGATCTAGCATGATGTTGACGGCGTCTGGATCGGGTGCATCACACCAGCTTGGGCAAACCCAAAGACGCTGACCAAAACGCATTGGCTTGAAGTTGTCCATCCAAGCGCGTTCCCAATCCTTGTCTTCCAATTGTTCGATTTTATGCGCGAAACCTTCAACAAGCAGTGGACTTGCTTTCAGTATGCTCATTACCGCATCCATGTCGGTTTCTGCATCGTAAAGTGCCACGATGTCTGTTTCACCCCACAGGCGGGTTTCACCTGGCATAGGTTCGAAGACAGGTGTGTCTTTAGCATCAAGGAAAGTCACTGACAGTGCGCCTGCGTCGTCCATCAGCATATCGCCGATTGGCTCTGCCGTTTCCGCTGTTGCGTTCAGTTTGATTTGAATCCAAGGCATGGTTAATTCACTTTTTTCGTTTCACTACGGTTTTAGGGGGCGGATTCTAGCATAAAAAGTAGTCAGCTCGCATAGGGTCGAGGAAGCGTATCGCTAAGAAAACATAAAAAAACGGACAGCCGAGGCTGTCCGAGAGGGGGAATGTATTACCTTACGCGTCTGCGGTGGGCTGAAGACGTTGATGCTGGAGTGTGCTGACCATAATGAATGCCACGAGGCTAATACTCAATGCAGGTACAATGGCATGAATACCGCTCATATCTGGTTTGAAGGTCGACAATGCCGCATAGCTACCCAGCCCTGTCAACATGGAAGCCATTGCGCCTGCTGCTGTCGCTTTCTTCCAATACAAACCGAGAACAAGAGGCCAAAGGAAAACAGCTTGCATACCCCCGAAGGCCAGTAAGTTAAGCCAGATAATCATATCTGGTGGGTTAGTGGCGGCGACAAACACAAGCAATGAGAAAATTCCGGTCACCCAAAGAGAGAGTGTTGGTAGCTTGCTTTCTATTTCAGGTTGGCGTTCGGCGTTAGGGTTGATGTAGTTGAGGTACAAATCTTTCAGTAACGTCGCAGATGCCTGAATCAGTTGCGAATCAATGGTGGACATGATGGCTGCCATCGGCCCAGCAAGGAACACCCCCGCAACCACTGGAGGGAGTACCGTCATCATTAACGTTGGCATGATTTGGTCGGGGTTTGCCACGTCTGGCACGATGGCACGACCGAGCGCGCCAGCGAGGTGCATCCCTAGCATTAAAAATGCCACCATGGCGGTGCTGATCACCATGCCTTTGTGCAAAGAACCACTCGATTTATACGACATGCAGCGCACCGCGGCATGAGGTAGCCCTATCACACCAAAACACACCAATACCCAGAAACTGAGCATGAAGGGCTGTGAGAGGAATTCATCAGGGCCGTAAGGTGTAATAAGTGCAGGGTCGATGGCGTGCAGCTCTGTCATCATCTCACCAATGCTGCCACCTGCATGCACGATACCAACCAAGAGTGCAATGGTGCCGATGATCATCATGATGCCTTGTACGGTGTCGGTCATCACCACTGCGCGGAAGCCGCCAATGGTGGTGTATATGCCGACGGTTAAGGCAAATAGCATTAACCCGTGCATGTAAGAAAGCCCGGTGACGGTTTGAAGCAAACGCGCGCCACCGACAAACTGAACCACCATGGTGCCGAAAAAGGCCAGTAGCAGCGCAAGGGAGGCAAAAATGACCACGGCACGGTTTTTATATCGTGCGTAGAGCATGTCATTCAGTGTGAGTGCATTGTGGCGGCGAGACTCAATGGCAAACTTTTTACCCAGAACGCCGAGCGTGAGCCAAGCTGCGGGCAGTTGGATCATCGCCAGTAATACCCAGCCTAATCCCATTTTATACGCGGCGCCTGGGCCACCGATGAACGAACTTGCACTGGCATAAGTTGCCGCTAATGTCATAGCAAGCACAAAACCGCCCATGCTGCGGTTACCGAGTAGGTATTCGCTTAAAAAACCTTGGCTCTTTTGACCTTCTCGGCGCGAGTAAATAGCTAAGGCAAACACGGCGACCAAATACAGCGCCATCGGAATGAGTAACTGGCTATTCATTGGACGAGTCCTGTTCGATATCGAGAGGCATATCTTTATAGAGGTACTTCACCATCAAGGCGCACAGTACGGTAAAGATGAACGGACCGATAACGCATGCCATGAGAAACCAAAGTGGCATGCCGAAATACAGCGTCGGAAGTGTTTGCTCAATGCCTTCAGGGGCAAGTCCATAGGCGGAGGCATACCACCAAACGAAATAAGCGATGGCGAGCGCAATGGCCCATTTTGCTTCTTTATGTGCTTGGCGGTATCGGCTGCTAAGTGTCTTCATAAGACGTCTCCAAAACAGAAACGGTGGTTTCCAGCGTCTGTTTGCAACAATACAGTGTGAAGAAAAGGCGCACATTGTACTCGTAATCTTGCATAAGGTGCAGGGGGTAAGATGCGTGTTAGTTTATGTCGAGCAGAGGGTGGCGAGGACAACCTGCTAGATGACTCTACCGCTTAAGATAAATCGGCAATCGAATCGGGGAGTATTTGGCTTCGAAAAAAGAAAAGGCTGCATTGCTGCAGCCTTTCGAGAGATTGAGGAATCAGCGTATCGCGTGATTACTTATGAATACCCAATTTCTTTTCCAAGTAGTGGATGTTCGCGCCACCGTGCTGGAAGTTTTCATCTTTCATAATTTCCAGCTGAAGCGGGATATTAGTTTTGATGCCATCGATGATGGTCTCACTCAATGCATTACGCATGCGAGCGATTGCTACGTCACGGTTTTCACCGAAACAAATCAGCTTACCAATCATGGAGTCGTAGTGAGGAGGCACAGTGTAGCCAGAGTATACGTGAGACTCCCAACGCACGCCCATACCGCCGGGTGCATGGAAACGATCGATTTTACCTGGGCTCGGCAGGAAGCGTACTGGATCTTCCGCATTGATTCGACATTCAATGGCGTGGCCACGAATCACGATATCGTCTTGCGTGAATGACAATGGCTGACCTGCAGCAATGCGCAGTTGCTCTTTGATCAAGTCAACGCCAGTGACCATTTCGGTCACAGGGTGCTCAACCTGAATACGGGTGTTCATCTCGATGAAGTAGAACTCGCCGTTTTCATATAAGAATTCAAACGTACCCGCGCCGCGGTAACCAATTTCGATACATGCACGGCAGCAACGCTCACCGATATAACGACGCATTTCAGCAGTGATACCCGGTGCAGGGGCTTCTTCCACCACTTTCTGGTGGCGACGCTGCATTGAACAGTCACGCTCACCAAGGTGAATTGCACCACCTTGACCGTCTGCCAATACTTGCACTTCAATGTGACGAGGGTTTTCTAGGAATTTCTCCATGTAAACCACATCGTTATTGAACGCTGCTTTGGCTTCGGCGCGAGTCATCGCGATAGATTCAACCAGCTCAGCTTCAGAGCGAACAACACGCATACCACGACCACCGCCGCCACCAGAGGCTTTGATGATTACTGGGTAGCCAATACGTTTAGCAAATGCTTTGTTTTTCGCTTCATCGTTGTCCAACGGGCCATCTGAACCCGGTACACATGGAACGCCCGCTTTTTTCATCGCATTGATGGCTGCAACTTTGTCGCCCATGATGCGAATGGTTTCAGCGCGAGGGCCAACGAAGATAAAGCCAGATTGCTCGACTTGTTCTGCGAAATCCGCATTCTCAGACAGGAAACCGTAGCCTGGGTGGATAGCCACAGCACCAGTGACTTCTGCTGCACTGATGATGCGTGGAATATTCAGGTAACTTTCAACACTTGATGCAGGGCCGATACAAATCGACTCGTCTGCCAGCAGCACGTGCTTCAGATCGCGGTCAGCGGTAGAGTGAACGGCAACGGTTTTGATGCCTAGCTCTTTACATGCACGCAGGATACGAAGCGCGATCTCACCGCGGTTAGCGATGACAATTTTATCTAACATAACTGTCCTCGATTACTCGATGATGATCAGTGCTTCATCAAACTCAACGATTTGACCGTCTACACACAAAATCTGCTTCACCACACCTGCTTTGTCAGATTGGATCTGGTTCATCATTTTCATCGCTTCAACGATACACAGTGTATCGCCAACGTTGACTGATTGGCCGACTTCTACGAACGCTGAAGCCTCTGGGCTTGGCGAACGGTAGAAAGTACCTACCATTGGCGAAAGAACTTTGTGGCCAGAGACTTCTGCAGGTGCTGCTTCAACTGGAGCTGCAACAGGTGCCGCCGCCGCTGGTGCAGGTGCTACAGGTGCTGGAACCGGCGCTGCTGCATACTGTACTGGAGCTGCAACAGGTGCAACTGCACGGCTGATGCGCACGGATTCTTCACCTTCCGAAATCTCTAGTTCAGCAATGCCTGATTCTTCAACCAGCTCAATCAGTTTCTTGATTTTACGAATATCCATGGTGTCTAGTCTCTTCAAAATTGTTGTTCAGTTGGCGTCTGACTGCAGGCGGCGAGCCGCTGCCTTCAGTGCAAATTCGTATCCGTCGGCACCTAAGCCACAAATCACTCCTTCTGCTTTATCAGAAAAGTAAGAGTGGTGGCGAAAAGGTTCGCGTGCGTGGACGTTAGATAGGTGTACCTCAATGAATGGGATACCCACTGCAAGGATGGCATCACGAAGCGCCACGCTTGTATGTGTAAAAGCAGCAGGGTTGATAATAATAAAATCAACATTACCCATGGCTTGATGAATTCTGTCAATCAGCGCGTATTCGGCGTTTGACTGAAGATGTTCAAGCTGGAGGTTGAGGTTTGCAGCAAGTGAGGTCAGATCGGCGACAATTTGGTCTAACGTTCTCTGTCCATAGTGCCCAGGCTCACGAACGCCCAGCATATTGAGGTTGGGGCCATTGAGTAGTAAAACTTTGCGATTTGTCGTCATATTGATCGCTTTGTTCCTGTTCTTGTTGCGAAAAGACCGTAACTTCTGCTTTTCAACACAGAGTGGTGCGAGAGCCTATAAAATGGCACTCCGACCATTCACTCACTGGCAATTATAGAGAAATCACCGCAAATGGCAGCAAAATACTGGTCTAATCAGACATATTAAGACATTCAGCGTTATAGATTACGGGTTTATGACTGGGATTAAGAGGTGATAGTTCACGATTTGACCACTTCCGAAACGAAAAGTGTTATCTCGCTCCCATGAACCGATGTGCAATACGTTGATATTGATAAAGGTGAGTAGTGGCTTTGCGTTTAAAACGATAGGAATAAAAAAGGCCGCACTGCGGCCTTTTCATCGACTTAAGTGAACATTAAACCACGCTAGACTTCTCAGCGATCAGTTTATCAACCACGCCCGGATCGGCCAATGTGGAAGTGTCACCCAGTGTGCCAGTATCGCCAGTTGCAATCTTGCGTAGGATTCGGCGCATGATTTTACCTGAGCGGGTTTTTGGCAATGCATCTGTCCAATGGATGAAATCTGGAGTGGCGATAGGACCAATTTCCTTACGTACCCAGTTTTTCACTTCTTTGGTTAGCTCTGCACTTGGTACTTCGCCAGAGTTAAGCGTGATGTACGCGTAGATTGCCTGGCCTTTAATATCATGCGGTACACCGACAATAGCGGCTTCGGCAATTTTGTCGAATGCGACGAGCGCAGATTCGATTTCCGCCGTACCCATGCGGTGGCCTGATACGTTCAATACGTCATCAACGCGTCCTGTGATCCAGTAGTAACCGTCTTCATCACGACGTGCACCGTCACCCGTAAAGTACATGCCTTTGAAGGTTGAGAAGTAGGTTTGCTCGAAGCGTTCATGGTCACCAAAGACAGTACGCATTTGACCTGGCCATGAGTCCAACATGACCAAGTTACCTTCTGTCGCCCCTTCTACGATGTTGCCCATGTTGTCGACAAGAGCAGGTTGAACACCAAAGAATGGACGGGTTGCTGAGCCTGGTTTCAACGCGGTTGCGCCTGGCAGTGGTGAAATCAAAATGCCGCCAGTTTCAGTCTGCCACCAAGTATCAACGATAGGACATTTGCTGTCGCCGATGGTCTTGTAGTACCACTCCCACGCTTCAGGGTTAATCGGTTCGCCCACGGAGCCCATGATGCGCAATGAATCACGCTTGGTGCCTTCAACGGCTTCGTTGCCTTTCGCCATCAATGCGCGAATCGCCGTTGGTGCGGTATACAAGATGTTGACCTGATGCTTATCAACCACTTCGCTCATGCGCGCCGTTGATGGATAGTTAGGTACACCTTCGAACAAAATGGTTTTAGCGCCGTTTGCCAGCGGTCCGTAGACTAGGTAGCTGTGGCCAGTGATCCAACCTACATCTGCTGTACACCAGAAAACTTCGCCCTCTTGGTAATCGAATACGTACTTGAACGTCATGGTGGCGTAAACCAAATAACCACCTGTAGTGTGAAGTACGCCTTTTGGTGTGCCCGTTGAGCCTGAAGTGTAAAGAATGAACAGTGGATCTTCCGCGCTCATCTCTTCTGGTTCGCAGTTGTCTGATACGACAGCCGTGGCTTCATGCCACCATACGTCGCGATCTGATTGCCACTCAACAGTGTTACCAGTGCGTTGATACACTACCACTTTTTCCACGCAGTTGACCGCTGGATTCGCTAGCGCAGCATCAACGTTTTGTTTTAGAGGAACAGCGCGTCCACCACGTACGCCTTCATCGGCAGTGATAACGACTTTTGCGTTTGAATCGACAATGCGGCCTGCAAGGGCGTCTGGTGAGAAGCCACCGAATACGATGGTGTGAACTGCGCCGATGCGGGTACAAGCCAGCATTGCGACGGCAGCTTCAAGTACCATAGGCATGTATAGGCAAACTACGTCGCCTTTTCGAACACCTTGGCCTTTCAAAGCATTGGCAAACTTACACACTTCGGTGTGCAGTTCGTTGTAGGTCAGTGATTTGTCATCAGCTGGGTCGTCACCTTCCCAAATTAACGCGACTTGGTCGCCTTTGGTTGCAAGGTGGCGGTCGATACAGTTAGCAGAAACGTTGAGTGTGCCATCTTCGAACCACTTGATATCGACGTGGCCTGTATCAAAAGAGGTGTGCTTCACCTTGGTGTACGGTTTGATCCAGTCAACGATCTTGCCGTGTTCGCGCCAGAATCCTTCTGGGTTAACAACAGATTGCTGATACATCTCACGGTAGCCATCGTTGTTTACGTGCGCGTTTGCTTCAATCTCCGGCATTACCGGGTGCAGGTGAACCTCACTCATTATCTTTCTCCTTGTGTTCCTGCGTGATGCTGTCAGGCATCCTGATTTTTCGACCACGTCATATAAGAATAGGGTACGGTATTGTGGTCTTGTTTTACATTAAGGTCGGTCAGATGAGGGTTCTCGACAATTAGACTTTAGGATGACGTGTACATTTTCTCTGATATTTGTGAACTGACGAGCCTCGCAATGAGGTACTGATCTCACTTGAATGCACCTAGTTGCGTGATGTTCAATACGATCTGGGTACTGGCACGTCACCGTACTTTAAACGTACGTATATCAAGGCTGCGCTGACGGCATCTTGAAGTGCATCATGTCGTCCAGACAGTGGTAAATCCAAGTTGTGTCCTATTGCCTCCATACTCAAATCGTAATCGGCGTTGGGAAGCACGTGTTCGAGCTTTTTGCGGTAGATGTCACTGACCTCAATGGTGGCGTTAGGCAATTTGAACCCTAATAGCCGTTTGGCATAGCGATCAAGAATGGCTTTGTCATAGTGAATGTAATACCCCACGATGGGCCGATTTTCGATGAAATCGATCAGTTGTTGCATGGCATCTTTTTCGGTCAAACCATCGTTGAGATCTTGATGGCGTATACCATGTATTTTGACCGATTGGGCGTTTAACGATGAAGGTGCGCGCAAGGTGAGTGTTAGAGGCTCACTGGTAATAACGGTGTTGTTGCGTATTTTTGTTGCTGCAATCGTCACTAACTCAGCTTTGTGAGGATCGAGGCTGGTGGTTTCGCAATCGAGCGCAACCAGCTCGTGATCTGTTGGCGTCTCAAAAAGCGGGGCATATAACGTGTTTCGCCATTTGTACTGATGCCAATAACGCGACAGCACGTTCATGTTAGTCCCTCACTTGGTAGTGAGAGGCAAGTCGTTCTTTAAACTTCTTCACGACACTTAGGCAATCACGTAGCAAATCTCGTTCGGTTCGAGGAAGCAGCGTGACATCAAGTTGGTTGCCTGATGCTGCGTCATCATTGAGTTGTTGGCGCAGTCGAGTTTTGACGAATAACTTCAATGCTTCGGTGAGGTTGTTAGCCGTCTCCTGTTCGAGAGCATGGCATTCAACCAATGCATTGAGTCGATCGAAGGTATTGGTTTCGCGGATCCCTTTTTCCAATGCGAGTGTTCGCACGCCATGAACCAATGGGAATATTCCTCCTTTTTTGACATCCAATCCTTCTTTGTCAGTCCTAAGGCTGCCAAATAATGTCAAAGGAACACGAAACGCAAGGCAGGGACGAACAAAGGTGTTAAGCGCAAGCATATTGCCTTTTAGCGTGCTACGAAGTCGATCGGCAACAGGCTCCAACAGGCTTTTGTTGCCCGCTACAGCATGGCTATCCGCAATGATGGCCAAGTCCATTAAACTTCTTTCATCTGAGATCTGACACAAAGCGAGTACCTCTTTTTGCCACTCAGATTGTGTTTTTACCCAGCGAGGGTTGCTGACCATGACGTTCCCAGGGCATGGGGGATAACCCAGCCGACTTAATACTTCACTAAAGCGTGCCATGTAATGTTGAACATCTGGCCAATCTGCGTCGTCCGCCAAGATCAGACCATTGTCTTGGTCGGTTTTCAGTATTTGCTCACCGCGCCCTTCTGAGCCCATAACAAACAAACAGCATTTGTCGTAAAACGCATCTGGCATGGTGAGGCGAAAGGCTTTTTCGATAATCTGCTCGTTCACAGCGGAAATGAGCTCCATCACGAATTGGGTATGAATGCCGTTGTTGGTGAGTGATGTCACCAACTGCTGTTGGTTGTTGGCGGCAAGCGCCAGCTCTTCGATAGAGTGAGCTCGGTTAATTTGTAACGTAAGCACGTGGGAGTGTGTTGAGAATAGACTCAACACCTGTGTCATATCTAGCATACCCACGGTTTCACCATTGTCAGTGACTCGTACGCGCTTCACCCTATCTCGGGTCATTAATATCATCACATTAAAGAGAAAATCACCGACTTCAACACTGATCACTGGAGCGGTGGCAACGTCGCCGATAGGGTGGGCTTGAGAATGACCATCTTCGACTAAAGCATGTAATAGATTGGTTCGCGTGATTATCCCTATGTCGTTTTCCCCCCCTTTCATCGCGACCAATGCGCAGTCTTGTCGTTGTTTGCGCAAGATATGTGTGGCGTCATGAATCGAGGTGTCGTGATTTAAGGTGACAATGGGTTGAATATTCGTCTCGTCAACTTGAGTTAGGATGAATTCGGCCAAATTTTGCTGTTGTTGTGCTTTCTCAAGTAGACGCTTTCGCTGGCTAAAACTGGTGTTGAAGTAATCAGCGAACGCTTGATTTTCGTCGTATAGAGTGACGAAGACGGCTTTGGGAAGAACGTAACATAAGGTGTCTTCAACGGCGCGATAGCTATGGTGGGAATGCCCGAGCAAAAGTGCGCGGGCATCGAACAAGTCATCTTTGATGTATTGTGCCTGCACTTCTTTGGTGTCGGGGTTAACTTCTTGTACCCGTCCTTTGATGACTATGTTTAGCGCGCTGTTCTGATCGCCTTTTTCAATCAAAGTGTCACCGCGGCGGTAATAAGCCACGTCGAGTGCCGATAGCAAAGTTTGCGCCTGCTTAGTATCAAGGCGGTCAAACGGCGGAGAAGACGTATCAAATGGCTCTGGCATGGCAACTCCCTTTGCATAGTAAACACGGCACATTGCGTATAGTTCCAGTGTGTCTTACGACTCGTACGCTTGCCAGCAGACTTTAGTCTATGCGTCATTGCTACATTTTTGCGCTATCAGTTTTTTGCATTCGCTGTCAGAATTCCAACTCTCTCGCTCTATGTCACCTGAAGTCAGTGCATCTTCAGCTTGCTAGGGGCTCAACCTTGGTAGAAGGATCCGCCAGTTTGAAACGTCATCGTCCCTCCCCATTTCGTTGGCTGTCTATGTATTACGGGACCTTCTTCTTCGCGTTTGGCGTATATCTGCCTTTTTGGTCAGTCTGGCTCGCTTGGCTTGGGCTTTCTCCTGAAGATATTGGCATCGTGCTGGGGGCTGGCATCATGACGCGATTTGTCGTCAACCTGACGGTTACGCCGCGTTTTCATTTGCCAGAGCATTTGCTTCCAGCCGTTCGTGGTTTGGCGTTTCTTGCTACTGTTATTGGTTTTCTTCATCTTATTGCCTCTCCGAATGTGCTGTGGTTAACGGCTTTGTCAGTGATGATTAATGCGGTGATCGGGCCAGCGATCCCCGTTTCTGATGCGTTGGCGAACCATTACCATCGCCGCAAACTGGTGGATTATGGGAAAGCCAGACTTTGGGGGTCACTCGCGTTTGTTGTGGGGTCGACGATCACGGGCAGCATGATTGATACATTTGGGCCTTCTATCATTGTTCCGCTTGCCGCGAGTGCATTACTTATTTCTTGGTGTTGGAGTTTGGTGTCACCCAATCCGTTACCCAAGAACGAAGCGCTCACGTCCCCGGTTAGGCCGCCTCTTATTCAAGTGCTCAAATCACGCAATGTGTTGGTCTTCTTTTTGATTGTCTCGCTGATTCAGGGCAGTCATGCCACTTACTATGCATTTAGTGCACTCCATTGGACGCAATCCGGCGTGTCAGATTTGTGGGTGGGCTATTTATGGAGTTTGGGCGTTGGTGTGGAAGTGTTGATGTTTGCGTTCAGCCAGCGGCTATTTGGGCATTGGTCGGTGCAATCGCTATTTCGACTGGCTGCACTTGCGGTGATTGTGCGTTGGTTACTCACTGGATGGTCGACGGAGTTGGGTATTCTCGTGGTTGCGCAGTCCTTGCATGGCGTGACGTTTGGCGTTGCACACCTTGCAGCTATGCGGTACATCCAACAGCAAGTGCCGGAGAACATCATGGCGTTACAAGCACTCTATAGCGCATTGCCGTTAGGAGGTGTGATGGCGGTATTGACGGTGATCAGTGGTGAATTTTATTCGTTGTGGGCCGGCGACAGTTTTTACACCATGGCACTTTTGGGTGTACCAGTGTTGTTCCTCTCTTTAGGATCAACAAAAGATACGTCACCAATGAATCGTACTTAGAAGGGTTGATGCAGCAGGGAGGTTGATGCGTCAGGGAGAGATGGCTCACGGCATTCGGAATGCACGTTGTTGCATTTTACCTGCCGTGGTAAATAAGCGATTGATAACCGCATGTCATGGAAGGATTTATGTCGGCTGGATGGATAGTGGTGCCAGTGGCACTTGCGTACCTTGGCGTTTTGTTTTTAATTGCGTGGTATGGCGATAGCCGACCGCGTTGGTTGCGTGGCTGGCGTCCGTGGATATATAGCCTATCGATTGCGGTGTATTGTACTTCGTGGACCTTTTTCGGCACGGTAGGGCAAGCATCTAGTCAACCTTGGTCTTTCCTTCCTATCTATCTTGCCCCGATATTGGTATTTACCATTGGATGGCGATTCCTCGCTCGAATTATCCTGATCGCCAAGCGCGAACACATCACCTCCATCGCGGATTTTATTGCTGCGCGTTACGGAAAATCGCAGGGATTGGCTGTGATGGTCACGGTGATCGCCGTGCTGGGGATCTTGCCTTATATCGCGTTGCAACTTCGTGGGATCACCATGGGGTTAGATGTCATTGCGCCAGATATCGGTCAAAGTGCAGGGCTGAATCAAGGGCAAGTAGCTTGGCTTGTGTGTATGTCGTTGGCGATGTTCACCGTGCTGTTTGGTACGCGACATATCGATTCTACCGAGCATCACAGAGGCATGATGATGGCGGTGGCTTTTGAGTCTATCGTCAAGCTGGTCGCTTTTTTGGTGGTCGGTGTTTTTGCGGTCTTTTTGTTATTTGATGCCCCCGGCCCTTTGCCGAGTTTAAAAGAAACCAACCTCGTTGGTGAACCTCAGTGGGGAGCTTTGTTAGTACACACCTTGCTCACCATGGCTGCGATTATTTGTTTGCCGCGCCAATTCCATACCATGGTCGTTGAGAATGCTCGCGCCCAAGATTTGCATACGGCGCGTTGGGTGTTCCCTTCCTACTTATTATTGATGGGCATGTTTGTGCTGCCGCTGGCTTATGCGGGGCAGATATTCTTGCCGCACTTGTCAGCCGAAACCCATGTGATCCAATTGCCGCTTTCCACAGGTAATGAAGGCATCGCGTTATTGGCGTTTTTAGGCGGCGCTTCGGCGGCAAGTGGCATGGTAATCGTGTCGACGATTGCTTTGGCGATCATGGTGTCGAACGATTTAGTCTTACCTCAGTTGCTGCGCAGAATGCGCGTGTCTAACCGCAACTTTACGCAATTTTCTGGCCTTTTGCTCAATGTGCGTCGTGCTTTGATTTTCTTGCTGTTGATTGCGGCATGGGGCTTTTATCAACTGATCCTCGAAGTGCCGTCTTTATCTGCGATTGGTTTTCTTTCTTTCGCGGCGATTGCGCAATTCGCCCCGCCGTTAGTCGCCGGTATCTACTGGCGACAAGCCAATAAAAAAGGCGTGTATGCGGGATTGCTTTCAGGGTTCATCGTGTGGCTCATGACCCTGATGATGCAAACTGGCATGCTGGCTGGGGACGCCAATACCAATATCGTGTTGTGGTTGTTGGCGCCGCCAGACATTCCGTTTTTCCGCTCATTAAGCCCTGTTGATTGGGGCATGGTACTGAGCTTGATGGTAAACACATCCTGCTTTGTGGTGGTGTCGATGGCCACGCGCCCGTCGTTAAGTGAGCGTCTGCAAGCCGCAAGCTTTGTGGGAACGCCATTGCCTGAAGGTGATGATTCGAGTTTGTATCAAAGCCGTGTGACGGTTGCTGAACTCGAGATGCTGGCAGCGCGTTTTGTTGGCCGCACACGGATGCGTCAAACTTTCCGCGCCTTTGGTGAGCAACGCGGTGAAGTACTACTGCCACAACAACAAGCCAGTGCAGCGCTGATTCGTCACACCGAGCGTGTGCTGGCAGGGGTGTTTGGTGCATCGTCTGCCAAGCTCGTGCTGACCTCCGCGCTGCAAGGACGCAACATGCAACTCGAAGAAATCGCCACCATTGTTGATGAAGCGTCTGAGTTGTTTGATTTTAGCCGAGGATTATTGCAAGGCGCGATAGAGCATATCAGCCAAGGTATTTCAGTGGTTGATAAGCAATTGAGGCTGGTGGCGTGGAACCAAAGATATGTGGAGCTATTCAATTTTCCGCCGGATTTGATTCAAGTCGGCAGGCCGATTGCGGACGTGGTGCGTTATAACGCAGAGCGCGGGCTATGTGGCCCAGGTGAGATTGAAGACCATGTGAAAAAGCGAGTCTCTTATCTTCGTCAAGGCTCCTCGCATACGTCATCGCGCGTTCACCCTGACGGGCGAGTGATCGAAGTGCAGGGTAATCCTATGCCCGGTGGTGGGTTTGTTATGAGTTTCACAGACATCACAGCGTTCCGTGATGCGGAAGAAGCGTTGAAGCAGTCCAATGAAACTTTGGAAGCGCGTGTCGTTGAACGTACTCAAGCGCTAGAGTCACTAAACCGACGCCTGATCAGCGCGACGGCGAAGGCAGAGCAAGCTTCCCAATCGAAGAGTCGCCTGCTTGCGGCGGTAAGCCATGATTTGATGCAACCGATGAATGCAGCGCGCTTGTTTGCATCATCACTCAGTGAAATGGCACAAGATAAGGACGTACAAAAAACATCCTCTCACATTGAGAGTGCCTTGGGTGCAGCTGAAGATTTGATTGGTGATTTATTGGATATCTCCCGCCTAGAGTCTGGCAAGATGAAAGCCAAGATTACTCGCTTTCAACTCGATGAGGTATTTTCCACCCTTGCCGCAGAGTTTGGCATGATCGCCCGTCAGCAGGGCGTGGATTTTCGTGTGCAACACACCGGCTTATGGATTCGATCAGACCGACGTTTACTGCGAAGAGTGCTGCAAAACTTCCTCACCAATGCCTTTCGTTATAACCCAGATGGCCGCGTTTTGCTCGGTGTGCGCCGGCAAGGCTCACAATGCCGCATAGAAGTGTGGGACAACGGGTTGGGTATTCCGGAAGATCGCCAGCAAGACATTTTTAATGAATTTACGCGTATTGACCGTAAAGGCGCTGAGTTGGGGTTAGGGCTTGGGTTGGCCATCGCGCGAGGCATTAGCCATATTCTCAATCAGCCGTTGGGTCTGCGATCTTGGCCGGGGGAAGGAACGGTATTTTCTATCACGGCGCAATGTGACACCGCAGTGCCTCAGTATTGTAACACTGGGGTTGTGGCTGAAGAATCGGTGAAAATTGATGAACCACTTGCTGGGGTTCGTGTGCTCTGTGTGGATAATGAAAGAGACATCTTGTCCGGTATGGAAAGCTTGCTAACTCGCTGGGGCTGCCAGGTTGACCTCGCGGAAGACCTTGATGACGTCGTCAGTTTATTGGAAGGTGGCCTCGTACCGGATGCCATCCTCAGTGACTATCATCTTGCGCCATCGTTAACAGGGATAGATGTACTGCAACGCTGCAGGGAAATACTGGGTGATGATGCGTTTATTGGCGCGATAATCACGGCAGATCGCACTGTGGATACTCGAACATTAATTCGCGAGTTGGGTTTTAGTTATATCGCCAAGCCAGTGAAGCCCTTAAAGCTAAGAACCCTTCTTCAACAAAAAGTGAGCTGACATGGAAGCATTTTCTATACCTAGGTTAGATACTGAAGTTGGCCTTATTCGTGCTGATGGCGCGTGGGATCCATTGACGGTAGATATCCAATTCGCAGAGTTAGCGATGATGAGTACTGATGGCTGGGTTGATGTGACTTTTTGGCTTTCAGAGCAAGAACACGAAGGAAGAGTGGCAGCGGTGGTAAGTGCTGCCAAGCATTATCTTTTGGGTCAATAAACACTGAATTGTTGTTGCGCGTTGTATGCGAAAACGCAACGCGCACTGATGTTACTTGTCTTCTGTAAATATTGTTTTGTATTCAGCGAATACAGCGGGAGTTTCGCCGTAATAGAGCGTTTCGCCTGCTTTGACCACCAAATGAATCTCACTTTCTGCTGTTGTAGGTGCAGGAAGGTCGACAAACCATTCTTTTCTATCTTCTTGAGTGACGCTCATGTCGATAGGCGTAGCACTTTTCCCTTCTTGTTGTACCAAACTTATCTTGGCGCCATCCAAAGGAAAATCAGAGACAAGCTTAATAACTAAGGCATTGTCGGTAAGCCGTTCTGAGCGCAGTTTTAGTTTAAAGTCGCCATTTTCTAACGTACAGATACCACTGGTATATCGGCAGTTTGAGCTGGCTACCAACTTGTAAGATTCCCCTTCTTTTGCCGCATGTGGCTTTTCGCTCACGGCGAGATCTACACCGAAATAAGCGATGATGGCTAAGATAGGGGCAACGAGCATTGCGGCAATTATATGTTTGTTTTTTAACATAATAGGTAGGCTATTCGCTTTCATCCTTGGGCTTATGGGCTAAACATACCTTAAAAAAAGCCCCATTAAGGGGCTTTTTAGCGGTAACGTGATGCTTATACCCTTCTTTTTAGAAGCGAGTCGCTTCCTACGCTGCGAGCAGCGAGACAAAGAGGATTAGTGTGACTGTGCATCGCCTGCGCCTGCAGGAATACGCACGTGTTCCACTAGGTCTTTCACGTGTTGTGGTGTTTCTGCTGTGACACGAGAAATTGCAATTGCTACTGCAAAGTTAACCATCGCACCGATTGCACCGAATGCGTTTGGCTCAATGCCGAAGAACCAGTTGCTGCCCCAGTCTTGTAGGTATTTCCAATCAGAAACAAACAAGATGCCTTTGTGTTGGAATACATAGAACAAGGTCACGCTGATACCCGCAATCATACCGGCGATAGCGCCTTCTTTGTTGATGGTCTTCGAGAAGATACCCATCATCAGAGCGGGGAAGATGGATGAGCCTGCCAGGCCGAAGGCGAGTGCCACCGTGCCTGCGGCAAATCCGGGCGGATTGAGCCCGAGGTACCCAGCAAAGGCGATGGCAAAGGCCATAGCTATCCGGCTCGCCATAAGCTCATTCTTCTCAGATATGCTCGGCATCAGAACCCCTTTCAAGAGGTCATGCGACACCGCAGAGGAGATGGCCAATAGTAGGCCCGCAGCCGTTGACAGTGCTGCCGCAAGACCGCCTGCCGCAACCAATGCAATGACCCAGTTAGGAAGTTGCGCGATCTCAGGGTTCGCCAGAACCATGATGTCTCGGTCAACTTTCAGCTCGTTAGTTGCAGCGCTTGAGGTGTAGTTGATTTCGCCGTCATTGTTCTTGTCATCAAAACCGAGTAGCCCTGTTTTTTCCCAGTTTTTGAACCAATCAGGACGCTCGTCATAGGCGAGGTGCTGACCTGGTGCAGGGTTAACAGTATCCATTAGATTCAAACGCGCCATTGCAGCAACAGCAGGTGCAGTGGTGTAAAGGATCGCAATGAAGAACAGTGCCCAACCCGCAGAGATACGTGCATCACGCACCTTAGGTACGGTGAAGAAGCGAATGATAACGTGTGGTAAGCCAGCTGTACCAATCATCAGTGACAGGGTGTAAACGAACATGTTAAGAGTGTCACCGCGTACCGATGTGGTGTATTCGCTAAAGCCGAGTTCGGACACCACCTGATCAAGCCGATCGAGCAGATAAGTATCTGTACCTGTCATGGTACTGCCTAAGCCAATTTGTGGCAGAGGGTGACCTGTCAGTTGTAGCGAAATAAAGATAGCTGGAATGGTGTATGCCAGAATAAGTACACAGTACTGAGCAATCTGGGTATAGGTAATCCCTTTCATACCACCGAAAACAGCGTACATGAATACGATAGCCATACCAATGTAAAGGCCTGTTTCGTAGTCCACTTCTAGGAAGCGACCAAACGCAACACCAACACCTTTCATTTGACCGATTACATAAGTGATAGACGCAATAATCAAACAGATAACGGCCACAATTCGGGCTGTGTTTGAGTAGAAACGCTCACCAATAAATTCTGGCACAGTAAACTTACCAAACTTACGTAGGTAAGGAGCGAGAAGCAGAGCCAACAACACGTAGCCGCCAGTCCAGCCCATCAAAAATACTGAGCCACCGTATCCCATGAAGCCGATCAGGCCAGCCATTGAAATAAACGATGCGGCTGACATCCAGTCCGCAGCGGTTGCCATGCCGTTTGCAACTGGGTTAACACCACCACCGGCAACGTAGAACTCTTTCGTTGAACCTGCACGTGCCCAAATTGCGATGCCGATATACAGCACAAACGTGAAACCTACGACAAGGTAAGTAACGGTTTTCAAATCCATGATACAGCTCCTTACTCGTCGTCTTCTACGCCAAACTCACGGTCGAGTTTGCGCATTTGAAAAGCGTAAATAAAAATGATTGCTAGGAAGGTGTAGATAGAACCTTGCTGTGCAAACCAAAAGCCCAATTTATAGCCGCCAATGCGAATTTGATTGAGCTCATCGACAAACAAGATGCCGCATCCAAATGACACCACGAACCAAACGACTAATAGGCCTGCCATTAGCCTGACATTTTTCTGCCAGTACGCTTGGGCGTTATCTCTTTTCTGTTCCTCAGACATCACCATCTCCTTAAGTGACGAGTTAACGGATTGTTACGCTTCGACAATAGCAGCCTAGGTATTAGGAAACACTGCAACTTTAGTCGAGGCGGAAATGACCGTAACTGCCTGTGAGATAGGGGTTTATGTGATATGAGACAAACCTTTGGTGTGTTAACGAGTTGTTAACTACGCCAAAGGTCTAATAGTCTTTAGGCTAAGGTGTAAAAGTCGAGGATGCCCTGTAGCAAATTGCTGGTTGCAACAGCTGCAAGGATTAAACCCATAACGCGGCTTATGATGGATGCACCGACATGACCGATGATTTTATGGATAAGATTGGCACTGAGCAGTAGCAACAATGTCGCTACCAATACAAGCAGCATAATACCCGCGGTCATGGCTTGTTCGACGAGGGCAAAGCGATGGTTATCAGTCAGCATGACAATCGCCATCATGGCGCCGGGCGAGGCGATAGAAGGCACGGCTAATGGGTAAACGGCAGTGGCAGATAGATCAGAGCGTGACAGGTTATCATCGCTCATTTTTGTTTCTTGATCGGGTTTGCTTTCACCAAATATCATGGTTAATGCAAACAGTAACAGCACTAAGCCGCCAGCCGCTTGAAAGGCCGGTAGCGGAATTTGCATTGCTTCGAGTAAAAACTGTCCGGCAATGAGAAAAAATAGCAAGATACACGCCGAGATAGTCACCGCTTTAATGGCGACAATACGACGTTGCTGTTTGGTCATGTGGCTGGTTTGAGATAGGTAAACAGGAACGGAGCCAATGGGGTCGATGACAGCCCAAAGGACGACAAATTGAGTGATCAGTGCAGTTAGCAAGAATGGCCTCCTAAACAGGTAGAGAAGGTCAAAAGATGGCTCGCGAGAACAGCGAACTGTGATAAGCAATGTTATCACATGGCGCTGACTGTGGGCTGAATGTAAGAGAAATAACGCGTAAAGCTTGAGTGCTTCGAGGAGAATTAGTGATCGGGAGTGCTTTGCTGCAGCAAGATCACCGCTTGAGTGCGGTTTTTGACCCCTAGTTTACGAAAAATAGCTGTCATGTGTGCTTTGATGGTCGCTTCGGACACATCCAATTCGTAGGCAATTTGTTTATTGAGCAAACCATCAGACAACATACCCAGCACTTTGTATTGTTGCGGGGTCAGAGAGGCGACTTTTTCCATGATGGTTTCTTCGTCGCTATGTCCGCTAAAGTCGATACCTTCGGGGAAGCAAGGTTCCCCATCGAGTACATGATTGAGCGAGTTTATCAGCTCACGCATGTCGCTGGATTTAGGAATGAACCCAACTGCGCCATTGGCTTTCACTTGTCGAACAACACTGGCTTCTTCACTGGCTGAAACCACCACAATAGGAAGCTCGGGATATTGCACACGTAAATGGATCAGTCCTGACATGCCATTGGCACCGGGCATTTTCAAATCCAGCAGCAGCAAGTCAATGTCAGGTTCTTTTTCTAAGAGTGCTGACAAACTGTCGAGTGAATCGGCTTCCAGCAGATTGGCACCACTGATCGCCATATGCACTGATTGAAACAGTGCATTGCGAAACAAGGGATGATCGTCAGCGATGACAATGGTGTATTGAGCGTCCATAGCAATTTCATTAATACGTCTTTAACAAAAAAGTTAACACTCGGTATTAAATTGATCAATTTGCATAGGTGGGAATTAAGAGCTTGATCCCCCGTCATTGGCGGGCAATGTCGTCGGGATCAAGTTTGACTGCAATTAGTTCTGAGAATTAATCAGCTGATTTTGCGCGAGGTGAGAAAGAAAGGGAGCGGGTTTCATAAAGCCCGTTAGTCTCGCATCGGGCATTGGGGCGCCATTCTCATCCCAAAAATCTAGCGTAGGCAAACCGAGAACATTCAGCGACATGAGTAGCTTGATGTCTTGCGGACGATTTGCCGTAACATCGGCCTGCAGCAAGACAAAGTCCTGTAATTCCGGAGCGACGCTGGGGTCATGAAAGGTGTATTTTTCAAACTCTTTACAGGCTACGCACCAGTCTGCATAGAAATCGAGCATAACCGGTTTTCCTGCTCTTTTGGCTGCCGCCAATTCGCGATTGAGATCTTCCGTTGTCGTTATCTTGATGAATTCCACAGAAGGTATAGCGGCTTTTACGCTGGGTGTGAGTAGCGCGTTATATGTGTAGGCAGCGCCGCCACTTAATCCAAGAATCGCCATGATCCCTAGAGCACTCGCCAGTTTGCCCGGTTGAAGCGTGCGACTAATGTGATAAAGCCAACTTAGAGACACCAATAACCACAACGCCCACAACCATACGCTGATGTGTTCTGGTAACAAGCGCTCCAACAGGAAGATTGGGGCTGCGAGTAACACTAGCCCAAAGAAGGTTTTCACGCGATCCATCCATGCTCCGGCTTTTGGCAGTAATTTGTTGCCAAACATGGCGGCGATAATCAGTGGAATCCCCATGCCTAACGCCAGTGCGTATAGCGTTACTGCTCCTGTGAGTAAATCGCCACTTTGTGCTACATACAACAACGCGCCAGAGAGAGGTGCTGTAGTACAAGGTGAGCAGATCAGCCCTGAAATGGCTCCCATCGCAAATACACCGGCGCTGCTGCCACCCTGCTGATGATTACTCATCTCACTGAGTTTGGTTTGAATACTGGCAGGAAGTTGCAAGTTAAACACGCCGAACATCGACAGTGCCAATAACACGAATAAGCTGCTTAACCCCATGAGCACATAGGGATGTTGGAATGCCGCTTGAAACTGCAAGCCAGCTGATGCGACGACAAGGCCTAAAAGGGTGTATGTCAACGCCATGCCTTGCACGTAGAGCATAGAGAGCTTGAACGTTTGCCTGTGTGTTTTCTTGCCACCGCCGAGCACAATGCCAGTCAAGATTGGGTACATAGGTAACACACAAGGGGTGAAAGCCAAGCCAATGCCTAGCCCTAAGAACAACAATGGTTGCCACCAATTGTCCGCTAAGCTGCTGACGTCGGTATTTGAATTTGATGAGGCGGTTTGAGCCGCTACCGTTGTAGGCAAAGTAGAGCTTGAGTTTTGTGTATTCGTCATATCAAGGGTTGTGGTTTTATTACCACTGCCACTCACGGCACTTAACGGGACAGATATTGTCTCTGGTGGGTAGCAAAAACCTGCGTCCGCACACCCTTGATAGGTCACTTTTAGTGAGCTGTTGTCAGTCGCGTGAACAATCGGCACGGTCACGGTGAGAGGCTTTTTGAAGATAAAGACTTCGCCAAAAAACTCATCGTTGTGAGGTAGGCCTTGGCGCATGGTGAGGGCGCCGATTTTTGCATCTTCACTGGCATTGACCTCTATTTTATCTTGATAGAGGTAATACCCAGGCGTGACTTGCCAATCAAGATAAACGCGATCGCCTTGCTGCGTGAAATTGAATGGAAACGCTTGATCAGCCGGCACAAATTTGGGGGCACTGTCCATCGAAGGAACAGGTGAATTAAACAGAGAAAATTCTGCATGCGCTGGAAATACGCTGATCAGCGTAAAGGCAAAAAGGGCGAAAAATCGTGAGCCTATCTTTGACATGGCCTTCATTAGCAACCGTTATTCCTAAAAGAGAAAAGAACTATATCATTGAGACCGGAAAAGCCCGAATTCGTTTCAGAAAGTGCCTGTTAATTTTAATCGATGGTGGGCGGTATAGAACGATAGGATGTGCTGCTATAGATAGGTTGTGGCGAGATATTTAAACGTAAAAAAAGGCTCCGAAGAGCCCTTTTCTGATAGCTCCTAGAGCTACAACACGATCCCGCCAACGATAAAGCCTAGCGCGACGGAGGTCGTGATAGTCACCACGCCTGGAATGAAGAACGGGTGGTTGAAGACAAGGTTTCCGATACGCGTGGACCCTGTGTCATCCATTTCCACAGCAGCGAGTAAGGTTGGATACGTTGGCAATACAAACAGTGCTGAAACCGCCGCAAACGAGGCAATCGCAGTCAGTGGCGCAACACCAATCGCTAAAGCGGCAGGCATCAGTGCAACCGTGGTTGCGCCTTGTGAGTAGAGCAGCATTGAGGCAAAGAACAACACCAAAGCCAGCATCCACGGGTAGTCAGACAGCAGAGTGCCAGCCACTTCTTTGATGCCGTCAACGTGAGCGTTAACAAAGGTCGACCCTAACCAAGCCACACCCAGCACACACACACAGGCAGTCATGCCTGAGCGGAACGTTGGCGCAGCGGCAATTTTAGACGCGTCAATGCCCGTTGTGAGAACGATGAGTGATGCGGCAGCCAGCATGAATGTCATGATTGCTTCATTGCGGCCCAATGTTGGGTTTTCAATCAAGCCGATAGAGCCTGAGATTGCCGCCGCGTAAGCCACCACAAGAACGATGGCTGTCAGGAAGATGTAGGTCGCTTTTTTAGCTGTTGGCGCGATGACGCGTTTTTCCGTTCCTTGAAGCTTAATTTGGCCTTTCGATAAACGCTCTTGATACACAGGGTCGTCTTTTAATTCGCAGCCCATAAAGTTCGCCACGAAAGCCCCCGCCATACAGGCGATGAAAGTGGTTGGGATACAAATCGCCAGCAGAGTGAGATAACCAATGCCAAGTGGCTCAAGGATACCGGAGAAGAACACGACTGCTGCCGAAATTGGAGACGCTGTGATAGCGATTTGAGAGGCGACGACGGCAATAGAAAGTGGGCGAGATGGACGAATACCTTGCTCTTTGGCGACTTCGGCAATCACTGGCAATGTCGAAAACGCGGTATGACCCGTCCCCGCCATCAGTGTCATCAGGTAAGTCACAATCGGCGCATAGAAAGTAATTTTCTTTGGGTTTTTGCGAAGGAAGTTCTCAGCTTTCTCAACAAGCCAATCCATACCGCCAGCAACCTGCATGGCGGCAATTGCGGTGATAACTGACATAATGATCAGAATGACATCGATAGGAATGTAGCTTTGGCTGGTGGGCATTCCAAGAAACAATGACAGTGCGATAACGCCTGCGCCACCGGCTAAACCGATACCAATACCACCGATGCGGGCCCCTAAATAGATAAAGGCCAGAACGACGAATAACTCTACGGCTACCATAGGTAACTCCTACTTAAATAAAACAAAAAACAAAAAAACAAACGGAGTAGCTATCTTCGATGTCGCCCTTAACCATCATTTGAATGGATTTTGGTGGGGAATGTCATACGAGAAAAGCCGCTGCGTTTGTTTTCAGTGTCAGGCTGATGCTGGCGAGCGATTATAAAAAAGGGTACTCAATGTGAGTACCCTTTTTATCAATACTTAGTTATAGCGTTTCGCTTTGTATTGAGGGTGCATCAAGTTTTCGACAGAGAAGATATCGTCGAGTTGCTCTTCGGTCAGAAGTCCACGTTCAAGGACCACATCGCGAACATTCTTGCCGGTTTCAGCACAGATTTTACCGACGATGTCGCCTTCATGGTGACCGATGAACGGGTTCAAGTAGGTCACGATACCGATTGAGTTAAATACATAGCTCTCACAGATCTCTTTGTTTACCGTAATGCCTTTCACGCACTTCTCACCCAAGTTGATACATGCGTTAGACAGGATCTCAATCGATTCGAACAGCGCTTGACCAATCACAGGCTCCATCACATTCAATTGAAGCTGACCCGCTTCTGCTGCAAAGGTGATGGTGGTGTCGTTACCGATAACCTTAAAGCACACCTGATTCACCACTTCTGGGATAACTGGGTTCACTTTGGCTGGCATGATAGACGATCCAGCCTGCATTTCAGGAAGATTAATTTCATTTAATCCTGAACGAGGGCCAGAAGAGAGCAAACGTAGGTCGTTACAGATTTTCGATAGCTTCACTGCAAGACGTTTTAGCGCACTGTGAACCATCACATACGCGCCGCAGTCAGAGGTTGCTTCGATAAGGTCTTCTGCTGGAGTGCAGTTCAAACCTGTCACTTCAGCCAAACGCTGAACCGCCAGTTGTTGGTAGCCTGCCGCAGCGTTAAGGCCAGTACCAATCGCGGTTGCGCCAAGGTTAACTTCTAGCAGTAATTCAGCGGTGTATTTGAGGTTCTTCTCTTCTTCTTTTAGCAGTACGGCAAACGCGTGGAATTCTTGGCCTACTGTCATTGGCACGGCATCTTGAAGCTGGGTACGACCCATTTTCAGTACGTTCTTGTTCGCGTTGGCAATGCCTTCGAATTCACTTTGCAGGTAGCTGATGGAGTTCATTAGCGTCAGGATGCTGTTGTATACCGCCACACGGAATCCCGTTGGGTATGCACAGTTGGTGGATTGGCTTTTGTTTACGTGGTCGTTAGGGTTAACAACGTCGTAATCGCCTTTCTCTTTGCCCATGAGCTCCAGCGCTAGGTTGGCGATCACTTCGTTGGCGTTCATGTTAACGGAAGTGCCAGCGCCACCTTGGTAAACGTCAGACGGGAATTGATCCATGCACTTGCCAGTGTCCAAAATTAGGTCACAGGCTTTGATGATGTAGTCACCTACAACGGAAGGGATCACGCCAAGCTCTTTGTTTGCCATCGCAGCGGCTTTTTTGGTGAATACCATGCCGCGAACAAATTCAGGAACATCTGAAATGGTGGTGCGAGAAATATTGAAGTTTTCGATAGCGCGTAGAGTGTGAATACCATAGTACGCATCAAAAGGAACGTGACGCTCACCAAGTAAGTCTTCTTCAATGCGAGTAGCAAGATGCGGAGGGATCAGGTTGTTTGCGATATCAATCGTCTGTGACATAGTTTGGCCCTAAAAAGAAACTTATATTGGATAATAATTAGCCGCAAATTTCGCTGTAGAGTCCGTTCACCAGAGATTTTGGCTGGATGATGATGTGTTTTCATCCGGTTTATACTGTTGGATTTTACTCATCCTTTCCCGCAAAAACATGAGTCAGATCACCAATCAAAACGAAGTGATACGAATTGCACAGTTATGTGATCTAGATCTTCATTGAGTTTGTTTCTCATTGTTTTCCAACGCTATAGAAACGTATTGATACTGTTAACCTCTGTACGATATCGTGGTTGAACTTGATAATGAAAAGAACGCGACGACGAAATGGCGTGAGCGGCGTAAAGCCGAATGAATGGGTGATCTCAACATTCGAGGTTGTGCGGTGTTAGTATGGTCGTGAGCTTTATGACCCTTTGAACGAAAACGAGGTTCCAGCGTGTTTCCTATTTTGCTTTTGATGTTTATTGTCGTTCCTATTATTGAAATTGCTCTGTTCATTCAAGTCGGCGGCGTATTAGGGCTGTGGCCAACGGTTGCTTTGATTCTGTTGACCGCGATTGTGGGTGCGTCTTTAGTACGTAGTCAGGGGCTACAAACGCTGCTGACGGTCCAACAGCGAATGAACCAAGGCGAATTACCCGCGCAGCAGATTGTTGAAGGGGTGATGCTTGCTGTAGCAGGTGTATTGCTGCTTACTCCAGGATTTATGACGGATGCCATGGGCATGGCTGTCCTTTTACCGTGGCCGCGTGCGTGGTTAGCCAAACAATTTATGAGCCGCGTGAAGGTGGCGAGTTTCCAAAGTGGATTCCAG
Source organism: Enterovibrio gelatinilyticus (assembly GCF_028683095.1). Taxonomy (GTDB): domain Bacteria; phylum Pseudomonadota; class Gammaproteobacteria; order Enterobacterales; family Vibrionaceae; genus Enterovibrio; species Enterovibrio gelatinilyticus. Next base: position 9,693 of record NZ_JAJUBC010000035.1, on the reverse strand, counting down.
CAACAAGGTCCGTTTGGTCAAGGCCCATTTGGGGGGCATGACAATGGTTCCTCTCGTGACGGCTCTGGTAATGGCAGTACGTTTGAAGGTGAATATCAGCGAAAAAATGACGATAACGATCGCCTGAATTAGCCGTATTGAAAAAACGCCCGAACGGGTCAGTTGAACGGTGCGTTTAGAGACGACAAAGCCAACCTTTCGGTTGGCTTTGTGCTTTATTGACCGCAGCTAAATGCATTCACGCGGCGAGACAAGCGGTTATTCCTGTAACTCTGGTCTGTCTTTAAATTGAGCGAGAGACTCAGGGTTATCTAGGGCGCTGAGCTGTGCAACAGCGCGGCCATGAACGACGTCTCGTACTGCGAGTTCAGCGAGCTTACCTGACTTAGTGCGAGGAATGTCGGTAATGGCAACGATTTTGGCGGGTACATGCCTTGGTGTGCAGCTGGTTCGAATCGTAGAGCGAATTTTCCGTTCTAAGTTGTCACCCAAATCGACACCGGGTTTAAGCTTAACAAACAGCACCACACGTACGTCGTTTTGCCATTCTTGCCCAATCACCACAGAGTCGATGATTTCATCCAGTTGATTGACGTGTCGATAGATTTCAGCGGTTCCTATGCGCACGCCTCCCGGGTTTAAGATGGCATCTGAGCGGCCGAAGAACACCATGCCACCTTCTTTTGTCAGCTCGACGTAATCGCCGTGAAACCAGATGTCTTCAATTTTGTCCCAATAGGCTTTGTGGTAGCGTTCGCCGTTCGTGTCGTGCCAAAAGCCAACCGGTTGATTGGGAAAGCTGTTGCAACACACAAGCTCTCCTTTTTCCCCGCTAACGGGCTTGCCTTCGTTGTTGAACACTTCGACGTCTAAGCCAAGTCCACGCACCTGACTTTGACCTTGATATACGGGGGAGATAGGGCTTCCCAATACAAAGCACCCACAGATGTCTGTGCCGCCGGCAATGGAGCTTAGCTGCACATCTTTCTTAATGTCTTTGTAGACATAGTCAAATTGCTCCGGTGCCAACACCGAACCTGTTGAGCATAGGGCTTGAAGGCTAGTTAGTGAGTGCTCACGCATTGGTGAGTAGTGTTGTTTTTCTAGTGCTTCGAGGTATTTGGCGGACGTACCAAACAATGACACTTTTTGGGCGTCTGTGAGACGCCACAATACGCCAGCGTCCGGATAAAATGGTGACCCATCAAACAGCACCAGTGTTGCACCGCTGGCCAATGCGCTCGCTAGCCAGTTCCACATCATCCAACCACAGGTGGTGAAATAGAAGACGCGGTCGCCTGCTTTGACGTCAGAATGAAGTTGATGCTCTTTCAAGTGGTTGAGCAGCATGCCGCCCACACTATGAATAATGCATTTCGGTTTGCCTGTTGTGCCGGAGGAATACAGCACATAAAGCGGATCGTTAAAGCCAACGCGCGTGAAGGTGAGTGGTTCTGCTTGCTCTGCCAATATGGCACGCCAGCAGGTTTCGTCTTCATTGAGCGCAGTACCGCCAACATAAGGGATCACGACCATATGAGTGAGGTTGTCAACGCCAGCGCGTACTGATCGTGCCTTGTTGAGATTGTCGTGAGATTTACCGTTGTAGTGGTAAGCATCGGTGGTAAATAGCACCTTGGGTTGGGTTTGACCGAATCTATCTAGCACACTGTCTGTGCCAAAATCGGGAGAGGTGGATGTCCAAATTGCACCAAGTGATGAGGTGGCAAGCATGGCGACAACGGTTTCGGCGATATTGGGTAGATACCCAGCGACAACATCTCCTTTCTGAACATCGCAACGCTTTAAGTAGGCGGCGACGCAACTGACTTGTCGAACTAATTCAGCCCACGATACCGTGCTCGCTTTTTCATCCTCGCCGGAAAAGACAATGGCGTCTTTGTCTGGCATGTCTTTAACCCATTGCAGGAGATTCTCTGCAAAGTTGAGTTTTGCATCTGGAAACCAGCGGCTATTTTTATTCGGGTCGGTGTCGGGTTTATCAACGATGCGTTCGCCTTGAGCGCCTACTACTCCTGAAAACTGCCAAAGTGATTGCCAAAATGCTTCACTGTCTTTGATTGACCATGCGTACAGTTGGTCGTAATTGGTGAGGCTTAACCCGTACTGACCGTTTATCGTGTTGATAAAGTCTGTCAGGTTAGCGTTGGCAATTCGCTTTGTGCTGGGTTGCCAAAGAGGCTGATGTGGCATGCTTGCTCCTAAACATTATCTGGATGCGCCAGCTCAAAGGCAGGTAGGGCCAGGCAGCGCTGTTCTATTTCTTTTAGTGTTGGGTAAGGAGCCAGATCAAGATTAAATCGGCGGGCATTAAACAGCTGTGGGACGAGGCAAATATCAGCGAGTGTTGGGATATGATCACAGCAAAACGCGGTTTGCGTATTCTCTACTTTCTTTTCCACTGCACTGAATCCAACACGGAGCCAATGCAGATACCAATCTAGCTTTTCGTCCTCACTGTGCCCCATAGGGCCTGTTAGGTGTTTGAGTACCCGAAGGTTGTTCAATGGATGGATATCACAAGCAATGTCTAACGCGAGTGCACGGCATTTGGCTCGTGCTGCGTATGCCGCGGGCAACAAGGAGGGGGAAGGGTAGGCCTCTTCCAAATACTCTATGATTGCCAGCGATTGTGTCAGTGTTTGTCCGTTGTCGACCAAGGTTGGCACTAACCCGCTAGGATTGAGGGCTGTATAAGCATCACTTTTTTGGTCGCCATCGAGTAAAGACACACAATGGGACTGATACGTCAGCCCCTTAACATTGAGCGCGATACGAACACGGTAAGAGGCTGATGATTTTGGATAGTCATAGAGCTTCACTGCGTGTTCTTCCTCACTTTCCTTGTTCGGCTATCTGGTAGGGGACAACCGTTTGTTCAATCCGTCCGAAGATTGAACGACCTTCCTTGTCATGCATCTCGATACTGACCTTATCACCATAGAGCAGAAACGGTGTTTTGGGTGCTCCAAGATCCAGAATTTCCAACATTCGTCTCTCTGCAATGCAACATGATCCTTTTGAACGATCAAGATTCGATACGGTGCCAGAACCAATGATCGTTCCTGCGCTCAACGGTCTGCTTTTGGCGGCATGCGCAATCAGTTCGGAAAAATCGAACGTCATGTCGACACCTGCGTTTGGTGCACCAAAAGTATCCCCATTGAGTTGGACGTGTAATGGCAAGTGAACTTTGCTGCTTTGCCAACTATCACCTAATTCATCGGGTGTGACGGCAACGGGGGAAAATGAAGATGCGGGTTTAGATTGAAAAAAGCCAAACCCTTTTGCAAGCTCGCCAGGAATAAGGTTTCTTAATGATACATCGTTGACCAGCATCAGCAGTTTGATATGTGTTGATGCGTCGGAGACAGAGGCTGCCATCGGGGTATCGTCAGTGATAACGGCGACTTCTGCTTCAAAATCACAGCCCCAGCTTTCATCACACAACTCGATGTTTTCGCATGGTCCAATAAATTTATCGGACATGCCTTGGTACATCAAAGGATCGGTCCAGAAGCTTTCTGGCATATCTGCGCCACGCGCTTTTCGCACTAGCTCAACATGGTTGACGTAAGCACTGCCATCAGCCCATTGATAGGCTCGGGGCAGCGGGGATGCACACTGGTTTGGATCGAAAACAAAACGCCCTGACACAGTGTTAGCATTTAGCGCGTCATATCGTGCCTGCAACAGGGGTGAAAGTGTTGCCCATTCATCGAGTGCATCTTGCAGCGTGAAGGCAATATCTGAGGCATCAACCGCTTGAGATAGATCGCGAGAGACAAGGATCAGTTTTCCGTCGCGGCGGTGTTTTAGGGAAGCCAGTTTCATCATCTATTCCTTTAGTTGTTTAACCGCGTGGCGGTGTTCGCCATGACTGAACGTAGTCGTCAATTTCGGTGTTTTTGGCGGCATCGCCCAAATCTAGTGGCATCCGGGTATCAATCATTACTGCCACTTCATCAGTTTCTGTTTTTGTTGCTTTTGCGCCAGCGGCAAAGGCTTTTGGATGTGGCCCATGAGGAAAGCCACATGGGTGATGGGTGATCATGCCGGGGTGAATGTTGTCTCGGCTGAAGAAGTTACCCTTGTGATAGAAGATCACTTCATCGTAGTCGTCGTTGTTGTGATAAAAGGGCACCTTTAGTGCGCCGGGGTCGGATTCAATGGGGCGGGGGACAAAGGTACAAATGACAAAGCCGTTGGCAACAAAGGTGGTATGGGCTGACGGCGGTAAGTGATAGCGATGGCTCATGAGTGGGCGAATATCCCGCCAATTTAGTCGAAGCACGGTGAGTTCACCTTTCCACCCTACGACATCAAGTGGGTTGAAAGGATAGGTGATGCGGTTCATTGCTTCGCGAGACTTGAGATAAACCTGCCAAGGTTTAACGTCTTGCTGCTGTGTGAGAAAGGCGTCATCGATCTTCGGGTATTCAAGCATTGCAGGATCGAATACTGCGTGATCGCCGACGATTCCGCGCTCCGCGGTCATGTAAGAGCCGTGGGTTGCTTCTATCATCAACATGGTCACAGGAGAATCAGGTTCTATGCGCCAATTGGTAGATCGAGGAATGATCAGGTAGTCCCCATCCCCAAAGCTTAGGTGGCCATAATCGCAATACAGTGAGCCTGACCCCTCATGAATAAAGAGGCAGTCATCACCGTCCCCATTTCTGACGAGATATTCCATTGATGACGTGCAACGCCAAATACGCACTTTAACGTTGGCATTGGACAGCAGCAGAGGTGCTGCTAGCGGGTTATCACCAACGTCTTCTACGTTATTGGTGTCAAAGGCATGAGGGCGAAGTTCGCCTTCCCATTCCGTCCACCCCGTAGGCGCATGCTGGTGATACATGTGCGTGGCTGGGCCGAAAAAACCCTCTTTTCCACACTCTCTTTCAAATGTTCCTTCGGGCAGGTCGCAGTGCGCCTGCCTTGAGGTATTGCCTTCGTTGATGGGGAATGAAAACCACTTTCTCATCGTTCCTCCTCAGCACTTTAACGGTTCGATATTGGAATATAGTTTCATTTGAAACTATATTAGCGTAGTGCGGGATTGGGAAGTTTGCCAAATGGAATGGCAGTTTTTATATATCAATGGAGAGATTGTGTTGGTGGACAGTGATGGATAAAGAGATGTTAGAAGCAGATCCGTTTCAGCTGGATGACTTTTTACCTTATAAATTGGTTAAGACCGCGGCACATGTGGCAGATTCACTGGCGCATATTTATGAACGGGAATTTGGTCTTAGCCGAGCGCAGTGGCGGATATTGGCTTCGCTGGGGGCAAGGGAAGGGATTAAAGCCAAAGAGCTCGCAGAAGAGACAAGTTTGGATAAGGTCAGGGTATCGCGAACGTTAGTAGAGATGGAGCAAAAAGGCTGGGTGAGTAAAGAACGAGATGCCAAGGATCAACGTGCGGCGTTTTTACATCTGACTGATAAAGGTAAACAGCTATATGTTGAAATTCTTCCCAAGGCGCGAGCATGGGAGAAAGGGTTAATGTCTGGGATCGAATGGCAAGAATACCAATCTTTTTTAAAGACACTGGACGCTTTATTGGAGAAAGCGGGTGGCGATCCTCGTCGCACGATTAGAGAGCCTTGAGTTTTTGCGGCATTTAATGAGTCTCGGACGACGAGGTATGCGCCATATCGGTCATGCTGCGCCGTCTTAATTGCAAGGCCATGATGTAGGCGACAATTCCTGCAATGCCATTGGCAACAGCGATGCCAATGAACATGCCTTCTGTGCCATCAATCATGCTGCCAAACCATGCCATAGGCAAAAGCAGCACAAATAACCGAACCAAGTTCATCGCAAATGCCAACATTGGCTTTTTCATCGCATTCAATGCACTGACTAGCATCATCATGACACCTTGCATGCCATAACTCACTGGCACAACAATCAGGTAGTGCCATAGCTTGTTCTGTACAGCAGGCTCTTGACTGAATATCGCAGCGATGGGGGAGCTGAGCGGCACCATGGCGATAAATACAATGAACTGAAACAACACGGAAAAACGCATGGCTCGAAATAATGCGTCGAAGGCGCGAGACGAATGGTTCGCCCCAAAGTTCTGTGCCATTAATGGGGTGAGTGACGAAGTCAGTGCCATCATAACGATAAGCAGCAAGGACTCTACACGCTGTGCCGCGCCGTATGCTGCGACTGCTGCTGTGCCTTGAGCAGCAAGTAGTGCCATTAGAATAGCGCCAGACAGTGGATTCAATGCATTTGATAGTGCAGCAGGTGTGCCAATGGCGAGGATATCTTTCCAATCTTGAAGTAGATAGCGAGTTGATGGGGGCGCCAGCAACTTTTCCCTCTTTATTAGCACATACAAAGAGCAAAGCAAGGCGCCAGCCCAACTAATCCCACTGGCAATCGCCGCACCTTGAACACCGAGTTCGGGGAATGGGCCCAATCCGAAGATTAATAGTGGATCAAGCAGGCCATTGATAAGGCCTGCCAGAATCATGATCTTGGCAGGCGTTCTGGTGTCTCCTGTGGCGCGAATGGCTGAATTCCCTGCCATGGGTATCACCAGTAATGGAATCGTCAGATACCAGACGTTCATATATTCATGGATGAGGGGGAGTAGGCTCTGGTGTGCGCCGAGCAGTCGAAACAGTGGGTCGATAGTCAAAAGGCCTATCGCGCTCGCGCAGATAACTAACAGTACCGCCAGTATCAAACCGTGGCCTGATATCCTCGCTGCGTCATTCATTGCTCGTTTACCCAATGAACGTGCAATGCACGTCGACAGCCCGACACCAATTCCCATGGTGATGCAGTTTACGGCAAATGTAATCGGAAACGTAAAGCTGACTGCCGCCAAGGCGTCGGTACCCAACAAGGATATAAAGAAGGTATCAACAAGGCTAAATGCCAGAATCGCGACAAGGCCAAATACCATTGGGATAGTCATGTTCTTTAGCACTTGGTCGATGGGGGCAGTTAATAGGCCGTGTTTATCCTTCATACCACTCTCGGATTGTTGTTTTCTTCAAAGAGATTGAAGAAAGCGGGAATATTGAAATTGCTGGATGCCCCATCGTTATCGTTAAAGGCAGGGCTACCCTAATAGATAGAATGTGATGCCGCAAAAGATATTCGGCAAAAAAACGGAAAAAAGTTGCAAGATCCCCCTTGGGATTGAGATAACCCATCCCCACTTAAGAGGTACTTTGGAAACAACAGACGCTGTGGTTTCCTCATTTATTTCCCCTATGGATCACTACATTAATTCAGGAGACGACCAATGAACATTCGTCCACTACATGACCGAGTAATCGTTGAACGCCAAGAAGTTGAATCAAAATCTGCTGGTGGCATTGTTTTAACTGGTTCAGCTGCTGAGAAATCAACTCGCGGTGTTGTGCTAGCAGTAGGCAAAGGCCGTATCCTTGAAAACGGCAATGTTCAGCCTTTGGACGTTAAAGTTGGCGACACTGTTATCTTCTCTGAAGGTTACGGCACCAAAACTGAAAAAATTGATGGTAAAGAAGTCCTGATCCTGTCTGAAAACGACATCATGGCTATCGTTGAGTAATTACTATTTCACTGAAGAAACAGATTTTATAAAGGAAGAGAGAAATGGCAGCTAAAGACGTTAAATTTGGCAATGATGCTCGTACAAAAATGCTGGAAGGCGTAAACGTTCTAGCAAACGCAGTAAAAGTGACCCTTGGCCCTAAAGGTCGTAACGTAGTTCTGGACAAATCGTTCGGCGCTCCGGTTATCACTAAAGATGGTGTATCTGTTGCGCGTGAAATTGAACTGGAAGACAAATTCCAGAACATGGGCGCACAAATGGTTAAAGAAGTTGCATCTCAAGCTAACGATGCAGCAGGCGACGGTACAACCACTGCGACTGTTCTTGCTCAAGCTATCATTGCAGAAGGCCTGAAAGCTGTTGCTGCGGGTATGAACCCAATGGATCTTAAGCGCGGTATCGACAAAGCAGTTATTGCTGCTGTTGAAGAACTGAAAGCGTTGTCTGTTCCATGTGCAGATACTAAAGCTATCGCCCAAGTAGGTACTATCTCAGCTAACTCTGATGAGACTGTCGGTACTTTGATTGCTGAAGCGATGGAAAAAGTTGGCCGTGACGGTGTTATCACTGTTGAAGAAGGTCAATCACTACAAGATGAACTTGATGTCGTTGAAGGTATGCAGTTTGACCGCGGTTACCTGTCTCCTTACTTCATCAACAACCAAGAGTCGGGTTCTGTTGATCTAGATAGCCCGTTCATCCTATTGGTTGATAAGAAAGTATCAAATATCCGTGAACTGCTACCGACTCTGGAAGCAGTTGCGAAATCTTCACGTCCTCTTCTTATCATTGCAGAAGACGTAGAAGGTGAAGCATTGGCAACTTTGGTTGTGAACAACATGCGCGGTATCGTGAAAGTGGCTGCTGTTAAAGCGCCAGGTTTCGGCGATCGTCGCAAAGCAATGCTGCAAGACATCGCGACACTAACTGCTGGTACTGTGATTTCTGAAGAAATCGGTATGGAACTAGAGAAAGTGACGCTAGAAGACTTAGGTCAAGCGAAGCGCATTACTATCACTAAAGAAACCACCACTATTATTGATGGTGCCGGTGATGAAGTGTCTATCCAAGGCCGCGTTTCTCAAATTCGTCAACAAATCGAAGATGCGACGTCTGACTACGACAAAGAGAAACTGCAAGAGCGCGTTGCGAAATTGGCAGGCGGCGTTGCAGTCATCAAAGTTGGCGCAGCAACTGAAGTTGAGATGAAAGAGAAGAAAGACCGCGTAGAAGATGCACTGCACGCAACACGTGCTGCTGTAGAAGAAGGCGTGGTTGCTGGTGGTGGTGTTGCACTTATCCGCGCAGCAAGCAAAGTTGTTGACCTTCAAGGTGACAATGAAGAACAAAACGTAGGTATCCGTGTAGCACTTCGTGCAATGGAAGCGCCTATTCGTCAAATCGCGCTGAACGCGGGTGATGAAGATTCTGTCGTTGCAAACAACGTTAAAGCTGGCGAAGGTAGCTTTGGTTACAACGCAGCAACTGGCGAATACGGCGACATGATTGATATGGGTATCTTGGATCCAACTAAAGTTACTCGTTCAGCACTGCAATTTGCAGCATCTGTAGCTGGCCTGATGATCACTACAGAAGCAATGGTGACTGAGCAGCCAAAACAAGATGGCCCAGCAATGCCTGACATGGGCGGCATGGGTGGCATGGGCGGAATGATGTAATCATCCGTTTCAGCTAGAAACATTAAAAGCCCGCGCAAGCGGGCTTTTTTCTATATAAAGAAAAGGTTATTGACCACTTTTTGAACGTAACCTCAAAGATCCGCATTTTTAGTAGATGGCCGATGTGGTTTGTCTTAGAAAATTTCCGTGCAGAACCCGCCAACTGTGCTTTACTCAATACTCTTTGTTCATAAACTCGTCAATAAAACGAAATCTTGATGTAGCAATGATCAAATTTCCAGATCTTGATCTACCAAGATTACAGTGATTATTGTGTATTTTTTGAACAAAAGTGGCGTTTTTGGGTGTTATATGAACATTTGACCACGAAAGTGTGATTTTTTTCATAAAACTACTTGCACGATTTTCTGAAGTCCCTATACTGCGCCCCATCGACACGGAACACGGCGAGTTAAGCCGGTA
>NZ_JAJUBC010000034.1 GCF_028683095.1 Enterovibrio gelatinilyticus | reverse complement strand
CAACGTTTATCAGTGTCATTGCCACTCGTGAGCACTTCTATCAACGAAACAACACTTTTGTTATATGGGTACTATTAGATTTTGACGGAAAACGCTTCACCGACTTGGATATTGCCTACCGAAATCGAGCCAACGTTTTTGTACTAAGCCGTGAAGCAAAAGAAAAGACTCAAGAAACTGGTGAGCTATGGTTTGATGTTCATTGGAGAGAGCCATTCATCGAGGGTCAGGAGCTTAACTACGAATGGAAAAACGAACTTCTCCCATTTTCTAAACTCACATTCCACGACTACTACCTTAAAGCCTACTACAAAGATGTTGAAATAATGGAGGGAGAACTGAAATCTCAGTTAACAATCTCTAAGCGAAAAGATAACCCTAACTTTTGCAATAGTTGTAAAGCGTCAACGCAAACACTAGTGTTAGACGGAAAGAAAAGGTGCGGAGTATGCTTGTCTATAAAATAGTAAAATTCGTTGTATGTTACGATTTCTATGGCTTGTTTCTAGCGCAAGATGCCTGTATGTAAATACAGTTAATGGTCAAATGCTTACTACCCTACTCCTTTTGGGGAGATGTGTCCTCCTTTACCAACATATTGACTGAGATAAAATCATTATTATTCATACATATAGTTTGAATGCACCTAATTTTGTTGGCTTCACAATGTTCAGTCATAGTTTCTCAAGTATAAAGGTAATGTTCTCGGAGTTATTGTCATTAAAATGATACAAAAAATCATTTTAATTCAGGATTTTAAAGCCTTGATAGATGTGAAACTTTTTCTTTAATATTAAAGAAATCGTATGGGCATCTTACTAAGAAAGATATCAAAATACAAATTTTCAATGACCCTGAGGTATCCGGTGTCACTTGTCATATCAGTCATGTCAAAGCAGATTTGGATTTTTCAGACCCTTCAGATATGGGGATCTCTTGTCGTCAAACTGGTGAGATCACTGAAGAAATGATTGAAAATGTCGACAAGTCAAAGTCAGGTGAAGTGGTCTTTACCGCATCGAAAAGTATTCTGTTCAAATCAATGAAGATACGCCGAATTTTCGATAGTGAAAACCAAACCTTGATGTATCTGTCTTACTCGACCAAAGAGACCCAAGGTAGCCACAAGCACAGCCTCTCAACCGTACCTTTATGGGGTACCAAGGCATGGAAGGCCCCTGTCACGACCAATTAATCAACAACCAAGGGTGATTTGCAGTGTAAATAGATGGCGTATTGTGAAATCCTTTATGTATCATTGATTTCCTTTTTGATCAGTGACTTACTAAAGGTTCCGCTCTACGCCAAGCCACGTCTACCCCTCGTAAACTGCCCCAGTTCATGCCCCATTCAGCAAAAGTGTCCCAAATTCTGTCCCATTTTTACTGCTTTTTCCAGGACCCAAAAGCCCGCTTTCGAGATGCCTTTTAGATTAGCTTCGCTCCAGATCCAGAGTTTTGACTAACCTGATAAGAGTTCGACGTATCCAGACCTTTGTCCCATCTGAAAGCTCCCCTTCAACAAGCATCAAATCCATCAATGCATCAATCTCGTCACAGATCTCTTCACGCTCTTCCAATTTTATATATTCATTATTGCCAACTGACTTGTCCATACTACTTCTAATGTCCTTACTTCACAGCCAACTCATCAACAATTCTTGATATGTCGTTGTAAACATGCAAGTCGAAAAAACCTTATTGTTATGCGCTTTAGTACATTTCAACTGCACGCATCAACTGTAAACAAACCTACTCATACACCTCATAAACAGGGCAATGATACCCGCTCTGTATGAGTATATGGTCAAGCTATGGTCTACAGGAGTTGAAGATGTGTTATCACAATAAATCACCAAACCAAGTTATTAGGCAAAACATGGCTTTGTCATTGGTGGTTTCTCACAGTGTATTGATGGAGGGACAACGGACGGGAAAACAATAAATCAGACTGCTATCAATGCCCTTCACCTCTCTATCTTCTATGAACAGGACAGGGATTGGCTATAATGCTCACCATCATCACTATATGGACAATCCATGACAACGAATCAAAAACATAGCCGAACTGACTGGCTAATTTTCTTCCGCCGAGCAAAAACCGTAGACACCCTCGACATCATGCTGGATGCAGCACTCAATAAACTGACTAAGCCCAGTGAACAAGCTGATGCCATCCTCGGGCATGAAGCGCGCCTTGATGAGATTGAAGGCTCAACGCGATAATTTGAGAGCCCAAGCACAGCGCGTTGACAGGAAGAAAAGAGTGAAGAGCTCTCAGAGGCTATTCAAGCAAGTTTCGCAAACAAACACGAGTTAGCTTGCCCCTGTTTACGTGTGATAAGGACGTACGCTGTAATTGATGGCTTTGTGATTCGACAGGATTGGGAACAACAGAACGGATGGATGCTCTTGTTTGCCTTTCCTTTCTTGTTAACAATTCACCCCTTCTATTGAGAACTCGTTCATGATGAAGGCATAGATACCACTCAGATAGGAACGTCCTATGTGGGACAAGGAACCGGCCGATATTCTTTTTAGTCTTTGTCTACCTTAAGGTAACAGGTGTCATCAGCACCTATGAAAATGCAATCCTACCCGAACTACCCGAAGGTTTACTGCTTCTCGAAATCATCACTTATGGTTACTTATCAATGGGCTGTTTGGCTACGCTTTTTGGCGGACTATGCTCATCCGAGCAATTTACTTAATATAGCAGCGACGGGCTTGTCCAACACCCAAATAAAGTGTCGGCTGAGCGACACATATTCTTGTTCGTTATTTGCCCTTGCTTGACGCTAGTGCTAACATTTGTACACACGTTAATTAGGAGCAATTCATGGACACTAGAATTCAATTTCGTGTTGATGACGAAATTAAACGCTTAGCTCAGCAAATGGCAGAGAGCCAAGGACGCACACTTAGCGATGCTTGCCGCGAACTTACTGAGCAAATGGCTGAGCAGCAACGCAAAGCATTATCTCACGACACTTGGTTAACTGAACAAGTAAACCTAGCATTTGAGAAGTTTGACTCAGGAAAAGCTTCATTTGTTGACCATAACTCGGCAAAAGCACGAATGGCTGAACGAAAAGCTAAGATTCGCAGCCGAGGACAACAATGATTTTATGGGAAGAAGAATCGCTGAATGATCGTGAAAAGATCTTTGAGTTTCTCTATGACTTCAATCCTGACGCCGCTGATAAAACTGACAACATCATCGAAGCTAAAGTAGAAAATTTACTCGAGCAACCACTGATGGGTGTTCAACGTGACGGTATTCGAGGACGATTGCTGATTATCCCCGAAATCTCAATGATCGTTTCTTATTGGGTTGATGGTTCAAATATTCGCGTAATGCGAGTTCTACATCAGAAACAAAAATTCCCTACCGACTGATAGTAGTCGGTGGGCAAACTAACGTCAGTATAACGGGCGTTTACTAACCCAAACTGATTGAAACGCCTAAATCACAGCGTGGAACAGTTGGCTAAATTTGCGAGGAACGAGCGTGAGCCAACTGTTATCACGTCCGTTTAAGCAACTTGTTAAATGCTTATACTTTGATAGTGTTATTACACCACCCCTCAATTAGTTGCTCAATATTATTAGCTATTTTTTCAAACCTATTTTCAATTGGGTAAAAAGCCCAAATGCCAGTTTTTTGAAAACGAAAACAAAACTCAACCCCATCAGCTCCAGCATGTCCAATTATTAGATGTTGGTGAACAGAGTTTATTGAAGCTTCGGAAACAGGAAGCACCAATTGTAAATAACTTTCACGAGAGTAATAGCCATCTTCGTACTTCGATAAGTAGCCATTACAATCGTAGTTTTCAGATAGATATTTCTTGGCTATCACTGTACCACCTCGTAGCATTTAACGTTGTGATAACGGGAACTTGCCCGCACTGAACCTGACCAAACCTATGTATTCACGACACTTTCTAACCGCTTCGAGATTGGCAAGGTGTCCCGTTCATGACCTTGTATGGATAATAAACTCGCTTTTTGGGTAAAGTGAGACCCAGGCTTTAGCAGCAACTAAAGCTTTCTATGTGGCAGTTCCCTTCATGGCAGGCTCCTCTATCGAGAGACCGATAACAAGAATGAACGCCACATAGGACTCCAAGCACCCCACTCGAATAGTCTTCTGGGTCTCGAGCCCGCATTTAGCAAGCAAGAGTGAGCTTATTATGAATACTTCCCGTACGCAAAAAATCAACGTCGGTGTCGATACCGGTAAAGCACAACTCGATATCCACATCCGTCCACTCAACATCGCCTTTCAAGTCTCTAACGATGCTAAAGGCATTAAAGATGCCATCAAACGCATCAAAACATATCACCCTGAACGCGTCGTCATTGAAGCGACCGGACGACTAGAAATGCCCTTTATTTTGGCCTGCGCAAACGCCAAATTACCCTTCGTTATTGCCAATCCTTTGCACATTAAAAGGTTTGCTGGCGCGATCGGACAAAAGGCTAAAAATGACAGACTTGATGCGGCGCTTATTGCCCATTTTGCTGAAGCTATAAAGCCTAAACTGTCACAATTAAAAGCAGAAAATATTCGCCTTATGAGCGACTTAGTCGCTAGACGAAACCAATTAATGACGATGCAAACTATGGAGAAAAATCGTCTACAAAACCTTCCTAAACACCTGGCCTCTTCGATTAAGGCCGTGCTCACTACGTTGAAAAACCAGATCACAAACACCGAAATCAAAATTACTAAACTCATCGAGTCCTGTCCTGACTATCAATGCAAAAGTAACATTGTTCAAAGTATGCCAGGGATCGGGAAAATCTCAGCAGCCGCTCTCATTTGTAACATGCCTGAACTGGGGTACATTACCAGCAAACAGGTCTCTTCACTTGTCGGTGTAGCCCCTTTTACTAAAGAAAGTGGGCGTTATAAAGGCAAGAGATTTATTCTAGGAGGACGGGCTCAGGTCCGGACCGTTTTGTACATGGCTATGATGTCGGCTATGCAATCTAATCCTGTTTTCAAAGCCCAATATCAACGCCTCGTTGCCGCTGGAAAACCAAAGAAAGTCGCTATCATCGCCTGTGTTCGGAAAATGGTAGTGATATTAAATTCGATGGTACGAGATGGTGTTATGTGGGATGAAAAACACAGCCGTATTTAGCTATTGACGCCATAGTCTCTTGCATGGCCAGTTCAATTGGAATGACTTTTACGTGATCACCCACATCCGTGCTTCGACGCTCAGTAATCGGTTTAGGTACCCATTCTTCACCGCCGTAATTGACCTCTGCTGTTAACACCAAGCCTGGTTGATCTCCTTCCAATTCAGGGTTGATGTCCTTGGCAAACGTTACCTCTCCCCAACGGGCATCTTGAATTGTCTTCCCTGTCTTTGGGTCTGTCGCCCCAACAGAAGCCTGAAGGTTACTTTTATAAAACGTGTTCAGAGCAGATTTCACTTCAGGGGCATTGATGTCACCTTTACCTTTCGCAAGCTTAGGTAATGCTGTTTCTAGCGTGTTAGCGGCTTTATCGAAATCAGGATCAAGGTAGCGACGCGGATCATACGCACCGCCTTTTATTGTTTCGTGGTTAAAGATGTCATCGATGTCGCCGCCTTGCATCCAACGCTGCCACCCCGTTTGGAGTAGTGGCGCATTTTCATTGATGAAGACTGATTTTCGCTGTTGAGAGAGTTGGTAATCACTGAGGTTTTTTCGAGAGTGCGCGGCAGCCAGATTAGCGTCAAATAGCTTTTCGTTTTGTGCTTGCGCTTGTCGAAGCGCACCCCCTTCACCATCGACCCCATACTGGTATTCGTGGGCTTGGGTTCGACGCTCCTCATCGGCCATTCTCAATGCCATTTGCTGGTCTGCACGTTGATTAGACTTCTCCAGTTGTTGTTTCCGTATCTCTCGATCTTCATCGCGGCTAAGTTTGCGATCAACAATGTCATAGGCCCTAAGTGCCCCATCCATAAAGCCTCTGGTATCTAGTCGGCTCATACTGGCCCCCTCGCAGAAACGAAAAAGCCGCAGTCCTTTCAGACTACGGCTTAAATAAATACACAAACCATGGTGGTTAGTTGAGTGGCTTCATCTCCATCTTGTTGATGTCGAAGCCGGTAATGTGAATGAACAGCCAAGCATAGAGTCGCTGAAAGAGAGACGGCGGCAATGCGATATCACTGTCATAAACAATCCTTACATAGTCGTGGCTAACGTTATCTCTGGCCTTATACATCCAAATTGCACCATTCGTAGTGTAGGTGTCTCTGCCGTTCATTTTTACAAACAACAATTCTCTCTCTGGTGTCATTAGCATTTGATAGCTACGAGAAACATCATTCAAATAAACACGCATGACGACATACTCGGAATCTGGGGACGCTTCGAAATAGGCTTCACCACTACGATTTAGGTCTCCCTTAAACACGATTGGCAAAACCAAAACCAAGAAACCCACGACCATGACTAGGCTAAGAAACTTTGATTTTTTCATAAACCCTTGTCGTCTCTTTGTCTGAAAATAGTAACAAGTCCCCGCCCTTGGCAAAACCTGCTCGATAGTCTCTGAACTCGCTGTTTCCAAACGCCTCAGCAATACCAAGCGTATAGTTCCACCCTGGCATTGCCCATTCCATCTGAGCACTATTTAGCGCTCCACCTAACACATTAATACCCATTCCATGCTCATTCCAATGGCCGAGGTACTGACTGCCGATAAAATCAAACGTATCTTTCATGTAGATAGCAATCTCAGTGACGAATATATACTTTTCACCCTCGATTTCCTCTACATACGCCTTATGGATTGCAGCGTAAAATGCAAACTTTCCTAGTGAACCATAGAGATCATCCACAACGCCAAAATCATAGCCCACTCGAGCTAACTGAAATTGCCAGTCATCATGTAAAGAAACAATATCCAAGGCGCTGTTATCGATAACCTTTTTGCCACTTCTCATGACAATATCAATTATCTCTAGCTTCGCCTTATCTGACCATAACACTTCACTCGATACTAATGCAGACTTACCTTTTTTTGCTCGCTCGAAACGCTCTAACCAAGCGAGAGAAAATAGCCCAGTATCCGTGTAGTTACTGTCATAAGGAGAATCCCCTTCTTTTTCACTCAAAGTCATTTCTTTTGCAGGCTTACTGAACCATAGCTCCATTAGCTCAGCCGACTTTGGCCAGCCTAGCTTTCCTCTCATCACATCGGGAATATCGCGAACGGTAAACTCTTTATCCGTTGTATGTGCCGGAGGAGCAACACATTGACCTGCTTGTGAGTCTGCAACGCCCTGATTGATATAGTAATCAGCCGTTCCAGGGTCTGTATAATTACCGCGCATGCGGTTCAAATACAGATCTTTATCGTTTTCCATTTTCTCTAGAAAGCTTTCTTTGGCATTGGTTTGTGGATCGTATTCTTTTAGTTTTGCGCCACCTCCCACACCTTTCATGTTTGAGGTCATACCAAGATTGGCAATATTAGATACAAACGTTTTGCCCATTTTCACACCCGTAAAGTTTGCATTTTCATACACATGGTATGTGAGCCATTTACCCCCAAACAACCTACAAACTAGGAAAAAATGGTTAAGTATCAATATTGAATCACGTTAAAACAACTCGCCCAATACCAAACCACCTACAGCCCCGATGGCACCGCCTACAGGCCCGCCGACCATAAAGCCCATAGAAGCACCCGCCATAGTGCTATTCATGGTCTGTTGCCTTTCTGCCTGTTTCAGATTCTCATTGGCCGCTTCTCGATCTTTCTCGCGTACAGCAGCATCACGAAGCCCACTGAGCGCCATGTCTTTCGTGCTTCTGGCTGCACCCGTTAAGCTATACCCCATGCCTCACTCCTCATTGTGGTTTGGCGTAGTTTTTCACGCCAAGTCCTGCGCCAGATAATGTCTTCATCGAACGGTCTCTCTCGTGATCTCGCAGCCCATTCTTTGCAGACACGGTGGCCAAAGACAGTTGCGCTTGTCGGTTGTTATCTTTCTCACCGGTGACGCCATACCGCGCCAGGCTGTTCGCCTCACCTAAGCTTGCTACCTTAATGCGCTCTATTTCAGCGGTTCCACTCACTTCGACTTGCCACGTTGTTGCGCGTACTGCCGGTAATCTAAATGCACGCCCGTCAATTTCGCCCTCAGCAAGTTCAAATACGACCTGACCATCAGCAATGAACTTAGCTGCTGCCTTTTCTGGCGTGGGCGATTGAATGCGTGCGCTGTTCATCAAGCAATCAACGGGCATAAGAAAGGATTTAGATCGCCATACATAAGGAATGTCATCGTGCCCTTGTTGCCACGTTGAGTAATCGTTGCCTTGAACGGTGATAAGGACATCGCGCTCGAGATCGGTAAACGCGGCATCCCACGTCTGCGTGAGTCGCGTGAATGCCTGTGACAATGGATCGTAAATAAACCCACCGCCCTCTCCTTGCGCCACGTACTGACCTTCCACCGCAACAGCATGAATCGAATGCGGGTTGAATGCCTGCCAACTGTCTCTGTCGATAATCGGTTCAGTCACCACGTTCGCATCATCAGAACTGACCACGACCAATCCATCAGGCGATGCATACATGGCCATACCACTGATCACAACCAATGAGCGCGCACTGATGCAAGATTGCTCGACGTCCAATTTATGGCCTGTGATCGCATCTGGGGTGATCCCTCCAAACACATATGGGTACCCTTTTGTCACGACCACCAATGACGTACCAATCGGAGCAATGCCAACAATCTCGTGTTCTGTAGTATCGCGGTACGCTCTCGGCCAGGCATACGGCAAGTAAGCTTCTGAAAACATCACCTCGTTTCCCGCAAAACCGGCGCAGATGCCATTAGCCATCACGCAGATCCCTTGCATGTTTTCAGGCGGTACATCGTAATCCCAGGTCTCGATAACTGGCCCATTGATATCACGCGCACTGTCTACGTAATGCGAGTTTGAAATGGGGATTTCTGCTACCAATAGATAATCACTGTCAGATGTGGAAGTCACCGAGCGATAGAGACGCGTGTGCGCCACGTTATGTGTGTTTACGCCTGGCTGCGTCAATTTCACTGTAACGGTTGAGCCTGGCTTTTCAATAAGCACGCTCAATGATGCCTCACCTGGTGCGCCCTCTTCCCCAAAGCGCGTGACATACGTTTGGATATACAAACGATCTTCATCATCAAAAGACGCAGATTCACCATCAGGCGGATTTTCACCCGTGCTGGCATCGATGTTGGTCACAACGGGTGCCGACGTGGGCCTTGATACACCGAGGTCATAAGACGTTGCAGGTCCAAATCCATTTGGCGAAACCGCCGTGTCTTGTGCCGTCAGTTTCGGCTTTCCATCACCCGTAAAATACACCCTTTGATAGGGGTCTTGCGCCATGGGACTCCCTGTCACTGACACAGTGTCGCTTTCCCATAGCAACCAATTATCGCCGTATTTATGCAGGGCAAGGGGCGTTGATGGTAATGTTCCTAGCGCCTCATTTCCTTTACGAGGCGCAACAATACCGTGCTCAAACCGGCAATCGATCGAAAGCGTTGATGCTTCATCAGGCAACAAGTGGTCTTTGATACGAGGGACTTCTCCGCGCATCATGGTGATATCAATCAGCATAAGGCATTATTGGTTGTTGAGTACGTCAGTGACGGCGGTAGCGCGGGTTTCAATGTCAGTGAGTACGTCATCAAAGTCTTTCGACATGTAAGGCATTTTCACGTCACCCGATTCTATTTTTGACAAGATACGCGAGGCACAGGCACTAAAAGGCAAAGCGGCCGATTGGATTTCTTCGATGGTAGTCGCTTGGTTCAAGGCGAGAGTGAGTGAGTGAGTGAGTGAGTGAGTGAGTGAGTGAGTGAGTGAGTGAGTGAGTTTAGACATTTCAACAAGCAACATCAAAAAAGCAGGCCGCCTTCGTGCGGTCATCGTCTCTGAGATTTCCGTTGGCGAATTTGACTACCTTGAACGTTTCCCAAACTCAAAAGCCGCGGCCAAGCTAAACACAAAGCAATCTGGCGGAAAGCAATTTACGACAATCTCAGACCTCGTTGCTCGCTGGCTAGTTGTCAAAGAAGCAGAGGTAAGTGAAAGGACGCTCAGAAATCTGTCTTCACAATGCAGGACCGTGGAAAATGCAATGGCAGGAGACAGAATGGTCACCTCGGTAACGGCAGAAGATGTTCTTATCTTGCGCAACAACTTAGTCGATGGCAAAGATGGTTATTTCGAGCAAAGAGGAAAAAGCAGAAAGGCATCAACCGTCAATCGGTATCTGGACATTTTTTCTGAGATATGGGATTTCGGTGTCCAGTCAAAATATGCTGCCGATAACCCTTTCATTTCCGCCCCGCGCTTAAACCAAGACAAAGAAGGCCCTGATCCGTTGGAAATGGATGAATTCGAAAGGCTGATCAATCACCCATCAATGGATGAGCAAGACAAAAACCTTTGGACACTGGCATGTTTTACCGGACTAAGACATGGCGAACTGTGCGCCCTTGCTTGGGAAGATATCGATCTCTTAAAGGGAGAGTTAAAAGTATGCAGAAACCTTGCCGATGATATTTTCAAAGTTCCCAAAACAAAATCTGGTGAGCGCATAATCAATCTACTTGAGCCAGCGATTGACGCATTAAAGCGACAAAGAGAAATCACCTACCTTATGCAGCCGAACGCCGTTAGCGTGCAAACCAGAGAGAGAGATGAAAAAAACGCGAGGAATCGGTTAGATGGGTATTCACTGCAAAGTGAACACTGACACACATGACAAACAGCAGCA
Source organism: Enterovibrio gelatinilyticus (assembly GCF_028683095.1). Taxonomy (GTDB): domain Bacteria; phylum Pseudomonadota; class Gammaproteobacteria; order Enterobacterales; family Vibrionaceae; genus Enterovibrio; species Enterovibrio gelatinilyticus. Next base: position 53,587 of record NZ_JAJUBC010000034.1, on the reverse strand, counting down.
TTGCACACACTTGGGAGCGATGCGTAAGAAGGGCAAAAATCAGGAGGCGAAAGCCATATCAGACTCGACACACCTATGCTTGTTGGATGCTGACACGAAATGCAAACCCAAACTGGATTGCAAACCAAATGGGTCACGCTAACGCGAAAATGGTGTTAGAAGTGTATGGTAAGTTCATGCCTTCATCATCGGCCAGCGAAGCCGAAAAACTCAGTAAACAATTTTCGTCGTGTCCCACTGGTGCCCCATTTGTTAAATCTAATCACCTATAATTTAAAAAATTCATTAAGTTATCAGAAAACAGGGGATTTGCAGTGTAAATCACCCTTGGTCGTAGGCTTTTCTCTTTCCTGTCGCTAAGATACCCGCTTGCATTTAATAGGGTACTTACCATGACTACGCATCTTTCCGTTCACGACATCGAACAAGAAACAACACAATGGTTAGAGCAGGTCGTCATTGGCCTTAACCTTTGCCCTTTTGCTGCCAAACCGCAGCGCAACAAACAGATTAAAATTGAAGTGTGTGAAGGAACAGATGATCAGACGGTCATGGATTGTCTGCTTGCCGAACTGACACTACTCGATACCAGTGACGCGGCAGAACTGGAAACTACTCTAGTTGTCACCCCGAATATTTTCCAAGACTTTGACGACTACAATCAATTTTTGGATGTCGCAGACATGCTGGTTGACCAGTTTGGCTGGCGAGGGATTTATCAGATTGCCAGTTTCCACCCAAACTATTGTTTTGCAGATGTAGAGCCTGAGGACGAAAGTAACCTCACCAATCGTTCGCCGTACCCCGTTTTTCACCTTATCCGCGAAGCGAGTATCGAGAAAGCGTTCAAATACTATGGTGGAAACGCGGAAGACATTCCTCAGATCAACATCAACCGCGTATGTGGACTTTCTGAAACGGAAAAGAAAACCCTATTCCCGTATTTGTTTAGGGCGACACCACATCGCTAACTACACCACCAACGGCGCTACTAACCACACAGTTAAACGATGCAACTGTATCGCCGGACAACGACAAGCTGAGCGAATCGCCATGGTGGAGTTGTCCCACACCTTTTGGCGTCCCCGTCAGGACGATGTCTCCGGGAAGCAGGGTGAAATACTGAGTTAGATGACATATTAAGCTGATTATCGGTGTAATCATTAACGCGGTATTACCACGCTGGCGCGGCGCCCCATTGAGGTCTAGCCCATATTGAATTGCGCTCAAATCATCCGTTTTCTTCACGCTAACAAAAGGGGATTGTACGCAACTACCATCAAACGCTTTTGAAATCTCCCAAGGCAGCCCTTTTTCTTTTAACGCACTCTGCGCTTCACGTCGCGTCAGATCCAGCGCAACACCAATACCTGCAATCGCGTCTTGCACGTCTAATGCTGATGCATGGGTTAGTGGCTTATCAATGAGAACCGATAGCTCCGCTTCATAATGTATGGGCGCTAATTCCGCTCGAAGCACCACGTTTGAGGATGTCCCAACCAATGCAGTTGAAGGTTTGATAAACAACACTGGCTCATCTGGTACTGGGTTATTGAGTTCTTGTGCGTGTTCCACGTAGTTTCTGCCAATACAAACCACTTTCCCTGTCGGCAATGCAATGTCGCCGCCACTTAACCATTGATGCGAATACATGGGTTCTCCTTCCCTGTGTTTCTGTCTATAACATCTCTATCTCGTATTCAATATCACCAGTGTACTCGATTCTTAACATTAACAAAGGTAGGCCCTCTCCTTACCTAAGGGGTAAGCACAACAAGATGGTTGCTGTATGCATCAATACAGCTGACTGACTTTGCATTAAACACGGTCAATTCCAATGAGATCACATCTCACTTTTAACACATTGACTTGCTTATAATAAAATTAGATCTGGCGTTGATTTTTCTGGCTAGTCACGCGTAATGGTAAGACCTAGTTGGCAATTTACTAAATACCATGTTGTTGAATTAACTAGTCAGGTCAAGGCTTACTGTATGACTGACCATTCAACTAGGTTAACTGAAATCGAATGAATCTTTTTGACTACGATATGCCTCTGTCATGCGTCATTTTCGATTGTGACGGTACGCTAGTCGACAGTGAAATACTCAGCCAAAAGGCCATGGTTGACGTGTTTGCGCACTATGGCATCGTACTTGATTTACAGGAATGTTTAGATAATTTTCAAGGTGGCAAGCTCGCAGACATTTTGCTGCAAACTTGTGAGCGACACGGGCTCTCGATTTCGTTAGATGAGCTCGAACCGCTGTATCGTGAAAAGTGTGAAATGCTGTTCAAAACCCATCTGCAGCCGATTGACGGAGTGCCTGAGTTACTAAGCATGCTAGAGAATGCGGGAGTGGACATGTGCGTCGCATCCAATGGGCCCATTGAGAAAATGAAGATGTCGCTTGAGATGACAGGGCTGCTACCACATTTTGCAGGTCGCTTATTTAGCGCGTTTGATGCTAACAGTTGGAAACCTGCGCCGGATTTACTGCACTACTCTGCCATGAATATGGCTGCGCCAACGGATCAATGTTTATTTGTGGATGATACGATTATCGGTGTCCAAGCAGGCGTGAATGCAGGCATGAGGACTATATATTTGAACAGCGGTAAACGGGTTCAAATAGACCACCCTTTGGTAACATGCGTCAGGTCTATTAAAGAACTCCACGCATTGATGGCTCGTCTCCCTCTTTCTAACAGTTGGGCTTAGGCACTCACTTCCTCGCGCAATTTAAGACTAAACATTTTTCCTATCAACGTTATTGTTGGGTAACTAACATCCCATCAAGTAGCATTTTCTCCAAAATTTCCGCACCAGAACCCGATGCAATTCCAAGTACGTCGTCACTAAGCTCTGCCAAAGACTTGTCTTCAAAAACAATCTTTTGATCGACTGTTTCACCATCACTTGCAACACTCAAGGTTGCTTTACCACTCTCATCAGCCAAAGACACAAGATAGTCGCCAATGTTATCGTCATTCGCGCCTTCCAATAAGTCATACAGGCTGATGCTGTCCCCCTCAGTCACGTTAAAGTCGGTAATAATATCTACGGCAGGTTCATCAGCATCCCCACGAAGAAACGCGAACACATCTCCCCCTTCACCCCCAGTAATGGAATCGCTACCTTGACCACCAACGATCAAGTCATTCCCTAAACCAGCGTCAATGATATCGATACCCGCACCACCATAGAGATGATCATTACCTTCGCCACCAGCAAGCGTATCTGCTCTCGAAGAACCGACTAACAAATTGTCGTCAATACCACCGGTTAATTCGGTTGTGTTCACCAAATCACTCAAGTCTGTATTCGTGTTGTCCTGTAAACGAACATCCAACATGGTTTCCATGCGGATGCCACGATCATCTATAAGTACATAACTGAATGATTCGATCACATCAGTGGTAATGACATCGGTCATAAGTTGATAAACATACTCACCTTTCTCATGGTCATCAACGCTCTGACCGTAAATCGTTAGTGAACCATGCGGGGTTTCAATGACCATAACACCTTCGGTTGCACTGTACGTTGCCCCTTCAAAATTCACAGCGGTGAGCGCCCAACCATCAGATGGCAAGTGGGCATCCAGTAAATTCCCCTTAGCAATGTGGGCATCATTAATCTCACCGCTGAGCCCGGCTGTTTGTACATTGCTTATCTGTGCTTCTAATCGTGTATCGCTATCAAAGCGGATGGTGAGATTTGCCTGAGCTGAATTGCTGTTGCTGTCCCCTAAGGTATAAATGAACTCATCATCTGGAATGCTTGGTGCTTCTAGGGAGCCATGAAGCGTTTCAACAACAATATCCGCATGGTCTAAAACGATATATCTGAAAGAGGTTTCAGCAGGCGCATTGATGATGACGTCACTGCCTGTATAAGTCGACGATCCTTGACCGATCAAATCGCCCTGATCGTCATACAAATAATAATCAAACGTATCGTTATTATTCAGCCCACTTAGGGTAAACGTCGCTTGGTCAATCGCATCACCAAATCCATATGTCGTCGCAGAGTAATCACCATCAACAACAGCACCTTCGAAGGTAAAATGCCCTGCATGTAAATCTTCTTTATCGATATCTCTTAAGATTAACGTGCCCGTATCGAGGGTAATATGGGTATCATCACCTACTTGTGACATGACTAAATCACTAAACGAAACGGTATCAGTGGCATTTTTAACGACAATGCTGTCATTGCTGTTTTTGAACCCTTCCACCGTATCGGTGCCAGACTCAAACACCACCACATCAGGACCATTACCCAATATTAATGTATCATCTCCCTCGCCCCCAACCAGACGATCTCCACCTCTACCGCCATCCAGCGTATCGTTGCCACCATCGCCGTAGAGAATGTCTTTCCCATTTCCACCGGACAGAGAATCGTTACCCTCTCCACCGTGCAATTCATCCACGCCATTACCACCATCTATGGTGTCATTGCCGCCATACCCATAGAGAACATCGTCTCCATTACCACCGTCAATTTCATCATCGGTTATATTTTCAGGCGACGCATTATCACCGTGGTCTTCTTGATTCAGCAGTGTATCGATATCTAACCCTGCATTCGCATCACCACTGAGAAAAATATCTTGGGTCAGCCCAGAACCTAAAAATGTCACCCCATTGGATGTATCAAATGCCGTGTTCAACTCACTGGCATAAAATTGGGTTTGAACAGTGGATGTATAGGAATAACTGCCATCCTCATTGACGATCAACGAGCCGTGATCAGTCGTAATAGTCGCGACTCCGCCAGCGAGAAGATAGTCAGTACCTTGATAGCTCACTGAGGTCACCGCCACGGTGTCTGGTGATACGAGGATGTCAGCACCCGAACTGTCACTGTCATCTCCCGTGATAACATTACCCTTTACTGTCCCCAATGTGGCTATCTCATCATCATCATCGACTGCTACAATGTCACTGACACGAGTAACAGAAACGATAGCTGGGGCACTAGACGTATTTAAACCATCAAAAGCCTGAACGGAAAACGTCATTGATGTGATAGCAGAATCGATGCTGTCATCGTTAATCGTCGCTACGCCCGCTGCAGTGAGGAGCACTTGCGAGCCGCTCAACGTAAAGTAGCCGCTGTCGTTGTTGGCAAGCGAATACGTAAGGGCATCTTCATCGTCATCTGATGCGGTAAACGTCGCCACCACATCGTTTTCAGATACTGATTCTTCCGTCAGTTCATTTACCGTCAAACTTATCTCAGGCGCGTTATCGTTCACGCGATTGACAGTTATGTCGGCATCTGAACGGGCCTGATATTTTCCGTCATCCGCCACGACCGAAACAGTCAGGCTAATCACTTCAGCCACATCATCATTGATCGCCGCTACGCCCGCTGCAGTGAGGAGCACTTGCGAGCCACTCAACGTAAAGTAGCCGCTGTCGTTGTTGGCAAGTGAATACGTAAGGGCATCTTCATCGTCATCTGATGCGGTAAACATCGCCACCACATCGTTTTCAGATACTGATTCTTCCGTCAGTTCATTCACCGTCAAACTTATCTCAGGCGCGTTATCGTTCACGCGATTGACAGTCACTACTGCATCTGCAGATGATTGACGGTCGCCGTCATCCGCGATGACTGAGAAACTTATCGAACTCAATTCAGCGAGATCATCATTGATTGCGGCAACGCCATCGGCAGTTAACCTAACGTCATTATTAACAATCTCGATCCAGTCTGGGTTATCTGTCTGTAGACGATAATCAAGATCTTGATTATCAGCATCACTGGCAACGATTGTGGCAAGAATCTGCCCATCAACAACAGACTCTTCCATCACATCTGACAGATTGAGGGAAATGGTTGGATCGTTGTCATTAACCCGAAGCACACTCACTGACTCTGTCGCCACTGTGGTGAAAGTGCCATCAGAGGCTTGAACAGAAAGCGATATAGAAGACAGCGGATTAATCCCATCAAGATTAATCGCTGCGACACCTTCCGAGGTCAGGAATACTTCATTTCCCACCAGCTCAAAGTAGCGATTTTCATTGCCAGTGAGAGATAAGGTGATATCGTCGTTATCTTCATCCGTCACAGTTGCCGTCGCTACTAACGTAGACTCCGACACCTCTTCTTCTGTCAGCGCATTAAGCGTCAATGAAATTTCTGGCACGTTGTCATTGTCCCGACCCACTAGCAGTGTGTCAGTCGCCGTCGTTTGATTATCCCCATCCGATGCCATCACTGAAATCGACATGTTTCGAATGTCGAGTGCATCGTCTTGAATGGCGGTTACACCAGCTTCCGTTAGCTGTACTTGGTTACCAACAATAGTAAAATAATTGTCGGTATCATTTTGCAGTGAAAATGAAAGATCGCCACCATCCACATCCGAGGCACTGAACGTCGCGACGGTTTGACCTTCAGCCACGGTTCCTTCCGTCAAGTCAGTAGCGATAAGAGAAATGCTTGGCGCATTGTCGTTCACGCGGCTTACCACAACAAGATCAGACGCGCTTGTCTGAAAATCACCGTCGCTCACCGTCAAGTTCACAGCAATACTTTCAACTGACAGTGCATCATTATTGATGGCTGCGACACCTTCAGCGGTGAGTGTCACCGTCCCTTCTTGCAATGATAAGTAGCCGTTATCGTTGTTCGTCAGTGTAAAGGTTAGCGTGCTGCCATCGGCATCGCTTGCTGTGTATGTGGCGACCACCATGCCCTCTACAACAGACTCCTCAGTAATATCTGTCGCATTGACAGTCAGCGTGGGCACGTTGTCGTTCACTTTGTTGACGGTTACCGTGCCACTTGTCTGCTCGATCCAATCGCCTTCACTGGCTTCAATTGTCACCTCAAGCGCGTCAAGTCCGAGCTCATCATTGTTGATAGCCTCAACACCCGTTTGTGTCAGTACGACTTGGCCGTCATCAATACGAAAATAGCCCGCTTCGTTATTGATTAAGCTGAGAGTCAGTGAATCACCATTTGTATTGTTCGTGGTAATGGTGGCAACTGATTGACCTTCCGTCACCGACTCTTCGGTCACTGTATTTATTGTGGACAGAATAACTGTTGGGGAGCCATTACCCGTATCAGAATCAGGAAGCTCAGAGGAAGGTATCGTACCCGATGGTTCAGAAGATTCCGGTATCGTCGATGATGTCGGAGGAGCGTTGCTTGCAACATCAATGAGGGTATCTTCCCCTTCGTTACTCTCATTTTGATTAAGGCTATCGAGAAAAAAACGACGTAAGGTTGAGAGTGAGTTCAGTTGCGGCGCAGTAAAGTTATTCAAGGACAGAGATTCAACACTTTGCCCTTCTTCGGCCTTGGCATCTTTTAATAGCTCCCCCAAACTTGGGCGACCACTGCTCACGCTTTGAGTGACAACATTACCAGCCACAAAAAACGTTGCACTCGTTGCTGCCTCGCCTGCTGCAGGATCTGCCCCTTCGGAAGGGTCTTCTCCGTCTTCTACACCGCGACGCGCTGCAAGTACATCGCCATCTTGATTGGGTGGTGGTTCAAACAAAAAACCACTGTTTGGCCCAACATTGATTTCTCGTTCACCATTTTCTTTCAGGACAGCGCCACCGCGCTCAGTCACGAGAACTTCATCAGGCTTGAGTTCGGCATACATTTCAGCGACCCTCACGCTACCGTCAGAGGCAAAAATCAGCGCCTCGCCGTTTAGCTGTGTGATGATCAATTTACTCGCCATGCTTTTTCCCTCAGTACAACCCTTCTCTAGAACGAAAAACGTGGGCAGAACATCCTAGCCGCAGTTCTCCATAGATAACTGTAGCCCATAAATCTCGCATATGAGTCACTAGTCACACATTCAATATTCATACTAGGAATGAGAAAAGCATTAGAAGATGATATCGGTATCCAATTAACTTATTGATCACAAATAAAAAAGGGACGTATTAACGTCCCTTTTGCTGTCAGATACATTCTATGTGTCAGGGCATATTAAGGCAGAGTTTTCAGGCTGTTCTCATAGTCATCAAATCTCTGCATCACCGTCGCTTTCGCTCCGCCGGTCATTTTACTCACGGCAATAATGGCAACAGAAGCAAGAATAAACCCAGGAACAATTTCATAAATATCGAAGATACCACCTGAAACTTGTTTCCAAGCCACGACAGTCACACCACCTACTACAACACCCGCTAACGCGCCATTCCGGTTCATGTCTTTCCAGAACAAACTCAATAGCAACGCTGGGCCAAATGCAGCCCCAAAGCCAGCCCACGCGTACGATACGAGGCCAAGTACAGAACTTTCTGGATTCATCGCTAATGCCAATGCCACCGCGGAAAGGCCCACTACAGCAAAGCGACCAACCATAACCACTTCTTTAGTGGATGCGTCAGGACGGAAGACTTGTTTGTAGAAATCTTCAGCCAGCGCTGACGAAGATACGAGTAGTTGCGAGTCAGCCGTACTCATTACAGCGGCCAAAATCGCCGCCAATAATATACCAGCAACCACTGGGTGGAAGGCTGCATTGACCAAGTACATGAAAATAGTCTCACCATCGGCAAGTTCTCCACCAAGGTGTTGATCAACATACAAGATGCCCACCAAGCCAATCAGGATAGCACCTATCATTGATACCGCACTCCATACCACGGCTATACGACGCGCCGTGGTAATGTCTTTGTTCGTGCGTGTCGCTTGAAAACGCGCAAGAATATGTGGCTGACCGAAATAACCTAATCCCCAAGCAACAAGAGAAATGATCGCAATCGCTGACAGAGGCTCACCGCTAACGTCATTCCACAACGTCAGCAACTCCGGGTTCTTCGCGGCCAACTCACTAGGCAATTGAGTGAACGACCCTTCCATTGTGGCAATGGGAACAATCATCAGTGCAGCAGACATCAGCAAGCCTTGTACCAAGTCAGTCCAAGAAACCGCTAAGAAGCCACCAAAGAGGGTGTACGACACCACACAAACCGTACCAATAACGACGGCGACACTGTAATCAAGACCGAAAACCGTTTCGAACAGTTTGCCACCAGCCACTAGACCGGAGCTGGTGTAAAAAAGGAAAAATAGCAAAATGAAGAAGGCTGAAATGGTTTGTAATAACTTGGAGTTATCTTCAAAGCGGCGTGACAAAAATTCAGGGATGGTCAACGCATTGTCGACTTCAATGCTGTAAGTACGAAGCCTCTTGGCACATATCAGCCAGTTTAAGTAAGTACCCGCTAACAAGCCACCAGCTAACCATAGCGATTCCACGCCTGCAGCATAAGCGTAACCAGGTAACCCGAGCAGCAACCATCCGCTCATGTCTGATGCACCCGCAGACAAAGCTGCAGGCCAAGGGCCTAGCGAACGGCCACCCAAGAAGTAGTCTTCTGAGTTCGCTGTTCGTTTGTAGGCATAAACGCCAATACCAAGCATAAGAATCAGGTACACAATAAACGTGGCACTGATCGCAACGCTGTTTCCGATCATTCTATTTCCCTCAATACACGGGCACCAAAATCAGGCGCCCAATTCCGGTTGGATTTAATGTTCACCACTGCCGAGTTCCAATAACGTCGCATTGCCTCCTACAGCAGTGATGTTGATGGTACGCGTTCGCTCTGTAATAAAGCGAAGCAGATAGGTTGGCGACGCAATGAGAGGCAGTTGTTCTACGTTGCTTTCCGCTACGAACTGAACCAAAACCCCTTCCCGAGACGCCAAAATTCGGTTTATTTCAATCAAACGTTTTTCACTAGCAATGGCTGCAACGCCGAAAATGGGGGCTTGCTGCAATACGTCATCTAGCTTTTCAAATTCTGTTGTAAGCACAAGGCGATTTGGCGCACTCGCTTTCACCAAATCCGCCAATAATGCGTCTGTTTCATGGCGAAGCACGTTCGCTACCGCAACCAACGCACAGTTTCCTGCGACTAGCGCCGCGGTGAGTTGCCCAGCCAGTCCCGAGAGAGTCAACGACTCATCACCAGTGACCAAAAACAACCCGCGCCCTGCCGTATACAGTTCATTGGTTTCACCCGTTGGCCCCGGCATATCGTGCACAGGCTCGAGCAAGGTTTCTGCTTGCTGCAAATGGAAGCGGATCATTTGTGCGGCAAATGCAAAATCTCCACCTCGTTGACTCACGTTTTCAGCCCAAGCACCGAGCAATGCGCGACGACCGCTCACGCCAAGCCCATTCCATTCTTCCCATACCGACATGCTTTGTGCCGCCAAACGCTCGATATCCGTCATGTTCTTCATTCCTTGAAAGTTGTTCATGCGACCACCTCTTCTTTAGTGAAGCGATAGAGATAGTGCGGCCCACCCGCTTTTGGCCCCGTTCCAGATAAGCCTTGTCCGCCAAAAGGTTGCACTCCTACGACAGCGCCAACTTGATCGCGATTGATATAGCAGTTACCCACTTTTGCGCGTGCTTCTATGTGGCGGTAGGTGCTTTCATTTCGGCTATGAACGCCAAGTGTGAGGCCGAAACCGGCATGGTTGATATCATCAATCACGCGATCGAGATGATCCGCGTGATAACGTACCACGTGCAAAATCGGGCCAAAGTGCTCTTGTGAAAGCTCAGAAATACTGTTGATTTCGAACGCCACTGGTGCAATGTATGTCCCTGCACGTGTTTCACTGCTCATTGGCGCTTTAGCAATGAAAGTGCTGGTTTTAAACAACTGGTCGATGTGATTTTGAAGTTTCGATTGTGCCGCTTCGTCGATCACTGGGCCGACATCGGTAGCATGTAAGAAAGGCAAGCCAACGTGCATTTCTGCCATTGCTCCCTTGATAAGGCCAATCACACGCTCGGCAACGTCTTGCTGAACATATAACACGCGCAGCGCCGAACAACGTTGCCCCGCCGAGGCAAATGCTGATCGAACAACATCGCGTGCAACCTGTTCTGGCAATGCAGTGCTATCAACGATCATGGCGTTTTGACCGCCCGTCTCAGCAATAAAAGGCACTGGCAGTGCTTGGCGAGAAGCAAGGGTTTGATTAATGCGTTGTGCCGTCGGCGTCGAACCGGTAAATGCTACACCCGCGATACGCTCATCACCCGTTAACGCACTTCCGACCACCGCCCCCGTACCTGGCAGGAGATGAATAACGCCTGCGGGAATACCCGTTTCGAGCAAGAGTTCAATAGTACGAAAGGCAATCAGCGACGATTGTTCAGCGGGTTTAGCCACCACGGTATTACCCGTCACGAGCGCCGCTGAAATCTGTCCGATGAAAATTGCGAGTGGAAAGTTCCACGGGCTGATACAGGTAAACACACCACGACCTTCACGGTGAAGTGTCGCCTTGGTACCATCGAAGCGAGTAAAGTTCTGGCCTTCTTCCATCATTTTTTCCGCTTCTACTGGGTAGTAGCGAAGGAAATCGACCGCTTCACGCACTTCATCAATACTGTCGTGAATCGTTTTGCCCGCTTCGCGATGACAGAGTGCCACCAGCTCACCTAGATTCTCTTCAAGCTTATCTGCCAACAGAAGTAAGTACTTACCTCTTTCTCTTGCGCTAAAGGCTTGCCAGGTATCGACACTGTTAGATGCAGCCTCCAGCGCAGTATCGACGTCTTCTTCTGTCGCCCAACGGATTGAACCAACTTCAAGACGGTGATCATAAGGCGCAACGACAGTGTGTATGTCACCGAGTAAGCGTTCACCATTGATAATGGGGCCAGCTTTCCAGTGTGTGCTCATGTGCTGCTGCACGCATGCATCATAACGTTGCCATTCACTTTCAATATCAATGGCAACGCCCGATGAGTTTTTGCGGGAATCGCCAAATATCTCGCTTGGCATTGGAATGCGCGGGTTTTGAAGCGAAGGTCGCGAAACAAGCATATCAACAGGGTGCTGCGTCAAATCGCTGATTGGGCATCGAGCATCCACAAGGCGGTGAACAAACGAACTGTTTGCGCCGTTTTCTAGAAGGCGTCGAACCAAATAAGGAAGGAGATCTTTATGGTTGCCTACCGGCGCGTAAATTCTAACGGATTGCCCAAACATATCGTGGGCATGCGCATACAGGGCATCACCCATGCCATGCAAGCGCTGAAATTCATACTGATCATGGCGAGCCATAGCTGAAATAGCAGACACGGTTTGGGCGTTATGGCTAGCAAATTGCGGAAAGATTAAGCCGCAAATATGCTGAGACAAAAGAAAGCGAGCGCAAGCGAGATAAGCGACATCCGTCCCCTCTTTACGCGTATAAACCGGATAGCCTTGCAAACCATTCTGTTGTGACAGTTTGATCTCGCTGTCCCAATACGCGCCTTTCACCAATCGCATCGGAATAATGGTGTTGTTTTCACGCGCTAAAGCAGCGAGCCAAACAACCACAGGCAACGCACGTTTGGAATACGCTTGAACCACGAGTCCAAATTGCCCCCACCCTACAATGTCTTCATGAGTAAACAGCTTTTCGAACAACTTCAATGACAGTTCTAAACGATCGGCTTCTTCCGCATCAATGGTAATAGCGACCTTTAATGCACGTGCGCGCTTGAGCAATCCCAGCACCGTATCAAACAATTCGGAGAGAACACGCTCTTCGTTGGCGACTTCATAGCGAGGATGAAGTGCAGAGAGTTTGATTGACACAGAAGGCGCAGGTGCGCCTCCAACAGTTAGATGTTGTGACACAGTCTCAATGGCTTGCATGTAATCATTGAAGTATTTCTGCGCGTCTTGCGTAGTCAATGCCGCTTCACCCAGCATATCGAAAGAGTATGTGAAGCCTTTTTGGCGCTGTGGCTTACCATTGCCAAGCGCTTCGTTGATATCGCGACCCAACACAAATTGGTGTCCCATCACTTTCATCGCTTGATGCATGGCTTGGCGGATCACGGGTTCAGACATCTTGTTCACCAAACGGTTGATCACCTTGCTTGGTGTACTTTCTTCTCGCTCATCCAAGTTGACGACTTTACCCGTCAACATTAAGCCCCAAGTAGACGCATTCACGAAGAGAGAATCAGACCCTTTTAGGTGCGCTTTCCAATCTGCCACGCCGAGTTTGTCACGGATTAGCGCGTCTGCTGTTTTCGCGTCAGGCACGCGCATTAGCGCTTCAGCCAAACACATCAGCAAAATGCCTTCGCGGGTATCAAGACTATATTCAAGCAACAGTGCATCGATCATCTGAACGGCTTTTTTGTCCGCTCTCACACGTTCGATCAACTCGGCAGCACGCGATTGTGCTTCATCACGCTCTTGCGCAGAGGGAGTAGCCAAAGGAATCAGCGATTCCAATAGCTCACTCTCATCCACACAATAGTGCGACGAAATAGACGCCCACAGTTGTTTTGATGGCTGCTCAAGATAACTTGGCGCCAACACATCGGTCGCTTTCAACATAAGCAGATTCCTCTCTCCTATGACCACAACGCAGTGGCATATGTTACTAATATGTTAGATTAACGACCGATTCTAGGTAGGATGCGATGCGGAGTCTTTCAAAATTCTGCGGCATTATTGCAAAAAACTCCGATCATTAACAAACAGAGAACCGCAGCTTCTGTTGCCTGATAACAATTTGTTTCATATCTATTGATTTAGATCAGTCTTGCTGGCGGAAGCGAGAAGGGGAAATACCAAATTGACGAGAAAATGCAGAGGTGAATCCGCTCTGAGATGAGAAACCACAGCTGTCCGAGATCTGAGTGAGGTTCAGTTCACTACTGCGCAACAATTCTTGTGCAAGCTCAAAGCGTCGCATCAAAACGTACTGATGTGGCGTCATACCAACTTGTGTCTTGAACAGTTGGTGGAACTGACTCTCTGCCAAAAATACGGAACCTGCCATTTGCGCCACGCTGATCTTGCGGCTGATATGTTGACGAATATAGAGATCAATAATGTCCATATTCAGGCGTTGGCCATGACGGCGCGGGGCGAGTTGATCACGAAAATGCCGCTCCATCACACACAGCAAGGTGTCGGCACATGCGCGTCCCAAAAGCTTGTCATTTGGATTTGCAACCATTTCAGCGGTTAACGCTTTCACTAAGGTTTGTGCTTGGCTATCCAGTTGGAAGTACGCTTCTCTCGCGAACAGCGCATCCACTTTCTGTTTCATACTTAGCTCCCCTAACAACAGAGGCTCGGGGAGGTTTATCACCAGAATTTCATTGTGTCCTACACCGGAAAACGCATGAAGCTCAGACTCAGAGACCAGACACCCTTGACCTGGCCCGACAAGACTGCCGCGCCCAGAAAGCTCAAACTCTGTTTGGCCTTGCAACCCAATCACGACCTGACGGTAGTCATGCGCATGCAGCGACGGATGATTGGGAAGTGCCATGACTTGCGAGTGCTTAAATTCAGATGCCATAGAAATAATGATAGATGACTTAACAACTTGTCATTCTTACACGCAACACCTAAAAACGAGAAGCAAAATCACCACGGAAAGATGATCAAGAGATGCGTAAACTACGGGCAATGTCATTTTGATTCGATTTTTGTGCATGATCTCAACGAATGAACCCGGTTGATCAAGGTCAACATGACCCACTCATCGAACAATGACTCACCAATCTATATCTAACCGATTGAAAATAATTGGATTACCTGGCATTTATTGTCGATTAGGCATGTTTTACAATACTTGATCATGCTTTCGAGTTATTCCACAAAGGATCCAGCCATGATCATCGTTCCGATGAAAGCGATCCTTCCTGTTTCATCGTATCGTTAACCCACCCGCGGAATTAACATTATTTCTCACATCGTCAATAATATGACGCTAAATAATAATTTAACGCCAAACTATCCATTATTTCCATTTCATTAAGCAGTTAACGCGTTATATTTTTGGCGTCAACTAAATGTCACCGCTAATTATTGAGTTGTTTATCAAAATATAGATATTGATTAATAACGATAAGCATCAAATAATTAGTAACATGGACGAGCTAAATGACACTGACGTGTTAATCTAGCTATTTGGGACAACGCTTTTCTATTGAAATTCTGAGAATAAGCAAGGGACATATGAAAAGTAATCGCATCACCGCGTTGGTCTTCGCGCTAACACCGATTCTTCTTAGTGGTCAATCGCTTGCCAATGAAACCAATGTAGCAACCAATGACCCGGTCGTTGCTCTGGAACAAAAGCTAGCAGATAAAAGAAGTGAAATCGGCTCTCATGCTGAGAACCTCCAGACGCAAAGAGATAGACTGGACGCTTTACTTTCCGAACGTGAAACTTTGGCAACTAAAGCGATTGATTTGGAAAAAAGACGGACAATGGCGCAAGAACGTCTAGACGAACAATTCCGTCGCCTCATTGAAAATCCTGATACCGATCTCACGCAGTATAAAGATGATTACCAAGCTGCATGGAAAGCGGTAAAGGAAAATCAATCTTCGACACTGAGTAATGATCAAGCCGTCGCTGAACAACAACGCATTGTTGAAGGCGAAAACCGCCAGAAGCAATTGTTAGTCAGTTCGCTTGAAAATTTGCAAGAGTCGAAAAAAGAAGCACGCGTAAAGCGTCTTCGCCAAGAATTGACGTTTGCCGATACCATCGAAGTGGTACACACCATTACGTGTAGCGAGTCGATGACGTTAGCTGCATGTTCTAATCAGGGTAAAACCCTGACGATGCAGAAAGCCGTTAACACCTTTCAATCACACGTTTTAGACAAAGTAACGGAATCATCGACCGCCAAGCTGAATGCTAACCGTGTTTCGTTCAACATTCACGTGATGAACAGTAACGTTGTAGACAGTGGATTTAGCGGTAACAACCGCTACATCACGCGCTTGCAAGCTGAAATGCGAAGCAAACCTGACGACAATGCTGCATGTAAACTGCTTGATTTTGCAGAGCGCTACTGTGTTGATAAGTCGTTTACATCCGCAAAAGCGACGCCAAAACAGCAGGCTAAACGTTGGGTCAACGTAAAGATCCGCTCAAATCGCTTTGAAGATAATGTCACCATTAACGGCGTCACCTATGGCTCAACACCCGTTGAAATCATGCTACCAGCTGGTCAGCATCAACTGACGGTAGAAAAGCCTGGGTTTGAACCTTATAGCCGTCAAATGAACATGAACAAAGATTCCGTTGTATGGGCGAGTCTAAGGGAACAAGAGAACCGCCCAAAACCGGGAAAGCGATTCGCTGACAAGCTATCAAACAACCGTCAAGCTCCTAAAATGGTCGTTATCGGCGCAGGCCAGTATAACGTCGGTTTTGAAGCCAAACAGCCTGTGGTCGTTGATCAGCCCTTCTCTATCGCTGCAACGCCGGTCACGGTGAAGCAGTTTGGTGAGTTTGTTGCTGCAACAGGTTACGTGACGGAAGCAGAAGAAGGTCAAGGTTGTACCTCCCTTGTCAATGGCGAACCTAAACAGCTCCTCAATCATAACTGGCGTAAGCCGGGCTTTGACCAAGCAGATAACTCCCCTGTTGTTTGCATTACCCGTCAAGATGCCATCACTTACTCTTCGTGGTTAAGTAAACAAACTGGTTTCAACTACGCATTGCCTTCTGAGGTTCAGTGGGAAGTCGCTGCGCGTGCTGGTAGTGCATCAGATTTTTGGTGGGGCAACGACATCGGTGTTGGCAACGCTAACACAGGTTGGAGCGGTACCGCTTGGTCAAACAGAAGCACATCGCCAGTGGGCAGTTTCCCCGCTAACCCATTCGGCGTTTACGACACCGCTGGGAATGTATGGGAGTGGGCTGAAAGCCAAGCGCCAGTAGCTCGTGGTGGGGCGTGGAGCTTTTCTCCAAGCAGCGCACGCGTAGCGGAGCGCTTGGAACTCAAGTCCGACCTTAGCGCGAACTATTTAGGATTCCGAGTGGTAAGAAACATCTAGTCACTCACAATGACTAAATCATTGATGAAAGCCCGTCCCTAAATATGACGGGCTTTTCTTTTATCGAAGCAACGCAACGCAGACTCGCTATACCCTATCAGGCATGAATAACAAGACATCGTTATCGCGATCTTTCTCTCTAGATAAAAATAATTTCATCAATAAATCGCAAACTAGTCCATTCCCCCCATGTCCGACTTTCTAGTAACTCTGTATAGTCATTCGCGAACAGGACATATTGCAGTATGTCTCTGTTTAAACACTGAATTTACCTCGGTGTCCCACTTATTTTTCAATGTTATTACGCTGATAACGAGGAAATAAGTGGCTCTTCTACACGTCGTACAAGACTCGGTGATTAGTCACAGTGTTCTTGTCTTTACCGGCTTCTACGAGCCGGTTTTTTTTCGCCTAAAAAGCCCAAAATATGATACAGTCGCAATTAAATGTAAGAAATTACAATACATTTAATTTTAAGGCATATATCTAGTCACGATATGAAAAACCTCTCTCTCCCACCGCTAGCCTCCGTGTTTGAACAAATGCCAGGATGCTGGGGATGCAAAGACACCCATTCTTGCTTTGTTTACGTCAACAGCGAATTTTCTATGCTCGTGGGTGCCAGTTCTCCTGATGCCCTTATTGGCAAAAAGGGCACCGAACTATCAACGTCTCTCTCTGCTTTCGCTGACGCTTTCCAGCAGCAAGACACTCAGGTCATGGAAACCAAGCGATCCATGCGCATTCTCAATGTCCACCCCTATCCCGATGGCCACTGGCGTGCACATGTATTTACTAAAGTCCCTTGGTATGATGATGAGGGGAATGTAAGAGGCGTTCTATTACACGGGCAAGCTATCAATAACAACGCCATACTAGAAGTCGGACAATGGCTGTGCAAAGCCATAGAACATGAAACTGCGATACCTCCTCACAAGAAAGATCACCCAGACAGCCCTTCTCTAACACCACGAGAATCAGAAGTTCTCTTTCTTCACCTTTACGGCAAAAAACCTCAATTGATCGCTCAAATTTTGGGGCTATCGGTTAAAACCATCGAAAATCATTTTGCCAATCTCAGAGTAAAACTCGGCGCATCATCAAAAACAGAATTAGCCGACAAAGCTCTTGAATACGGCGTTGGCTCGCGTATTCCTGACTCCTTGCTTAAGCAACAAATGGCCCTTGTCATTTCCGAGTAGACGCATTCAGCTTTAATCACACTGGGTTTTCTGCACAAAAAAAGCAGCGTAAGCTGCTTTTCAATATCACGAAGGAACCTAGCTAAATTTATGGAGCGAGGCGTTCTATGTCCCAAGAGCCATCGTGTATGTCTTGATAAACAAATCTGTCATGTAATCTGTGTTCGCCGCCTTGCCAAAATTCAAATGAAGACGGCTTAACACGAAAGCCCCCCCAAAACGTTGGCACCGGCACTTCACCTTTCTCAAACTGTTGCTTGAGTTCCATGTATTTGCTTTCCAATGCAGTACGCGCAGTGATACGTTCACTCTGGCGACTCGCCCACGCCGCAAGCTGACTCTCTTTTGGACGCGACATAAAGTACTTCATCACTTCCAATTTACTTAACTTCTCAGCAGTACCGGTGATGTGCACTTGGCGCTCTAGTGGATGCCAAGGAAAGTGCAAGCTGATGCGCGCATTGTCAGCCAGTTGTTTAGCTTTGCGGCTACCGAGATTGGTATAAAAAACGAAGCCGCCATCATCTACGTGCTTTAACAGCACAATGCGTTGAAAAGGCTGACCATTTTCGTCAACCGTCGCCACTGTCATCGCAGTAGGATCGGGAAGCTTCGCGTCAATGGCTTGTTTGAGCCAGTGCTCAAAGAATTGAACAGGGTTTTCAGGCAGGTCTTTGCGTCTCAATCCGCCTTGGTTATATTCTCTTCGAATATCATACAAATCCATTGTGGTGCTCCGATTTCTGTTTTCATCATTTTGATGTGGCTGGTCTCTTTTCTCAAGAGAATTTCATGGCATTAATAACTATTCGGTATGCCAGAGAAATTCATCACTCGTCAGGGAAGCTATGCATCGACAAATATTTATTACGATCGTCACCCTCATTGGCTTACTTTTGGCAGCTCTTGTTGCGGCTGTCACTTACCTGTCCGTTGAAAAGCGCCTTAACAGCGACGTCAAAGAAGATGTCTACCAACTCCAAGAAAAGCTAACCGCTGAGCTCGCCAGATATAGCGAAATCCCCGTCGTACTCTCTGCTGACCCACGCTTAAAGCGGCTGCTAAGAGTCCCCAACAGTCCCCGACTTCTTAAAAACACCCATCAACTTCTGTCAGATTGGAATACACGTTTAAACAGTGACGTTCTGTATTTGATGGATCGCAATGGCTTAACGCTGTCCTCGAGTAACCATCAAGACAAGGCAAGTTTCGTTGGGCACAACTACAACTATCGTCCTTACTTTCAGCAAGCTATTCAGGGTGACAAAGGACAATATTACGCATTGGGCGTGGTATCAGATAAACGCGGCTACTATTTTTCCTATCCCGTTTGGGATGAAGGATCCATTACTGGCGTATTAACCCTGAAAGTCGACTTATCTATTATTGAAAGAATTTGGGATCAGCAACAATTTGACTACTTGATTGCAGACCCACTAGGCGTGGTTTTCTACAGTTCTCGTGATGAGTGGCTTTATCAATCTCTCGCCATACTGTCTGACAATCAAAAGCAAGCCATTCGAGCGTCTCGCCGATATGGTAACTCATCACTCAGCAGCCTCACTCATTACACAGATCTTGCATCCATCAAGCCTCTGTCTACGCTGTCCTTAGGGATCCAGGCACAAGACAGAACACGAGTGCTACTGTCCAGTACCGATCTCGGCAGTGCTGGTTGGCGGATCTATGGCTTTATCCCCACCAGCAATATTTGGCCGGTAGTCATCCAAGCCGTGTTACTTTTTGCTACGTTTTACGTGCTTCTTGTTTTGGTCATTACGGCGTGGCTACAAACCTTAAAAACCCAAAGAAAACTGGCCAAACTCAATGATGGGCTAGAACAAACAGTCGCAGATCGTACCGCTAGCCTTGAAGAAACCAATTCAGCTCTACGTAAAAGCATCCAACAATATGAAGAAACACAACAGGCGCTACGACAAACCGAATCCGAACTGATTCAGGCCGCTAAGCTGGCGATGTTGGGTGAAATGTCCGCAAGTATTAACCATGAAATCAATCAGCCCCTTTCTGCCATGCGGACCTACACGGAGAACAGCATTAAGTTGATGCAACGAGAACGGTATGACGCAGTCAAGAGCAATCTCGCTACACTCAATGAGTTAATTGGCTTGGTGGCCGACATCGTTGCTCGGTTTAAGATCTTTGCTCGCAAGCAAAATAACGACCGTAAATCGCGTGCCGCCATTGACGATGTCATCAATGCATCAATCAAACTGTCAGAGGCCAGCTTCAACAAAATTGGCATCCACATTGACTGTGATATCCCCGAGCAGGGGCTGATAGTGAATGCCGATACCGTTCAACTTGAGCAAGTCATTCTGAATCTGTTAAGCAATGCTTCACAAGCGGTCGCCAACGAGCCATCAGCGCAAATAGGCATGACCATTGACACGCATTTAGACCGAGTTTCAATTCATGTATGGGATAACGGCCCTGGCATGGACAACAGCACAAAAAAACACATTTTCTCTCCTTTCTACACAACAAAAAAAGAGGGTCTCGGCCTTGGTTTGACGATTTGTCGTCGAATCATTGAGGGCTTTGGCGGCAGCTTACAAGTGCGAGATCATGCCTCAGGAGGCGCAGAGTTTATTGTTAACCTGCAGCGGCTTTACGATGGAGATGCCCAAGCATGACGCACGAGATATGGATTATTGATGATGAACGCGCGATCCGAGATGCGCTAAGCCAAACGTTGGAAATCGAAGGCTACCAATCGCGGGCTTTTTCATCCGCCCTAGAAGCACTTGCGCAGCTTTCTTCAACCTTTGAGGGTGTGATTGTATCCGACATCAATATGCCCATCATGGATGGGATGACGTTTCTCACCCAAGCACAAGCCATTGACCCCGAATTATCCATCGTCATGCTAACCGGACATGGCGACATTTCAACGGCGGTATCTGCAATACGAAAAGGTGCTTATGATTTTCTCGAAAAGCCCTTTTCAACAAACCACCTTCTGGATGTTTTACGACGGGGTATCGAAAAACGCCGCTTGGTGATTGAGAACAGAGAACTAAAAAGAGAGCTGGAAACGCAAAGCGCACCTGGCCCACGAATTCTTGGAAATTGCGAATCGATAAAACAGCTAAGACGCTCCATTTCTCATCTGAAAGATCAATCAACCGATGTATTGTTGCAAGGAGAGAGAGGCACAGGCAAAGAACTAGCAGCGCGTTTTATTCACGATCACGGCAATCGACAAGATGAGCCATTTGTATCCTTTAAATGCCGTCAAACGCCAGAAGCCCTGATGGATCTTGAATTATTTGGCGCAGAGCAAAGTGCACTCTCTACGCTACCTACCCATAAAAACAACAAGGTAGCTGCAGCAGGACGAGGCACACTCTTTCTCGATGGTATCGAATCACTGCCGTTGCAGGTGCAGAATAAGCTCAATCAAATGCTTTTAGTGTCTCCTCGCCCTCGAATTATTGCGTCGACACGGATTGATCTCTCAGAAAGTGCCAAGCAAAACGGGTTTTCTCAATCACTACTAACATCACTTTCAGACACTACGCTGGTGTTCCCACCATTACGTCAGCGACAAGATGATATCGTCACGTTATGTCAAAATTTCTTGAGAACAACCGCCTCTCGATTCGGTATTGCGCCACCCAATGTAGATTCAACGCAAAAAGCCAAAATTATCAACCACCCATGGCATGGCAATGTCCGTGAGCTAAGATCCTATGCAGAGCGATGGGTGCTCATGGGCGAGCAACCCTTAAATCAAGATAATCAAAGCAGTTATGAAAATGAACTTGATTCGCTGAGTGAACGTATGCAACAGGTTGAAAGGGCAATTCTTTTTGATTCTCTTAATAGACATAACGGCATGCTAAAAGAAGTTCAAACTGAGCTGGGTTTGGCACGAAAAACCTTGTACGAAAAGCTAAAAAAACACCATTTAGACAAGGAAAACTTTAAGGGCTGATTTCTCCTCTCAAATCCTCCGCAGCCCGCATTTTTACTGAGCTAAACAATAATTCAACATTCTCATTTATGAGCGTAAAGAGATGAGTCACTGTCAGTAGACTGATCCAAATTCGTGAGAACCTGATAGTTAAACTACTCTTACATAGTAAGTTTCGTTGATTTTATAGTTGGTAAAACAATGACAAAACGGGATCAGTCTGGAACCAGACTGCCAGCCAGTGAACACCTCGATTATATTGACGATAAAACGGCCGCACTTTTGTTGAGTTCACCCAAGAGTGCCAGAGTTTTATTGTGGGTTATCGTGCTATTTCTTTGTATCAGCGTTATCTGGGCTTCGTTTGCCGAATTAGACAAAGTCACAGTGGGACAAGGGAAAGTGATCCCATCGTCGCAGCTTCAAGTTGTCCAAAACCTAGAAGGGGGCTTGGTTAAGGAGCTGCTTATCCGAGAAGGCGATGTTGTCACCAAAGATCAGCAACTGCTGTTAATCGATGACACCATGTTTCGTTCTGACTTTCGAGAGCGCGTTCAAGAGTTAACGAGTTTACAAGGTAACTCCGTGACCTTAAGTGCGCTGATTAACTCGGTCGTGGTCAACCCAAATACCGATATTGATAACTGGCAACAGTCCGTCACCTTGCCACGCAATGAGTTGGTGTTTCAGCCAAAGTTTGAAGAGGAACATCGCACCGTTGTATCTAGACAGCGTGCAGAGTACCGAGAAAAACTCAACAATTTGCAAAATCAGCTCTCTGTCACCTCTCAACAAATCCGCCAAAAAGAACAGGAACTGATTGAGGTGAAGTCTCGGGTGCAAAACCTCAGACAAAGCTACAACTATGCTCTCGAAGAGTACAACATCACAAAGCCATTGGCGGATGAAGGCGTTGTTCCTCAAATTGATCTGTTGAAATTACAACGTCAGGTCAACGATACCAAAAGAGAAATGTCCTCAGCCGAGCTTTCGTTACCTTCCCTTTCGTCATCTCTTCAAGAGATGGTGTTCAAACATATTGATGTTGCCTTGAAGTTTCGGGGGGAACAACAAGAGCGTTTGAACGACGTTGAAGACAAATTGTTAGCCATGACTGAGACGCGAGTCACGCTGGCCGACCGTGTGCAACGTACTGTGGTCCTCAGCCCCGTTGATGGCACCATCAAGAAACTTCACGTCAATACGGTAGGCGGGGTTATTCAGCCTGGCATGGATTTGGTGGAAATCGTCCCCAGTGAAGACAATTTGCTTATTGAAGCCAAAATCGCCCCTCAGGACATCGCATTCTTACGCCCAGGATTAGAAGCCATCGTCAAATTCAGTGCCTATGACTTTACCGTATATGGCGGATTAACGGGAATTCTTGAAACCATTAGCGCCGATACCATTCAGGATGAAGAAGGTAATAGCTTCTATCTGGTCAAAATTCGCACCGAATCGAACAACATCGGCGATGGCGAAGAACTGCCTATTATTCCCGGAATGACTGCGTCTACAGACATTATTACCGGCAAGCGTAGTGTGCTTGATTATTTATTGAAACCAATTTTACAGGCTCAGAAATCAGCACTCAGAGAATAAGCTGATCGAGAAACATTTGGGCTGGTTATTCAGCCAATTGAGGGGGAATGTGCTTTGAACTGGAAAATGCTACTTATTGCGTCAGCCGTCAGTACGCTATGCACACAAGCATGGTCGATGTCGGTCGAACAAGCTGTTGCTACCACGATGGCGACCGATCCTGAATTGAAAAGTGCATTCAATGACTTTATGAGTAATCGTGAAGACATTGATTCCGCACAAGGTGAATACCTGCCTGACATCAATTTAAACGCGGGTTATGGCTTTGAGAATATCGATAACAGCTCCACACAAGCAAGCGGAAAGAAGGACTACAACCGAAAAGACGCCAACCTAAGGCTGACACAGCTTATTTGGGATAAAACTACACTTAATAATATTGAGCGTTCCGAATTCGAAGCCGAAGCGCAGCGTTATCAATTACTGTCAGATGCTCAAGACAAATCCCTCAGAGTGACTGAAGCCTACGTCGCAGTGTTGCTTGCCAAACAACTGCTATCACTCTCTAAAGCAAATGTTGAAGTACACAACAAAATGCTTGCTGACATTCAGCGTCGCGCAGAGTCAGGCATAGGTTCTACCGCTGACCTTTCACAAGTTCAAGCGCGTGTTGCGCGGTCTTTTACCAATATGCTAGCGGCGAAAAGCAATCTTGATGATGCTCACACGGAATTTTTCCGCCTCGTCGGCGTAAGACTCGATTCGCCGGTTGATCCAGAAGTAGATTCGCTCTATATGCCCCAAAACCAGGCTGAAGCGATAGAAATCGCTTACTCAACCAACCCTGTCATTAAGCTCGCCACTTACGATATTGATGCTGCGCGGGCGCAATACAGGCAAAACAAAGGTAGTTTTTACCCAACACTCTCTTTTGAAGCCAGCCAAAACTGGACAGAAGACGCCAATGGCGTCGAGGAAGAGGTCAACGAGTTCAGTGCCATGCTGCGCCTTCGTTTCAATATCTATAACGGAGGCAGCGATCGTGCCAACGTTCGACGCAGCGCCTATCAACTCAACAAATCCAAAGATGTCTTCGAAAATGCATCTCGTCTATTAGGAGAAAGTACTCGTCTCGCGTGGAGCGCATATGAATTGACGGAACAACAGAAAAAATATCTAGCACAACATGTTGATGCGGCTTCAGAAACCGTTATTGCTTACGAAAAGCAGTTTCGAATCGGCCGAAGGACTCTGCTTGATTTATTGAACACCGAAAACGAATTGTTTGAGGCCCGTCGTTCATACCTAGATGCTCATTACGCTCACATCACCGCCAAGTACCGCGTACTCAACAGCATGGGGAATTTACTTGACGCCCTGCGAGTAGATGTACCGGAGGAATGGCTTGATTCCGTTATTGAATAAGAAGGTTTGATTCATGAAATACGTTTGGCTTTTCAGCAGCATTCTGTTGTCCATTAGCGGCTGTTCACTTTCCGCCGATGCACCTCCCCTTGCTGAACAACGTTTTGATTTACTCGACGCCGATAACGATGGCGTTATTAACGCACGCGACTATTGTGACGATACGCCAAGTGTCGCAATTATCGACAATGATGGCTGCCCAACATACCTTTTACATGAAAGTGACAATTCACTAAGAATTCAGTTTGCTAACGATGCTGCAATTGTCGAACCTGCTTACTTAGAAGCACTGGACAAAATGGCGGAATTCCTTAATCTTTATCCTGAAACCTCTCTTGAACTTCAAGGACATACAAGTTCTATTGGATCTAACGATTACAATGCTGACTTGTCTATCCGACGTGCCGAAGCAGTACAAGCACAACTTATTGAAAGAGGCATAGATGCCGACCGTCTCACCATACTCGGTCTTGGTGAAGGCGATTTGATGCTAGCCGACAGCACAGAAACCACACAATTGGTTAACAGACGTGTCGTTGGCCGGGTTAAAGGATTGAAAGGAGATATAAAAGAAGCATGGACCATCTTTACCCGACGGGAACGATAAGTGTTGAGATCGCTTAATGCTTAAGCGTGCAGCGCTTTTTTCATTGTTCCTGTTGCCGTCGATAATGACGTTTGCACTTAATAGCACTGATGCTCAGTGGGTTAACAAAGTGGCAAGCTTTTATGGCGAAAGAGCAGGAAAGCGCGTTACGGCTTGGCGTAACGTAGTTGCTGATGCTGCGAATCTCTCTGAACAGGAGAAGCTAGCAGCGGTTAACAATTTCTTTAACCAACTCTATTTCGTCAATGATATCGACCTGTGGGGAAAGAAGGATTACTGGGCAACGCCACTGGAGTTTTTAGGTAGCGCTGCCGGTGACTGTGAAGACTTTAGTATTGCAAAGTACTTCACGTTACGAGAGCTCGGGGTAGATGACAAAAAGCTAAGGCTTGTTTACGTAAAAGCCATCAAGCTAAATCAGTTTCACATGGTTGTTGCTTATTATCCCACCGCCTCTTCAGAGCCAGTCCTGCTCGATAATATTGATCCTGAAATTAAAAAGGCGTCGAAACGACGAGATCTGCTTCCGGTCTACAGCTTTAACGGTAGTCGGTTGTGGCTCATGAAAGAACGCGGTAAAGGTGAGCTTGCAGGCAAATCATCACGCTTAGGATTGTGGAACGATCTCAGAGCGCGTATGGGGTCTGTCAAGCTAAACAGACCGATCAAAAACTATGATGGGTAAATGTCTATGACTTTATACCGGCAATTGTTTACATGGATGTTGGCAATATTCTTCCTGCTGATCCTAGCGGTGACGGGCATTGAACTCAACACCACTCGTAACTTCCTGCTGACTCAGCAATCTGCTGAGGTGAATAACACAATCAATTCGATGGGGCTCGCACTCGCACCGTATCTAGAAGATGATGACAAGGTTGCCACTGAATCTGTCATCAATGCCTTGTTTGATGGCGGCTTCTATCAAGAAGTTCGGTTGAAAATGCTATCCGATGGGAGTGAGATTATCCGCGAGTACCCCGTCACCGTCGAAGGGGTTCCGAATTGGTACATTTCGTTAGATCTCTTTCCTGTCATCACAGAAGAACGGACGTTTACCAGTGGTTGGCTCCAACTAGCCGAAGTCAAAGTGGTTTCTCACCCTGGTTATGCCTATCGTGAAATGTGGCACTCTACCATCCAGCTCGGTATTTGGATTGGTGCGCTATTTGTAGCAGCCATGCTGATCATCGCTGTTCAGCTAAGTCGTTCACTCAAGCCACTCGCAAGTATCACCGAACGAGCTAGAGACATTGCACGCAACAAGTTTGGTGAACCGATTGAACTACCACCAACCACTGAGTTGAGAACCGTAGTAAAAGCAATCAACCAGATGAGTAGCCAGCTTGAGGCTTACTTCGAACAACAGGCGAAAGAGGCGGACAGACTTAGAGAGCACGCTTATAGAGATACCGTTTCCGGTCTAGGTAACCGCAGCTTCTTCGTGGGTCAGCTAAAATCTTGGCTCTCCGAATCAGCCGTTGGTGGTTTGGTGATGGCCAAAGTGGATTTGATCACCGACACCTATCAGAGCCAAGGCTTTGCGCAAGGTGATACGCTCGTTACTCAATTCTCCAAAAAATTGAACACAACTATCACAGATGCAGACGTCACGGCATCACGCATTTCAAAAGACGAATTCGTGATTCTTGCTCCTAACTGCAGCAGCGAAGAGCTGACATTGATTGGTGAAAGTCTCCTCGCCATCGTTAACGATATGCAGCACGACCCTATGGGGATCACACCTCCGAAAGTAGCCATCGGTCTAGCGGTCAACAATTCCATCAACCGCGACCCAAGTGTATTGCTCTCTCAAGTGGACAACGCACTTACGCAGGCGCGTAACTCACCAAGCCACCCAATCTCGATGATTGACCAAACCGCAAACGATTCGTCTATGGGCAAACAACAATGGAAAGCCCTTATTTTGGATGCTATCGCACACGATTGGTTTGTGTTTAAGCTTCAACCTGCATCTACGAGCGACAAGCAAGTGATTCACCGCGAAGTTTTCTCTGCCATTGAAAAAGGCGAAGACTATTACGGTGCTGCGCACTTCCTTGGTGCTGTTGAGCAATTGCAATTGGGTGAATCATTTGACCGTTACGTAGTCAATCACATGATTGAGCGGTTGACGGACGAGCCGGAACTTGGTCCAGTGGCGATTAACTTAACGCAAAACAGTGTTACCAATGCATCGTTCATTCGTTGGCTGACCACTGCAATGCAAAAACATAGAAACTTAGCGGGGCGTCTGTTCTTTGAAATACCAGAAAGTGTCTTCGTTCGCTTCCCCGATCACGTTAGTTTGCTCACGGAACAAGCACACCGTTTCAATTTTGGATTTGGCGTTGATAACTACGGGCGTAACTTCCAGTCGTTGGATTACCTCAATAAGTTCAAGCCGTCATACGTTAAAATTGACTTTGCTTACACCAGCAACCTTGATGATGAAGCACAAAGCCACGTGCTAGCATCCATTTGTCGAACGGCTCACAACTTAAATATAACCACCATTGCAACTCGAGTAGAAACGGAAGCCCAACTCAACAAGCTTTCTGAACTGTTTGTTAGCGGTTTCCAAGGGTTCATCTTTGAAAAGAAAGTAGAGAATCATGGTTAAAGATCCACTCTTGCAATCTTTGGTATATGTTAGCCGTTACTTCGGTCAGTCAAACTCGCCTGATGCATTAGTATCAGGCTTGCCGATTTCTGATGGCTACCTCGCGCCATTTCTGTTTCCTCGCGCAGCAGAACGCGCTGGTATTGACGCCAAAGAAACAAGAATGAGTCTTAGTGAACTCTCTGGGCTATTGTGCCCTTGTATCTTGCTTCTTAAAAATAATGAAGCCTGTGTACTGCTTAGTATCAGCCAAGAAAAAGGGGAAGCAGAAATTGTGACCCCTCACACTGAAACCACGTCTAACGTTGTTCTGATTACAGACCTAGAAGAAGAATACCTAGGGCGTGTTTTCCTGCTCAAAAAGCGCTTTCGATATGACGAACGTTCCCCCGAGATACTAAAAGAACGATCCGGGCACTGGTTTTGGAGCACCCTGTGGGAGTCCAGATCCATTTATCGAGATGTATTGATTGCGTCGATATTCATCAACACCTTTGCGATTGCGACACCGATATTCTCGCGTATTGTCTATGACAAAATTGTCCCTAATCTTGCCTTTGATTCTTTGTGGGTATTAGCGAGTGGCGTCTTCGTCATTTTCATCTTCGACCTCGTGCTCAAGATGTTGCGAAGTTACTTTATCGATATTTCAGGCAAAAAGTCTGACCTACTGATTTCTGCTCGTATCTTTCAGAAAGTCATGGGCATTCGTATGGAAGCTCGCCCGCCGTCCGTCGGGGCATTTGCAAGGCACATGCAAGAATTCGAATCGATAAGGGATTTTTTCACCTCTGCTTCCGTATCAGCATTGATTGACTTACCTTTTGCGTTCTTTTTCCTCTTCGTCATATGGATTGTCGCGGGCCCGCTGGTGTTGGTGCCCATCGTGGCGGTATTGATTCTCATGATACACGCCATGATTATTCAGAAACCGCTACGACGCACCATCGAAGAAGGGTCGCGCCTTTCATCTCAGAAAAATGCCAACCTAATTGAAAGCTTGGCAGGGCTAGAAACGATTAAGTTGTTTGGTGCTGAAAGCCAATTCCAATATCGTTGGGAAGAAGCCGTTGCACACATGGCAAACTGGGGGATCAAAACGCGTCGCTTAACCGACTCAGTGCAGAATGCCGCTGGGTTTATCCAGCAGTTTGTTAGCGTTGCCATGATCGTATTCGGTGTTTATCTCATCTCCAATGGCGACCTTACTATGGGCGGCTTGATTGCAGCCACCATGTTGAGCTCTCGTGCCGTCGGCCCACTGGTACAACTTTCTCTGTTGTCCACCCGATACAACCAAGCTAAATCAGCGATGGAAATCATCAACCAGCTGATGGAAATGCCGTCTGAGCAAGAAGAAGGGAAGCGCTACATTCACCGCCCTATCATTCGAGGGAAAATCGAATTTGATCGCGTTAACTTCAACTACCCCAATTCTGAAGTATCGGCGTTGCGCGACATTTCTTTCACCATCCTCCCCGGAGAAAAAGTTGCCATCATAGGACGTATAGGTTCTGGCAAGACCACCCTTAGTCGCTTATTGATGGGCCTGTATCACCCTACAGAAGGCTCAGTGAGGATTGATGAGACCGACATCAGTCAAATCCACAATATCGACATACGGCGCAATATAGGCTGTGTCCCGCAAGACCCCGTTCTGTTCTTTGGTTCTATTCGCGACAACATCACACTCGGGCGTCCATTAGCTGATGACCGAGACATATTAGATGCCGCCAACCGCTCAGGCGTCACCACATTTACACAGCGCGACCCCGCTGGTTTAGAACGACAAGTGGGTGAAGGAGGTAATCAGCTTTCTGGTGGTCAACGCCAAGCTATCGCCATTGCACGCGCTTTACTTAGCCGGCCACCCGTATTGATGATGGACGAACCAACCAGTGCCATGGATAACCGTTCTGAGCAATACATCAAGCAACAACTGGCAACACTGCGCCGTGATGAAACATTAATCTTGAACACGCATAAGACAGGCATGCTAGACATCGTCGACCGCATCATTGTTATCGAACAAGGAAGCATTGTTGCTGATGGTTCAAAAATGGCGGTTCTTCAAGCGCTGAAAGAAGGGAAGGTGCAAAAAGCGGGTTAGCAAGTACCGAATACCACCCATTAAAAAAGCACCCTTAGGTGCTTTTTCTATTTGATTTCCACGTGTTTATTTACAGTGTAAATGACGGTATAAGCATCAAAGTGGTTCCGCGATGACCTCTTTACCATTGGTAACAAAGCGACCCGCCCCATACTCATTGGAAATATTCAATGCAGTGTCTCCAATATGAACATGAGCACCTGGGTAGCAATTTTTCAAAACATCGATGGAGTACCGGCGATAAAGAGCGCTCAATTCGGAGGCACTGCTTTCCATCTTTGACTTGATCTCTGCTATACGTTCGAAGTGGTGTGTCTTAGTCCATGAAAGACGCTCTATGAGCTCGTCAGGCCGTTTGTTTGCTGGTTGCTGCAACAGCTTCAATTCAGCGTCTTTTACTTTCATGAGCTGTTCATGTTCGTGGTCAAGTTCTTTCGATAAGCTCTGAGTTTCTTCCATCAATTCACTCAAACCTGTAAAAGCATAAACATGAGTATGCACACCCGAAGCCGCCCCCAGCGTAACTACCTGCACACCACGCTCAGCAATGTGAGTTCCTCCCGTGAGCGTTCCGGTTCGTTTAGCCTGATCACTGACAATGAGATGGTCATGAGTATACGTTTTACAGTGCATAGCGTGCTGACTAATCGTAATGTCTTTTCTAGCTTCAATGCTCGCGTACTGAGCAAACTTTGCAACCACAGATCCCTTAGCTTTAATCACGGTAGTAATTTCTTGATCTGACTGAACCTGACGACCCAAGATGCCATTATGTATAATGATATCACCGCCAGCTTCAAGAGAAGCTGACTCCACCACACCGCCAACTGTGATTGAGCCAGTCGCCTGTACTTTCATGCCAGCGTTTACATCACCATTAATGACCACACTTCCCTCGAAGTTTATGTGGCCAGTAGCCACTGTGACCGACTTCATGCACAGAGCGTTATCAACTTCAACGCCATCAGGATGTAAGATGGGCATCCCTGCGGTTTCGGAAACAATCACATTCTCGTCATTCGCGCTGAATTTACTGCCAGGATAGAGCTTAAGGGGTAAGTCTTTACCCGTCGACGTAGGCAAAACTTCACCCGTGACTCGGAATCCTTCAATCCCTTTTGTTGGCGGAATACGTTTTGCGAGTGGTTGCCCTTCCAGTACTGTGATCATTTTGCCTAGATCACGCATGTCGACAGTTCCATCTTCACGCTCTTGAGGCCGCAAAACACGCGCTTTGCTATCTTGTACTAAGTAAGCAATCTTGGAGTCTTCACCTGGTGTCGGCCATTTTCCTGAGGCTATTGGAACTTCTAGGTACTCACCTGGCTTTAAGCGTGCAGATGCTGTAAGCAATTTCTGCAATGTTTGTTTTTTAACACCTCGCACAATCTGCGATTTTTTCAAAGCACCCAGTAAATCATTTCCTTTTATCGGGTTACCGCCGCAAGCACCGTTAACTCGAAGAAGCGCAGTCATCTTTTGATCGTCGAAGCGAGCACTAACCGTCGCATCGCGGCGTTCTGCCACAACGACATCATCAGGCTCCCCTTTCCACGCATCATTCGATGCATTGATTTTCTCGAGAACAGTCTCTATCGTCTCGTCGAAACGAAAAAAACTAGCCACATTGTTTTCTTGAAGCCAGTTAACAATATGCTTTTTCTCTATCTGGGGTGCATCTTCTTCTGCCTTTGAT
Organism: Enterovibrio gelatinilyticus; assembly: GCF_028683095.1. Lineage (GTDB taxonomy): Bacteria > Pseudomonadota > Gammaproteobacteria > Enterobacterales > Vibrionaceae > Enterovibrio > Enterovibrio gelatinilyticus. Next base: position 21,597 of record NZ_JAJUBC010000034.1, on the reverse strand, counting down.
ACTACGGTCATGTAAACCCTGCGACCATCATTAGACAGCCGCAAAAGCTGTTGCAGCATGGAATCCCCTAAATCAGAAAAATAAAAACACGAACGAACATCACGCTAGCATTGTACCCAGATGCAAGACTCAGACAGTATCACCGCAACAGGCAAGTTAGATTCAGATCGCATTAAATAAACCACAAGTGGCTCAACTATGAAACGAAAGCCATATAAATGAATTATAGAGAGTTTTATCCATTCTGCTTTAATTGAGCGGGATTAATCTGTTTAACCGACATACAAAAAAAGCACACTCTATCAGCGTGCTTTTAAAATCAGTAAGTTATTTAAGAAAATGACTGTCTCATACCTAAGGTGACAAGGCTTGATGCATTTCATCAGATAGCCACTCATCTAAACTAAAACCGTAACGAAACTTGCCTTCTTCTTCGTTATTTTGATAAACAAGGCTGCCCTTTAGCTGAGGGACATCAACCACGTTCAAATAACAACACGCAGCAAGTTCTATATTCTCATCAGTCACGAGCCCTAAACCGCTCCTGCTGACATCACGTATAAGGACACGGTGTCCAAATTCCGACTCTTCGTGATCATTCTCTATATGGTGTGGAGTAACGTGCAGCCGGGCATAGATGCCACCATTACCCAGTTCGACGCGCTCTTGAAATCGCTTACATGCACTTTCGCCACCAGATTGTTCAATCAATACATCGCATAACTTTTCATAGGTCTTAATCATACTGGCTCCCCCCCACCGCACCAACGAGTCGTCTTGCAGCAAGTTTGTATTATATTAGCATTCCGTTACACCAAGTGTATTGAAAGTTAGACGCACAAGCCATGAAACCTTGTTTGATTTTGAGGGTTTACAGTGTAAATCACTTACCGAGATATCTCGGCTTGTACCCGCTGCTTGCGGATCAATTGGCGTTTCGTGATAAACGCTTCAAACAGTGCGGTATCAGTCGTAATGATTTGCTCTCTCGGCAAACCCACTTTACGGATCAATTCAGAAACACTGACAAGATCGCCAACATTATGCGCAAAATGGGCGTCTGAACCCGTCGTTACCCAAGCTCCGAGTTCTTTTGCCAATGCCGCAATCGCTAAGCAATTCGGTTCGCTGCCCTGTCTAGAGCCATTAAGTGATGAGTTATTGAGTTCAATGGCAACACCACACCTAGCAGCTTCTCGAACAACAGCTTCTGCGTCAATAGGGTAAGAAGGGTTACCCGCATGGGCTATAGCATCAACGCATTCAGACCTCATGGCATTGATTAAAGCCTGAGTGTGCGTTTGTTCATCTGAAGAACGGAACACTGCCTCATGAAGGCTCGCATTCACCCACTCCAAGCCCCCATAGACGTAGATAGGCATGTCGAGCTCACCGTCGCCATTCATAATGTTGGCCTCAACGCCTTTAAGAAGGCGCACGCCGCTCAAAGAGGAAGGTAACACACGTTGATTTACGAAATGCCAATGATGCGGTGCACCCGGCATGGATGTGGCGTGATCAGTGACGCACATATACTGCAGTCCAGCTTTGGCAGCGGCAGCAACATTCTCTATCACCGTACTATATGCGTGACCGCTCGCGAGAGTATGCGTATGAGTGTCAGCAATAAATTTCATTCGAGTTCCTTTTCGTTTGCGAGTTGTTCTGACACCCATAAACGAATGGCAGATTCTGTTTCTTTGCGTCCTTGATAATTACAATCCCTAGCAACATCCTGCCAAGAGCGACGCTTGACCACACGTTCAATCAACGCCGTACATGCCCTATCCTGATTAAAAAAGGCATTATTGAGGGAAAGCCAATGGACAAACCAACGCCATAGACTTCCCGTCACTAGATCATATCCCAGTATACCTTCTGCGAATAAAGACACTTGTTTTTTGGCCAACAAACAAGGCGTCTCGATGCAAGGTATTCGATACAACAGCTGCGCAATGAGATAGGGGTTCATCGCCTTATATTGCTCATGAAGCTGAAGTGTGAAGTTCAAACCAAAGAGTGTGTTTGCGTTGCTTAGCCAACACTCTGTTGTAGATAGCGCTTTTGCCATCTGCAATGAATATGTTCCACTCGCCGCATCTCTCGATACTCCCAGTCGAACGGGAAGATAGGCCAACGAAGACCAAAATTGAAAGAGTTCAGAATTGACGCCGTAACTGGTACCGATCGTGGCAATGTTGTTTTCCCTTGCTAAACATTCCATCGCGACTAAAAGCGAGCGCCCTATTCCGCAGTGACGAACTTTGTCCAAAACAGCAATACGTGTAATACGAAGTAAAGGCGTCAGCAACGGGTCAATGATTCCCGTATGCGTAGCTAAACTCTGTGCAAGAAGATGGCCTTTCACTCGCCGCTTACCTGCCACGACCGCTTTCGCCAAATCCTTATCAAACCCGCCTTCTTGTTGGGCGAGAGCAACGCCAACCAACGTCTCGCCTTTAAACGCCGTTATTAGAGACTGATTGCGCCCGTCAAGTAACTGTACCAAATCGTTAGGTGAAGTCTGGTAATGAGCACTGACCAAAAGCGCGAAGACTTGCCGTAGCAAAGATTCATCATTTAACAATTCGTGTTGAGCAATGAAACGAAGATTTGTCTCCTCATTTGCAATGGCACTATTAGGCTCTGCATCGAACAAGAAAGTATCGAATAGCCATTGCTCCAACAAGTCATTTTCGGACCAGCGAATCGGCTGTTTCAATCGAACCTCTTTCCAGCCTTTCGTTCTCTCATCCAGCAATTGGCGAAAGCGGATGCTGAAAGAGCGTCCCGTACCTTCGTAACCATGCTCAGTGGTAGAAAATACCACACGGCTATAGCGCTCGAGGCAGGCATCTAACATCGGAAGTGGAATCGCAGCCGCCTCATCGACCAATAGCAAGTCGCATTCAGGCCGGTTAAGCAACAAGGCATCGGGGGCAACAAATACCAACTCGCTGCCATTGTCGCTCTTTAAACCGTACTTGCCCTCGCGGCTAATGCCACCCACTGAAGCAGCGTGCTGAAGTAAGATATCAACATTGGCGACTGTCGGCGATGTGACGATTAATCGCTTCTTTGCAGTTTGCATAATTTTGGCAGCAGCCAAGCCCATGGCTGATGATTTTCCGCGTCCACGATCAGCAACCAATAGTGCCGGACGACGGCGATGCCCCAATAGAACACGCTCAATCGCATCAATTGCGGTATCTTGACCCAAGGTAGTTTCGCGTTGAACAACATTTTCGGTATCAGAAATGGAGGCTTTGGGTAGCCAGAAAAGCCCTGATTGACAAAACATCGCTGCATTGGCGTGAGATGAAAAATCTATAAAGCGCTGACGAAAACCTGAAAGTGGCTCTTCTTCGTTGTTAACGAGAAAGAACAGTAGCTCGCCACCGCGAATACACCCACTGATCGCACAAAGCTTTTCAACGTCAATATGCTCACGCACATCAAGCGCAAGTGAACCAATTTCTTGTCCCAACAACTGTTTGGCATCGTTCCACTTCAAACGGGGAAAAGTTGCCTCATCGAATACACTGGAATCATCCGTGACGACAGAAATACCTGGTACGGCAGATACCAATCTAAACGAAAAATCACGATCACCGCGAATAAAAACAGGCACACGAACATTTCCTCGCTTTGCCATTTGGTGGAGTTGTCGTAGAGCAGAAATAGGGTCAGAAAGCACGGGGTCGCCAATAGTTATCAAACACAAAGTCATGATACCGGAACAACGGTGGATTCAAAAAAAAACGTGCCTATAGGCACGTTTTATTTAATTAAAATTGATTTAAGATGTCGTCAATCAAGGCGAGATTTGATAAACGAGAGAATCGCTTCAGCATCCTCTTCACTCATTTTCTTAAGGCTTATCGACAATGCATCACCCTTACGGCGATACGTTGCGCGTCCTTTAACGAGCTCAGTAGACGGAGCCTCTACTTTTGCAACCGCTGGTTTCAACGATTCGCACCACTGTTCCAAAATCAAAGTCACTTCGCGAGTAATGCGGCTTACGCCTGATGCATCCACCGTTTTCCAAACTGGGTTCTCATCAAGCTTAACCAAAAACATGGTCTGCTCATCATGAGTCAGAGAGAAAAACATACGGTGCAACTTAACAATGGTAGGTCTGCCTAGCTCACCGACACTTGGATAAGCTTGTAACAGCGACAAAGGCAAAGCGGCGGCCTTAAGTGCCCCACTCACTAATGCTTCACTACATTGACATACTTTAGCCAATTCTTTTTGGTCAAGCACATCACCACGCTCAAGCATGGTCTGCATCTCTTTACCGCGTTCAAATAGTGAAAGTGGCTTATGCGCATTCGCGACGTCGGACAAAAACTTTGCGTGCTTACTGTTGATGCCCTTGGCAACATAGATCAGAAAATCTTGATTCGCCAAGATACATGACATGCGACGGCGACTACCGTCGAGCACTTCTATCTTGTCATCTTCAAGCCAACGTCCAACAGCAGGATACTGTTGGCCGCGGTCCTTCAACGTCACCAAAATATCTGACAGCGCCAATTCGTTTAGAAACGATTGTTCACGCGCATTTTCAGAAAACACCGAAGTGCGAGTCACCACATCTGATGAAGGAACACGAACCAGCTCAAATTCCACCGTCGCTTCACCGGCAACAGATAACTCGATCACAGCGGCTTTCTCAGACGCTGCCTTTTGCGCTTCCTGTACAGTGGACGCACGTCGCTTATCCGCTTTCCCAAACAAACGCGCATTTAATTCAGAGGTTTTAATGGCCATTTATTCACTCCTGATTGCGTTGCGACCAGTGACTGTGAAGCACGCGCTCAAGTTCCAGTCCTGCTCGGTGAACCGCTTCTTGTGCGGTAGAGAGTGTTTTCTTGCCGCCCTCAAAATCCTGAGAAGTCAGGTCAAACACTGTACTGTAGGTATCTGCACACGTCTCAAACGCACGACTACGTGGAATAGTTGCCATCATCACTTGATCACTGAGCAGGTAGTTCATCTCTGTCAGCACAGAAACCTGCTTCTTATTGTCATCTTCGAACATAGTCGGAACAAGACGGACAAACTCCAGCCCTGGCCAATCTTCAGGAAACATTTGATAAACGGTTGGCAAATGTTGAAAAAAGTTAACAGTAGAAGCCCAATCCAAGCGTTTCGCCGCACAAGGAATCAACAAGGCATTTGACGCATACATCGCATTCCACACGAGTGGGTCGATATGTGGACCAGTATCAACCATGATCACGTCAAATTCATCAGCAATTTTATCAATCACCTTCTCTTTGAGAAGTTGTACTACATCTAATGAACCATCAGTTGCCAAGCTCTGCCAGGCTTCGGCGTTAAACATCGCATCTTCAGGGAAGGCTGCGATGGTTTTCAAATTGGGGTATTGAGTGGGTAAGAGCACATTTTTCATCATGAACTCTTTGTCAGCTTCCTGAGGCGTGTTTTCCAACATCACATCGACAGCAGAATATATCCCCTCTTGTTCAGTTACGCTAATTTGAGGGTTTAAGAAAAGGCGTAGAGACCCTTGTGGATCAAGGTCTATCAAACAGATGCGGTAACGTTTTTCCAAGTTGAGCGCCAAACACGCCGCAAGATGTACCGCTGTCATCGACTTGCCGGTACCACCCTTTTGGTTCTGAATGTTGATCACCCACGGCTTGTGGTTTGCACCTTTGCCTTGATGGAACGCCGGCATTTTTGCCGCTTCCATAATATTGTGAGCTTCATCTAAGGTGATTGAATAGTGATTGGCGTTGTTCTTTGTAAACTGATGTCCAGCTTCTTCCATTCGCGTAATGGCTTCATCAAGCTTACGACGAGTTAAACCAGAACGCGTTTCCATTAACGCTTTCGACATTGGTGGAAACAATTGATCATGACGCTCTTCCATCACGATTTCAATTCTATCGGCTTGTACCTGTTTGGTTTGCTCTGCAATAGTTTGCAGGTTTTCTATCGTCTTTTCCCTATTCATTTTTCTTTTCGCCATAAAAGAGAATTAAAATGATTGTACAACATATAACGGTACTTACAATAAAAAGCTGAACAAGTTGCTTAAGAATCAAGATCGAGGTCACTTTAATACAATGTAATAGAAAACTGCGCAAAATTCTGTGTCTAAACTTGCGTAGAAATCTCCAACATTTAAAGTGTTACGGCGTCACCTTTTTACAATGTAAACCAGAAAAACATCGATCAAAGTGCTAAAAAATGCCGGAACGTTGAAAACACCCGACTAGATTACGGTTAAATGTGTTTCGACATGATATTTATCATTACGACGATAAAAAAGGCAAAAAGAGAAGAGAGTATGCATGATTCCTACAGACAACGGCTCTCTCTTGATCATGTTTACGGAACAATGATCAAGAAATGAAAGACAATAGCCGAATGAATAGGAAAGCGCGGGCAAGATACCTTGATCATCATTCCCTACAAGTTCAGACAATAAGGAACAATGATCAAGGAGAAATTCAGTGCAACAAATCGACATCTCTTTCTGCTGTTCGATCCTCAACTACCGAAAAAATGATCAAGACAGTTTTGATTGTAAATCCATGTTGATCACCACTCGGAACGATGAGTGGCACCGTCTAAATTACGGCTCATGCCTTTTCAATACTGATTCGAGAGCAGAATCAAACACTAAAGAGCCTGAATATAGGAAGGCAGCGTTGAATGCTAGTATTCAGTTGAAATACCGAATGAGATGCTTGATCATTCTTTCGTACCTCGGACACATATGCATACCTGACTAAATTACGCGTGATGTAATTTCAATTGAACGTATTCACATATGCGCTTGCGTAAATACCGTTCAACAATCCACTTAGAATTGGCAGAAACATGTAAAACAAAGTCCAAATCGCGTTTTCATGATCATCTTTCCGCTCCAATTTGAAAAGAAAATTTCAACAGCGGTAGAAAAATATAACGTTATACCCAATCAGAGAGCGAACATCTGTGGATAAGCTGTGATCGAACCATGATCATTCTTTTGGGCCATTGATGATCACGTTTTCATAAGTTTGATGATCATAGTTTCGCATGTCTAATGATCATGCTTTCAAACATTTAATGATCATCATTCCGTAATAAACATGATCATGCTTTCGATGGGGTCATAAATATTAAATTTAATTTTCAATGCTTTACGTGAACAAAGACGCCCTGATCATAAGATCATATAATCATTTAGATCCTATCTAATCATAAAGATCAGTTAAAAAGACTCTTCAAAAAAGATCTTTCTTTCTTCATTTTTTTCTATTAATCTTCTCGGAAAGATGGCCTAATTACGGTCAAGTGTATTCTGATAACCTTTCGGCTTAACAAGGAGCTGTGGCGAGATGGCCTCAAACCCCGTTGAAAAAATACTGATCACAGCCCCACGATCACACAAAGATGGACACCTATTTCAAGTTCATGGTCAATTGATCGATTGGCTTCCCCAGTATGAACATTTCAAAGGGGTAACTAAAAGCATTCTTGAGCTGCTCAATTTAATTTCATTGCGTGGATTCGCATCAAAAGACGGCTATGTCTCCACAACAGAATTGATTGAAGCGACAGATGGACATCTCACTCGTGCAGCAATTCAACAGCGTCTTCGGGCTGCGGTGCAAATTGGATTGTTTAAACAACAAGGTGTTCGATTCGAAGAAGGCTTGGCCGGAAAAACCATGTTGCATCATTTTGTGAATCCAAGTCAGCTTATTTCTGTACTTGGCGCATCAGGCTTAATGTCTGAAAAAGCCAAAGTGATGGAAAAACAAAAGCGATCCAAAGCATTAGCTCAAAATCATGTTAATAAGCAACTGCTTAGCGAGCACGGGTTGGGCATTCCGCCTTCAATGCAGGATGAGAAAGATCACATTGTGATCGCCCCAACCAGTTGGGCTGGGATCATTGACCAAGCACTTGCGCCGCCACGCACGAAAAAGAGCTATCAAAAATCCATGGTCGCAATCAGTGGTACTAAAGCGATCATTGAAACACGATCTTCAAAGTCGATCATGACTGTGGATGATCTGATGACGTTGTTTGCGTTGTTCACATTGACGGTTCAATACCACGATCATCATCTGCCAAATTACGAACTGCAAACTCAAAAGATCGGTAACAAAACGCCCGTTTATATTACCGATATCTTGTCTCTGCGCGGAAAAAAGGACAGTGGACCTGCCCGTGATTCTATTAGAGAAAGTATTGATCGTATTGAATTTACTGACTTTCAGTTACATGAATTAACAGGTCGTTGGCTCAGCGAAAACATGCCTGAAGGTTTCAAAAGTGACCGGTTCCGATTTATAGCTCGTACTATCACGGCCTCAGAAGAGGCTCCTCGAGAAGGAGAGGACGGCGAAATCCGTATTAAGCCAAATCTGTATATCTTGGTTTGGGAACCGTCATTTTTTGAAGAATTGATGACACGCGATTACTTTTTCTTGTTCCCGCCAGAGATCCTTCGTCAGCATACCTTAGTATTTCAGCTCTATAGCCTCTTCAGAAGCCGTATGTCGCGTCGATTGGAAGATTCGATGACACTGAGTGACTTGAACCAGAAAATCGCTAGAAACATCGAATGGAGACGTTTTTCGAGTGATCTTATTCGTGAGCTTCGTAAAATGGCGAAGAAGGAAACGCAAACCGAGGATGTCTTCGCACTGAACCTTTACGGTTACCATCTCACTGTGTCGCGAATGGATGATGATAAAAAGCATTCGGATTTCAGGATCGACATTAAGTGTAATGTCGACGAGGTGATCCGATATTCCCGTGCCAAAACGTACAACGAAGGAAAACGATCCTTGGCACCTACAATGCCCAACCCCCTTCGTAACGAGATTCTGCCCAAGCAAGACCTTGATCAGCTTTCCGGGATCATTGATGGTGAGTTTGAACCTATCCAGCGCAAAGAAAAGCGCGGAGGCCGTTTAGGGCGTCGCGTTAAGCAACGTAAACATCTCGTTGAGATCAATGCTGATGAATTGACGATCACCTTGTCAAAGTACACATCATCAGAAGCTTTGCAGCGCAGTATTACCGCTTTGTCTGCAATGACAGGTCACCCAGTTGCCACAATTGCAGAGGAGTGTCAGTCGTTCATGGACAAGCTTGATTGGCTGCGGGTAGACGGCGATATCATGCCTTATGAAACGCTAAGTAAAACCATCGAGTTTTATAATCAGCAACAAGATGTCAAACATTTGTCCATTGAGCGTTTGATCTCTGGTCTTGCCGTTCGACGTAAAGTTTGTCGCCAAGTTTATGACGGTCATTTAGACAGTTCAGTGCTTGCAGTGTTGGACGAAGTCGCTTCAGGCGGTTAATAAATATGACGCTGTATTGACAGAACTCTGACATGGGAAATTTCTGAAGCTACTAGGATTAAAGGCGAATAGATACCTTTGTCCTATTGGCATTCGGGGCCACCCGATGCATTATTTGCTAACCCGTTGACGAGCCCTTATGGCTCGTTTTTTTTGCCTAAAATTTCGGCATTAGTTATATCAATATGACAAATTGAGAAATTACTCATACCGCAAAATATTGCAAATTTGTTAATGCGATGCTAGCGTTTAACCAGTGCCGCAGATATCGGCCTGCCGTCCACAATGGCAAAGCAAGCGCAATATCCCCTCAATTAAAACTTCTAAGAATTTGGTTGTCACCCGGAAGGGATGCTTGTCGTGAGTGGGCCGCTTCGTGCGTATTTTCACCGGTCAATGATCCATAGGGAACACTGTGACTTCCAAGATCCTGAGCACTTCAGATCTCAAAGCCTTTAAGCGGCAAGCGAAAAAGCAGCGACGTATCTTGCAATGTACCCACATGCAGGCGCTGGAACTGATCGCACGCCAAAATGGTTTTGATAGCTGGCATCAGGTGACAAAAATTGCAGAGAATTGCGCCAATAATCAGGCTCAAGACGAAGCATCGAGCACGCAACGCGTGCTGTTGGATACCTCACTGTACACGTCAGTTCCTTTCGGTTGGTTGATCGGTCGAAAACCTTACTCGGATTTTTCTCTTCCTATTGAAGATAACCCCAGCTTCGAAACGTCGGAACTTGAGGTGCCATCTTCTTTGTGGAAAACAGAAAAAGACGTGTAATGCCGGGATGACGCGACAGGGAGTTTTTCATGAAACGTTCTATTATCGGAGCTATGTTCGCCTCTTCTCTACTCAGTGTTAGCGCATTCGCAGAGACGATTTCCATATCATGTGGTGCGGTAGGCCAAGAGTTGGAACTATGTCAGCAAGGGGTTGCGGCTTGGGAAAAAGACACCGGCCATACTGTAAAAATTGTCACGACGCCAAACTCAACCACCGAGCGACTTGCCTTGTATCAACAGCTACTTGCGGCGGGTGCTAACGACATTGATGTATTCCAGATTGACGTGATTTGGCCGGGTATCCTCGGAAACCATTTCATCGATTTGAAGCCGTATTCGAATGGTGATGAAGCCAGTCACTTTCCTTCCATTGTTTCCAATAACACAGTGAAAGATCGATTAGTCGCCATGCCGTGGTTTACCGACGCTGGCGTGCTCTACTATCGTACCGATCTACTCGAAAAGTATGACGAAGAGCCACCTGAAACGTGGGAGGCGTTAACGGAAACTGCCGAAAAAGTCATGAATGGTGAACGCGAAGCGGGCAATGACAAGATGTGGGGCTTTGTTTGGCAAGGGCGTGCTTACGAAGGATTGACCTGTGATGCGCTAGAGTGGGTTGCTTCCTACAATGGCGGTACCATTGTCGATCAAGACGGCAAGATCACCATCAATAATGACAATGCGAAACAAGCACTGACTACCGCGGCAGGGTGGGTTGATACGATTTCTCCGCCTGGCGTGCTCAACTATGGTGAAGAAGAAGCGCGCGGCGTTTTCCAAACGGGTAACGCGGTGTTCATGCGCAACTGGCCATACGCATGGTCACTAGGCAACAGCGAAGATTCTCCAATCAAAGGCAACATTGGTGTTGTTGCTTTGCCAAAAGGCGGCGATGATGGCAGCCATTCAGGCACCTTGGGTGGCTGGCAGCTTGCGGTTTCCAAGTACTCGAAAAATCCAGAGCTAGCGGCAAGTCTCGTGATGTATCTAACCTCACTTGAAGAGCAAAAACGTCGTGCGATTGTTGGCTCCTACAACCCTACCATTGAATCCCTCTATGAAGATGAAGAAGTGCTGACTGCGGTTCCCTTCTTCGGCAGCCTCTATGACACCTTTGCAAATGGTACGCCGCGTCCGTCTACTGCGACTGGCGTGAAATATAACCAAGTTTCTAATGCATTTTGGAATGCGACCCATAGCGTTCTGTCTGGCAGTAAAGATGCAGACGCTGCATTGACGAAATTGCAAAAAGATCTCAAGCGTATCAGTCGCGGTGGTCGTTGGTAAGGTGGCTTTCATGCAGTCAGGCGTACTAGACGTCTGACTGCTGCATTCAAAAGGAAATACTATGGAACAGACAAGCGCTCTCACGCGGAAACGCGTACGCGCCGCTTGGTGGTTTCTCGCGCCTATGCTCATAACCCTTGCCATGGTGGCGGGGTGGCCATTGCTGCGAACCTTCTGGTTCAGCATGACCAATGCCACGCTCGACGGCAGTGGTATCACAGAGTTCATTGGGTTTGATAACTACTTCATCTACGAAGACGGCGAATACTACGGCATTTTATTTGACCCAACATGGTGGCAGTCAGTGTGGAACACCCTGTACTTTGCTGTTGTGTCAGTCAGTCTAGAAACTGTTTTCGGCATCATTGTGGCGTTAGTGCTCAACACCAAGTTTAAAGGGCAGGGGCTAGTTCGTGCGGCAGTATTGGTGCCGTGGGCAATTCCTACTATCGTTTCGGCAAAAATGTGGGGCTGGATGCTTCACGATCAATTCGGCATTGTGAATGACTTTCTGATGACATTTGGTCTAATCGCAGCCCCCCTTGCATGGACGGCAGACAGCGACATGTCGCTCAACGTGGTGATTGCGGTCGATGTGTGGAAAACCACACCGTTCATGGCGCTCTTGGTCCTCGCTGCATTGCAAATGCTGCCTTCCGATTGCTACGAAGCCGCAAGAATCGACGGGATCCATCCAGTTCGCGTGTTTTTCAAAGTGACGCTTCCCTTGATCATGCCTGCGGTGATGGTGGCGGTAGTCTTCCGTGCCCTTGATGCATTGCGGGTCTTTGATTTGATTTACGTCCTCACACCCTCGAATGAAGCCACCATGTCGATGTCGATATATGCACGGCAAAATTTGGTGGACTTCCAGGACGTCGGCTACGGATCCGCAGCCTCAACATTGTTGTTCTTGATTGTGGCACTGTGCACCATTTTCTACCTCTATATCGGGCGTAGAAACATGAATGAGGGGACTTAACATGTCAAAAAAATGGTATTTGCAAGCCGGTTTTTACCTGCTCGTTGCGGTGATCGTTGTTTTCTCCGTGTTCCCGTTTTACTACGCCATTGTCACCTCATTCAAGTCTGGATCAGCCTTGTTTGAAGTGGAATATTTCCCTTCAGTGTTTGATTGGAGCAACTACGCATCCGTATTCTCTGGCGGGACGTTTGGTCGGAATTTGCTCAACTCTGTGGGTGTTTCTACCGTGGTCGTCGCCATTTCACTTTTGCTTGGCGTTACAGCCTCTTATGCGCTTGGGCGTATAAGGTTTAGAGGGCGAAACGTGGTTCTTCTTACGATTTTAGGCGTGTCCATGTTCCCACAAGTGGCAGTGTTGTCTGGGTTGTTCGAGTTGATCCGCGGATTGGGGCTTTATAACTCCATGCCCGGTTTGGCCTTGGCTTACATGATCTTCACTTTGCCGTTCACGGTTTGGGTGCTGACCACCTTCATGCAGCAATTGCCATTAGAGCTGGAAGAGGCAGCGATAGTGGATGGTGCAACGCCGTGGCAAATCATTACGAAGGTGTTGATGCCGCTGCTTTGGCCAGCGTTGGTGACCACAGGCTTGTTGGCGTTTATTGCTGCATGGAATGAGTTCCTGTTTGCACTGACGTTCACCTTGACCAACGAGGAGCGAACTGTGCCAGTGGCGATCGCCTTGATATCGGGCGCGGGTCAATATGAATTGCCATGGGGCACGATCATGGCGGCTTCAGTGATTGTCACTGTGCCACTCATTGTGATGGTACTGGTATTTCAGCGCCGCATTGTTTCAGGCCTTACTGCGGGCGCTGTGAAGGGATAATGACAATATGACACAACAAACTATGCCTTGGTGGCGTGGCGCAGTGATTTACCAAATCTATCCGCGTAGCTTTTATGATGCCAACCAAGATGGAATAGGGGATTTACCGGGTATCACCCAGCAACTCCCATACATTGCAGCATTGGGTGTGGATGCGATTTGGCTGTCGCCATTTTTTACGTCTCCAATGAAAGATTTCGGCTATGACGTCTCTGATTATTGCGATGTCGACCCTCTGTTTGGGTCGTTAGACGACTTCAAAACATTGGTTCATGCCGCACATGACCTCGGACTCAAAGTTATGATTGATCAAGTGCTTAGCCATACGTCGGATGAGCATGCTTGGTTCGAGGAGAGTCGCGTGAGCCGCGACAATGCTAAATCGGATTGGTATGTCTGGGCCGATCCTAAACCTGACGGTACGCCGCCGAACAATTGGCTCTCGATCTTTGGTGGGTGCGCATGGCAATGGGAGAGTCGCCGCCAACAGTACTATCTTCACAACTTCTTGGTCAGCCAGCCTGACTTGAACTTTCACAATCCAGATGTGGTTGAACATTTGCTTGAGGTTGTGAAATTTTGGCTGGATCTTGGTGTGGATGGATTTCGTCTAGATACCGTCAATTTCTATACCCATGACCGTCAATTGCGCGATAACCCGCCATTGTCTGCGGGGGACAGCAAATCACTTGGCGTACCGGGTACCAACCCGTATTCCATGCAAAAGCACCGTTACGATATTTCGCAGCCGGAGAATATTCGGTTTCTCAAGCGCTTACGAACACTGTTGGACCAATATGATCACATCACGACAGTGGGGGAGATTGGCGATGACAACCCATTGGCATTGATGGCGGAATACACCAGCGGTAACGACAAACTCCATATGGCGTATACCTTCGATTTGCTGAACGTGCATCGTTCTCCGTCGTACTTGGCATCAGTGATCAAAAACATCGAAGCGGCGATTGGGGATGGCTGGCCGTGTTGGGCATTGTCAAACCACGACGTGGTGCGTTGCATCTCTCGATGGGGTGACAAAGAGTCTGATCCATTCGCCTATGGCAAAGTGCTGCTTGCGCTGCTGACCTCGCTAAGAGGCAGTGTGTGCTTGTATCAAGGTGAAGAGTTGGGACTTCCTGAAGCCGATATTCCCTTCGATAAGATTCAAGATCCTTACGGCATTCCGTTTTGGCCCGAATACAAAGGTCGAGATGGTTGCCGCACACCCATCCCTTGGGCAGCAAAGCAAGATCATGCGGGATTCAGTGAAAATGAGCCTTGGCTACCTGTTGATGTGAGACACAATGCGCTCGCTGTGGATCAACAGGAAGCGGACGTAAATAGCATGCTCGCGCATTACCGAGGCTATTTGCGCTGGCGTAAACAGCACCTTGCACTGGTGAATGGCGATCTCACTGACCTGTCGTCAAGTGTGCAAGGATTGTCCTTTGTTCGTTCTACGTCTAATCAGACAGTGATAGCGGCGTTCAATCTCACTGACTCAGAGATGACCATGACTTTGCCCGCAGGCGATTGGCAAGCGTTGGAAGGACATGGCTTTACCTTTGATATTCGTGATGACTCGGTCATCTTGCCACCGTATCAGGCGGCATTCGCAACAAAATTAAACGGGTAAGGATGCATTATGGCTGAGGTCATTTTAAAGCAAGTAAATAAGAAATTTGGCAAAGTTCATGTTACCAAAGATGTAGATCTAGATATTCAATCCGGTGATTTCGTGGTGTTTGTCGGTCCATCGGGTTGTGGTAAATCGACATTGTTGCGATTGATCGCGGGGCTGGAAGATATCACCAGTGGCGAACTTATGATCGAAGGGCGTGTTTGTAACGATCTTCCACCACCAGAGCGTGGGATCGGTATGGTATTTCAGTCTTACGCGCTCTATCCGCATATGACGGTCTACGAAAATATGGCCTTTGGCCTTCAATTGGCTAAAACCGAACCGAAAACCGTGGATGAAAAAGTGCGCGAAGTGGCGGCGGCATTACAGCTAGAACCTCTGTTGGATCGGAAGCCGAAAGAGTTGTCGGGCGGACAACGTCAGCGTGTTGCGATTGGTCGCGCGATTGTGCGTGAGCCAAAAGTGTTCTTGTTTGATGAACCACTGTCAAATTTGGATGCGTCTTTGCGTGTACAGATGCGTATGGAGATCGCTCGCTTGCATGAGCGTTTGGGCGCAACCATGATCTACGTGACACACGATCAGGTTGAAGCCATGACGCTCGCTACCAAGATCGTGGTGCTTGATGCGGGTCGAGTGGAGCAAGTTGGTTCCCCCCTTGAGCTATATAATCACCCTGCAAACACGTTTGTGGCTGGCTTTATTGGTTCGCCAAAAATGAACTTTTTAACGGCTGATATCGTGGAAACAGGGGATGTGATGACACGTGTGCAAATTCACCGTGGTCAGGAAATCACCGTGGCGGCGAATACTCGTCATGCCAAGGTCGGCGATCCTGCGGTGATAGGTATTCGTCCTGAGCATATTCAGTTTGGCGAGAAGGATGCGATACAAGAGGGGGGTGTTGAGCTTAGTGTGGTTGAGCAATTGGGTAACGAATGCTTGATGTATTTCAATACACCACAAAGTAAGGACCCCGTAGTTATTCGCATAGAAGGGCAAACGACGATTCGTGCGGGAGACAAGCGTTGTATTGAGTTCCCTGCGGAATACTGCCATCTGTTCGACAAAGACGGTAAGGCACACCCGCGTTCTGTCGTGGGAGAGACCAAGCCTTCACTGGTTGTTGCTAACGACTGACGCGTTGAGATGCGTTGATTGCAAATTAGCTCGTCAGATCTCAGTAACATAAACTAGAAATGAAAGAGGCAGGGATGATCCCTGCCTCTTTTTTTGCTTAATCTTTGTGAATTACCACGATCGTGGTCCAACACCGGAATAAGGGATCCCTGTAAGCTCTGCCATGTCTTTGTGGAAGGTCGCCAGATCATCAATCACAAACTTGTTGAGGTGATCATGTCCACATGCTCGTGCCATCACTTGCATCAAGTGTGTCGATGCATTGAAGAAGTTTTGTAAGCGCTCTGCGCCAACGTCCACGTTCATGCGTTTGCGAAGCTCTGGGTCTTGCGTTGCAATGCCTGATGGGCACATGTTTGAATTACACATACGCGCGCCGACACAACCAATGGCTTGCATTGCGCTGTTGGATAGGGCAATACCGTCCGCACCCAATGCCAAAGCTTTCACAAAGTCGCTCGGTACACGTAAACCGCCAGTAATGATCAGTGTTACGCCGTTGACACCTTGCGAATCAAGGAAGTGACGTGCACGCGCCAATGCGGGAATCGTTGGCACGCTGATGTGGTCACGGAACATGACAGGGGCTGCACCTGTACCGCCACCACGTCCGTCAAGAATGATGTAGTCAGCGCCCGCTTCCAGTGCAAACGCCATATCACGTTCAACATGGTTGGCACTGAGTTTGAAACCAATAGGAATGCCGCCACTTTCTTTTCTCACGTCATCCGCAAAGCGCGCAAAATCCGCCGTGGTTTTCATGTCCGTGAACGTGGACGGGGAGATGGCATCGGTGCCCTCAGCAATGCCGCGTACTTGAGATATTTTCCCTTTGTTTTTGATACCTGGCAGGTGACCACCAGTACCCGTTTTTGCCCCTTGACCGCCCTTAAAGTGGAAGGCTTGGACTTTTTTCATTAAGTCTTTGTTGTAACCAAACTCTGCACTGGCCAGTTCGTAAAAATAGCGGCTGTTGGCAGCTTGCTCTTCGGGCAGCATACCGCCTTCACCTGAGCAAATTCCCGTACCCGCTAATTCAGCGCCTTTGGCTAACGCCACTTTGGCTTCTTCAGACAGTGCACCAAAGCTCATGTCGGATACAAACAGCGGCGTTTTCAATGTCAGCGGTTTTTTCGCATTAGGGCCAATCACCAATTCGGTGCCTACGCCTGCGTCGTCCAGCAATGGTTTGGCCGCCATTTGCGCCACCATGATTTGGATTTGATCCCACTCTGGTAATTGATAGCGAGGCACACCCATAGAGGTCATAGGACCGTGATGCCCAAACTTAGTCAGGCCATCTTTTGCAAGCTGGTGGATCAGCTCCACGTTCGGCTCTTCTTTCGTCGCTTTTGCGGCGGGTTGTGTTGCCGCGTCAGTAACGATCACTTCTGGCGCGGGTTTACCCACATCCTCTTCGGTATAGCGCGTATGTGTGCCATCGCAAAAGGGTAAGTTGGCAGAATGCTTACAGGCACAGAAATAGGCTTCGCCATCTTTCTCTGCTTTGTAAGCGAGCGGGGTGATATCAGTACCTGCATGGGAGCCGTCGCAGTAGGGTTGTGATGCTGAGCGCCCACAACGACAGTAGTAATACTCTTTGCCTTTTTCTAGGTCGATTTTTGTAGGTTTATTATCAAACACGACAGGATCTGTCATCAGTATCTCCTTTTAAACGACATAACTTCCACTGTCCAAGCTTGTTAGGTTTTATAGAGGGCTTGGAGATCACAGTATGGTCGTAATTTGCCCTGTTTGTTTGTTCAACAATGAGCATTTTCTAAATTAGAGGCATCTTAGTATGGTGTTAATCAATATAGGATTTATGCTTATAAACAACTAGTTGCTGTGAATCTCGCCTACCCAAACCTGCCAAGGCCCCAAGTGTAATGGTTGGTTTTGCTCGGGCGGCGAGACCTTCATATGGGGAAGAGGTAGCGTTATTGCCGGACTCGGTAAGTTCAAGCGGATAGTGGCGTCTTGGTTGGACCCATTGATGGCAATGACCAAGGTTTGTGATTCGTGGTGACGTTCAAACACCATGAGCGCTTCATTGAATGCCAACATGCGGCAACTGCCTTCGCACAAAGCAGGCTGCTTTTGTCGCCATTCCAGCAGTTCTCGGGTGAAATTTAACGTGGACTGAGGCTCTTTTTTCTGTGAATCAATTGAAAACGTCCGGTGCTTATCGTCAATCGGCAACCAAGGCGATTGTGTACTGAATCCAAAGAAAGGGGCTTTTTCATTCCAAGGCAATGGTGTACGACATCCATCTCGCCCCACGTAATTAGCAATCACTTGCTGACCAAATAAGTCTTTACGATCTGAAGGGGAGACATTCGCTTCAGGCAGTCCCAATTCTTCGCCTTGATAAATGCTAATCACCCCTTGAAGGGAGCAAAGGAGACTAAGCAACATTTTCGCTGCTGCAGGGGCATTATTGGCGTGTTGCCAGCGAGATACCGTGCGGGCTATGTCGTGGTTACCCAGCCCCCAGCAGCCTAACCCAGGATGAACGGCATTGAAGAATTCAGTGAACTGTTCACCGACTTGTTGCACGTTTTGGCAAAGGCATAGCGATTCAAAGATATTGGCTGCATCAAGGGCATCCCCTTCACTGGTATATCGGTCGATGACTGCATACGGTGATGGATCGCTTAGTGAGCCGAGCAGCCATTTTTTATCATCGTACCCGTCGGCAATCACCCGCAATTGTTTGAGCAAATGGATGTTTTCTGGTCGGCTGATGTTATAACGCTGGCTCTGGTAACGATAAGGGTCGCTTCTTGCTTCATCTTGCCAGCCCAAATGGCGCGGAGGATTATTGCGCAACTTATCGTCATGCAGGAAAAGGTTGACTGAATCAAGCCTTAGACCAGTGATTCCTGTGTCTAGCCAAAATCGGACATCTTTCATTAATTGACGAATGACGTTGGGATTTCGGTAATTTAAATCGGGTTGGTTGCTTAGGGTATTGTGCAGATAATACTCACCACGCGTAGGGTGCCATCGCCATGCTGATTCCCCAAAAATGGTCAGCCAGTTATTCGGTGGTGTGCCATCTGCACGTGCTGGCGACCAAACATACCATTCTGCTTTTTCGTTGGTTTTATTGCGGGCGCTCTCTAAAAACCAAGGATGCTTACTGGACGTGTGATTCGCAACAAAATCAATAAAAACCGCAATGCCTCTCTCCTTGGCCTCTTCCACCAGCACGGTGAAAGTCGACATGTCTCCATATTCGGGATTGATGGCGCAGAGGTTGGTAATGTCATACCCAAAATCACTCAACGGCGATTCAAAAATCGGAGACAATAAAATGCCGTCGACATTTAACCATGCAAAGTAATCGAGCTTCTCTCGAATGCCATTGAGATCGCCAACGCCATCTCCATTGCTGTCAAAGAAGCTTCTAACATATATATGGTAGAGAATGGGTGATGCATTCAGTTTCATGGTTTTTCTTTATTTCCTATAGGTTTACCTTATATAGCGTAGCGCAAGGATGCATCATCCTGATGATTTATTATCTGGACTTTCGGTTTACAGTGTAAATGTTGGCTGTTTTCAACTTATTAATAATAAAAGGAAATATTCCCACCCCCTCCAATATTCCTCATCCAAAATACCACGCCAGTTTTTCCTTATCTTTCTGATTCAATGAACTTAAGAGCAATGTGAACATCGCTACGGAATGGTAAATCTAATCTGACAGCATGGTGAGCAGGTGCAAAAGTGATACCTGACATTCTGGATATGGGCATCATCAAGAAAACAACCAAGCTCGCTGCGCTACTTTTGTTTTCCACCTCTGTTTCCGCTGACATCTACTCCCCGTTTTGCCCGCTGGGTTCCCAGAAGTGCAGGACGGCTTCTACAAGTTGGTTTATGACTTTGAAGGAAACGGCGTAGCCTTTGTGATGGAACAGGATATTGTGAAGGGGGCGAAGTACTGCGAGACTATCGTCCCGGTAGAGACCCTTAACGAGCGTGTCGGTTACCAACTGCCAGCCGTGACGGAGAGTGCGACGATGAAAGGCTGGGTGGGGTGTTAGTTGCCTTTCATCGCATCACACGCAAAGCGGGCGCCTTGGTTCGCTTTATCTCGCCAAACCCGCTCTAATCGTCAGTAAGAGCCCTTCACGCCTTTTCTCTCTGTCAACGCATAGTGTTGGGCTCTCGAAGTAACAAGTTAGATTATCGCTTGCAATCTTAGCGTGATTTTACAAACACAAATATTTTCAATAATTTGACTTGATTTAAAAGAGTCACGGCAGTTTAATGAATACACATTGTGATGCTTTAGCTTTAGTAGCGGATCGAAGTCGACCAGGTAGCCTGCCTTGCTGCCTGAGGGGAATTTGGCAAAAGAAATGCAGACGCCCCTTTCTGGAGGAGTGGCTGTGCCAGTTATCCGACTTCGAGGAAGTGCATTTGAGATATCTAAAACCTCTTTTCATAATCACGATTGTAGCTATCAATCTGTTATTGGTAATCACCAATAACCCTTACGCTGACGCGTTCATGGACCTATCAAAGACAGCCTTAGTTTCGTGGGCTGCAGTTGCGATTGAAATCAACTTTACGATATGACCGAAACGGGCTCACTAGGATGAGCCCACCTCCTCTCTAAAGCTCAACCACCTAATTTCCTTGAATAAAACATCCCCAATTAAACTTTAATGCGATCGAAATCAAGTCTCGGCTTGTGTGGGTTGTGGTATTTTGCTTGCGGAGAGACAGGCCGCCAGTTTCTAGACAATCCTCAATAGGGAAATAGCCTGTGTCATTAGCTACTTGTTAAAACAAAAGGCTTACAGTGGATAATTTAGATAGACTATCCTTTGATTTTTTTAAGCTTTTTTCACGAATGGAATATGCTTTGAAGGCTGCTTCTTTCCATAGGGGAGAGGGTACCGCACCCCCAGACTGGACAAAATTTTCTCAGGATATTGATGCTAAGTTTCAAGCTATCAAAAATGAAAAGCTCGATGAGTGTAGACAGTATATCCTTGCTCATCCGCCAAAGAAGCAGGTGATTAGAGAAGAGAAAATTGTGTGGTCTGATACACCACCTAGATCGGAAAATAATACGGATTTGTTGCTATTGTATGTCCGTCGAGTAAGAAATAATTTGTTTCACGGTGGGAAGTTCAACGGGAATTGGTTTGAACCTGAACGTTGTGAAGAGTTACTAAATAGTTCTAAGGTTATTCTTGAGCATGCGCTTGCATCGAATGAAAAAGTAAAAGAAGCTTTTGAGAATGACGCATGATAGAACACTTATCAGTAGGTCTCAAGCTAGCAATTGATGCAACTTCTAGTTCATAAGAAAGGGCTCACATCAGTGAGCCCTGAAAGCCTTCTAACTCATCCAATCTCGCCTCATGGCCAAGTATCGCATCGGCCTGTTCGGGAGGCGTCTTGAGTTTCTTCAATGATCCATACAGCATCCAGCATCAAATCCAATGAATCTGCGCTCTTTGCGTGGCGGAAGACGATTAATCATTTTCACTTCGTAATTGATTTTTGATAATAAACAAGTCTTTCTGATATCTGTAGTAAAACCAAA
>NZ_JAJUBC010000033.1 GCF_028683095.1 Enterovibrio gelatinilyticus | reverse complement strand
CTCTTTGATTATTTAAGTTGCCTGCCCCGGGGTACTACCTTTGTGCGATACGGGCTGACATATTTAGCGCCATAATACGATACGTGCATCATGACTGAGTTTAATGAATTCTCTGGCCCAAAAATGCGCACCACTGCATGCTTCCATGCCTATACGCATAGATGGCAGATTTGCTAATGTAGTCAGAGATTTGGTGCGTGATAGAGATTTATGAAGACATAGAACCTCCTGTTTTGAAAAAGACACTTAAGTGTGGAAAATCCACATGAGGGGGGATCCATATAATTCGTTAGGCGAATATAAAAAATCGGAGATTTAACATGGAACGAACTTTCCCTAATATCTTAAAAAGATTGCACGCAATTGAAATCGATTATGCCGACGGAGAAGGGATTGATTTCTAACCATTCGATGAGTTTTCAGATTCACACCCTCTACTGAGCAGTGGAATATCCAAAGCAATTTCAGAAGAAGTAACTCAGAGAAATCCTGGGTATGTATCTTGGCAGCAAGAATGCTGGTTGTCCCACTGCAATGATGCTTGTGAGTTTCATGGAGACGCATCAGAGGAAGATGTAAAACAGGCATCCGAAGAAACAAAAAAGCAATGGATGCTTGACTACAAAGGTGACGAGAAATTTTGGAATACTGTAACTAAAAGGTACTACCCAAAAGGTGATAATGCATTTTACAAGTTCAAGTGTCGTCACTGTAATTTGGTTCTATTGGGGTGGGACTGTTCGTAGTAAAAGCTTAACAAGGTGCTACTCGAGGAGTTGGTAAAGCCATTACTTTTTTAAACAAAAAAGCCGCCAACCTCACCAAACCAGTGAGCACGACGTTATGAATAATTTGGTTAGGTGGTAAATTGGATAATATTGATGTCTCAATCTTACTTGTTATTCTGGGATGGATAGCAATCCCGACGTTTTTCTTTTTTGCCCTATTTTTTGTGGTTTGGTTGGTTTTGAAATCGCAAAATAATGAGTTAATTCAAGGGCGATATGTGATTTCGAAGGAGGTTGATTGTGTTAGAGGGCTGTGGTTTAGCATGTCTAGTTTCATGGAAGAGAAAGCATTCCTGCAACTACAAAATGGTTGGCTAAAAAGTCTTTTAAAGTTTATCTATCCTCTGTACTTTCTTTGGGATCTAACCTTTTTACTTGCGATTGTAGGATTCTTACTAGTGGCTGGTTGGTTATGTTTTTCGTAAGAAATTTCACATAACAAATAAGAATAAGAATAAGTGTCGCGTAGCCGACACTTTATTTGGGTAATGCACAACCCCGTTGCTGCTTTATTAAGTCAATTGCTCGAGTGAGCTCCGGATGGATGTATGCCCGCCACTGATTAACAGGCGAGCAGCGCCATGAAGTTTTTAGACATTATATAACTTCAATGGGTTATATCACTGTGTGTCTATTGTTCCGCGCTTTCTCCTTCGATTAAATGGCTGCTATTATCCTTATTTCTGATCGCCTTTCGGCTACCTCGGTCGTGAAAATACGCCGATTATTTAGACTGTAACATGTTAGATTTTACTCAAACTCAACTTATCCGTCCCCCCCTCTAGTGTGCAACTTCTAATCAATTTCCATCCAAAACTATGCCAGAAGAAGGCCGCCCATCGGGCGGCCTTCTTCGTACGGAACATTGCTTACTCTACTCTTTACGGCTTAGTTTTCGGCCTAGCCGTTTTCTCGCATTGCGCGGAGCATCCAAGCGGTTTTCTCGTGCTCGCGCATACGATCTGACACCAGTGATGCGGAAGATTCATCGTCGGCTTGCTGTGCCAACTTCAGTACTTCACGGGCGGTGCGAACAACCTGTTCGTGGTTTTGGGTGAGTATGTCCACCATGTTATCCGCAGACGGAACGCCTTCCACTTCTTCAATCGCGCTTAATTCAGCAAAGGCTTTGTACGTGCCAGGTGCAGCAACGCCTAACGTGCGAATTCGCTCTGCGATTTCATCCACCGCCAGTGCTAGCGCATTGTAATGCTCTTCAAACATGACGTGGAGTTCACGGAATTGTTTACCAGTAACATTCCAGTGGAAGTTATGCGTTTGCAGGTATAGGGTGTATGAATCCGCTAATAGGCGTTTTAGCCCTTCTGCGATCACTGTTCTGTCGTGCTCTTGAATACCAATATTGATGCTTGTCATAACCCTTTCCCCATCTTGTTCAGCGGTTTGCCTTAACGTTTATGGGCTTAGTGTATGACGGATTAGGTGATAGGTATAATCGTTGAAATTTATAGATTCAATCTGTCATACCTATCATTTTAGGTGGGTAATTATCCGTTGCGGTAGCGCGTAGGGAATTGGTGGCCGATGTCGGTAAACACACCGTCAACACCCCAGTTGAATAACTGGTTAGCGCGCATCAGGTTGTTGACCGTGTACACGTTCACGACAAGACCGTGTTCTTTCATTTCCTGCACTTTATCTTTGGTGAGCCCTTCGTTAGCAACGTTAATGGTGTCAGCCTGACATGCCTGTAGGGTTGATAACCAATCTTCCGGAATCTGTGGCTCAAATAAGCAGGCAACGGCCACATTCGGGCAACGACGTTTGAATTCTGCCAGTGCTAGAGGGTTGAAACTGGAAACCAACACGTCGGCGTCTCTGTTGAGGTTTTTTAACCCTTCAATGACACCGCTGATGAGCTTTTCGGTGTTTTCCCAGCCTGACGTGCAGGATTTTATTTCAACGTTCACATTGAGTTTTAGAATGTTCATCAGGGTGATGAATTGGTCGAATGTTGGAATTCGCTCGCCAATAAAGGCGTCACCGAACCAACTTCCTGCATCAATATCGTCGAGATCTTCTGCTGTCAAATCATACAAACTGCCGGGTCTGTCGGTGCAGCGATCTAAGGTGTCATCATGGCTAACAACTACCGTTCCGTCTGCCAAAATATCCACGTCGCACTCTACCCAGCTAAGACCATGTTCTGGTGTTAGCGAGAAAGCGGCAAGTGTATTTTCAGGCGCAAGTGAGGACATCCCTCGGTGGGCAAACAATGTTTTCATGGGTCAACTTTTCTAAGCTATTTGAAGCAACTATACGCAAATTTTTGCAAAATTCCTGTATCAACTAAAATAAAAACTGACATATACCACACATAAAAAAGCACTGCATAATGCAGTGCCTTTCCGTTACGATTGTACTGTTTATCAGTGACGATTCTTTTTATAAGAGCAGCTTAATCAAGTTTCAACGCTTGGTGTTGAATCAACTGGTTCAGTATATCCGTCCCCGTCGCACTCATATCGAGACCAAGGTCCGCCAATACCGTGTTATCAAGGGCAATATCTTGCACTTCCATCCCACCTGCCGTTTGGGACACATGGAGCGTCAGCCCATCACTGGTCACTTCAGGGCGAATATAGTCCAGCAGCTCGCCAATAGTAGAACCACTGCCAATGGCTTCTGGCAATATGGCTGAGATATCTAACTTATCACCCGTGACAGTGTCACCCACATCAAAATCTGTCAAGGTGTCGGTGGCGAGTTCGCCAGCTTCGACATCCAATGCTGACCAAGCATAAATGTCATCGCCAGCGCCTCCTGTCAGCGTGTCATCGCCTGCCCCGCCTACCAGGATGTCATTACCTAATCCACCAGTTAGCGTATCGTCGCCGTCTCCCGCATACATGCGCTCTCCGTCATCATCGGCTGTCAGCACATCATCATCTTCTGTGCCGAATTGCGTGTTGCTTGGGTCAAACACCACCAATTGACCCGTCATCAGCATGGATTCAAGTATCTCGTCTTGCGTTAAGCCTGTTGCATCTGTGCCTAGCAGTTCATTCAGTGTATTGCCTTCAATGAGAATGCTTTGAAGCGGTTCGCTATTTTCATTAAAAATCTGTATTTGTGTGTCACTGCCAACGGTTTGGATATCCAATCGATTCGCCAAATCTGTGAACGTGAATAGCCCATTTGCAATGAAGGCTTCCGAGATATCAATCACGTCGACGCCAGCTTCAAAATCTTTAATCACGTCGCTAGCCAGATTACCTGGAGTACCAAAATCACCGGACTTCCACGCAAAGGTATCCGCTTCACCATCGCCGGTGCCATTGAGGTTGCCACCCCACATTTGGTCGTCACCCTCACCACCAATCAGTATGTCTTCGCCTAAGCCACCAGCAAGGATATCTTCGCCCGCCCCACCGTGCACTTGGGTGGCTTGATTACCATCAACCACGAGATCGTCGTTGGTGTTATCAGCGTCGTTAAGCACTGGCGTTGTTGCTGTATCAACAACATTGACATTAATGGTGAGGGACGCATCTTGAGGATCGCCATCGCCCACATCTGACAGCGCTGTTACCGTCACATCACCCACTGGTTGGGCAGTAAAGCGAAGGTTGAGATCAGCAAGGTTTAGTGACGCTAATTCTGTTTGGCTGAGTGTCCAATTTCCGCTGCCATCGTTCGTGCCCACTGGGTCACCCGCACTGTCTACCAACTCGCCCTCGGTACCTAACCCGCTAAAGGTTAAGCTGAACTCATTTTCAATTGGGTCAACGAGGGTTGCCATCAAGCCAAGCATAGGCACAAGCACACCCGTGGATGCTCTTATGGACGCGAGCTGCGACGCGTAAGTTAGCTCAGGAAGATCGGATTTTGGCGCAACAACGATGGTGACGACATCGCGATCAAACTTCTGTCCACCCGACCCAAAGTTCCCGCGGTCACGTGTTGTCATTGTCAGCGAATCTTCACCTGATGCGTTTTCGCTAAACTGGTAATTAACACCACCTGCCAACAAGGTATTGATAGCATCAATATCGCCTTCTAACGTTAAAACGTTTGACCCATCACCCGACACAGTGATGCCCGTACTGTCCCCGACCAAATCTAACGTGTTTCCATCTTCCACCTTCAATTCAACGTAAACAATGCTCGCTCCTTCTCTTGCATCTACATCTTGCACTTGAAGGTCGGTGATCGTGAGTATCGTGTCTTCTTCTGCATCGTAACTGTCTGCGATCACATTGACGGGTTTGTCGTTAACCGCAGACACCTCAACGGTAATTTGTTTATTTACCACATCAACCGATACGTCGCCGTTATCGACCGTTTGTATCGCTAAATCCAACACAAATGTGCCGTTGGCATCTTGTGGCGGCGTAAACGTCAGATCATCCAATCGCGAGCTATCGACAGTAACAACGACGTCGCCGCCATTCGATATCTCGGGTGTCACCGACCCCGTCACACCGTCTGGCAATACAATTTTCCCGCCATCAGGCACACCGGAAATGGTGATCAAAAGGGTCTCGGCTTCGTTTTCTGTCACATTGACGCCCGTCGGTTGCCCGCTTTCATTCACGCTGTCTCTGTCATCCTTCGCTTTGATTTCCAACTCGAGATGAATGTCGTTATCTTCAACACCACTCGCTGTGGCTTTCACACTGGCATTGGCGCCATCCGCAACCGGATCGACAGTGAGGGAGACTGTCTGAGAAAAGCCCGTTGGCGTATCCAGGCTCTCTTCTTGCGTATACACGGTCACGGTAAATTCAACCGTTCCGCTGAAGTTAGCCGCTGGTTCTACTTTGATTTGGGATAGCGACGCATTATCGATGATAGCACTGGCTGGAATGATCCATTGCCCTTGAGAGCCATTCACTGCGGGCGATGAAAGCGTGAAACCAAGTGGCACGTTCTCAACAACAATTGAGGCAAGAGACTCAGAATTATCGATATCGTTAAAGGAGAAGCCAAGGTCAGCTAACGAAATGCCCTCTGTAGGATCTTCGTCCGCAGTTATGGCCACAACATCGTCATCCTCCAATGCAATGCCGTTTTGAGTAAACGTGACTTCATCGTTTACGGCGATGACGTCAAAATTTATTGTCGTATCAACCGTGCGGCTATCTGTCCCCGTCGAGGCGGTATCCGTAATGGTTACGGTTGCAGAGATTTCTACTTCACCGCTGAAATCCGGAGCAGGCTTAAACTTGATGTTATCAATCTGACTGGCATCGACCACTAATGTGGTGGACTCTGTACCATCAGGTAAGATGAAGACACCCACCCCGGCTGGAACGGTCAGCGTTGCGCCACTGATCGTTTCCTCGCCATTGGTTTGGTCTTTATCTGCAAAATTTGCCGTCAACGCAAGAATAGCAATGCCATCTTCTAGTGCTTCGTCTTCAACAATCTGCTCTGTTTCACCCGTATCTAGAGGTTGCCTATCCCCATTCAGCCCTTGCGTTTCTTTCGCTGTTAACTGGAATGAAAAGGCTGTGGAGTTGTCACTGGGTTGGGCTTCGCCGTCAGGGGGTGGCAAATCGACCAACGGCGTGACATTGAGTTGAACAGAAACCACAGACGTTTCCGTGTCGCCACTTCGTGTATCTACACTCACAAACGTGACAGGCACCATTAACACCCCGGCAAAATCATCAGGCGGGGTGATTGACAGCCCACTAAGATCCAGACCGTTAGGGTATGGGTTTCCGTCGCCTTGTCTTGCAGGAACCTCAAACACGTAACTGCGATTATCAACGTGAATCCTTGCTCCACTCACTACCGTCAATGGCGGAAGGTCTGATGGGTTTATCACCACCGTGATAACATCAAACGCCACGTCACCGGAGGAATTGCTAGGATAGGTAACCGCATCACCCAACGCGTCAAGAGAGATTGCGTTGTCTTCTTTTCCTTCAATCACCACTGGCGTTGTTGGCACGACCACTTGCTGAGCTTCATGTTCAATGGTGTTGTTATTCACATAATTAAGTGTGATTTCCTCACTCGAAACAGGGGCTAACAGGCTGGTATCGTTCTCGCCCGCATCACCCGCATCAACCGCCATCGCGCTAATCGTAAAGGTGGTTGATCCCGAACTGTTCGGTGGTGCAATAATACTAAAGTCATTGGGATCGTTAATAATCCAACCGCCATTGCCATCGGTCACTGCATTGTCGACGTAAAAGCCTGCTTCTAAACCCGTGATGACAATACGAATAAGGCTTTCGTCACTGGAATCATCCGGGTGAGCGAAAATGACGCCTTCATCTAAATCAATTCGCCCGTCACTGTCCGTCGTGATTTCGGAAACCGACACACCATCTTGAACAAGTTGAATTCGCCCTTCTTCAGTTTCGACTGACGCGGCAATATCAACCTCAATCGAGCCTGTGATCTCTTTTTCTGTGCTTGTTTGACCTTCGAGATCATCCTGCCTCACCGTGACGGTTGTCTCCAGTGTCAAATCAAGATCGCTATGCGGGCCGCGTTTCACTTGGAACAAGTAACCTTGGGCAATCTGCGCTTCTGTCAGCGTGACTTTGTCGCCGTCCAAGGTAAGAGGGATAACGTCTGGCCCTCGAACAAGCTGGACGCTGTCGGTCGACGAAAAGCCTGAGATGGTCACACCGACCGCTTTTTCTATGACATCGTCACCATCATTACCCGAGCCTGGCGACAGAGAAAGAACAGGTTTCCAATCAATAGTGATCCATTGGTCTTCTCTGCCGAAAGAGGTAGATGTGCCATAGTCTGTGGCATCAATAACGGGTGGGCCAACAACCACTTCAATCACAGTTTCTATGGCTTTCTCATCACCATCGTTTTCTGTCGCAACTAACTTGGCATTGATACGCACATCTTCTGTGGAATTAGGAGGCAGCTTGATGAAAACATTCGACGTCGCAAAGGTAGGGAGATCGACCGAATACGTCGGAATAGACATCCCTGCACCGTCCGTTGCCCAACCCGCAAACGCGAGCTCTACATCAGTGAGGCTGCCATCGGCATTTTTAACAACAAAAGCAACGCCATCGGGAATATTAGAAACCACCAGTGTCATCGACTCAGACGTGTCTGTCGGTGACAGTGCACTTTCCCCAGAAGACACGGTGAAATCAATGGCGACGAGACCATCGCCTTCAATGCCATCTTCCGGCACCGTGGTGGTTACCACACCCGTATCGGCATCATATTGCCATTGACCGGGATCAGTACCTTCGTTTTCCACCTCAAATACTGGCGTATCTGCCACACCAGCAATGTTGACGTTAAATGATTGAACAGGAAGTATTCGTTCATCGTCCGGTGAATTAGTCGCGGAATCAACAACAATACCTTCAACCTTCAGCGTGAAGTTTTCATTGCTGTGAAGCGGTGGTATCAATTCTAGTTTTGCTAAGTCATCAATAGCAACGCGATCGGTTTCTGTGACGGGAGTGATCACTCCGCCATCGTTAAGCTGCAATGTCGCACCATCTGGAAGGTCAAAAATCCGCACATAGAAGACTTCCGAACCATCGGTATCGTTACCTAGGCTGGTAATGGATATGGCATTCGCAAGCGAAATAGCATTGCCTTCGGCAATGTCTGAATTTGGGTTCCCCGCGTCTTCATTGCCAACGACAGGGCGAACCACAACCCTTGCCTCATCAGAGACAGGCTCTACACGCAAAATAATGGACGATGTTGTTTCCGCGGTTTTTTCTGCAACTAGGTCAACAGGATCAGATTCCGTTGAAATCGCTTTAATGCCTAACGTGACATCGCCACTAAATCCTTCGTCTGGAATGAAACGTACTTTGTCGAGTCGTGAAGGGTCTTCTAACACCCAAACGCCATTGACCAAGTTGATTCCACCCCCTCTCAACTCACCCATATCTGGGCTTAAAGTAAACTCAAGCTGCAATGTTTCCGAGCCATCAGTATCTTGCAGATCAGAAGAAAGTAGATCGCCTAACGTAAAGTTGAGTGGGTCAGATACATTGATAGCATAAGGGTCAAAATCTTCTTTCATTTCAAACACGCCATCAGCCGCATCGCCAATTAAGGTGATTGTCGGCGTGTCTGCTATGGCCGACACTTTTATTTCAACAGGTGACGATGTCATGACAGGGTCATGACCCGTGACTTCCAGCTCAACATCAAACTGAATCAGATCCGTGTCGTCATAGGAGGAATAGTCGGCATCAGGAATAAAGGTCACGCCTGACAAATCAAAGAGAATTGGCGCTGTTGTTCCTGACGCTTGAAACATGTTACCGGAAAAAACAATGTTTCCATCGCCGTCTGGCAAAATCTCGGTACCGTTGAAATAGAATTTCCCGCCAATATCACCGGAAGGGTCTTTGGTCATGAGCGTGACTTCACCGTCAAGTACCAATATACCGTTGTCTTCGTAGGCTTCACCGACGTCATTGTCTCCAATATTCACACGAACATTGATGGCTATGCCTTCAGAAGCATCGATGCCCGCATTTTCGGTATTGGTATCAATTTGCCCCTGATCTTCTTTACCTTCGATTACGCCGCCTTTGGCTGGCGCGATCGTAATAATTGGCGTCTGGTCGTTAAGCGTCAGGGAAATTTCACCCTCCGCTTTGTCACCATCATTGTCAGTGACTTCATATTGAATGGCTTGGTTGAGTACCGCTGACGGATTAACAACGTTTGCGGCAAATGTGAAGGTAATTTCCCCTACAGGCTCATTTCGTGGGTCAATACGCATTGTGCCAATTTCTCCGTTAGGAGAAACCGCTGAATACAAGGTGATCGTAGACGGCCTTGTTGTGGAAACATCCACCCACTCAACACCGTTGTGAATACGCGTAATATGAGCGCCATCCGCGCCTTGCAAGCTTTCATTATCCGCAGGGTGAGAAGGGTCCGTGATATCAAACACATCCACTGTGACTGTGGTGTCTTCAGTCGATGAGTCATCAACCGCTAACGTAATGCTTCCTTGTGTGGTCGGCACATCATCTTGCACCGTGATCGGAACGCGAATGTTATTCGACTCATCGCCATCAGCATCAACGGTGAACGCATTAATGCTAAACGTCAGAGAGTTTTGTCCATCACCTGGCTCGTGATCTAACGCTGATAACAGTTCGAACGTAAACGTACCATCAGCATTCAGCACCACATGCATTACATCTCGGTTATTGCCAGAGCCATCATCCGCGACACCGTAATAATGTTTTGGGTATGCGGCAGTTTCCGGACGTTGCTCCAAGAACACGTCATAGCCACTCGCCAATACGGGTTGGCCGTTGTCATAAACAACGTAATCACTTTTGAAAAAGAAATTGCTAACATCATCGCCAAGATCGCTATCAGCATCGAGTGTATTAGGATCACCACTGTCGTTGGTCGCATCAATGTTCAACGTACCGCTTGATTTCGAGCCCTGACTAATTCCGGTTCCATCATCTATGCTGCTTTCTTCAACATAGATAGGATCAGTCGTGACCAAACCAAAGGTTGTAGAATCATCATCATTTACCGTAAAGGTCACTAAAAGTGGCGCTTCGACATTGGTATCAGTTGGGTCAACCAATTTGTCTCCATCGGTATCTTCAACTTGAATAGGCAGTTTGATATTGATTTTTTCGCCGTCAGCACTGACAAAACTCCCATCAATCTGATCAGCCGTTTCAGTGGGATGTATCAGCGCTTGGAATTGGGTAAACGCTGCATCGACATCCATGCCTAAGCCATCCGCCGCTTGCTCTGATGTCAGCACGATTCTGATAGCAGGCTCGCCATTAATCGACGCCAAAATGGTCAATACTGCGTTGCCTGCCCCATCAGTACTCGGTGTGATCGTGACGCTATCAACGAATTCATTCTGATTGTTAGAAAGAAGCTTCAGCTCACTGATCAAGGTGGCGTTGTTATTACCATCATCAATTGAGAAGGTATCTGGCACCAAGCGATCAGATGCGGCACCAACGTTAATGGTTCCTGTTTGGGTGTTTTCAGGTGCCGATGCGTCGTACTGATTTTGTGTTTGATTTTCTTCCAGTTCAATCACATCAGTTGGAGCCCCAAAAGCATCTAACCTTTCTCCCCCAAGGGCGGGCGTACCATCAATGATGTTAAACGTGACTGACGAAATATTACTGACGTCTCCATCGGCATCGGTGGCGGTATAGGGAAGTGTGAAGCTAGATTTCTCGTCATCACTATCGCCATCGCTGGCTTGATGTTGGTCTATCGGTTGATATTGGGTAACGGTGAACGTTGGATCGTCAGATGCGCCTGATGGCGAGAACGTAATTTCTAGCACCTTCTCTGGTACACCGTTGTTATCTGAGTAGACGGTGATCACACCCTCGACGGATGTATCAACGGTGGTCGGCATGCCATGGCTAGTTATACCTGCAAAAGCGCTCTCTGCGGCCATCACATCGAATGAGATGCTACCTATCTCATCACTGCCTAAGTCTATACCGTCTGATGTATTGCCAACTTTTGTTTCACTGGGATCCGTTTGAGGCTCAACAACATCAAGGCTGCCTTCTTTCAGTACCGTATCTTGGCCATCATTACTGACCAAGGTAACGACAGCAGGACTCTGCATGAGGTCACCGCCGGTGTCAGCAACTTGCAATGGCATATTAATGGAGATGCTATCACCATTCACTGCCACGTAACTGCCCGTGCTCTCTAAGTGATCAAGCGGACCGGATTGCGTCAGCGTTGCCGTTACAGAAAGCCCATTTCCATCTTGCGTGGCAGTGATCGTCAAGGTCACCACAACGTCACCATTAACCGTTCCCACCAGTGTAAACGTTCCAACACCATTACTATCAACACTGGTTTGGCGAGTAAATGAGACCGCTTCTCCGTTCGATGTCAGTGTGGCTAATTCAGCTTCAAATGCCGCCAAATCACTCGGTGCGATTTGGAGCGAGCCGGGCAATAGACGCTCACTACCTCCTGCAATGGAAAGAGATTCAGTCTGCGACACCCCGTATGTATCAGGATCTAAGTCACCTTCTGTCACCTCAAGAGAGAGACGTTGCCCACCCAACGCATCGACATCAACAACAGGTGGTACTACTGGTGTTGTTCCATCTGTATTTGAACCAGAGTTTTGATCGTTGTCACCGCCAAGAAAATTGACCTCGTCAGTGTCGCTTGCCAATGGACCTGTGGTGTCAAAGCCCGCTTCGGTTAGCGAAGAGGCATACAGATAATCCACAACAACAAAACCCGCATTTGATGAACCAACGCTCTCCCCCGCAGCGGGCTCTTCGAAAAGGTCGGTGGGGTCGACGCCATCTAGGATCAATTGCTGCAAATCAGCGATATCGAGGTTCAGGTTGTCGCCAATGGTCAATTCATCGGGGTTAAAACGTACACCAATTGGAGAAGTTGCAAGTTGTGCATCACTGTCGGAAAGAGGGATGAGGCAAGAAGCACAGCGACTGTCTACATAATATTTCTGCCCATTGAAGCTAGCAACAACACTGCTGCTATCATTGGTCAGTAGAACTTGATTGGGCGCTATGAGCATACCGGGTTGGGCTGGAACGATCCCTGAAGCGTTAGAAACCAAAAATGCTTGCCCTTTGACGCTGTCAATATTTAACGCTGTGTCAAACTCATGACCAATCATACTTTCTTCCCCAACTTATCCATCGCTTTTTTACCTGCGAATCCGCGTGCTTAGAATCTACACACATAGTGTAACCAGCAGCTATATCCAAGTCTTACCCCGTACCTGGCTAGTTTCTCTGCGTACTCAACATTGAGACAATTTGATACAAGTTCGCTCGTGGTTTAACGCTTGTCGCTCCGTTTTTGACACGGTCAACACTTATAAGATTAGGAAAATCAGCGCTACTCGTATCAAAATTTATGCAGTATCGGCTTTTCACGAATGGATTCCACACAGCAGGTACGGATTAAAATCACTAAGTACTTGAATAATCCATATCTAGCCCTGATATTAACTCCAAGAATAAATAAAGATGGGTGAGCAGGTAGTCTGTTCGTATACCCAAACAACATGAAGTTACTCGATTTCATAGGCACCTTCAGGTTGTTTGGGTATATACACCTACACGGAGTAAATATGGCTATTCATGTCGGTATTATTGACCAAGACCCGGTTCGGTTGGTTACTGCTTTGCTGCATCAAGAATTCAAAGCCGAAAAAGTGATTTTCATTGGTGTTGAGTGTCAGCTTCCTCAGTTCGAGCAGCTGAGTAAGGTATTGAACCCAAAGGGCATTGTTACGGAATTCTTCCAGATCCCGTCAGACATCAATATTCCTTTGATCAAAAGTAAAATCGTTGAACTCGCGGAACGATTGAAGCGAGAAGGCGCAGAGGTGTGTTTTAACGCAAGCTGTGGTTTGCGTCACCGCCTATTGACCGCCTACGAAATTTTCCGCACTTATCACTGGCCCATTTATGTTATCGAACCTTTCAGTGATGAGCTGTGTTGGCTCTACCCTTACGGCCTCGAGCAACAGCAGGTCGAAGACCACATCAACATCAGCGACTACCTAACAATTTTTGGTGCGCGTTGTGAACTGCAAGACGAAGACATTCGCAGTGTTCTTGATACCTCAATTAAAACCTTAGGCCATAAGTGGGCAAGCAACGCCTATGAGCTTGGTCCGGGCCTCGCGACCTTGAACTACTTGGCGACCACTTGCCGCAAAGAGCAAAAGCTAAATGTCGAACTAAGTGAAAAGCAGCAAGGCTATCGTGAACTCAGCATGTTGATCGACGATCTCACTGACGCTGGACTGTCGAGTTACGACAAAGGAATACTGACGTTTGAAAACGAAGCCGCTCGACGTTTTGCGAATGGCGAATGGCTAGAATGGTATGTGCACCACATAGTTGAGGAGATTAAGCATGATCTTCTGACTATCCAAGACTTATCACTGGGTGTTCAGGTTTACCGAAAAATCGGCGAAAGAGAAGTACGTAACGAATTGGACGTCGCCACTGTGGTCAACAATAAGCTGCACATCATTGAATGTAAAACCAAAGGCATGTCGAGTGATGGTGATGACACACTTTACAAGCTTGAATCCATTCGCGACTTGCTAGGTGGGTTACAAGCAAGAGCAATGTTAGTGAGCTTCCGCCCATTGAGACACCACGATATTACGCGTGCAACCGACCTGGGACTTGCGCTCATTGGCCCAGACCAACTAGGTGATCTTAAAAAGTATCTCCATGAATGGTTTTTAGCTGCCGGTGGTACGGAAAAATCGTCTTTTGCGTAATTAGTAAAACTGCAGCATATAAAAAGCCGACGTTATATAACGTCGGCTTTTTGTTTTATATCACTTTTCCAGCTTAAGAAATCAACATCTTACGTGCTGATTCAACAACGACTTTTATCGAACGTGCTTCTGTTTCTGCCATGGTCGCTTGATCAGGGATTTCTTTTTGTGTGCGGTTGATGATCACGCCCGCCACACATCCTGCTTTCAATCCAGAGCTTGCACACATGGTCAACAAAGTGGCAGATTCCATCTCAAAGTTCAGTACGCCCATGTCTTGCCATTCTTTCATTGAGCCTTGGAAGCGTTTAACCACGCGCCCACTGAACGTATCGTAACGTTCTTGACCCGGATAGAAGGTATCGCTTGATGCCGTAACGCCCGTATGCACTTCTGCACCAGACGCATCTGCGGCAGACTTCATTGCTGTCGCCACATCAAAATCAGCAACGGCAGGAAATTCTAACGGCGCGAAATGGGTACTTGCGCCATCAAGACGTACTGAACCCGTGGTGACAATCATATCGCCAACGTTAATGTGCGGCTGAATTGCGCCCGTAGTACCGACACGCAAAAATGTACGAACACCCAGTTGAGCGAGTTCTTCAACCGCAATAGACGTCGATGGGCCACCAATACCCGTTGAACAAACCACCACTGACTGGCCTTCAAGTTTTCCCAAGAAAAGCGTGTACTCACGGTGACTTGCCAAAAATTTCGGTGAATCCATTAAAGCAGCAATTTTTTCGACACGCGCCGGATCGCCCGGGATAATAGCCAGAGTTGCGCCTTCAAGATCAGATGCATTGACGCCCAAATGGAATACGGTTTGCTCAGTCATGATGTTCTCCTCACTGTATCGTGTCCCTCAGCGTCATATCATTCGAAAAGTGCTGAGTACGATGACCACGAATTATAGGGTGGTGATGAATTTAGCCATCACCTTACCGTTTAGGACAAAAAATAAAGTGACAAACTTCAACTTTGCATCAATTTCATTTCATTTCATTGCAACTTTGAGTGACATAGATCACTTTAAAGAAGCATCACCCCACATCTAGCACTTGCCTATTTCGAGCTATTTGGCCCGTGTCGTAACAAACGTAAAGCATTGACCGTAACAATGGCTGTCGCACCACTGTCTGCAAGTACCGCCACCCAAAGTCCTGTAAAACCAAGCACGGTGGTGACCAAAAAGATCGCTTTCAAACCAATAGCAAGCGCCACATTTTGTCTGACATTAGCCATCGTAGCGCGGGCCAATGTAATCACGTCCGGAATCGTTTCTATACGGTTATGGCTGAGTGCAATATCCGCGGTTTCAAGGGCGACATCCGTCCCACTCCCCATTGCAATCCCAATCGTCGCGGCTTTCATTGCGGGCGCATCGTTAATGCCATCCCCCACCATAGCGACGCGAGATCGCGTTGCTAGCTCATTGATTGCATTGACTTTCCCTTCAGGCATTAAGCCCGCTTGGTACTCCATGTTCAGTGCGTTCGCTAACCCTGCCGCAGCGTTGGGGTTATCTCCTGTCAACATCAATGACTGGATACCTATCCCGTTCAAGCGGTCAACTGTCATTGCTGCCGTTTGGCGAAGTTCATCACGCCAAGCAACCACGCCTATTGCTTCACTTTCAACAAATATTACCGCCACGGTTTTGCCGCTTTCGGCTAATTGCTGCGCTGACGCCGCGTTGTCAGGTTGGATAAATTGATTGGCATTGAGCTTATCCAAGGCAACAACCGTGATCTCCTCACCATGAACGACACCAGAAACACCTCGTCCTGACTGAGTGTGGACGTTTTGAGCGCTTGGGATAACCACATGCAGGCGCTGCGCCTCTTCAACCAACGCCTTTGCTAGCGGGTGATGCGACCCAATTTCTATTGCCGCGGCTTGAGCAAGCATGTGATGCGTTTCTCCTTGCCAGCAGAGAACATCCGTTACAACGGGTTTACCTTGCGTCAGCGTGCCTGTTTTATCGAATGCTACCCATTCCACTCGGCTTAGTGCCTCAAGCGCAGCACCACCTTTAATTAGTGCGCCATATTTTGCGGCTGCAGCTAGCCCTGATGTCATTGCCGCAGGTGTAGAAATCACTAAGGCACAAGGACAAGCGATAAGAAGCAGCGCTAACCCACGATAAATCCAAACATCCCAGCTTTCGCCAAATAGCAGCGGCGGAATAACCACAATCAGCGCTGCAATCAAAATCATGAGCGGCGTATACCAACGGCTAAATCGATCGATAAATCGCTCCACTGGCGCACGGCGAGATTCCGCATCTTCAATCAGCGTCAAAATACGGTCAATCGCACTTTCACCTTGCTTTGAAAACACAATCAATTCGACACGCTGATCCACCGCAAGCGCCCCTGCCGGTATCTTTTCACCCACCCGTTTTTCTACGGGGATAGATTCACCTGTCAGTGCGCTTAAATCAAAGCTCGCACTTTGTGCAAGCAACGTCGCATCAGCGGGTAGTCTGCCACCTGGAGAGATTTCAATCGTGTCCCCCGGTTGAAGAGAAGATACGGGGACGTCTTCTCTCGTGCCATCAGTGGCAACTTTCACTACAACATCGGGCACTAAAGCCATCAAAGATTTAATTCCCGCACGCGCTTTCGCAGACGCATAACCTTCTAGTCTTTCGCCGATGAGAAACAGAACCAGCACCATGGCAGCTTCTACGGTTTCACCAAGATAGAGAGCACCCAGCGCTGCTATGGACATCAACATCTCAATCGAAAATGGTGAGCCGCTTCGCGCTAATATCACCGCTTTTTTGACGATAGGTATCAAGCCAATCACTGTCGCAGCGCTAAACAACCATGGTGATAGATCTGGTCGCCAGAGAGACAGTAAGCCGGATAGCGCCATAATCGCTATCAATGAAAGGAGAATACCCTCCTCTTTGATGCGCATGGCAACACTTTTGGTTTCTGTTATCGAAGAGGGAGCAGAAAGTTCAACCAGCGGAAAGCCGGTTTTCTTCGCACGATTAGCAACCTGCTCGCGTTGAGCATCAGTCGGCAAGGCATTAAAAATGACGACGAGCTTTTCGGTGGCAAATCGAACGTTTACCTGCGTGACATCATCGAGCCCATTGATTGCGGCTTCGAGTTTTCCCGCACAACTTGGGCAATCCATGTTTGTCACACGCCAGGTGTATGTGTTGCTCTCGTTGACGCTAAGTTCTTGATGATCATTTGAAGCTGTTGGCGCTTGGCTGCTGTGTGAGTGGTCACAACAGCCATGCCCCTCTGGATCGTCACTATCCTCGACGGTGGTCGCGTGACAGCCTTGCGCTGTATCCACGGAAGCATCGCTCTTGGGGTTGCAACATCCACCGCCTGCGCCAGAGCTCGTAACTTCCGCAGTTTGATGTTTCTCGTGATGATGGTTAGCTTGTTGGCAATGTCCCGATTTACATGAATGGCTCATAAGGATTCTCCCTTCTTAAACTTACATTCAGTGTAAACCTTGGAGTCATCTCCAAGGTCAAGCATCTATACCTCAGTAACTTGAAGAAACATCATTTTTTGCCAATGAGTTACTTTAGGCGGTCAAAAATCACCTGAGTATCAAGACATTCTTGATAGTCGCGGTAATCGAGACCTGCATCAAACACAAAATGGGTAACAAGCTTTTTCGCCGCTTCTTGTAGAGACGCAGCTTGCCATGGTTTCTCAAAATAGCGCTCTATACGAGCATTGTTGATCGCTTCAATGGTATCTGCATGGGTGGCTTGACCTGTTAGTAGCACTTTTCTTGTGGCACGAAACCTTGGGTCTAACGACACTTCCGTTAACAACTCAACGCCCGTTTTTTCTGGCATGACATGGTCAGAAATGATCAGCGCAATGTGCTCGCCGTCCGCATCGAGATCATCAATCAAAGCCAATGCTTCGTCCGCAGATTCACAATCTTCGATGTGAAACACCGCGGAAAGAGGAGCAAGATCTTTAAGCACAGCGTCTAACACTTCACGTTGATCATCAACGCAGATGATATTTACTTTTTCCATCTTTATCCCCTTATTAAAGTTACCCACGCCACCAGAGTCACTGTCATGTCTGAAGACGTGGAAACATTGCTATAAAAAGTTAACCAGTCGAAGAATCCATACCATGACAAAACTCAATGCCACGCCCACCACACCAAGTATCACACCCACTTTCGCCATTTGATGGCTGTTCACGTGGCCTGTCGCATGGGCCAAAGCATTTGGAGGTGTACTAATAGGGAGAGACATGCCCAAAGATGCTGCAAAGGTAACTACCAAGATCAGTGTCGTTTCGCCCCCCAGTGAAGAGAGTGACGTCATTGACATACCTAGCGCGGCCATAATTGGCATCAGCAAGTTAGCCGTAGCAGTATGAGACATGAAGTTTGCCATCAACAAACAAAGAGCAGCTGCACCCACCAACACCAATTCTGGCGCAAAGTGTTCAAACGGAATGCTATGCACCACGAGCTGCGCAAGGCCTGTTTTGTCCAATGCCAAACCCAGAGCGAAACCGCCGGAGACTAACCAAAGTACATCCCACGACACTTTCTTTAAATCTTCTTTATTGATGATCCCTGTCATCGAAAATACCGCGACAGGAATCAATGCTACGGTGTAGGAATTCATACCGTGACTAGAGCCCATCAACCACAACAATACGGTGACTGCAAAGGTAACGTAGACAGTGATGGCTTTAGGTGTTTTAAGAAACTTACCCTTAATGCTTAAAGAAATTGACGATTCATCTGATGGAAACAGCTTGCTGAGTAACACCCAAGCCAGCACCAACATGATGATGACAAATGGCACGCCGAATGACATCCATTCACCAAAGGTGATCAAGTTTTCACCCGACAAATACTTCAATGCAATCGCATTGGGCGGTGTGCCAATTGGAGTACCGATTCCACCAATATTCGCCGCCACCGGAATGGACAGGGCAAAGGCAATTTTCCCAGGATCATTCGGCTTAAATAACATCAAAATCGGTGTCAAAATCGCAAGCATCATTGCCGTGGTTGCTGTGTTGGACATAAACATGGAAAACACGGCGGTGATCAGCATCAATCCTGCCATAACCATTTGTGGTTTATGACCAAATGGTTTTAACAACACGCGGGCAAGGTTGATATCTAATCGGTATTTGGTCGCCGCCATTGCCAGAAAGAAACCACCCAGAAAAAGCATAATGATTGGGCTAGCAAAGGTTGCCATGATGTCGCTGTAATGGAGTAACCCACCAAATTCTGGCGTTCCCGCTTCAGTTCGAAACCAGATGAGTCCTTTGTCTGATAAGAAGAGTAATTCGAGAACGATCACCAATACCGAGGTAGCATAAATGGGGATAGGCTCTAACACCCAGCAGAGCGCCGCCAACAGAAACAACGCGATGGCGCGTTGTTGCATCACGGTTAATGTTTCAAAAGGAAACGCGGAAGCCGGTAGTAGCATGACCACCAGCGGAATAAGAATTGGAAGAATGTATTTCGCATGAATGCGCATGATCGCCTGTAATCCCTTAAAGCAAACGCCCACATTCCGTGGGCAACACGCTCATTCTGCGCTACTTGCTTGAAAGGAGTACTGAATTAGATCAATAAATTGGAACGATTTCTGTGCAAAAACACCTAGGGTATGTTGACCTTTGGTGATGATTTTTGCAGCAGTTTGTGGCGGCTTTATACAAGGCAGAGACTTCGATGTGTAGCTGGCCTACATGAGAAGTCGATAACGCAGAAGAAAGGCGGCACACGCCTCTCCTAGAACACTTTTAGCCAGAACAAAATTTAGCCACCAAAGGTAAACAGACCCTAACGAAGAGGGGCATTTTTCTCGGTGGTATTATCAAATGCTTCTTCACTTTCTTCAGCCATCACTTCTCGACAGCTGGTGAACGCTGTGACAGGCACGCTAGGTTCAATCGCGATAACGTCTTCTTCTTTTTCCTCATGGTCTTGCGCAAGTTGGACGATCAGTTTCTTAACCAGTACATAGCCAGCAATACCAAAAATGATCGAACCCACAGCTTGACCAATCAACACGCCTTGCGCTCCGCCCAAATAACCACCCGCGTACACAAACGGAATGGTACCCAGCGTTGCCTTACCTACATTAAGGAGCGTTGACCATGTTGGTCGGTTGAGGTTATTGAAGGCCGCATTGGAAACAAACAATGTGCCATTGAAAAGGAAAGTAATGGCGATATAGGTACAAAACAGCGAAACCATGGAAGACGCGTCACCATCAAGGCTAAACGCATCAATAATGAGCCCTTGAGCAAAGAACAAAATGAGTGCCACACCAACACAATACGCTGTCACAAACTTCACTGAATCGGTCAGTGTCTGCTGTACCCTATCAAACTTTTGAGCACCGTAGTTCTGACCAAGGATTGGCCCAACCGCGCCAGAAAGCGAAAAAATCAATGCGAATGATACAGGTAACAGCCGCCCCATCACGGCATACCCTGCAACAAAATCCGCGCCATATTTTGCAATTTGTGCCGTTACGATAGCATTGCCAATAGGCGTTGCTGTGTTGGTAACGATTGCCGGACCGGCAATATGAAAAATAGCGCGAAAGTGTTGAGATAAATCCGTCAAGCTTGGGCGAGCAACCAGATCATGTTTACGATGAACGGCATGATATGACACACCAAACAGCACAAAGCGCGAGATTAAAGACGCCGTTGCTGCACCTTCAATTCCCATCGACAACGCAAAGATAAAGATGGGATCAAGTACCGCATTCACGGCCCCACTCACCAAAGTTGCTGCCATTGAACGTTTAGCATCACCGACGGCTCGTAATGCTGCCCCGCCTGCCATGCCCATCGCCATCAATGGCGAACCCGGCAAAAGTATCACGAGAAAATCTTTTGCCTTATCAGCGGCTTCACCGTTGGCGCCAATCATCGCTAAGATAGGATCAACAAACAGCAAAATGACACCCACAGTGACCGTACTTACGATGGCAGAGAACACCATAATACTTCCGGTTAGCTTTCTCGCTTCCTCTCGGTCACCCGCCCCTAACGCACGACTCACTAATGCGCCCATCGCAATAGAAGTACCGATCGAGACTGATGTGGAGAAAAACAGGATAGTGCCTGCAAATCCAATGGCGGCCGCTAACTCAACTTGCCCAAGTAGACTGATAAAAAACATATCGGCCAAATCGACCAAAAATAGCGCCATGAGTCCAACCGCACCTGACGTAGACATCACAGTGATATGGCGCATGATTGAGCCGTTAACAAACTTGGCTTGTTGCTGATTAGGCATACTTGGTATCCGTATCGAGTAAAACGAAATTGTCAGCCATCCTAGCTGCTTGAAAAAACGAAGGACTGTCAGAATGACAAGGTGAAGATCCTTGATCATCCTCTTACAAACAATTGGGTATAGATAGATTTAGAAAGTAATATTGTGCCATGAAAAAGAGGTGCTTCAAGCACCTCTTTTGATACGACTTATTCGAATAAATTGTTTAACTACACTGGATGCAGGA
Source organism: Enterovibrio gelatinilyticus (assembly GCF_028683095.1). GTDB lineage: Bacteria > Pseudomonadota > Gammaproteobacteria > Enterobacterales > Vibrionaceae > Enterovibrio > Enterovibrio gelatinilyticus. The sequence continues at coordinate 43,957 of NZ_JAJUBC010000033.1, read as the reverse complement.
AGCAATCATCGATTTGCGCCGCTATTGCCTTCAAAATATCTCTTCGCGAAATAATGCCGATGAGTCGTTCATGCTCGTCGACAACAGGATAAACTTTGGGTTTGGCAGGCAACATCTCTTCTGCCAGCTTAATGATGCTCTCCTCCGGCGATACAGAAGACACTTCTTTGTGCATACAGTCTTCAACCGTATTGGAGTCTTGACAGTAGTAACCCGCTTTGAGCAGTTTGTGAATCATATCCTGTTCAGACAAGAATCCCACAACATGGTTGTGTTCATCCAATACAGGGCCCCCCGTTTGGTGAGCATTCAGCATTTTTTCGAGCGCAACAGACAGAGACATGGAAGCCTTGAAAGTCACGGGTCTTTTGTTCATGTAATCTTTTACTTTTATGGATTCCATGTATTCCCCTTTTAATGATTGGTCTACACGCAGTGATAGGGAAAATCTCTATTCTTATCTAACAGTGTTGACCAACCTGAGGAAATTACTAGCACTCTCGAGACTATTTTTATCCTTTGTCACAAATGAAAGAGATCAATGCGCCAAATTTCTTTTATTTAAGCAAACTTTATTCATAAAAAACCAGCACCTAATAAGGTGCTGGTTTCATTGCATATGAATCGATAACGGTTAAACGACTACATGAAAAGCATCATGAGCAAACCAAGAGGAATTTTCTCCCCATTTGGCGAGACCAGCTGATCGCCTTCAATTTTCGCTGTCAATGTCACGCCGTTTTCAGCTTGAGAAACGAAACCGTAAGATTCAATATTTGCTAATGATGCTTCCACCTCAGGAATACCTTGAACGTAAGCAGTAGGGACATTCACAAAAATGTTGCCCTTGAGCTTAGACATTAACGCACCCATATTTTGCGTTACACTGCCAAGGCCAGGTTCAATAGAAAGATCAAACTTCGCGTTGATGTTCCCCTCAGGGGTATCAAGCTCAAGTGGAGTGATCTCAAACGTCATCCCTTTTTCTACCAAGCCATCAAACACTGTCTGCAACTTCATCATGTCTTCAGGAGCCGGTTCCGCCCCCATAGAATCAGCAGTGTTCGCCAACGCAATCATGGAGTTGTAGTCAAGTGCGTTAAAGTTAACGCCGACTTTAAAATTGTCGATAACTAAAGTATCTGGTACATCAAGTTTATTAAACGAAATGACCGTCGAGTTATCAAAACGAAGCGCATCAGGCAAGGCGGTTTTCACGTCACCATTGTCAATTGCTGACAGTGCATTCGATACGCTTAACCCGAGTTGACTGATTGTCGCAGCCGAACCAAATGCATCATTGAAGGCGCTCGTTCCGATGTTAAGGCTTTGGGCTCCCACCCAAACATCATCAACCAATTCACCATTACCGCTACCGGTAATTTCCGTCAAGTTGAACGTCTCACCTTCTGGGCTAGACAATTCAAGAGAAGGCATTTCCATCTGGAAAAGCATCACACCATTTTTATCCACCGTACCCGAAATGTTAGCCGGTGAACTCGTGATCTTTATTTCTTCATTGCCCCCATTCATAGCGCGAACGGTGACGTCATACTGGGTGTCTCCGAAAACAGAGGTCTCAGTGACAACCGTCACAGGCGATTCCCCTGACGGCCACAGCAAATCGGTAATCACTTTCATGTCAGGTGTCATGTCTAAGGTAGACGTTGTGCTGACCCCCATGAAACCGTGACTGACATGGCTGGTGACCGAGTACGACGTTGGCAAGCCTTCCTCTTCGTAAACCTCTTTCATCCCACCAACAAGAGAGACGCGCGTCACCACCTCTGACGATAGATATCCTCTATCATAAGATTCATTTTCGACTGAAATATAGCGGGATTGAACTTCCTCTATCTCTCTGTCATAGACAGACTGACCGATTTGACCCGTCGCGAAAGGCCACAAAACAGCAACCGCTACAGCGCCTGCAATTGCCGTGTATTTTCCAAATATCATTTTTACTCCATGTACTCCTTCATGAGTTTTACCGAGTGTAAACCATCGCGATCTATAACCCTATGGCCTTTCGAGGTTTTCTTTATCTATGTGTCAGTTTGCTGCGCTCTTCTCAGCTTGAAGACGTTTTAAACGATACACTCACAGAAAATAGTGATATTAGATAACCGTATGAATCTACAAGTCATATTGTGTCTTGATGATGACCCAAACATCTTGACGCAAATCGCATCTGAATTGTCAGCGTTTAGTGGGCTATTCGACATACTCTGTGCCGATAACGTCCACACTGCCGGAAATATTCTTGAAGAGTTGAAGCGTAACGACCAACATGTTGCGTTGTTTATCTGTGATCATACGCTTGGCGAAGATCAGGGTGTGAATCTCCTTATCAACATTGATAATCACCCTGCTTCAAAAGGTGCCAGAACCATATTGCTTAATGATCAGCCCAATCTAGATGTCATTATGCAAGCAGTAAACGAAGGTCGACTCAACTACTGCATGACCAAGCCTTGGGCGCCACAAGAAATGTTTGAGACGGCCCAAAAAGAGTTAACCCAGTATGTGCTTCAGCACAACAGTGACGATTTACTGCGGTACTGCAGCGTTCTCGATCAGAAATGCCTACTAGAAGCGCACATCGACAATAAGCTTGCCTCATACAGAAATGGATTTATTGAGTCGGCGTTAGGCGTCAGCGACGAAGCACTCGCCCAAGAGCTTATTCAAGGGTTGCACGAATACTTTGCACTAAACAGCGAACATAACGTCACACGTATCTACAGTGAAGATCATATTCTCACGCATGAAGACAAACCCAACTCTTTCCTTTGGTTTGTGGAAGAAGGCGAAGTTGCCCTATTAAAAAGAGATGAATCTGGCGCCTCTCATGAAGTCGCACGGCTTGGGCAAGGCAGCTTGATAGGGGGCATGTCATTTGTAACTGGGGATGTCTCATTTTCTACGGGGATAACCTTAAAGCCCACCAAAGTGATCAAGCTCAACCGGACGCTGTTCTCTCAAGTGATGCAGGCGAGAAACGATCTACTTCCCTTGTTCTCCAGCTACCTACTTCGTCACTTTAACCGCAGGCTAAAACGCAGCATTTCTACCGAAGTAAAACTCCAACAAACGCTTCAGTCTCTTGAGTTAGCCCATAAACAGCTTATTGAAAAAGAGAAGATGGCCATGCTAGGCCAGCTTGTTGCGGGCGTTGCGCATGAACTGAACAACCCTGTTTCCGCCATACTCAGAAACAGTGACACACTCAGAGACAATATTGGGCTTCTCATCAATGTAGAGATGAGCGATGTTGCTCGGGACAAAGCCAATCAAATCATGGCAGATGCCCTGCTCTCTCGCCCAATGTCAACGGCGGATGCAAGGAAAAAAGCCAAGGTCATCGAACCCATTATTGGCGATCGCAACCTTGCGCGCAAAGCTGTAAATATGGGGTTAGATGATACAGATGAACTTCAGACTTGGCAGAAAAAACTACACCCCGAATTTGACGAAACGCTTAGCCAATGGGACATGTTTTACCAAGCAGGTAGCTTATTAAGATCAACCAATGTCTGTGCACAGCGTATTGCCGACATGGTGAAAAGCCTAAAAACCTACGCCCGACAAGACGACGAAACCATGCATGAAGTTGATATTCATGAAGGGATTGAAGACACCTTGGTGATGTTTGAAAATCAGCTCAAACGGGTTCAATTGGTGAAAGATTACGGTGAGCTTCGAGCCATTCGTTGCATGCCGATAGCACTTCAGCAAGTTTGGACCAACCTAATATCAAACGCTCTCGACGCGATTAGTACAGACGGTGAAATTCAAGTGACAACCCGCGAGACAGTATTTCGCAGCCGTAAAGCGGTAAAAGTCACGATACGAGACAATGGCATGGGTATTCCTACCCCCATCAAAAACAAAATTTTCGAACTCAACTATACCACCAAACGTGAAGGGCATTTTGGTCTAGGCATTGGCCTGTCTGTGTGTCGCCAAATTGTCGAACATCATGGGGGACTTATTGATGTGCACTCCTCCGCAGGGGAGTTTACCGCAATGATGGTGACCCTTCCCTATTCACCTTTGACTACACCCTCTAAGGAGAATATATGAGTAAGTATCTAATATTGTGTGTTGATGATGAACGTGATGTTCTCGACAGTGTCACGAACGATCTCGCTTCATTAGAAGAGCACTTCATTATTGAAGCGGCTGAATCCGTCGCAGAGGCAAAAGAGATTCTTGCTGACGCGAACGCCGATGATATCCAATTGGCATTAATACTCTGCGATCATATTATGCCCGACGATCTTGGGGTTGATTTCTTGATAGAGCTCAGTCAGTTAGATATGACAGCCAACGCGAAGAAGTTACTCCTAACAGGACAAGCAGGTTTGAATGAGACCGTGCAAGCCGTCAATCACGCTAGTCTTAACTATTTTATTGCCAAACCTTGGCAGGGAAAAACCCTTAAGCAGATCGTTATCGATCAATTAACAAGCTTCATGATCGAGCATGAAGCCAATTTGATGCCATGGATACAAGTGCTAGATGCAGAACGAATCATGGAAGCAATCAGCAATAATCGACTCAATTACTCAGATATGTAGAATTGAATACCCGATCAAACTGAAAATGCGTTGGTATATAAGCGCAAATAGGCAGACGATATCTGGCAAAATAGTCTGTCTACGTCATCTTTTTGATGTTTTTTGGTTAAAAGTCACTCAGCAATCTCTTAAATACGTGCCATGCTGTTGTTTCGCAAAAGCGACTTCTATTAAACTACCCACATACTCATTTTTCATCACGAGACCTTTCATGCGCAAAACCAAGATTGCTAGTATTTTACTGGCTGCTGCTTCTTCAGTTGCATTCTCTGCCGCAAGTGTTGCCAACGACGGCACCATGAGCAACTTTAGCTATGACTACTTTGAAGCACGCGTTGGTATTAGCCCAGTGACATACGGCGTCGGCTTTAGCACGTCAATTCACCCTAATGCTCACATTCGTGCAGAAATCGACAGCGAATTCGAATCTGACTATGACTCAACCGCAGCAATTGGTTTTCATGCGCCAGTGAACAACTGGGCAGATGTATACGGCGAGTTGGGTTTACGTACAATGAAACAACGTGGTCGTTTCAACCATGACACCGAATTTGGCGTTGAAGTTAACCTAGGTATTCGCCAATGGTTAGGCCCACAACTTGAAGTAGGTGGCGAGTTGGGTCACATATCTATCGCTGATGACGACGATATTTTCGGCTCAGTATATGGCCGTTTCCACGCAACAGAACTTTTCTCTTTGGGTGCGCAACTGCGTATCAATGAAGCATACGGTGATCAATTCATGCTCACCACGCGATTTAAGTTCTAAACTGCGTTTAAAATAGAATTCAAAAAAGGCCTCACATTGAGGCCTTTTCTATTCACAAGGAACAATATCGAACTCTTGCTTATCGCCAGTTTCTTGTGTCGAATCAACCAACGAGTAGCCCATCATTTCGGCCAGTCTAATGTCTTTAGCTTCTATCGAATGAATCACGACATCCGATGTTTCAGCACCGCACACACTGATAAACGACACACCAGACAATTGACCACATTGCGACGTTTTTACGCCGACACCCTTTGAAGATAGCTGCTCTCGACTGTCAGCGGCCGTTATCCCTGCACTTTCACACTGAATAACGCCACGAGACTGGTAAACCGTCACGTATTCAGGCGATTTAATGGCACAGCCTGAAATCAGAAGAAACGAGGTAATTGAAAGTGTTAACGCGATAGACTTCAAACGTGGCCTCCTAGCCTTGTATCCCTAAGTGTCATCTAGATGCTCAGTGAATCCGTAACCGTTTAAATGACTGGTTATATACCCAACCCATGAGTGTTACTTTCATTTTAAGCCGACTGGCTCCCATCCCAAACGACATCCACATCAAGTAAGTGCGCAACCGACAACCCTAATAATTCAACAGTAATTTGTTGACCAAGCATATCCATCAACCGCTGCAAACCCAGTGTCGCTTTTTGTTTACCTCCCGAATGCTCGTTAATAGCATTGATAAGGTATTTAATACAATGCACAAACTTCGGCTCGTTCAAGGCGGCTTGCCAACTCAATTTAATGGTGTGGTGAGAGGAATCATCAATCAAACCGACGACGTAGTTAAATACTTGCCCTTGAAATGCATCAGTCATTGCTTCCTTTGTCGGAACAACTCGCTGAATACCACTTCGACTCAACCCTGTGCGTTTTGCGATACTGCCGTATGTCACGGCATCCCAACCTTGCTCCATGAAGATATCGATAATCGTTTGATAGATCATGACTTCCGTTTGTTGCGCACCTTCCCTAGTGTTTTTTGCCATCTGTCCATTGATTCTTAGTTAAGATACTTCGTATCTTATATTTTCTTCACAAAAACTTACAGCTTTACACTAGGTTATTTAACACCCCACACACATTCATGAATTTCCGAGTTGATTGAGGAGCCACTGTCTGAATGCCACAATTTTCGCGTTACCTTGATGCTCCTCTCGATACACCAGAAAAAAGCTATATGGCGACTTAACAGGCTGGTCGATTGGCATTACGAGGCGACCTGAGGCCAGGTGATCTTGAATGTAAGTGACGCGTCCGATTGCGACCCCCATTCCCGATGCCGCCGCCTCAAGTGCAAGATCAGCGCGATCAAAACTGTGGTTTGTTCCATTTAGTTCTATGCCATTGCTGTTCGCCCAATAAAGCCATTCATCACTCAAGCTTGCACTAGCCCAAGGTGCTGCATCGTGTAAAAGTTGGCATTGAGCGAGCTTGTGAGGGTTATCATAAAGCCCATGCAGGATAGCATATTCAGGGCTACAAACTGGCACGATTGCGTCATCCATTAAACGGTGGCTTTCCAAACCACTGTACCGCCCATGACCAAAATAAATAGCACAATCAAATGCTTCAGCCTTGAAGTCCACGAGGTCATTTCGCGTTCTCAAGTGCAACGTCACATCAGGAAAAGTATTAGCAAACTGAGAAAGACGCGGCACTAGCCATCTTTGTGCAAATGTTGGCGGTGCCGATATAATAAAATCACCAAATGGCTTTGCACGATTGAGCTCAAGTAGCTTCACACTGATGGCCGAAAACTGTTCGGTCACAACTTGCTTCAACTGCTCTCCCTCATTCGTTAATGCCAAATGACGGGGGCGTCTTAAGAAAAGAGACACATCTAAACGCTGTTCTAGCTTTTTTATTCGATGACTCACCGCGCTTTGTGTTAGGTGCAACTGTTCAGCCGCACGCGTGAAACTCATGGTTTCTGCAACAATCGAAAAGCAGTGTAACCCTGCAAGTAATGACGCAGACAACTCTGGTAATTTCATAACAATGCTACTGTTTTTGGTACTGAATAGTAGAACTGTAACAATTATGTCTAAACACGTATAGCACGTGTTTTTCTAAGCTTCAGATAGACAAAAAGCCGCACAATGCGGCTTTTGTTGGGTGAGAATGAGATGAGATCACACAGCGCGAAGAAGGTTCTGTTTTGTCTCTTCACTCAGCAATGTGTAGTGAACACCCGTTTGAGCGCCAGCAAACATCCACAATAGTTTAATATCGACATCGTATCCGTGTGCTTCCTGCACTTTTCGGAACAATTCTTCAGGACTCATAGAGAAGAAAGTATCAACATCGGCAATACCCGCTTTCTTCAACATTCTTTCGATAGTCAAGCGTAGGTTTGGCAAATCACGAAGACGCTTGTTTAACTTGGAATCGCGGTATTCCTTCTCGGCGACAGAGTTCACTACGGACTTTTTTACCATCGCATCTAAACCTTCGTCCTCTGCATCATAGAGATCGGTGATATCGTAGTAATTTACAATCGCAGTGGAGCTCTTCTTAACATGAACGAACTTTTTGCATTCTTTCGCAAGCAGTGCATCGGTTAAATCTGCACCACCACGCAAATAAATGCGCTCTTCTTTGACTAGCGAAAACATCGCTCCGCTAACGAAAAATCCTGTTCCGCCAAACATCGAACGTTTTTCCGTTTCGCCGAACTGAGATAAGTACTCAACAAAGCCACTTTTAACTTCAAGCACAGGTGCCTCCTTTCTCCCCAAGAGCCAATTCCTCGGCCAAAATCTGTAATTTCTCAACGCGAATTAATGATGCCGCATAAAGGCATAGAAAACCATGCACTAGATCACCGATAGTAGATACATGTAGTAAAAGTGCAACACCCATCACGAATATGAAGTGTAATAATTATGTTTAATCAATGTTAAATGCACCATGACGCTCGCAACTTGACACGATTTGTTACATCAACATTTGCTAACAAACGTTAATTCACTTCAAATTATGGAGGGTAATATCACGTAAACTTGCGAATCCTTAATTATTAGTATTGTCAATTAGTGGAATGGCAGGATTTCTAGACAGACGATCCACCTTTAGTGGCGTTCGTTCAATTTTAGTGACTTATGTATTCCATTTAATACGCAGTACAACTACTATTCGACCAGCGTTTTTTCGAGTCTAAAAAGATGGATCATCTATCGTTATTCTGGGTTAATCCCAACCGTGATAAGTACCTAAAAGCCATTGAATCGGATTTTTTCCACCGTGTTTATCGCTCAATAAAAGACAACACGCTGGAACTCCCCCCCATTCCAGATGTTGTTCTCAAGCTTCAACAGGTTTGTCATTCGCCGAATACAAGGGTGAGAGACGTTTCTGCACTGCTGCTTGACGACGCAACACTTGCAGCGGCTGTTATTCGATCGGCTAACTCGGCGGTATTTAGCCCGCGAACTAATCGTCCATGTCATGACATTAATATGGCGGTCTCTCGGCTTGGCATTCAGCGTGTTTTGGGGCTCGCGACGGCACACGCAATTCAATCATTGAAGAATAATTCGCATTTCAGTAAAGAATGCAACGCACTCTTAAAGCAAAGTGCCCTCGCGTCACGTGAGTTTGCCTCTACCATGGCGCTGCTATGTCAAAAAGTAAAAAGCTACGATGATGACATGATTGCTCTCGAAGTCGAAAAAGCACTATTGATTGGATTGCTCGCTGACATCGGCATATACAGCGCTATTAAGGCTTATCAGGAGTATTCTGATGAAGGTAACTATCTGGATTTTGAAATCGCTAGCCACGTTTTCTATTCGGTGAGCAAAGAAGCGAGTCGGTTCATCCTTAAAAACTGGGGGTTTGATGCCGACTTCATTGAAGTATCATTGAATCGACGGATCCGGAAGTCTACTGAAGATGTCACCTACCTTGATGTGGCAAAGATGGCCAATCACCTGCTCATGTTTCGTGCCAAAGATGAAGATATCGACGAACACGAAGTTGAAATCACACTGGCGGGAGCCGAGGCACTTTATGAACTGTCTAACCTCAACGAACGTGAATTTCGTCATCAGATAAACAACATAGTCAACAACTGCGGGTTTTAACCCCCCTCTCTCGGGACAAAGATTGACCTAATTAGAAGACCGCTGATACTCTCATCTCGGTTTTCTATTTATCAATAAGGTCTTACTCGATGCTTCCCGGCATGCTATACATTTTTATTCCACTCGTAGTGGGTTACTTCATCACCATTAAGAGTACATCTCTTCTTGAAACCATTAATCGCTCAACGTCGCGATTAGTCTTTGTCATTTTAGGATTAATGGGGCTTAGTCTTGCTGGGTTAGACAACCTTAGTAGTAACCTGAATCAAATTCTTTTGCTCAGCGTAACGTTCTTTTTCTGCATTGGTGTTGCCAATCTACTCGCTTTACCCATCCTTGATCTCTTACTAAAAACCAAAACAGAACAGCATAAACAAACCGTCCCGCTTTCAAGTATGGTGATGGAATCCGTCAAATTGGTGTTTGTTGTAGGAGGAGGCCTAGTACTCGGGCTCCTACTTCCTATTCCACTAGACTGGGTTGATCCAGCCAGTGAAGGAATATTGCTCATTCTGCTATTTTTGATTGGTATTCAACTTCGCAATAGCGGCATGACCCTCAAACAAATTATTCTGAATAAGAAAGGGCTGAGTGTTGCACTGGTTGTTATTGTTACGTCACTTTTAGGTGGATTACTTGCAGCATGGCTTCTCGACCTTCCCTACAATCACGGTCTTGCGATGGCATCGGGCTTTGGATGGTATTCTCTAGCGGGAATTCTGATGGGTGATGCACTTGGGCCTGTCTATGGCGGTGCGTCTTTCTTGCTTGAGCTCACGCGTGAACTCGTAGCGATTATCCTTATTCCCATTTTTATTGCTCGCTATCCATTAACAGCGATTGGATATGGTGGCGCAACATCTATGGATTTCACATTACCCATCATTCAAACCACTGGTGGCGTGAAGTGTGTTCCCATCGCCATTGTTAGTGGGTTTATATTAAGCTTGCTCGTTCCTATTCTCATGCTCTTTTTCGTGGCACTGTAGCCAGAAAAGATCACGTCAAATGCGCAAGCAGACAAAGCAATAAGCAATAAGCAATCAACAATATATGAACAAAAAAAAGGAGAGCATATGCTCTCCTTTTTAACGATTAACTGTTGGGGGAATAACAGTCGATCTTAGTGATTGCGAATCCACTCATCCATATCAGACTTTAAGTTGTCTGACTTAGTACCGAAGATAGCTTGTACGCCACCACCAGCAACAACCACACCCGCAGCACCTAGCTTCTTCAGTCTGTCTTGGTCTACAGCATCAACACTTGCTACAGCCACGCGAAGACGTGTGATACACGCATCTAGGTTTGTGATGTTCTCTTTACCGCCGAATGCCATCACCAACTCTTTCGCCATGTCAGACGTTTCGCCAGTAACTACTGTTTCTTTCTCATCATCTTCACGACCAGGCGTTTTAAGGTCCATCACTCGGATTACTACGCGGAATACTACATAGTAAATAGCCGCATAGATAAGACCCATGACGACCAGCAAACCCATGTTTTGCGCGTTTGGCGACTGAACGATGAAGTCAATGAACCCGTTTGAGAAAGTGTGACCGTGTACGATACCCAGTGAGTTAGTGATAACGTAAGCCAAACCAGCGAGAACAGCGTGAATAACATAAAGAACAGGAGCAACGAACAGGAAGGCGAATTCGATAGGTTCGGTGATACCTGTTAGGAATGACGTCAGTGCAGCTGAAATCATGATACCTGCAACTTTCGCACGGTTTTCAGGCTTTGCTGAATGCCAGATTGCAAGTGCAGCCGCTGGCAGACCGAACATCTTGAACAGGTAACCACCTGCAAGTTGACCAAAACCATTACCTGCAGCGCGAGATGCATCATCAGCAGTCAGAAAGCATGTCATGATGCCATTTGCTGTTTCACCCACTTTGTTTACACAAGAACCTGCTTCGTAGAAGAATGGTACGTTCCAGATGTGGTGCAGGCCGAATGGGATAAGCGAGCGTTCAATAACACCGTAAATGCCAAATGCAGCGACTGGATTTTGGTTTGCGGCCCAATCAGAAAACGTCGCTATGGCAGCACCAATTGGTGGCCAAATCAGAGACAGAACTAGACCTAGCGCAATTGAGCACAAGCCAGTCATTATTGGTACGAAACGCTTGCCAGCAAAGAAGCCCAGGTATTCAGGTAACTGAATACGGAAGAAGCGGTTAAACGCCCAACCCGCAACTGCACCCACCAAGATGCCGCCCAGCACACCCGTATCAATACTATCAACGCCGTGTACGCTCGCCATAACATTAAGCGTCGCGACCATGATGCCGTAACCGACGGTTGCAGAAAGTGCTGCTACACCATCGTTGTTTGTAAAGCCAAGCGCTACACCTATTGCAAATAGCAGTGGCATTTGACCAAATACAGATCCACCTGCTTGTTCCATCAAATGAGAAACAACATCTGGCATCCAGCTAAAGTTCGCAGCACCTACCCCAAGAAGGATACCCGCTACTGGCAAAACCGATACTGGCAGCATAAGTGCCTTACCGACTTTTTGCGCATTGGCAAACAGGTTCTTAAACATAATTTTGCTCCTGAAAATGATGAGTTGAAGTAGAGCTCAATGACATTACGAACTCTCGACAACCCGGAAACAATGTTATTCGCTGAGTAATATAGGCCTGCTTTTTGTAGGACTCTACGTAACGTCACTTGAGGGTTCAGAAACTAAATATAGATCACATGACCAAGGTCGATAACAACCACCTCAATAAACAGCAACCAGTTGATTTTAAACAGTTAAAAATCATTTAGCCCATCAATTAAACAATCCAAAGCGTGAAGTAAAATAGAGTCACTCAAGTTATTTTATGTAACGAATTAAGATTAATATCTATACCGCTAGTTACATAAAACGGTTCAATTTACTGGTTTACATAGTGTTGCATGTTTATTAAGGCCATCATGTCGCATTTTCAAGTCAGCAATACTGTCCATTTAATCTTCGATATGTAAATTACGTTAAAATGAGGACATGTAGGACAAATAGAGCCATGAAACAATTACTTACTTTGCTACTGGCGATTTCAGTTACTGGCTGCAACAGCACACTGATACCGGATCCGATTCAAGCAGATACTTCTTGGCAACACACAACATTAGACAATGGTTTAAATCTGCATATTCAAAAGCAGCAAGGCGCGTCAGTCTCAGTGCGCCTCCTCGTTCACACAGGATCCATTGATGAAGAGGCAGATCAGAGTGGCTACGCGCACTTTCTCGAGCACATGGCATTTAACGGTAGTGAAAACTTCCAAAAAAACGACGTCATCAAACTGTTTGGTGATGCCGGGCTGAACTTCGGTCAGCATTTAAACGCATACACCTATTATGATTGGACGTACTACAAACTCGATTTACCCAATAATAGTCATTTGCCACAAGCACTAAACTGGTTCAAAGACATATCAACAGGCTTAATGCTCTCTCCTGATGCGGTGGACGCAGAAAAAGGCGTCGTACTTGGCGAACTCCGTCGTCAAGAAGCCTCACAAAACTCAATCTACTTCAAAGCACATATGGCACTGGCAGACGAAGCCTATGAAGGTAACATCAACGTGCTTGGCACACGTGAATCCATAACCAACCTTTCCCTCCAAAGGTTACGAGACTACTATCAGACGAACTACACGCCAGATCGCGCAGAGCTGATCATCAGTGGGGATATAGATAAAACCGATGTGGACACACTCATTCGTTCAACATTTGGTGATTGGCCCCGCCAAGAAAGACCCACAGAAAGACAGACGAAGGCAACGCAATTTAATGCACAGCCAATAACACTTACCGTAGCTGACAACGAATTCCCTTCTTTCTCGCTCATATTCAAACCTGAAAATAATGCGTTAACTGAAGGTGTCCATTTTGAAAAATATGCGAACCATCTGATCCTGGCCAACGCTATCAGCACACGCTTGAACGACAGAGCATCGGACACCCAAGCCCCCATTCAGTCTATATCAAGTAGTGTTGATTACTTATTTGACTCGCCACAACTCATCGTGGGAATGGATTTTGAAAGCAATAATCGCGAAGCAGCAATGACGTTTCTAGCAAAAGAACTTGCTACCCTCAGAGATCATGGGCTCAGCTCACTGGAAATTGAAGCGCAATTGACCGTCTTTGCGGATGACGAGAAAAATCTCAAAACCAACTGGACCGCGACAGAATTTGCTGACGAAAAGTTGACTGACCTCCTCAACGGCACTCAAACATTGTCACAGGCTCAGCGCACCGCTCTATCTAGTCGCTATGCCACCCTTGCTGACAACGAGTATCTCAACAAACAGTTACGCCAACTGCTCAGTGACGATGGCATTAAGCCCATTACTGGTCTCGCCCACAATCAGATCATCGACAAAAACACCGACAAACTCGTTACCGCAAGTCTTGCCGCTTTCGATAACACCTTCAACAAAAAAGGACAGAAGCTGATTCTGCCTGAAGCCATAGACGACTTCCCACAGCCAAAAACAACAGGAGAGATTGCTTCAGTCATCGCTGTCACACCTGACACAACCAAGTTCAAACTCAGTAATAACGTCAATGTATACCTCAGGCACATGCCAGATACTGGCGACAGAATATACATTTATGCGGGCGCTCAAGGCGGTATTTCATCGTTGTCTACTCAGCTAAGACCAGCGGCGTATATGGCGCCGGGCGCTTACGCACTGACAGGACTCGGTGGAATGTCATCAACCGACTTCAATCGATTTATGGTGAAGAATAGCAGTTACTTGGAGCCAATGATTGATGAGAACCGCCAGGGGTTTTATGGTGAAACAACCCGCTCTTCTCTCCCTGCATTGCTCGCGGTTATTAACCAAGCCTATCAGTATGCAGCGGTGGATGAGAGTAAGTTCGAACAACACAAATCGAACTTTGTCACCAACGAAAAGCAATTCCACGACTCACTCAATGGTAAATCGTTTAGTGCATTCAATGCGGGTATCTATACGCCATCATCTCCCCGATATGGCTTCAAACCAGAGGACTATGACGCCGTTAACGTCAAACAAGTCAGAGATGCTTACCAGCAGCTTTTCAACGTTAACCGAGGGCTCACTTTTGTCATCGCCGGAAACATCTCGGAAGAAGAACTCAAACCTTTTCTCCGTACCTATATCGCAGGTATGACATTTGAAGAAGAAACATCAAATTGGCAGTACAGCCTCAATATAAACAGTGAGAAAACTAACATTGTGTACGCCTATGGCCCCCGAGGTAACAATGTCGAGTTTGTAACGGGGTTAGTGCATTCTGGCGAAGAAAAAACCACACGTGATCGCTTTCTGGCCGATATAGCAGGCCGCATCATGACCCAACGACTGCTTGAGAATATCCGTGAGGACGCAAGTCTCGATTACTCGCCCTATTCCTTTGTCATGTGGCCTGACGGTGCCGATAAGCAGATATTTATGTTTGTTTCTAATGTGTCATTGCTCAAGCGAGAACAAGCCAAAGAACGAATTGCTAACGTTGTTGATTCATTGGGGGATGGGATTACAGATCAGGAGTATTCAAGCAACCTGACACAGCTCGGGCAAGCGTTGAAAGAAGGGCTAAATCTACCCAAAGAGCAGGCGAGAATGATGTTTAACTATGTGCTCTATGACGCAGATCCCTTAGCAGTTATAAACCCTAACTCAGTACTGGAGACCATTACCAAAGAAGAGTTAGAAACTTACATGGCAGGCTTTGTAAGTAAAAATGCTATTCGGTATGAGATAACCAATTTGCCGTCAGCCAACTAGACAGAACCAATGCTAAAAAGCAGGGGTTACAAATAAATCCCGGGCGTGTTGCCCGGCTTTATTTTTCAACAACAGTCAAACTCGCTGAATCATGCATCTTCAGGTCGCTTGGGTATATCATTGAAATACATCGCTCAAGTTCACGGTTTTATTCTTCCAAAAATCCAAATTCAGACTCAGTTCAATATCTTTGAGGTGGGATGCCATCAAGGAAATAGCCGCTAGCTCATCTTTTTGCTCAATTGCAGTCACTAGCGCTTGATGATCAGTACATCCGCACCGCATTTGCTGCTCTCTTTGATATATGGCGATAATCAAAGAGCTTCGCGTAATCAAATCTCGCAATATCTCACTCAATACTTGGTTTCCGTTAAGGGTTGCCAGCAAGGTATGGAATTCTCCGGATCGCTTGATGATTGCAAGCCTGTCTCCGCGCGCCATGGCTTGGGACTCCAACGCCAAATGCCGTTCCAACTTGAGCAAATCTTTGTCAGTGACTTTCGTCACCAATTGCTCGATAACGCCCTTTTCAATCAGCGCCCTTGCAGCCAGCACATCTTGCGCTTCATCTAACTGAGGAGCGGAAACGCTCGCACCCTTGTTCGGCGAAATAGTTACGATTCTCCGCAGCGCCAATCGCTGAATAGCAGCCCTGACATGGTTTCGGTTTGCATCGAAAGTATTCACAAGTTGGCTCTCTATCAAGCGCGTACCAGGGGGCAAGCGCTGGTCGCACACGGCCAAATTAATTGCATCCATGATACGGAAAATTTCTCGCTCTTTTTGAGATACCCCAAGTACTGACATGTCGCCTCCATTGTTAACAATTTAAGTGTACACCTTTTCAGTCCCTTGCCAACAAGCGCAAAGTCTTTGTTTTTAACTGCACTCTTTTAGTCTGCTTCAGCCCCATTCAAGGGCATTCGAATGTGCCATTAGTGTGGCACTTCACATATAACATTGAAATTAGTCGCAATTTTATTTTGGCGCGGTTCATGCATCCAACAAGAAGTAAATTGTTAGCAATCTATATTTGGAGTATCACATGAAGGGAAGTGTTCAACTCCTCGATATCAGTAAACGTTATGGCACAAGTCTCGCTGTAGATAACGTTTCGCTAAACATTGAGTCAGGTAGTTATTGCTGCCTGCTTGGCCCGAGTGGTTGCGGTAAAAGCACAACGCTCCGCATGATTGCAGGACACGAAAGTGTTTCAACAGGCGTCGTTTCGCTGAGTGATAGAAACGTCACCAACCTTTCTCCGCGTCAACGTGGCACCGCCATGATGTTTCAGAACTACGCATTGTTTCCACACATGTCGTGCATTGAAAATGCAGCCTACGGATTAAAAGTCAGTGGTGTGGCTAAGTCTGACCGATTGAAGCGTGCTGAGGACATGCTCGCACTTGTCGATATGCACGCTCACTTACACAAGTTGCCCGCGCACCTCTCGGGAGGCCAGCAACAACGCGTCGCGCTAGCGAGGGCGCTCATTTGCAAACCCGATGTCATATTACTCGATGAGCCCTTGTCAGCACTCGACCCCTTTCTTCGCATAAAAATGCGCAAAGAACTCAAACGATTGCAGCGACAGCTCGGGTTAACCTTTATTCACGTCACCCACTCTCAGGAAGAGGCATTCGCCCTTGCCGATTTAGCCGTCGTGATGAAAGACGGAAAGATAGAGCAACAAGGTACGCCAAAGTCGATTTTTGAAAAGCCAGCATCGGCTTTTGTTGCGGATTTTATTGGGGGCCACAATGTGATTGACCCCACTGACATTGCCATTGACGCGTCATCCCCTTTTTCCGTCCGATCCGACCATATACGCATTACCTCTATAAGCAACGCTACGACCGAGAACACCGTTCACTTATCAGCAGAAATTGTGGACGTGGAATTTCAAGCACAGTTCTACTTCGTGGAAGCGGAAATCAGCAACGGTCAACGCTGTATGTGTTTTATTCCTGAAGATGACCTAGACCCAACTTTGATCTCGTCGGGCAGCAGCGTGCAGCTGAACTGGCGCATAGACGACATGAATACACTCTCTCACACTCAATAATCAAAGGACTGGACGATGAAAGACGTAAAATCTCAGCTCAACGAGACAGTTAACACGGTGACAGAAGATAACGCGCCCACAAACAAAACAAGGCGCAAAGTACTAAAAGGTGCCGCTGTCGCTACCGCCGCCGCCGCAAGCAGTGGCTTGGTCACGGGTTTCCCTATGATTTGGGCGCAGAACATCAAGAACATCACTTTGCGCCAGTTCGGCACAGGTGTTTCTAACCTCAACGCCATTGCTGACCAATGTAAAGAAGATCTCGGTTTCAACCTGCAACTAACCTCCCTTGATTCTGACAGCGTAACGCAGCGAGCCGTCACACAGCCAAATTCTTACGACATTGCTGATATTGAGTATTGGATCTGTAAGAAGGTCTTTCCGTCTAAGGTGCTACAACCGCTGGATATCACTCGACTGAAAAATTTCGACAAGATTTCCCCCCTCTTTATTAATGGACAGCTCACGCCAGATACGCCCATTGCGCAGGGTACAGCACCGCACAAAGTCGGTTTTGTATCATCAAAAGATGACACTCAATTCGCGGCCGAACCAACCAACTGGATGACCTTGATTCCAACCATCTATAACGCCGATACCTTAGGCATTCGACCTGATCTAACGGGGCGTGAGATCACGAGCTGGGCAGACATCATGGACCCTGCTTTCAAAGGTAAAGCATCGATTCTGAACATCCCTTCTATCGGCATCATGGATGCTGCCATGATTTGCGAAGCGATGGGAGTAGTCACATACGCTGACAAAGGAAACATGACCCGAGACGAGATCGACAAAACCATGGCGGTGTTGATTGAAGCGAAAAATCAGGGGCAGTTCAGAGCGTTTTGGAAATCCTTCGATGAGTCAGTCAATCTTATGGCATCGGGCGAAGTCATCATACAGAGCATGTGGTCTCCTGCTGTTGCTGCCGTCAGAAGCCGCGGAATTCCTTGCACCTACCAACCGTTGAAAGAAGGTTATCGTGCTTGGGGCGGTGGCTTAGGTTTGGCTTCTCACCTGTCCGGCCTAGAGCTTGATGCCGCTTACGAATACATCGATTGGTATTTGTCTGGCTGGGTTGGCGCATACCTGAATCGTCAAGGTTATTACAGTGCAGCTCCCGAAACATCCAAAGCCTACATGACACAAAATGAATGGGACTTCTGGATTGAAGGTAAGCCTTCGGCAGCCAACATCATGAGCCCGACCGGACAGCTGATGGAGAAAGCGGGAGCAGTACGTGATGGCGGCTCATATTGGGATCGTATGGGCAAGGTGGCTTGTTGGAACTCAGTCATGAACGAAAACAAATACATGATCCGCAAGTGGAACGAATTCATCGTTTCCTAGTGCTTAGGCTTGTGGGCTGGCACACCGTGCCAGCCTCGCTTTGGCGTAGCCACAGTTGAACTTAGTAGCATCACCTCTTTGATGGAGTCAGCGATTTAATGAATTCTCCAACACTTTTTACTGTCGACAAACAAATCAACAGCTACTGGCAAGCGACGCCATTGGCGATTGTTTTGCTGAGCTTTCTCGTCATTCCTATGATAGTGATCGTGACAGTAAGCTTCTGGGACTATAACGAGTTCTCGATCATTCCTGACTTTATTTTTGAGAACTACGAATTTCTTCTTACCTCGAAAGTGACCTGGCTAGCCTACCTACAAACGTTTAAATATGCGTTTCTCACTTGGGCAATTACCCTGCTGATCGGCTTTTTTGTTTCATACTATTTGGCATTCCATATCAAAAGTAACGGGATGCAAACAGTGCTATTTCTCATCTGCACTGTCCCGTTTCTGACGTCCAATATCATTCGCATGATTTCATGGATCCCATTACTTGGCCGAAATGGGCTTATCAATACTGGGTTAACGTCCGCCGACATTATCAGTTCCCCCATTGAATGGCTCCTGTATAGCGACTTTGCCATTGTGCTGGCATACGTCCATCTCTACACCATGTTTATGGTTGTCCCGATTTTCAATAGCATGATGCGTATCGACCGAAGCCAAATTGAAGCCGCAATAGACGCTGGTGCAACGCCTTTTCGAATCCTCGTCGATATCATTATTCCTTTGTGCAAATCCGGTATTACGATCGGTAGCATCTTTATATTCACACTCGTGATGGGCGATTTTATTACCGTAAAAGTCATGGGCGGTGGGATCAAAGCCAATGTCGCCGTGCTCATTTACAACGAAATTTCCTTGCTGCAATACCCTGCAGCGGCTGCCAGCGCCGTGATTCTTCTGATCAGCGTGATCATGATGCTGATCATGCTTTTCCGGCTCGTCGACATACGAAAGGAGGTGTGACATGAAAAACAACGCATTGACGTTTTACCTGCTCAGTTTCCTATTTGGCCTTTTTGTTTTATTCCTTTACGGGCCAACGTTCACCATTGCGGTGCTGTCATTTCAAGGCCCAGAAGGCGGACTCACCTTCCCAATGAGAGGTTTCTCATTCAATTGGTACGAACAGCTCTTTCAACGCCAAGCTGTAGGCGATTTTGCATCAGCGTTAGTACGCTCATTAGGGTTGGGCTTAACGGTCATGATATCCACGGTCGTGATATCGCTTTTGGCAGGCATGGCATTCAGAAAACACTTCAAAGGTAGCTCAATCATTTTTTATCTGACACTGGCTAGTTTAATTATTCCTTCCATTTTGATTAGCCTGGGGATTGGTTTGATGTTTGATCGATTTGGATGGCAATCTCACTGGTATAGCTCGGGTTTCGGCGCGCATCTCACATGGACGCTGCCGTTTGGCCTTCTGATCATGTTCGCGGTATTTAATCGCTTCAACCCGCACTATGAGATGGCCTCCGACGATTTGGGCGCGACGCCATGGCAAACATTTCGTTTCATACTACTCCCTTTACTGGCACCGAGCCTGATTGGAGTCGGTCTATTTGGCTTTACACTGAGCTATGACGAGTTTGCCAGAACACTGATGACGTCAGGCAGTTTCAATACGCTTCCGCTTGAGTTATTTGCCATGACAACCAACGTGACGTCTCCAGTTCTGTATGCCCTAGGAACACTAACAACGCTAATTTCACTGACTTTTATTGGATTGACGCTTTTGGCGGTTCGCGTCACTCGCGCCAAAACCGAGCCTCGCTAACACATGCAGGATGGACACATGACAATCACAGTGATTAACCCAAACGGCTCTGCATCCATGACCAAGCACTTGGAGCAAGGTTGCAATGACATGGTGCTTTCTCACCACACGCTCGAATTTCAGTACTGCGCTAACTCCCCGCTGAGTATTGAAGGGTTTAGCGATGGCGCTGCGGCCGCTCACCATCTTGCAGATTACGTCAAACACAGAGAACAAAGTGGTATGTATACTGCGGGTTATGTCGTGGCTTGCTTTGATGACACAGGCGTCGATGCAGCCCGGGAATACGTGCAATGCCCTGTCGTCGGTATCGGCGAAGCCGCTATGCAGTTCGCGAGCTTGCTAGGAAGTTCATTCGTTGTCATGACTACCCTTCAGCGCTCCGTGCCCATTATCGAAAGAAACATCGAACGGTATGGATTGCGCCATCGTTGCGCAGGCGTATTCGCCTCCAACATCCCCGTGTTAGCGCTGGAAGGCAAGCCTAACAATTACGACAAAATGCTCACTGTATCTCGTGAAGCGTTATCCAATAGGTTTGGAGAAGTGCTGGTTTTAGGCTGTGCTGGCATGAGCCAATGGCAAGAAAAGTTACAAGAAGACTTGGGTGTGCCCGTGATTGATGGGGTTAAATCGGCGATAAAAATCGTGGCTGCATTGTCAGACCTCGGGTTAAACACCAGCAAAGCACTGAGCTATGCCTACCCGGAGCAGAAACACGAATCAATGCCCTAGTAAGGAGAATACAAGGCGTAACTGAACAACCAGCTGGATTAAAAAAAAGACTGCATCGGCAGCCTTTTGTTCAGTGTGTGTTCTCTTGCTATCGCTTAAGACTCGCGCTTTGCGTGAGAGAACAATTTGAAGAAGTTCTCAGTGGTGACTTTCGCCACCTCCTCACCAGATACGCCTTTCAGCAAGCCTACGTAGTCAGCGACTTCTTTAACGTAAGCTGGTTGGTTTTCTTTTCCGCGATACGGAATCGGTGCCAAATACGGAGAGTCGGTTTCAACCAGCAATTTCTCTAATGGCAAACGGCGAACAACATCTTTCAGCTCAGAAGCTTTGTTGAACGTCACAATGCCAGATATTGAGATATAGAAACCGAGCTCAATTGCCGCTTCTGCCATCTCATAACTTTCCGTAAAGCAGTGCAAAACGCCACCCACTTTCTGCGCGTTTTCTTCACGCAGAATTTGCAAGGTATCTTCACGTGCCATACGAGTATGAATGATCAATGGCTTGTTCAGCTCGACAGCAAGGCGCACATGCTGACGAAACGCATCTTTCTGTTTGTCCGCAAGCTCTGGTTGATAATGGTAATCCAACCCCGTTTCACCGATCGCGACCACGCGATCATTAGACGCAAGCTGCTTTAACGTATCGTAATCAAAGCCTTCTTCGATATCGAGTGGGTGAACGCCACAAGAAGCGAATACGTTATCAAACGGGCGAATCAACTCCATCATGCTTGGAAAGCTTTTTAGGGTCACACCGACAGACAATAGATAATCCACACCACGTTGTTTGGCCTTTTCGACCACGTCAGCAACGTCTGTATGTAATTCGTCGTAATTTAGTTTATCGAGGTGGCAATGCGAGTCGACTAGCACGTCACTTTCTCCGGTTAGCAAAATGATGAAAGCGCAGGATTATACGGTAATCTTCGCGCTTTTTTAATTTATTCATTGAAGCCTGATAGCCAGCGACTCAGTAACAGCTCGCCATTTAGACCCGTGTGTTTAACAAGTTCCGCTTTCAGTTTGTTCAGTGCCATCAACTGCGACATCACTTTCGCCAACGGCACTGCCTTGGCTATCTGTTGTAGCGCATCCATCGCATCACAGTGGACGATAGCTTCTTGAGACCCTTGTTGTGTCTTCATCACATCAAGCAGTAAAAAGCTAAGCCAGTTTAGACCCTCTCGCTGCCCTTTGGTCAGCATATCGGTCAACGTAAATAGACCTTGGCGGGTAGACACAAACGCAACAAAAGCCTCAACCAACGCTTTATGTTTCGCCATGCTGGCATCTTCAATAAACGCTTTCGCCGCCAGCGGGGCTCCTCGATTAATTCGAATGACTTGTAAAGGCACTGAATCAAACAGCTCCCCTTCCACCCAACGTTTTACCACGCTTTCTTCGGGCAGTTTAGGCTTCCACTTATTACAGCGGCTAACAACCGTTGGCAGCATGCTGTCGATAGACTCGGAAAGCAGGATAAAGTGACAATGTGACGGTGGCTCTTCCAACGTTTTCAATAACGCATTGGCGGCAGCTTCGCCCATCCGATCGGCGTTTTGAACCAAAATGACTCGCTCGCCACCGAGTTGGGAGGTTTCCCACGCATACTGATTACCGGCACGAACCGCATCCACACCCAGTTGTTTACCTTCAGATTCAGGCCTTAACCAGTGAAAGTCTGGATGTGTATCTGCATCAAACAGCTTACAGCTATGGCATACGCTGCAAGGTTCAACAACGCCATTCTTACATAGCACCGTTTTGGCAAGCATGGCGGCAAGCGCTAGTTTTCCGCTGCCTTTCGGTGCGCTGAGCAAAACGGCATGGTGCAAGCGATCTTGCCCTAACAACTGTTGCCAGTTCTGCCAGAGTTCGCCGTGCCAAGGGTAGACATTAGCCTGCATGATTCAGCCAAGTTTGTAGTGCTGTACGAATATCAGCGGTCACGCTCTCAATCGACTGTGAGGCATCAATAATCACAATACTGTCATCAGCGTTCGCTAATTCTAAATAACGCGCACGCGAGCGATGGAAGAAGTCTAACTTCATCTTTTCAATTCTATCTAGCTCTCCACGCGCTTTAGCGCGAGCTAGGCCAATCGCTGGGTCAAGATCCATATACAACGTAAAGTGAGGGCGGAAATCGCCTAGAACCGTATCGCGTAAGTTCTGCATTAGGGCTTTATCAAACCCGCGACCACCACCTTGATAAGCCTGAGATGACATATCATGACGATCGCCAACCACATATGCACCACGCGCTAGCGCTGGCTTGATGACATTATCAACCAGTTGAATTCGCGCGGCATAAAGGAGCAGTAGTTCAGCCATGTCCGTCAATGGCTCATCGGGATGCCCCTCTTTGACAAGAGCACGCATTTGTTCTGCAAGCGGTGTACCGCCCGGTTCGCGTGTCGTTTCAATATCTGAAACCCCGGTCGCTTTTAGAGTTTCGATTACGTTTTGGATAGCTGTGGTTTTACCCGCACCTTCCAAGCCTTCTACGACGATAAATTTTCCGCTATTCATTGGGCTCTTAATACTTTTAGATACTGTCTTACTGCGCGGTTATGTTCCGCGAGCGTCTTAGAAAAATTGTGTCCACCGAGTCCATCGGCAACAAAATAAAAGTAGGGTGTATCTGATGGGTTGGCTGCAGCGAATATCGACGCTTTGCCCGACATGGCTATCGGCGTTGGAGGCAAACCCTTAATGGTATAGGTATTGTAAGGTGTTGGCGTGCGTAAATCTTTCTTACGAATATTACCATCGTACTTATCTCCCATACCGTAAATCACGGTTGGGTCTGTTTGTAATCGCATCCCTTTATTTAATCGGTTAACGAATACAGACGCGACCTTACCACGCTCTTTATCCACGGCCGTTTCTTTTTCGATAATGGACGCCAACGTAAGAAGGTCATACTCAGATTTGATTGGTAAGCTTGCTTCACGCTGCTCCCATGCCTGCTTCAGGGTGTTTTCCAACTGGTCTGATGCGCGCTTGAGAATCGCTATGTCACTCTCGCCTGACACATAATGATAGGTCTCAGGAAGTAGCAGCCCTTCCAGTTTATTAACACTCAAACCCAAGCTCTTTGCAATGTCAGCCTCAGACATATCTTCGGTATCATGAGTAATATGCTCTGTGGTCGCCAATTGAGCACGCCATTCTTTGAATGTGCTCCCCTCAACAAACGTGATAGCAAATTGATGTTCTTTACCGGAACGCGCAACCAGAAAAACATCAGAAAGTGTCATTCCCGGTTTGATTTGATAAGTGCCAGCTTTCAATCTTGTTAATTCAGGGTGCGTTTTCGCAGCCCAACGCGCCCATTGAGAACCATCAACAATATCTTGTGACACCAAGTTTCGGGTAAATGAATGGTAGTTGGCTCCGTCTGGAACCGTCACCAGTTGGCTGGCATCGATCTTGATGGGGCCATTCACATAGCCTTCGATTTGACCATGAACCCAATATGCGCCGCCCAGTGCAGCTACTACTAAAAACAATAAAATCAGGGCGATTTTCTTAATCACGCATTCAACCTCAATGTAAGAGCTCTACACGCCGCATCACTGCGGTAACGTGTTTGTTCTATGCAACGAACAGGAACCAATCCCATCACTGCATTGGTTATAAATACTTCATCCGCGCTGAAAATCGTGTCGGCGTCTACTGTCACAATATTCACGTCGAATCCTTCCAATGGTGCTGCATGGATCACTTCAGCACGCATTGTACCTTCTACACCAGACAACGATAGGTCCGGCGTGAAAAGGGCATTGCCTTTTCGCCAAAACAAATTTGATGCCGACGCTTCCACCAACTTGCCGTTGAGATCACACACCACACCATCATCAATGTCTTGAGTATCCAATTCTTGCTTTATTAATACTTGCTCAAGACGATTGAGGTGCTTTAATCCAGCAAGCGAAGACAAACCTAATCGTTGATTGAGCATCACCATTTGTATGCCCTGCTCTTTCCATTGCTGATAGTGCGAAGGATAAGCGTGTGATGACACAACAACATTCGGCGTGTGACAACCTTTTGGGCTATAACCTCGACCACCACTTCCTCGCGTCACGATAATCTTCACGATGCTTTTGCTTTCATGCTTCTGAGAAAAAGCAACGCTTTCAGCTGACGTAGCGACCTGTTGCCAATCAACGCCATCAATACCTAGCTTTGCCGTGTTGGCTTTCAAACGCGCTAAGTGACGTGACCAAGAACGAACTACACCATCATTGACCAGCATGGTGGTATAGCATCCGTCTCCGTATTGCAGTCCCCTGTCAGCAATCGGCAGGAAATCAGCAAGCTGTCCATTAAGCAGGATCATGGTTCATCCTTGAAAAGCAGAAAAAAAAACGGCCCGATATCAACTATCGAGCCGTTCTATTCTATCAAAAAACTTACATTTTTTTGAAGATTAACGAGCCATTCGTGCCGCCGAAGCCGAAAGAGTTACACAGAGCGTACTCCATGCTCACTTGACGCGCTTCGTGAGGAACGTAATCAAGGTCACAACCTTCATCAACGTTATCAAGGTTAATTGTTGGCGGTACCGCTTGATCAACCAATGACATGATGGTGAAGATAGATTCAGCAGAACCTGCAGCACCCAACAAGTGACCAGTCATCGACTTGGTCGAAGACACCATGGTTTTGTCAGCAGCAGCACCCATAGCCAAACGAATGCCTTTGGTTTCAGCAACGTCACCAGCCGGCGTCGAAGTGCCGTGTGCGTTAACATAACCAATATCTTCAGGTGTAATGCCAGCATCGCGGATTGCCGCTTTCATTGCCAATGCACCACCAGAACCGTCTGCACTTGGCGAGGTCATGTGGTAGGCGTCGCCACTCATACCGAAGCCAACTAGCTCACAGTAGATTTTCGCGCCGCGCGCTTTAGCAAACTCGTATTCTTCAAGAACCATGACGCCTGCACCATCACCCAGAACAAAACCGTCACGGTCTTTATCCCAAGGGCGCGAAGCAGCTTGTGGGTCATCGTTACGAGTTGACAGTGCTTTTGCTGCTGCAAAACCACCGATACCAAGCTCAGTTGATGCTTTTTCTGCACCACCTGCCACCATAGCGTCCGCATCGCCGTATGCAATCATACGTGCCGCGTGACCGATGTTATGAAGGCCAGTCGTACAAGCAGTCGAAATCGCGATGTTTGGACCGCGAAGACCGTAGTTAATTGAAACATGACCGGCGATCATATTCACGATGGTCGACGGTACAAAAAATGGGCTAATTTTGCGTGGGCCTTTTTCGACATACGCACGGTGGTTTGACTCAATAAGTCCGAGGCCACCAATACCAGAGCCAATAGCTACACCAATACGCTCTGCATTCTCTTCTGTGACTTCCAAACCAGAATCTTCAAATGCTTGCACACTTGCAGCGATACCATATTGGATAAATAAATCCATTTTCTTGGCATCTTTCTTAGAGATGTAATCTTCACAGTTGAAATCATTCACCATCCCAGCAAATTGGGTTGCGAAACCAGTGGTATCGAAATGTTGGATGGTTTGAATTCCGCTTTGGCCTGCCAGCAAGGCTTTCCAAGAAGATTCAACGGTGTTACCTACAGGTGATAACATCCCCATGCCAGTGACAACAACACGACGCTTAGACACGATGATATTCTCCGGAGAAAAGGTGTAATTTGAAATTTTCGGGGTCTTAGAAAAAACTCAGGCGGTCATAGTGACCGCCTGGAAGGATCTTGTTCTGATTACTCAGACGCGCCTACAACGTAGTCAATCGCTGCTTGGACGGTAGTGATCTTCTCTGCTTCTTCGTCTGGGATCTCTGTATCGAATTCTTCTTCCAGAGCCATTACCAACTCAACAGTGTCAAGTGAATCTGCACCCAGATCGTCAACGAAAGATGCTTCGTTTTTAACTTCAGCTTCGTCTACGCCTAGTTGCTCAACGATGATTTTTTTAACGCGTTCTTCGATGTTGCTCATATTAATACTATTCCTTACAAGATTCGCAGATGCGATATGTGCAGTAGTTTATTCAATAATGTGGAAGTTGCAACACCCTATATGCTGGTCAAACCACGATATGCTCGATAAACAGCCGGAGTTTGACCTGTATCATTTCGTGTTGCAACTTTAATGTTTAAATCATGTACATGCCGCCGTTAACATGAAGTGTCTCACCTGTGATATATGCTGCATCGCCTGACGCTAAGAAAGCGACGGTCGCAGCAATTTCACGTGGATCACCCAATCGTCCAGCAGGTACTTGAGAAAGTGTTGCTGCACGCTGATCATCGTTCAGCGCTTTTGTCATATCGGTTTCGATGAAACCTGGAGCAACAGTATTTACGGTAATTCCGCGTGATGCAACTTCTCGTGCCAGAGATTTGGTGAAGCCCACAACTCCAGCTTTTGCTGCTGCGTAATTCGCCTGTCCTGCATTGCCCATTGTGCCAACAACAGAGCCCACGTTGATAATACGGCCATGACGTTTTTTCATCATTGCACGCATTACTGCTTTCGACATGCGGAAGATAGACGTTAAGTTGGTGTCCATAATGTCCTGCCACTCGTCATCTTTCATTCGCATCAGAAGGTTATCACGCGTAATACCTGCGTTATTTACCAGGATATCAATGTCGCCAAACTCTTCTTTAATCGATTTCAGTACAGCATCAACAGACTCTGCTGATGTCACGTTCAGTGCGAAACCTTTGCCATTTTCACCCAGATAATCACTGATTGCTGCGGCACCGCTCTCAGAAGTGGCAGTGCCTACTACTGTCGCACCTCGTTCAACAAGAAGTTCTGCGATAGCACGGCCAATACCGCGGCTTGCGCCGGTTACAAGAGCAATTTTTCCGTTCAGGTTCATGAGTTTTCGTTCCTTTATAACAGCTGCCAGCTTTTATTGCTGTCCGCAATTCCCAGAAATTATTTCGCCGCTTCCAGCGATGCTGAATCGTTTACTGCCGCTGCACTCAAGTTGCGGTCAATACGTTTTGCTAGGCCTGTCAATACTTTACCTGGGCCCATTTCCAATAGCAGCTCAACACCTTCGCTTGCCATCTTCTCTACACTTTCTGTCCAACGAACAGGGCCATAAAGCTGGCGAACCAATGCGCTCTTAATTGCAGCAGAATCAGTCTCAGTTGCCACATCCGCGTTATTAATCACAGGAATAGATGGCGCAGAAAACACGATATTCTCAAGTGCAATTGCCAATTTATCTGCTGCTGGTTTCATCAATGCGCAGTGAGAAGGCACAGAAACAGGTAAAGGAAGAGCACGTTTTGCACCCGCTTCTTTACACAATACGTTTGCACGCTCTACTGCTTCTTTATTACCCGCAATCACAACTTGGCCTGGTGAATTGAAGTTAACTGGAGAAACGACTTCTCCCTGAGCAGCTTCTTCACACGCTTTTGCAATCGCATCATTATCAAGGCCAATAATGGCTGACATCGCGCCGACACCAGCAGGCACAGCTTCTTGCATTAATTGACCACGAAGCTCAACCAATTTGACTGCTTCTTTGAAATCGATAACGCCCGCACATACAAGCGCCGAATACTCACCCAAGCTATGACCAGCCATAACTGATGGCTGAGCACCACCTTGTTCTTGCCAAACACGCCAGATAGCAACAGACGCACTCAATAGTGCAGGTTGCGTACGATGTGTTTGATTAAGGTCAGTGTCTGGACCATTTTGAACAAGTGCCCAAAGATCGTAACCCAACACGTCAGATGCTTCTGAAAACGTTTGTTTTACTACATCAAATTGTTCACCCAGTTCTGCCAACATGCCCACAGTTTGTGAACCTTGACCTGGGAAAACCACAGCAAAGTTAGACATAGATATATTCCTTTTTAAAACTTAATCAGAGCAGAGCCCCAGGCGAAACCACCACCAAAGGCCTCCAGCAAAATCGTTTGACCGCGTTGAATGCGTCCATCTCTCACTGCCTCATCGAGCGCAGTAGGGACAGAGGCGGCAGACGTATTGCCGTGTCTATCTAGGGTAATCACTACCTGATCCATCGACATCGCGAGTTTCTTAGCAGTAGCTTTAATAATGCGGAAGTTAGCTTGATGTGGAACTAACCAATCAATCTCTGACTTATCCATATGATTCGCATCAAGTGTTTCCGACACGATGTTAGCAAGTTGGGTAACAGCAACTTTAAACACATCATTGCCAGCCATTTCTAGCCATGCATCTTGCGCGACAGGACTATTGGCGCCAGCACGCTCAGGAAATTTAAGTTTCAGCAACTCGCCAAACTTACCGTCAGCGCGAAGGTGCGTTGAAATAATTCCAGGTTCTTCACTGGCACTCACCACTGCCGCACCCGCACCGTCACCAAACAGAATGATGGTCGAACGATCTTCTGGATCACATTTATGCGATAGACGATCTGCACCAATCACGAGTGCGTTACGCGCCATGCCAGATTTCACGTATTGATCTGCCACGCTGAGGGCATAAACAAACCCTGAACATGCCGCAGCAATATCAAACGCAGGGCAACCGCTAATCTCCAACATAGCTTGTACATCACAAGCCGCTGCAGGAAATGCGTTTTCGCCACTGGTGGTCGCAAAGATAATTAAGTCAATGTCTTGCTTGTCAATCTGTGCCATTTCAATGGCTCGACAAGCAGCGTGATAACCCATCGTCGCCACTGTTTCGTCTTCAGCAGCGATACGACGTTCTTTAATACCAGTGCGAGCCATGATCCACTCATCACTGGTATCAACCATTTTTTCGAGATCCGCATTTGAGCGGATTTGCGCAGGCAAATAACTGCCTGTGCCTAAAATCTTACTGAACATGAAGACTAATAATGCCTCTCGAGTAGTACGGCTTCCAAACGGTCACATATCTTTTTAGGGATTTGCCGTTCGACTTCGTGTACCGCTTCTCCGATAGCGTGTTGGAAAGCGGATGTATCAGCACGTCCGTGGCTTTTCACTACAATGCCGCGCAATCCTAACAGACTTGCACCATTGTACTGGTCGGGGTTCAGGTTATTTAGCGATTTAAATAGACTGCCAAATAGCCATTTAGCCACCAGTTTCTTAAACGGGTTCTCGAGTATATGCATTTTTAGACTTTCTAAAAATAATCTCGCGACACCTTCACTGGTTTTGAGGCTGACATTACCGACGAATCCATCGCAGACAATCACGTCGGCTTTTCCTGTATAGAGTTGGTCACCCTCTACATAGCCGATGTAATTAACCGCAGAACACTGTTGCAGCATTTCTGAACAGCGTTTAACCAAATCGTTCCCTTTAATTTCTTCCTCACCGATGTTCAGCAATGCCACTGATGGTTGGCGACCTAACTCTTCTTCAGCGAGTACGGCACCCATCACAGCAAACTGAAATAACGTATCAGCATCTACTGATACATTCGCGCCTAAATCGAGTAACCAACTTTTATGGTCTCCTAGCGTCGGAAGCTCAGAGATCAAAGCAGGCCTGTCGATACCAGGAAGCAGTTTTAGTAGCATTCGGGAGAGTGCCATCAAGGCACCAGTGTTACCAGCACTGACACAAGCATCAGCTTTGCCTTCGGCAACAAGTTCAAGGGCCACACGCATAGAAGAACCTTTGCTTGACCGAAGCGCTTGCGAAGGACGTGTGTCATTGGCGATAGAAGATTCCGCATGAACAATTGATATGCGGGAGGCGTTATTATGACCCAGCAATACGAGCTGGCGGGTGATCTCAGCATGATCACCGACGAGTACGACTTTTAACGAAGGGAAATGCAACAATGCCTGCACGGAGGCAGGCACTGTTATCTGGGGACCGAAGTCCCCACCCATCGCATCAAGTGCAATGGTTAGACCAGACAAGGCTCAACCTTACTTGTTGATTACCTTGCGGCCACGGTAGAAACCGTCAGCAGTCACGTTGTGACGCAGGTGAGTTTCACCAGAAGTTGCATCTACAGACAATGCACTAGTAGTTAGCGCATCGTGTGAACGACGCATACCACGCATTGAACGTGATTTCTTGCTCTTTTGTACGGCCATGGACCCTACTCCTCGTTACTTTGCTTTAAGTTTTTCAAAACGGCAAATGGATTCGGACGCTCATCAGCAAGCGGGATTTCCCCGAAGACCATGCCATCAGCGTTGACTTCGCAGTCAACCTCATCGTGCATGGCAACCTGTGGCAAAGCCACCATCAACTCATCTTCGATGATTTGAAGCAGGTTTATCTCACCATTTTCGTCGACTAATGCCGGCTCATAAGCTTCCGGTAAATTGCCAACCTGATCTTCATTGAAAACCGGGCTGTAAATAAATTCGATATCACAGTGATATGGGAAAGACTTCCAACAACGCTGACATTCAAGATTAACATCGACCTTAGCGTGACCGCTTACAATCTTTAAACCTTGAGCATCAATGTCGAACGAAAGCTTCACATCAGCATCACCGATTACACCTTCAGTTGCCTCAGAAAGACGCTCCATCTGCTTAACTGCGATGATGCCATCGTAGTCCAGCCTCTTTTGCGCACTTTTAAACGGATCAACCGTCAGTGGTAGCTTTACCTTCTGCATAGGGCGCGAATTCTAGCCTCCAAAGCATCCTGAGTCAAAGAAATTTATGCCTTAACTTCCAGATCGTTGGCTCTAAAGCTACAACCTTTCAGATATAGGTTAATTTCTGAACAACAGGTACTTAGCGAAATTAAATACAGAATGGGCATAAACACTCAAGCCCACTCGCCTACGCAAGTGTAAAACATTACACTAACCCCCGTATACGAATAATCTGACTATGGTGCATCGATAGATGAATAATCAAACAGTCGTACTGGCATCTGGGTCTAAATACCGCCAGATGTTGCTACAAAAACTCGATTTCCCTTTCAAATCTCATTCTCCTGACATTGACGAAACACCATTTGATGATGAATCCCCCACCGAATTGGTCAAACGACTATCGCGGGAAAAAGCTCAAGCCTGTCGAAATGCACATCCTGATGCCTTGATCATAGGATCCGATCAAGTTTGTGTGATCAACGGAAGGATCCTCGGTAAGCCACACACACATGAACGTGCTATCGAGCAACTATCGCTAGCATCAGGTCAGCATGTCACCTTTTATACGGGACTAACACTACTCAACGCTGCAACCAATAACGTTCAAACGGATGTTGAACCGTTTCATGTACACTTTCGCCAATTAACGCTTGCCGAAATTGAACGCTATATCACTCGCGAGCAGCCCTTAGATTGCGCGGGAAGCTTTAAATGTGAGAGTTTGGGGATAGCACTGTTTGAAAAACTAGAAGGCAGAGATCCCAATACGTTGGTGGGCTTACCTTTAATACGACTGTGTGAAATGTTACGCGCAGAAGGAAAGGCTGTTCTATAAAAGCAAAAGGGCGTTTGAACGCCCTTTTGTTATCTGTATTTTATTATCTATATAAAGAAGATAACGATTCAGACAAGCGCATCTAAAGATGCAATCACGGCTACCGGTGCATAATCAGATAGCACACCCTCATCGTGAACCCCCCAAGTGACGCCAATCGCATCAACACCTGCATTTTTAGCGAGCAGCATGTCATGTGACGTATCCCCCACCAT
This sequence comes from Enterovibrio gelatinilyticus, assembly GCF_028683095.1. Taxonomy (GTDB): domain Bacteria; phylum Pseudomonadota; class Gammaproteobacteria; order Enterobacterales; family Vibrionaceae; genus Enterovibrio; species Enterovibrio gelatinilyticus. The sequence goes on along the minus strand of NZ_JAJUBC010000033.1, from coordinate 11,153 downwards.
TACCGCTTCATGTGGCGCAATGTTTAGCTCATCTAATATAGAAAGGATCATGAGAGGATCCGGTTTAGAGGCCGTTTGATCTGCGGTTCGAGTAGCAACAAAAAGGTGGTCAGTCTTCGTTTCTTGAATGGCACGATCAAGACCAGGGCGAGATTTTCCTGTCGCAACACTCAATAGATGCCCGCGCGCTTTCAAAGCCGTTAGTGCCTCCATCACACCATCATATAACCTATGAGGTGTGGTATTGAGTTCTCGAAACTGTTCGCCGTAGTGCTTTTTCCAAACATCACGCTTTTCAAGCGGCGCATCTGGATACAGATAGGTGTAGCCCTTATCCAAGCTAAGCCCAATCATTTGCTTAAGTTCGTCAAATGACAACTCTGGTAAGCCGCCCGTTAAACGGGCAGCCTCATCCAAGCTGGAAACAATACGTGCAATGGAGTCCATCACCGTACCGTCCCAATCAAATATCACTAACTTGTAGTTAGTTAACACGTGGCAGTTTCCTTAAACCTTCCAAGGTTCGCTCTAATTGTTTATCCAAAGGGGCTGAAATATCCATCACCTCTTCAGTACCTGGATGCGTGAATTTGATATTCGCGGCATGAAGGAACAAACGGTTCAACCCAAACTTCTTCGTGTAAGCATCAAAGCGCGGATCACCATAGCGGTCATCCCAAGCAAGTGGATGCCCCACGTATTGAGCGTGAACCCTAATTTGATGAGTGCGTCCTGTTATCGGGCTCGCTTGCACTAAGGTTGCCTGATCGAACTGTTCCAGAATCTTAAAGCGGGTTTCAGACGCTTTGCCATTCGGGTTAACACGAACGATGCTGTTCACTTCATTTTTCAGCAAAGGAGCAGTCACCTTGCGCATGCTTGGTTTCCACTTGCCCATGCCCAACGCAAAGTAATATTTTTGTACCGTCTTCTCGCGAAACTGCGCTTGAAGATGACGCAAAGCCGAGCGTTTTTTGGCGATCAGCAAGATACCAGACGTGTCCCGGTCAATTCGATGTACCAATTCAAGAAAGCGCGCATCAGGACGAAGCGCACGCATGGCCTCGATTGCACCGAAATGCAGCCCACTTCCACCGTGAACCGCAGTTCCAGATGGTTTATTCAGAACAAGCATGTGATCGTCTTCATAAATCACACATTTTTCTAGCTCTGCCACGCGATCCAGCTTGGTATTAGGTGCCGCAGCCTGCGCCACCTCTGGGATCTTGATCGGAGGAAGACGAATCACATCACCCGCCTGGAGCTTATATTCCGGTTTTATGCGTTTTTTGTTAACTCGCACCTCTCCCTTGCGAAGAACGCGATAAATCATACTTTTAGGGACGTTTTTAAGCCAATTTCGGAGAAAGTTATCGATCCGTTGGCCAGCAATGTCATCTGAAATGTCGATGAATTGCACTTTTGGTTTATCTGTATTCATAGGGGTTCGATTCTACATTGCATCAAAGTAGTTTGCTGCAAAAAAGTGACCCTGTTATAGTTGCGCCGTAATGCAGGAAAGTTAGCAGCTTTTTTGCACGCCACGACTAAAAAGTCGACAAATAGAGTAAATTTTTACCGCTTTTTCCAAGACGAATGACTATTCACGGCACTATCTCAAAGTAGTAACAGATTCGCTGAGAGTTCAGTACGTCTTAATCATGCAGCAATTGGCGTAAGACATGAGGAATAAAGCACCCGTTAGTTTGTTGGCACGACGGGATAAATAACCAGTGTCAAAGAGACTATCGCCATTTGTGGCGAAGAGCCGACTGGATAAGGCGGAGTGATTTCTGATTTCCGCGTCAGTGGGTCGATGAGTAGTGCCCTAGAGCGTCCCTGATTTTCCAGCCGTGAGGTTGCATTAATGTCAGACTTGGGACCTGGCAGCATTGCGTTTTTTGTCTCGTATCCGACAACTAATAACAACAAATAATCGAGAAAAATTTGATATGAAAAGAATGTTGATCAACGCAACTCAAAAAGAAGAGTTGCGCGTCGCATTGGTTGACGGTCAGCGCTTATACGATCTAGATATCGAAAGCTCTGGTCATGAATCGAAGAAAGCAAACATCTATAAAGGTCGTATTACCCGCATTGAACCCAGTCTTGAAGCAGCATTTGTAGACTACGGTTCAGAGCGTCACGGCTTCCTTCCTCTTAAAGAAATTGCTCGCGAATATTTCCCAGACAACTACAGCTATCAAGGCCGTCCCAACATTAAAGAAGTGTTGAAAGAAGGCCAAGAAGTGATTGTCCAGGTTGATAAAGAAGAACGTGGTAACAAAGGCGCAGCCCTGACCACTTTCATTTCTCTTGCGGGTAGCTACTTGGTTCTTATGCCTAATAACCCTCGTGCTGGCGGTATTTCTCGTCGCATCGAAGGTGAAGAGCGCAGCCAACTTAAAGAAGCAATGTCTGGTCTAACTCTGCCACAAGGCATGGGTCTGATCGTTCGCACTGCTGGCGTAGGTAAATCTGCAGAAGAACTCGAGTGGGACTTGAAGTACCTGTTAAACAACTGGGAACGTATCCAGGGTGCAGCAGAAACGAAAGTTTCACCATTCCTGATCTACCAAGAAAGTGATGTTATCGCTCGCGCATTCCGCGATTACCTTCGCCGTGATATTGGTGAAGTGCTGATCGATAGCGAAAAAGTATATAACCAAGCTCGTGAGCGTATTCAGGCGACACGTCCTGATTTCCTGCAGCGTGTTAAATACTATGAAGGCGAAGTACCGCTTTTCAGCCACTACCAAATCGAGAGCCAGATTGAATCTGCGTTCCAACGTGAAGTTCGTTTGCCATCAGGCGGTTCAATTGTTATTGACCCAACGGAAGCACTAACCTCTATCGACATCAACTCTGCTCGTGCAACAAAGGGTTCAGATATCGAAGAAACCGCGCTGCAAACCAACCTTGAAGCAGCAGATGAGATTGCACGTCAATTGCGTCTACGTGACCTTGGTGGCCTCGTTGTTATCGACTTCATCGATATGACGCCAGTTCGTCACCAACGTGAAGTTGAAAACCGTCTTCGTGAAGCGGTTCGTATGGATCGTGCACGCGTCCAGATCGGTCGTATTTCTCGCTTTGGTCTGCTAGAAATGTCTCGCCAACGCTTGAGCCCATCTTTGGCTGAAGCAAGCCACCATATCTGTCCTCGTTGTACAGGTACGGGTGTTGTGCGTGATAACGAATCACTGTCGCTGTCTATCCTTCGTTTAATTGAAGAAGAAGCACTGAAAGAGAACACGTCGCAAGTCATGGCGATTGTTCCTGTTCCTGTTGCCTCTTACCTTCTGAATGAAAAGCGTCGTTCTGTTCAGCACGTAGAGAAGTACCATAACGTACGCGTTATCGTGGTTCCTAACGCCAACATGGAAACGCCGCACTTTGAAGTAGTACGTGTTCGTGGTGGTGATGAAAACACAACGCTGTCTTACGAGCTTCCACAGCAACTAGAAGCCATTCGTGAAGCAGAGAGCAAAGAAGATGCTCCCGCAGAACGTATCGTTAAGAAACGTGAAGAGCCTGCTCTTCAGAGCTTCACTGCACCAGCATCACCAATGCCTGCGCAACAAGCCAAGCCTGCTGCCAAACCAGCAGATGCGGCACCAGGGTTATTCTCACGCCTAGTTTCATTCGTCTCAGGCCTCTTTGCGGGCAAAACTGAAGAAGAAGTGAAACCGAAAGAGTCTGTGCGTGAAGATCGTAATCGTCGTGACCACAAGCGCTCACAAGATCGCACTCGTCGTGGTTCTCGCAATAATCAGCGTGACGAAAATGGTCGTAACAATGAGCGCGGCGAACGCAACGAGCGTAATGAACGCAACGACAACAGAAAACCACGTCGTAACAACCGTGATCGTCCTGAAAACACAGAGCGCAATGCCAACACAGAACGTCTAGAGAAGCCTGCGAAGAAACAAACACGCAAGCCTGTCGAGAAAGTAGAGAAGGCAGAACAGCGTCAGCCAGCGAAAGTGGCGAAACCTGTGAAAGAAGAAGCGGCACCGGTTGTTAAGCAAGAAAAAGTGGAAAAGACGGAGAAAGTGAAACAACGCCGTCAACGCCGTAAGCTTAACAAGAAAGTTCGTGTCTCAGATGCTGCGCAAGAAACCGAAGTTGTTTCTGCTAACCCGCTAGCTGAAATGGGCCATGCTGTTGCCACCGAAGCGAAAGCAGAAGTACAAGTACCAAAATTGGCAAAATCAGCAGAGGCATCGGACGATACTGAACAACGCGACGAGAAGCGTCGTAATCGCCGCTCACCTCGTCACCTGCGCGCTAGCGGTCAACGCCGTCGTCGTAGCAACCGTGAAGAGAACGAGAACACCTCAACTGAACACGCTCTTGACCAATTGGATATGATGGAAACTGTCGTTTCTGTTGTTGAAAAACGCAATCAAGTGGTATTGAAGTCAGGCGTTGCTTCTCCTGAAATGGCAATGGGTAAAGTATGGCCGTCTAAGACTGCTATCAAAGCTCCTGTTGTTGCTGAAGCGGTTGTTGAAACTGTTGTTGAAGCACCAAAAACTGAACACGTTGTGGCAGAAGACAAACCTTCACTCGGCGGTGTTGCTTTCCCTGAAATGGCAATGGGTAAAGTATTCCCTCGCCGTGCAGCACCAAGCGTGTTGGAAGAGAAAGCCAAATCAGAAGGTACTGATACCCTGAACGAAGAGTTGCCTGTTGCTGTTAACGCACCAATTGAAGCGCAACCAGAAGTTGTCGCTCAAGACGTTGTCGTTGAAGAAGTCGCAGCGACAGAGGTTGTAGACACTGTCGTCGAAACAACTGAAGCGCCTGTTGAGGCATCTGCCCCAGAAGCCGATGTAAAAGGTGTGATGGAAGCAAGTGAAATTCCAGCTGTTCAACCCGCTAAGGCAGTTGAAACGCCAGTAATTCGCTACCGTCAAGTTGCTGCGCCAATGGCAAAAGCTCCTGCACCAGAAAGCACAGCATCAGCGATGGAAGTGGCAATAGCAGATTTCCGCAACGAGCACGTGCAAACTAAACAAGCAGGCAGTGATGTCGCGACAAGTCGCGCAACCGCACCTGCAACCAAACCTAGCTACTAAGCACAAGGTTTGAAGAGAAAGAGCCATGCATGTCATGGCTCTTTTTTTATTTCTACGATTTGGCTTGCCGAACAAAGGTCGCTGTTTCGTTAGTGATTGCCTTGTATGTACAGACTACACAGACAGGGTATTTTACCAGCCATAAATCGCGTTATTCATACTGTGACAACAACAACGCCAACGTATTGTTCATTCAATGAAGTTATCGTCATGCATATTTACAAATTAGCTACTAACATTGAACAAAATCACACTTTTAGGTAGTATCCGCAAGCGCTTTTTGTCTGCGGCATGTGATGGCACAGATTCCCTTTTTGGCGACAGCCTTTTAACTAATATTTAAGAAGTAATCCGACACGATGTTTGAATTTCCTAAATTCCCCCAACACTCAATCAAGAACGACGTACTGTCGGGACTGACAGTTGCACTCGCCTTAGTGCCAGAAGCAGTCGCCTTTGCATTTGTCGCTGGTGTCGACCCTATGGTTGGTCTTTATGCCGCCTTTATTATGGGTCTACTCACTTCCATTCTTGGTGGTCGTCCTGGCATGATCTCCGGGGCTACAGGTGCAATGGCAGTGGTTATGGTCAGCCTAGTCGCTCAGCACGGTATCCAATACCTCTTTGCCGCAGTGATGCTTGCCGGTCTCATTCAGGTCTCTGCAGGTGTATTCAAGCTAGGTAAATTTATCCGCATGGTTCCGCACCCTGTGATGATTGGCTTTGTTAACGGTCTTGCTATCGTTATCTTCCTTGCACAGCTAGGGCAGTTCAGAGCACCAAACGAGTTTGGTGAGATGGTATGGTTACCGGGTATGGAAGGTTTGGTTTCGCTACTTTCTATTGTTGCAGTTATTGCTGCAGCTGTTTTTTCTTTCAAACAACACGACAACATCATGAGGACACTACCAGTCCCGATCGTTGTCTTTGCGATTTATTTACTAGTCAAATATTCACCAGGACTACTAGGTCAAACCGTGTCTTTCGACTCCATTGTGAATTTTTGGGGTAGTGAGATGATGATAATGTCAGGGTTGGTGATAGCAACCATGGCAATTATTCACTTCCTGCCGAAACTGACCACGTCAGTCCCTTCATCGTTGGTTGCGATTGTTGGTGTAACGGTCGCTGTTGTGATGTTGGACTTGGATACACGTAACGTAGTCGACTTCCTCCGCGCAATGAGTGGTGATGAGAACGCAACATTAGCGGGTACGCTACCAACGTTTTCATTCCCTTCGGTGCCGTTTAACCTAGAAACCATTTACATCATCCTGCCTTATGCGCTGATTCTTGCTGCTGTCGGTCTCATCGAGTCACTACTAACACTGACCGTTATTGATGAGATGACTGGTACACGTGGTCGCGGTAACCGCGAATGTGTAGGTCAAGGTGTTGCAAACGTTACCTGTTCTGTGTTCGGTGCAATGGGTGGCTGTGCCATGATTGGTCAATCAATGATCAATGTAAACTCAGGTGGTCGTGGCCGCTTATCAGGTATTGTTGCTGCCATTGCCCTACTTTGCTTCATCTTGTTCACGTCATCACTCATTGAGATGATCCCACTAGCAGCATTGGTTGGTGTGATGTTCATGGTCGTTATTGGTACGTTTGAGTGGGCAACCTTCAAGCTTGCACGCCGTGTTCCAAAACAAGATTTCTTCGTCATTGTCCTCGTGACTGTCGTAACGGTTATGACTGACTTGGCTATCGCTGTGATTGTGGGTGTGATTGTTTCTGCACTCATCTTTGCTTGGGAACACGCTAAGCATATCTACGCATCAAGCCACACCAACGAAGAAGGCTCCAAAGTCTATGAAGTGAATGGCCCACTGTTCTTTGGTTCAGTCGCCAACTTCCTTGAATTGTTTGACGCACAAAACGACCCAGATGACGTTATCGTTGATTTTGGTAAGTCGCGAGTCGCTGACCATTCAGCCATTGAAGCCATTGATACCTTGGCAGACCGCTACAACAAGGCAGGAAAAACACTGCACCTTCGCCATTTGTCACATGACTGTAGAGCGCTGCTAACGAAGGCAGGCAGCTTGGTTGAAATCAACCACATTGAAGATCCAAGCTACAAAGTTGCAGATGATTTGTTGGGATAAAACTTTGTAGCCTCCTTGTTATAAACGAAAAAAGCGAGCTAGTTAGCTCGCTTTTTTGTTTAATTCATAAGGGCTTTCCTCACACTCTCATCCCGAAACACTTCTTCAAATCTTGCTTTGTAAATCAATTGCATTTCATTGACGATAGCATCATCGAAGTCTGGAATATCATTTTCGCCTTTAAACTGCTTAGCAAGTTTCTTATTACCAAGCGCATCAACAATTACCACCTCAATATCATACCAAGAGTTATCGCTGAATGAGTGATAGTCATACTTCCATTCATTAAGTACGACAAGTATGCCTTTCTTTCCTATTTCAGCACTGGCCGCCAGAATATCTTTTTCTTCGGTATTGATATCAGTTTGAATAATGTTGACATCAATACCACTATTCTTAAACCCTGCTTGTAAGCGTTTTGCAATAAAATCAGCCATTGGCTCTTTCGTTGCAGTGTTTTGACTGTACGGAATACCAAGTGCTGAGCGCGTCAAGCCTTCAAAGCTTGCAGGCTTATCGCCGTCCAAGACATACGGGCGAGCATCCTTGACAGCGATATTGAAAGCTTCTGCCGAAACATTGCTAATTTCAGGAGCTGCTTCGTCTGGAGATAGCACACGGACACATCCAGATAGCGTAAGTGATCCCAACACAGCAGCGACAACTAACCATTTTTTATACATGATTCCTCTCTTTTATATTTTTCTAACCAAAGGTGAAAAAACAGATAAGAAAAGAGTGTGGATAAATTAGGTAGTTAATAACACCCGAGACTGCACAAAAAAACAATCAGTGGAGACTAAATAATCATACATGTGATGCGGAACTATAACTTAATAAGTGTATGACATTCTGTTGCTGAAATTTTGTTTGATCTATCAATTTCACAACAGGTTTAAAAATAGCACTCATCAATAAATTACAAAGATAAATTGATATCATCGATAGAATCAATAATACAGTTCGAGGCTTTAATAATAGAGTAACAGTACCAGTAGATATTACCTTTCGTAGCCATTGCGACAAGTCGGCATTGAAATTTAAAACGTTGTTTATCTAACAACACAAAGACATGAAGTGCTGAAAATTCTTCGTGGGTGAGACATCAAAGCCCTCGTCCAATACATGCACCGTTTTAATACGATCAAGACGAAAATTTCGATACGCGTCTCGCAATTCGCACCATGTCACCAGCGTCCAAACTTTACCCCAGTAAACCTGGCCTAGAGGATGGATAATCCGCTCACTCACTACCCCTTCCCCCGTTTCGTACTCGATACGCACTTTCACTTTATTGGATGCAGCAGAACGTAACACATCGCCCCGCGCGGCATCTTCGCTTTCAACATGAAAAGCGGGCACAGCAAGGAGGCAATTTTCAATTTGCGCTTTTAAGTGTTCAGGTAAGATAGACTGAATTTTGCGGGAAGCGGATTCAGAGGCGGATGCAAGGCGTTTGTCCGACCACGCCCTTACCATTCTCATACCAAGTTCGACAGCCAACATTTCTTCTTCGGTGAACATCAATGGCGGGAGATGAGATCCCTTACCAATCAAATACCCAACCCCTGCTTCACCCTCAATAGGGACACCTGATAACAGCAGAGATTGGACATCTCGGTAAATCGTGCGTTCGCTGACACCTAGCTCTTCTGACAGTGCTTTCGCTGTCACCGCGTAACGCTTTGAGCGCAACAGGGTCAACAGCTCAAACAAACGCTCCGACTTACTCATTCACTCTTCCTATCAATCAGATTTACATCGTAGAACTGCATACACTCATTTTGACGTAATCGTGCGCCATGACAAGCGACGTAGGGTCAATAAATGCCACCAGCTGTTGTGCAGCTTCAAACGACATAAACTGCTCTGAAGCGGCAACAGCATTTTCCATGGATGCCCAATACACAATGTCCGTCCAAAGTTGTGAATCAGCATTGTAGCTCAACGAACGATACTGAAATCCTTCAAAATCACGAATGAACGACTCTGTCTTTTCTGCAGCCACAACAAATGCCTGAATGTCTGTGCCTTCTACCAATTTAAAGCGAACGGTTTCAACAACGTTTTCCATGGTACTCTCTCCTTTTGTTTGGGTTGAGAGAAGCTTACTGCCACCTACTGACAGAACATGTCAGGAGTGTTTGTCACACATCTCATCACTTGTATAATCAAGACCTTCAAAGGATAACAAGACCCGACCCATGTCATTAAACCAAGAACTAGAAAGCCTTCTTGAGCCCGTTCGTGGCTTCTTACATTGCGATACCCCACAAGCTTGGGTCGATGAGGCTATAAAGCCAGAAAATGAAACCATCCTGCTTCGCGACCATGCAAACTGCGAGCTGAAAGCCAGCCAAACGGCGATGTGGTTAATCCGTAAATACGCCATTGATAGTGACAGCGGCTCGCTCTTACTCGCTTGGTCAAAGCCATATGAAGACTTTGTATACAAGCGTCAGCGAAATGGCCTGTTCAACGGCAAAAAAAATGGCCTAAGCGCCCCGCTAACCCCAAAAGCTGGCTTTGAACACGGGCAAGAACTGATCGACAAAATGGTTCGCTTGATTAAAGAAGAGTTTCACCACTTTGAACAAGTTATTGAGATCATGGATAAGCGCGACATGCCGTATTTATCTCTGCCCGCAGGCCGCTATGCCAAAGGGCTCATGTCATCTGTTCGTACGCATGAGCCTGCAACCTTGATTGATAAGTTGATTGTTGGTGCCTATATCGAAGCGCGTTCTTGTGAGCGATTCGCTAAGGTGGCGCCGTATTTGGATGAGGAATTGCGAAAGTTTTATATCTCGTTACTACGCTCAGAAGCGCGCCATTATCAAGACTACCTTCGATTGGCAGCCAGCATAGCCGGTGAAGACATCAGTGATCGCATTCGTCATATTGGCGAACGAGAGGCTGAACTCATTCAAGCACCCGATGACCTATTTCGTTTTCATAGCGGCACACCAACCAAGGCTGCCTAGCTACATTCAAAGATCCAGCAGGAAAAATCAAAATCATCGGCGATCTCTCGGAATTTTGCGCAAACCGATACCTGTATCAAGGTTGTTGCTTGCGAAAACCCAGATGGTTGTGTAAACAGAAACATAGGTTTGACACATAACAAGGATTAACATGTTCAAGAAACTCAAAGCGTCGCTGGGCATTGGCGCTGCCACCGTAGACACACTTTTGCACAATGAGTCTGTCTATCAAGGAGAGACGCTCAAGGGCGTCGTTCTCATTAAAGGTGGAGACATTGAACAGCAGGTAGACGCTATCACGCTAAAGCTTTGCACAGAAGTAAAGGTAGAATCGGACTCTGGTGTTAGCTATCAAACATTCGTGCTTGGTTCACTACAAGCCAACGATCAGTTCGTTATCCAACCAGGGGAAGAAAAGGTTCTTCCTTTTGAATTGGTTCCTCACCAAGAAACGCCAATCACTGCAGTGAATGCGCGTTCAAATAAGTGCCATGTCTGGGTAGAGACCACTCTAGACATTGAATTTGCCATAGACCCAAGTGATCGAGATTATCTTGAAATTCGCCCACTTCCAGCCGTTCAACGTGCGCTGGATGTGTTGGAGCGTGAAGGTTTTAGCATGGTGAAAGCCGATGTAGAAAAAGGTCATCTGCGTGGCGATGGGTTTTCTTCGCAATCAGGTTGTTATCAGGAACTAGAATTCCAAAACAGTGGCCTGTTTAACCGTCGTGAAATCGAACTTTCATTCATCCTTGATGGTAGTCGAATCCACTGCTTGGCAGAAATTGACCGCGCCCTAGGCCGTGGCGACATGTTCCGTTCATTCACAATTTCACGTGATGCGTCACAAGGTGAAGTTGAGCAAGCATTGGCTGCAACGCTAAGAGCTTAAGCTCTACACCACAAACGACCAAATTGAAAAGCCTGCGTTTGAACTGCCCCCCAATAGTTGGACAACCAATTATTGGGGGTCT
>NZ_JAJUBC010000032.1 GCF_028683095.1 Enterovibrio gelatinilyticus | reverse complement strand
CATGGAGGCTTTTTTATTCGCTACCGTTGAGTCACGATAGCGTTAGCGTTGGTAAATGAATTACCCGCGGCTTGCGCGTTTACGCTCGTTCTCAGTAAGAAGTTTCTTACGGATACGAATGCTTTCTGGCGTTACTTCTACCAATTCGTCGTCATCGATGAATTCTAGTGCTTGCTCAAGCGTGTACTTGATAGCAGGTGAAAGTGTTTGAGCTTCGTCAGTACCAGATGCACGAACGTTAGTTAGCTGCTTACCTTTCAGACAGTTAACTGTCAGGTCGTTAGAGCGGTTATGAATACCGATAACTTGACCTTCGTAAACTTCATCTGCGTGTTCAGCAAACAAACGGCCACGCTCTTGCAGGTTAAACAGTGCGTAAGTCAGTGCTTTACCTGTTGCGTTAGAAATCAATACGCCATTTTTACGCATACCGATAACGCCAGCTTTCATTGGACCGTAGTGATCAAACGTGTGGTAAATCAAACCAGAACCTGACGTCAACGTCATGAACTCAGTTTGGAAACCGATCAGACCACGTGAAGGCATGATGAAGTCCATGCGCACACGGCCTTTGCCATCTGGAGACATGTCAGTCAATTCGCCTTTACGAAGACCGATTTTCTCCATAACGCCGCCTTGGTTTTCTTCCACAACGTCGATGGTTACTGTTTCAAACGGCTCTTGTTTCTCGCCGTCTACGTCTTTGATGATAACTTCTGGACGAGATACTGCTAGCTCGAAGCCTTCACGACGCATGTTTTCGATCAGGATAGACAGGTGAAGTTCACCACGGCCTGATACGCGGAAACGATCCGGGTTATCGGTTTCTTCAACGCGCAATGCAACGTTGTGTACCAATTCTTTTTGCAGACGCTCAAGGATGTTACGTGAAGTTACGTACTTACCTTCTTTACCTGCGAAAGGAGAGGTGTTTACTTGGAACGTCATGGTTACTGTTGGTTCATCAACAGATAGCGGTGGAAGCGCTTCAACCGCGTTCACGTCACAGATAGTGTCAGAGATTTTCATCTCGCCAAGACCGGTGATAGCAACGATGTTACCCGCGTGAGCTTGATCGATGTCGTGACGCTCAAGACCAAGATAACCCAGTACTGTACCGACTTTACCGTTACGGGTTTTGCCGTCAGCACCAACGATGGTGACTTGTTGGTTAGGTTTAACCGAACCACGTGTTACACGGCCTACACCGATAACACCAACGTATGAGCTGTAGTCCAACTGAGAGATTTGCATCTGCAGTGAACCGTCAGAATCAACTTCTGGAGCAGAAACGTTATCAACGATAGCTTGGAACAATGGTTCCATGTTCTCGCCAGTTTCGCCTTCTTCTAGGGTTGCCCAGCCGTTTAGTGCTGATGCGTAAACCACTTGGAAGTCAAGTTGTTCGTCGGTTGCGCCAAGGTTGTCGAACAGGTCAAACACCTGATCCATAACCCAATCAGGACGAGCGCCTGGACGGTCAATTTTGTTGATAACAACAATAGGCTTCAAACCGTGACCGAACGCTTTCTGCGTTACGAAACGGGTTTGTGGCATTGGGCCATCCACGGCATCAACGATCAGAAGAACAGAGTCAACCATCGACATGATACGCTCAACTTCACCACCGAAATCGGCGTGTCCTGGAGTATCTACGATGTTGATACGGTAGTCATTCCAGTTAATAGCGGTGTTCTTCGCCAGAATGGTAATGCCACGCTCTTTCTCGATGTCGTTCGAGTCCATGACGCGTTCTTCGTGCTCGCCACGTGTTTCTAGGGTGCCAGACTGCTGAAGCAGCTTATCAACCAGCGTAGTTTTGCCGTGGTCAACGTGCGCGATGATCGCGATATTTCTTAGTTTATCTAACTGTAAGGTAGACATGGGTACTCTTTCACTCAAAAAAGATGTGCCGCCAAAGGCAACTAGCAAACCTGCTAGGAGCACTCACCGCCACTTGATTAAAATCCGGTCGTAATTTAACAGATTTTTACTCAAAACCCACCAACAATGTGACTTAGGATCAATTTATATTCATATGGGCTTATTCATGACACACATTTAGGTGAATAAAAAAGCAGCTCAATCCCTTATTTTCCCCAGATAACGGGTGATTTTTGCGCCACAGCCGCCAAAGCCTCGATATTTCGATCGAGTTCACAGCTCCGACATTGCGTATTCATTCCGCTGTATCAGTGATTGACAAGGCCTTCCTAGCACTGCTGAATGATTCAATTGGTTATGCAATCCCTTCCATGCACCATAATGGTGCGGACGCGCACCAAAGTTGATCGCGGCATTGCTCACTTTCAACGCAAATTCGCCTAAATACAGGCATTAACGGGAATTTTAAACTTGGCACGCTTTTCGCTTAAGTGTGCTCAGACCAACTTTTTGGTAGAGCGCATCAACGCGGCTTCGCCAATTTAGAGAACAATGACACCGGAGGTTTATTCACATGTCAGTAGAAAACGTACTCGCCTTAATCCAAGAGCACGAAGTGAAATTTGTTGATCTGCGCTTCACCGATACCAAAGGTAAAGAGCAACACATCTCAATCCCAGCTCACCAAGTTGATGCAGACTTCTTTGAAGACGGCAAAATGTTTGATGGTTCATCTGTTGCAGGCTGGAAAGGCATCAACGAATCAGACATGGTAATGATGCCTGACGCATCTACTGCAGTGTTGGACCCATTTACGGAAGCCAGCACACTGAATATTCGTTGCGACATCCTAGAGCCGGCAACCATGCAAGGCTACGATCGTGACCCACGCTCAATCTCGAAGCGTGCAGAAGACTACATGCGCTCTTCTGGTATCGCAGACACCGTTCTTGTTGGCCCTGAGCCAGAGTTCTTCTTGTTTGACGACGTGAAATTTGCCACTAACATGTCAGGTTCTTTCTTCAAGATTGATGACGTAGAAGCGGCTTGGAACTCAGGTTCTGATTTCGAAGGCGGTAACAAAGGTCACCGTCCAGGCGTAAAAGGCGGTTACTTCCCAGTTGCTCCTGTTGATTCATCACAAGATATCCGTTCTGCCATGTGTTTGGTGATGGAAGAGATGGGTCTGGTTGTTGAAGCACACCACCACGAGGTTGCTACTGCAGGTCAGAACGAAATCGCAACGCGTTTCAACACCCTGACTTCTAAAGCAGACGAGATCCAAATCTACAAGTACGTGGTTCACAACGTGGCACACGCATTTGGCAAAACAGCGACCTTCATGCCTAAGCCACTAGTGGGTGATAACGGTTCTGGTATGCACGTTCACATGTCTTTGAATAAAGATGGCCAAAACTTGTTTGCTGGTGATAAATACGGCGGCCTGTCTGAAATGGCGCTGTTCTACATTGGTGGTATCATCAAGCACGCACGTGCAATCAACGCATTTGCTAACCCAGCAACTAACTCATACAAGCGTCTTGTACCAGGCTTCGAAGCGCCAGTTATGCTTGCATACTCTGCACGTAACCGCTCTGCTTCTATCCGTATCCCTGTGGTACCAAGCCCGAAAGCACGTCGTATCGAAGCACGCTTCCCAGATCCTGCAGCTAACCCATACTTGGCATTTGCTGCACTTCTGATGGCTGGTCTTGACGGTATTAAGAACAAGATCCACCCTGGCGATGCAATGGACAAAGATTTATATGACCTTCCTGCAGAAGAAGCAGCAGAGATTCCAAAAGTTGCTGAGTCTCTGGAAATTGCATTGAAAGCACTTGACGAAGATCGTGAGTTCTTGACTTCAGGTGGCGTATTCTCTGACGATTTCATCGATTCTTACATCGGTCTGAAATCTCAGGACGTTGAAAAAGTCAACATGACCACACACCCACTGGAATTTGAACTGTACTACTCAGTGTAATACGTTCGGTTTCATACCAAATCAAAGGGCTCGCTCACAAGCGAGCCTTTTTTCTATTGTTTATCCATTACTTAGGCGCAAACTGTCCTTTTTACGCTTAGGGTCAACATCATGCGTCGAATATGGCTAATGCTCCTTTTAGGTGCACTTTCAAACACGGCTCATAGCGACGAGTATTATCGTTGGGTCGATGAAAACGGCACGCTACACCTGAGTGATTCCAAACCCGAATTCAGCGTTAACGTTGAAGTCCTCATTCAACCTAATACTGCCAATACTCACTCCCCAGAAACACCGCCCACACCACCAACCCCTCCTACCCCCGACGCACCAGCCATTGCATCTCACATCAAACTCTTGTCTCCAATCAACGAAGCCACCCTTCGAAACAACCAAGGCAACATCAATATCGAGTTGTCTACAGACTTACCACTCGGTAAAGACCAGCGCGTTCGCGCAGTCATCGACGGAAAGCCACAAAAGCCACAGCGCAACTTGCAGATAGAACTGGTGAACATTGACCGTGGTAGCCACACCATCAAGGTGCAACTGTTACAAGATGGCAAGGTTATTGCAGACTCATCATCAGTAACTGTGTTCCTGCATCGGGCTATTCAACAAAAAGCCCCATCAAAAGGGAAGCCAACCCCTAGATAGCGTGTTCACGGTCACCATGTGCAAGCAATTGAGTGCAAAGCACGTTTTCATCGCTGCACAACCATGCACAATCAAGTAAACTTGATTGCACCATAACGGTGCAGCCAAATAGGAAGGTGATGTGGCCACTCTGACCGAAACTGTAATGGACAATCTGATCACGGCAATTTTGGTGCTCGATAACGACCTCGTCGTCACGTATGCCAACCCTGCCGCGGAGCAGCTTTTGTGCCTAAGTGCACGCCGATTACGTGAACACCCTCTATCGGATGTTATTCAGCACTGCTCTATCGATCTAGAGCAAGTGAAAGAGACATTGGCGAACGGACAAGGGCTCACAGACAGCGATGTCACTTTAGTGGTGGATGGCCATCAGCGAAAAGTGGAGCTGAGTGCCAGCCCACTGATGTGGCAACGCAGCCCATCCATGTTGCTTGAAATCAAAGCGATCGGTCACCAGCAACAGATCAGCAAAGAGCTTCAACAACAAGCACAGCAACAAGCCGCCAAAGAGTTAGTTCGTGGCCTTGCCCACGAAATCAAAAACCCCTTAGGGGGGCTTCGCGGCGCGGCGCAACTGCTGGAAAAAATGCTGCCAGATCCGAGCCTCGGTGAATACACCCGCATCATCATTGAGCAAGCTGACCGTTTAAGAAATTTGGTGGATCGTTTGCTTGGCCCGCAAAGGCCAGGGCATCGCCAGCAAGAAAACATTCATGTGGTGTTGGAAAAAGTGCGCCAGTTAGTGGAACTCGACAATAACGGTGTCGATATTCAGCGAGATTATGACCCAAGTTTGCCAGACATCGAGATGGATCCTGAGCAAATGGAGCAAGCGGTGCTGAATGTGGTCAGTAATGCCGCGCAGATACTGGCGCAAACCCCTAACCCAGAAATCACGGTGCGTACGCGCACTGAGCATCAAGTGGTCATTGGCGGTAAACGCCACCGTCTCGCTGCTCGCATTGATATATCAGACAACGGGCCTGGTATTGACCCTGAACTTCAAGACACCCTGTTTTATCCCATGGTGTCTGGTCGACCGGGCGGCACAGGGTTAGGTTTGTCCATCACGCGGAATCTTATCGATCAGCACAAAGGCAAAATCTACGTCAACAGCTGGCCGGGGCACACCACCTTTACCATTTTGTTACCAATTCGACGCTAAGGGGAGAACATGAGCAAAGGACTAATCTGGGTCGTTGACGACGACAGCTCAATCCGCTGGGTGTTAGAACGCACATTAAATACCGCCGGTATGGCGTGTGAAACATTTGCCGATGCTGACAGCGTCTTAGATGGTTTAAATCGAGAAGTGCCTGACGTATTGGTCTCTGACATTCGCATGCCGGGTACAGACGGCTTTACGCTTTTGAATCGCCTGCAAGATGAATACCCAACGCTGCCAGTCATCATCATGACAGCGCATTCCGATTTAGATGCGGCGGTCAGCGCTTACCAAAAAGGGGCATTTGAGTACCTGCCAAAACCGTTCGACATTGACGAAGCCGTTGCACTGGTTGAGCGTGCGGTATCCCACAGCCAAGAACAAAAACGTAAACGCTCCCCTAAAGAATCAGTAGAAGCCGCGCCGGAAATCATCGGTGAAGCACCTTCAATGCAAGAAGTGTTTCGTGCTATCGGCCGTTTGTCTCGTTCGTCTATCTCTGTCCTCATCAACGGTGAATCAGGCACAGGTAAAGAATTGGTCGCCCACGCGCTGCACCGCCATAGCCCGCGATCAAGCAATTCGTTTATCGCACTCAATATGGCCGCCATTCCGAAGGACTTAATAGAATCCGAACTGTTTGGGCATGAGAAAGGGGCTTTTACCGGCGCGAACAGTGTGCGTCAAGGTCGCTTTGAACAGGCAAATGGTGGCACGTTATTTCTGGATGAAATTGGCGACATGCCTTTAGACATTCAAACTCGTCTATTACGTGTATTGGCTGATGGGCAGTTTTATCGCGTTGGTGGGCATCAAGCGATCAAGGTCGATGTGCGTATCATCGCGGCTACGCACCAGCATTTAGAGCGACTTGTGGCAGAAGGCAGTTTCCGTGAAGATTTATTTCACCGACTCAACGTTATTCGTGTCCACCTCCCAGCACTGCGTGAGCGCCGTCAGGACATTGGGCAATTAGCCAAACACTTCCTCAAACGCGCTTCTGACGAGCTAGATATCGAGGTGAAATCTCTTCATCCGACCACCCTAGATCTGATTTCAGGCCTGCCTTGGCCTGGCAACGTCAGACAACTGGAAAACATTTGTCGCTGGTTAACCGTCATGGGCAGTGGCAAAGAGATTTTGCCCGAGGACTTACCACCAGAATTAATGCAGGTGGAGGTTAAATCCGTCAGTGGCGACGTCGATAGTTGGCAGCAAGCGCTGTCTCAATGGGCTCGCTCTTCACTCGTTCAAGGTGACGACAACCTCTTACGAGAAGCTCTGCCGGAGTTCGAGCGCATCTTGCTGCGTGAAGCACTGAATCATACTCGTGGTCATAAACAAGAAGCCGCCAAACTACTTGGCTGGGGTCGGAATACCTTAACGCGTAAGCTCAAAGAGTTGCAAATGCCTTAGGTACTACGAATTTCAACAATTTTGGTAAACAACAATAACAAAACCGCCTTATGGGCGGTTTATGTTTATCTACCGTACTGACGAGATGCTCTGTAGCTCGTATAATTGCCAAAAGTTGATTTAAGGATATTCAGATGATCGCAACCCACCTTCCTTTGACGGACCTTCACCGTCACCTTGATGGCAACATTCGCATTAACACAATATTGGAGCTGGGTCAGAAGTTCGGCATGACACTGCCTGCCGATTCTATCGATGCACTGCGCCCACATGTTCAAGTCATGTCAAATGAGCCTGATCTGGTTGGCTTTTTGTCTAAACTCGACTGGGGCGTCGCAGTACTTGGCGATCTCGACGCCGTTCGCCGCGTGGCTTACGAAAACGTGGAAGATGCATTAAACGCACGCATTGATTACGCTGAGCTGCGTTTCTCACCGTATTACATGGCAATGAAGCATGGCCTGCCAATCCAAGGCGTGGTTGAAGCTGTCATCGATGGTGTACAAGCTGGCAGCCGTGACTTTGGTGTGAAAACCAACCTTATTGGCATCATGAGCCGCACCTTTGGTGTGGAAGCATGCATGCAAGAACTCGATGCTTTGCTCGCACTGAAACAACACCTCGTCGCGATTGATCTAGCAGGCGACGAACTCGGTCAACCAGGCCATCAGTTCAATGACCACTTCACCAAAGTGCGTCAAGCCAACCTAAATGTGACCGTGCATGCAGGTGAAGCTGCAGGTGCGGAAAGCATGTGGCAAGCCATCAACGAGCTGGGTGCGACCCGTATTGGTCACGGCGTAAAAGCCATCCAAGACCCAAGCTTGATGGACTACCTTGCAAAACATCGCATTGGTATTGAATCTGCGCTGACATCAAACGTGCAAACCAGCACAGTAGAAAGCTTTGCTAGCCACCCAGTAAAAGCCTTCCTCGACCACGGCATCTTGGCCTCACTCAATACTGATGACCCTGCAGTATCAGGCATTGAGCTGCCTTACGAATACGAAGTTGCTGCACCACAAGCTGGCCTGACGCCTGAGCAAATCACTGTGTTACAGCAAAATGGCCTTGAGATCGCTTACTTGTCTGACAGTGAGAAAGCCGAACTCAGAGCCCAGGCGGCAGCTCGCGGCTAATCGTGACAAACCGCAAAACGTGATAGGTAAAAACACCAGCAAAAAGCTGGTGTTTTTTTGTTCACAATTCACGTACAATGCCGCCGAATTTTCGCACTACGGCGGCGACAATGCCTTAGTCATCACACGCAGTAAGAGACGTATAATGTTCGATGCACTGTTCACCCTCAATGAAATGGCAGCCGCAGGTCCAGGTCAACTGGCAGCAGCAGCTCTTGCTGTTGTATTGGCGATATTTAGCCTCAGCAGCGGCGCGTAAGCGCTAACGCCAGATACCAAAAAAGCCGCTATTGCGGCTTTTTTCGGTTTTGCGCTCAACAATTCTGCCGTGATTAAATCACGCGAGAAAACTGTTGCTGTCTAGCTCGATCACGCAAGTAAGTGTCAAAGCACATACAAATATTGCGGATCAGCAAGCGACCTTTCAGCGTCACTTCAATGTGGCTATCAGTCACAATCACCAACTCGTCATCAATGAAGCACTTCAGCAGCGCTAAATCTTCAGCAAAGTACTCATCAAAAGCAATGTTGAACTCACGCTCAATTGCTTTTTTATCTAACGAGAAATTACATATCAGTGATTTGATCACTTCTCTGCGTAAAAGGTCATTGCTATCGAGCATCACCCCTTTCCACAGCGCATGACGTTTTTCATCCACTTGGGCGTAGTATTTTTTAAGTTCTTTTTGGTTCTGAGCATAACAATCACCAATCATGGAAATCGCCGACACACCCAAGCCCAACAAGTCACAATCGCCTTGCGTGGTGTAGCCTTGAAAGTTGCGGTGCAAAATACCTTCACGTTGCGCCATTGCCAATTCATCATCCGGCAACGCAAAGTGGTCCATACCAATGAACTGGTAACCTGCTCCCGTCAATGTGCCAATGGTTTGCTCGAGCATACCAAGGCGCTCTTGTGGTGAAGGCAAATCGGCATCTTTAATTTTGCGCTGTGCGGCAAACAGGCTCGGCAAGTGTGCATAGTTAAACACAGACAGTCGACCTGGCTTCATCTCAAGCACTTGTGCTAGCGTTTTTGCAAACGACTCACAATTTTGGTGCGGGAGGCCGTAAATCAAATCAAGGTTCGTAGAACGGAAGCCTAGCGTCTTCGCACGCACCACTAACGCCTTGATAAAATCTTCATCCTGCTCGCGGTTAACCGCTTTCTGAACGTCTTTGTTGAAGTCTTGAACACCAATGCTGAGACGGTTAAACCCTTCAGCGCGAAGATGATCAAGCATATCGAGTTCGATTTCGCGGGGATCTACCTCGATGCTGATCTCAGCATCTTGGCTTAAACGGAATTCTTGACGAAGCAGGCCCATCAGTCGAGTGATTTGCGCTTTCGTTAAGAAGGTCGGCGTGCCGCCGCCCCAATGCAACTGAGTGACGTTACGATCACCCAGCATATAAGCGCGCTGGCGTATCTCAAGTTCAAGCGAATCTAGGTATTCATCGGCTTTGTGCGCGTGACGGGTGATCACCTTGTTACAACCACAGTAGTAACAAAGGGTATGGCAGAAAGGGATATGAACGTACAAAGACAAGTTACGCTCAGGATACTGCGCACACGCCATATCAAATTCCGCATCAGTAAACACTTCGTGAAACTCTAATGCCGTTGGATAAGAGGTGTAACGCGGCCCTGAGTAGTTATACTTCTCAATAAGCGCCTGATCCCAAATGATTTGCTGTGTAGACATGTGCGTTCCCGCCAAAAATGAACAACCGGAAAGCGGTATTTTGACACACTCTCCGGTCGCGGATGAATCTTTCCCGTATTGTCGAAGGGAAAACTGTAGGTTTGATCGTAGCAATCAGCTCGCTAAGGTACGAATAGGCGTCATCTTTGCCCCTGTAAATGCGAGGATCTCTTCCAGTTCTGTATGAATGGCTTTCTGAAGCCGCGATTCCGCTTTCATGCGTATCATGTTGTCTTGCATGCGCGTTTTCTTTTCCATCGCTTGACGTGCATCACCACGAGGCATGTCTTTTATCACGTCATATAACTCATACAATGCAGGGAAACGCGTTGGATAATCAACGCGCTTATCACCTTGTAGGTGGTCCATGATCATATAAAGGCGAATAGCGGCTTCCGACAAATCACACTGCTCTTGCAGGGTGGCCATCGCAATCACATCCACACTCTCAATGATTTTAAGGTTGCGCTGTTTAATCGCAGCATCCATCTGCGCAGCTTGCACTTTGGTTTGATGGCGTAATTTTGCCAGCAACCAACCTGCATAAACCGCTAACCCTAAAATAATGGCACCGCCGAGTGCCAGAACACCTAAAGGAAGAGTCTCCAACATTTACTCCTGATCAAATTTGACGTTTTCAAACTCCGCCAGCAAATCATCATCGCCACGGCGTTTTGCTTTCTTCGGTGCTTCATCGGCTTCTGGTTCATCTTGATCAAACAAGCCCAGTTGCTTCATTAGCACTTCAAGACGATCGAGTTTCTCATCCACATAGCTTTGCAAGCCTGCGCCGAGCTTCTCACCGTTTTCAATACGGTCTAACAACACATTTAGTTGTGCGTCATTTTCCAACATCTCCAATTCTTTCTCAGCACTGATACGACGCACTTTTTTGCCCGCAGCTGATTTAGGATGTGGTTTTTGCTCAACAATCAAAGGCACGGCGGTTTTGCTGCCCAAACGTGGGTCACGTTGCGCATGTGCCGTGCGTTGTTGCTCTACGGTTCCGTCAGAGTGACGCGAGCCTGCTTTCAAGCCTTTGCGTCTGTTTTTACGCTTTGCCGCCAATGCTGCAATGTCGTCTCTGCTTAATGAGCGATCTTTGTATTGCGCTGGACCTTCAGAGCCGACTTTGCGAGCTTTCTTCTTGCGGGTCATGGGTTTTTCTTCCTCAGTAAAATTACGTCGTTACCAACAAAGTCCACGTCAAGACCATCACGATCTGCCAAAAAGCAGAACGTTTCGCGACTAAAAAAACTCACGTGGGTTGGGTCATTCTTGTAATGCCAATGCTTAAACGCATCTGCATCAATAACGAGCTTGGTCATGATTGCCAACCAGCCTCCAGGCTTAACCAGACTCAGTAACAGTCCCCATTCCTTGTGAGGCAAATAAAAGTGTTCAATCGCTTCGGTACAGGTAACGAAATCATATTGCGCCTCCAACACTGACGCGTCGGGCGAGAAATACGGATCGTAAATCGACATAGTGTACCCTTTATCAACCAGCATGCTGGCTAACACGGGCCCTGGTCCACAACCAAAGTCTAAGCCTTGCTTGGAAGCCATACCAAGCTTTTCGCTCAGTGGCGTGGCTACACGACTCAGAAACTGGCGATAGCCTTCATCCTCAGCCGTATTCTCATGCAGGTCGTAGTGCGCTTTCTCTTCTTCCGGTGAAAGTCGGCTAGCAGGATCGGCGAAAACCAGTGAACAAGGGTCACAACGGAAATATCGGCGACGTTTATCCTGCTCAAAATCGACGATATGAGTCGACTGACAAAGCGGGCAATCAAGGGTCATTGGAGATTTCTACACCAAAGTGAATGGCGGAAATGTAACAGAAAGATGGATAAGAAAAAAGCGACAGGCAAAGCCTGTCGCTCTAGAGCGTTCTAATGAACGGATTGTACCGCTTTAATCCCTAACAGTAATGCCACATCCCGGTGAACAATTTTCCATTTGTAATGAGGCGTCCTGCCATTTTTTATTTGAGTAAAACTCACAACATCCTGTTGCCTTCGCCGTCCTAGCGCGTGTCCCTGCTACCGTCCTAGTAGATGTCCTTTTGTCACGCGTTCCCTCACGCTAATGGTCTTCCTGACGCAACACATCCGAGTGACTATGGCTTTTCCTAAGCCTAATTCCATTTGAATCCTGAGGCCGCCCTGCCCGCGTCTTCCTGACTGTCCGTTATCCGTGTCGTCTTCCTCATCGACAAAAATAATTTTACGCCAATCCTAAACACAAAATAGGCGCGAACTCACAATTCCAATACAAGTGAAATCACCATTAAGAATATCTAATTGAAAGATAGGTGAAAAAAATAATAACGGGCAAGTATTTAGGCAAGAAACTCACCAGCGGATGGACAATCGCTTACAAAGCATTGAGAAAAACATTACTGCTTAACGCAAAAAAGGCAGCTTCCGCTACCTTTTTAACTATTTCACGCGCTAACACATTGGTTAATTAATGCAGTCCGCCCACGTATTTTGAAATAGCGTCAATCTCTTTGTCTGACAGCTTGGTGGATACAATACCCATCATGCCGTTCAAGTCGTTGTTTCGAGTCCCATCGCGGAAAGCCATCAGCTGCGCTTTCACATAATCAGCATGCTGACCGGAGATTTTAGGGAACCCAGATAAGGATGTGCCGTTACCACGTGGTCCGTGACAAGCAATACATGCGGCAATGCCACGCTCGCTGTCACCAGCAAGGTAGAGTTGCTCGCCCAGTTCAACGGTCGACTCAGGCGTTACGCCCGGCTTTGCAGTTTGGGTGGCGTAGTAAGCTGCCAAGTCTGCCATGTCTTGCTCAGACAGTGCCGCCACCATTCCAGCCATCACTGGATTGTAACGACCTTGTTCACCACCGGACGTCATACCGAGCTTAAATTCTTTGAGCTGCTTAAACAGGTATTTTTCGTGCTGACCTGCTAGAACGGGGTTTGCCGGAATTAAGCTGTTACCGTCGGCACCGTGACAAGCTGCACAAGTGGTTGATTTTGCTTTACCTGCTTCTGCATCACCCTGTGCATAGGCGGTAAAACTCGCAATTAAAGTGAGTAGTAGCGCTAATTTCTTCATGACATTCCATTTATAATTATCAAGCTTCCATACCACGATGCCCACGCCATCATGATACAATCATCGAGCAAAAACCGAGCACGGTCATTTTACACAATTTCACATAAAAGTAATCAATCGACTACATAAAGTCGAGACGGAGTTAACAGTGAATCCTTCACTCAACTATCGCAACACACACTTTATCACCAGTGCCCCAGATATCAGGCACTTGCCGCCAGATACTGGTATAGAGGTCGCGTTTGCCGGTCGCTCTAATGCTGGTAAATCTAGCTCAATTAATCGACTTTGTGATCATAAAAGCTTGGTTAAGGTGAGTAAAACGCCGGGTCGCACACAATTGATCAACTTGTTTAAAGTAGATGAGGGATGTCACATCGTCGACTTGCCGGGCTATGGTTTCGCGCAAGTGCCGTTAGAAATGAAGAAAAAATGGCAGCAATCTCTAGGTGAATATCTACAAAAACGCGAACAACTAAAAGGGTTGGTTGTGTTGATGGATATTCGTCACCCACTGAAAGACCTCGACCAGCAAATGATCTTCTGGGCCGTTGATTCAAACCTGCCAGTGCTCGCACTACTCACCAAGTGTGACAAGCTGAAAAGCGGTGCGCGCAAAGCAGAACTCACTAAAGTCAGAGCAGCGGCCGTCGATTTTGGTGGCGACGTAGAAGTCGAGCTTTACTCATCACTAAAAGGGATTGGTGTCGACAAACTACGTAAAAAGCTCGATAGCTGGTATTTCCCAGTATTTGACACTGGCGTCGACGACGCGATCGAAGCCGAAGATGCTGTTATCTCTGAAGATATTTCAGCAGAAAAAAGCACAGGTGAGTCAGCGCCTGAGTAACCAACTTGTTTGTCTATGAAAAAATAAAACCCCACCATGAGGTGGGGTAACGGGAGAGAAATAGGAGGTTTTTTCTTATTTATTATATTTTGAGTGTCATCCAACATCTGACTATCCGCAAGTTGCCCCTGCAAACAAACCTGCCCACTTCGCCCTTAAAACCATACACCATCTCTTAGTTTGCGAATAAACGTATGATTTCTTTACGCCATTGTCCTGATCTTGAAACTTATTTTTAATCGATAAATATCAATGAAGCCAAAGGACTTTTCGCTGATATCCGTTTTGGAAGTAAATTACAGTTTGAATGAATAAAAAAAGACCGACCTGAGTGATCAGATCGGTCATACATAACGTGAGGGTCATCAGGGAAAGGAAAATGCCGATCACCCCAATCACATCAAGAACAAGAAGCGGATATCATTATAGCTTCACAATGCTCAAATTAAAGTAATTACTCTAATATAAAGAAAAAAATCCCATAAACCGTAATGAAAATTACAGTAAACAACTGTTAAATATGAATTTTACTGAGAGATGATTAGATTAAAGAAATGAGGTCTTACACAATAAAAAATGCCCCGGTCGACATACATCAACCGGGGCTGCTGAATCAGCCAAATCCAATAACGTGAAACAAAAGGTCTGAAAGATAGAACATCTTACCTCTGTACCCTACGCCGTTAACTGTATATCAATTGGTCGTTTAAGAAAACCCTTTACGTAGTTTTTTTTCATCAAATTATAAAAAATAGTGCCAGTTGTGTTCATTTTGTTTCATTACATCAATAAAAAAGCCTGCTTTTGCAGGCTTTTTTCGCTATAGAATTTAAGTTGTTATGTGATCTGGCCGAACACAAACGCATTGAATTAGTGGGCTTGATCCCAGTTTTCGCCGCTACCAGAGTCAGCAACCAAAGGAACATCAAGTAAAGCTGCTGATTCCATTAACTTACAAACCTGTTGCTCTACATCAGACAGGTGTTCGGTATCTACTTCCAACACCAATTCATCGTGTACTTGCATGATCAAAGCGACACGCCCTTCCGGTTGTTGTCCAATCCAGCTATCAACCAAAATCATTGCGCGTTTGATAATATCAGCCGCGGTGCCTTGCATTGGCGCATTGATCGCTGCGCGTTCAGCGCCCTTACGACGCATACCATTGCTAGAGTTAATTTCAGGCAAATGCAGACGACGGCCAAAGATGGTTTCAACATAACCTTGCTCTGCGGCTTGTAAACGCGTGGCTTCCATATATTGGAGAACACCAGGATAACGCTCAAAATAACGATCCATATACTGTTGCGCTTCACCACGTGGGATACCTAGCTGCTTGGCAAGCCCAAACGCACTCATGCCATAAATCAAACCAAAGTTAATCGCTTTCGCGCGGCGGCGCATTTCTGAAGTAACTTCGCTTATCTCTACGCCCATCACTTCCGCCGCAGTGGCGCTGTGAATATCTTTGCCATGACGGAAAGCATCAAGCAGCGCTTCATCACCAGACAAGTGCGCCATGATACGAAGCTCAATTTGAGAGTAATCGACAGCCAGGATAGTTTTACCTGCTGGGGCAATAAACGCTTGGCGAATACGACGACCTTCATCATTTCGAATAGGAATGTTCTGCAAGTTTGGATCGGTTGACGATAAACGGCCCGTTGCTGTTACTGCTTGGTGATAAGAGGTATGCACACGTTTAGTGGCCGGATTCACCATTTTAGGCAATTTATCGGTATACGTGGATTTCAGTTTCGCCAACCCACGGTATTCCAAAATGCGTTTTGGTAATGGGTAGTCCAACGCCAATTCTTGCAGTACTTCTTCATTAGTTGATGGAGTGCCAGACGGTGTTTTCTTGATAACAGGCAAGCCCATTTTTTCAAACAGAATGACTTGAAGCTGTTTTGGAGAGCTCAAGTTGAATTCTTCACCCGCCAGTTCAAAGGTTTCTTTCTCAAGTACGTCCAGACGCAACGCAATTTCTTGAGACTGCTTGCCCAGCATGTCGCTATCAATCAACACGCCATGACGTTCAATGCGAGACAGGACTGGCACCAATGGCATTTCGTATTGTTCGAAAATGGTTTTCAGTTTGTCATCTTGTTGCAGGTGAGCCATCAACACATTGTGCAGTCGCAACGTCACATCGGCATCTTCTGCCGCGTATGGTGCCGCTTGCTCCATGTCGATTTGGTTGAAGGTCAGTTGTTTTTTGCCTTTGCCTGCAATCTCTTCAAAGCTAATGCAGGTGTGTTGCAGGTAACGCTGCGCGAGGCTGTCCATATCATGACGGCCTGCCACGCTATTGAACACGTAAGACTCAAGCATGGTGTCGTAAGCAATGCCTTTCATGGCGATGTCATAGCGCGCCAGCACGCTCGCATCATATTTCAGATTCTGGCCAACTTTCAGTGCGCCAGCATCTTCAAGCCATGCTTTCATTTCAGCCAGCACCCAGTCTCTATCTAGTTGCTGAGGGGCATCTAAGTAATCATGTGCAACGGGCAGATAAGCCGCTTCACCTTCTGCGACAGCGAAAGAAAGACCGATTAAGTTCGCTTCCATGTAATTTAAGCTGTCGGTTTCGGTATCAAAAGCCACAACGTTTGCGTTGCGAAGCTTGTCCATCCAAACTCGGAACGCTTCTTCTGTCAGAATGGTCTCGTACTGACTGCGATCAATACTGGCCGCAGAGAAGCTTGCTTCTTTCTTTTCTGAACTCGCTGAAGCACCTGGTGTTACAGCGCGTTCGGCAACCGCGTCCATACCAGCATTGCCGCTTTGTGCTTCGGCAAGCCAACGTTTGAAGTTCAGCTCAGTGAACAATTCGACTAATTTGGCGTTATCCGGTTCACGGTTGATCAGTGCTTCCGGTGTGAAAGGCAGTTCGCAATCCAGCTTGATGGTGGCAAGTTGATATGAGAGGAGCGCTTCCTCTTTGTTGTCTTCCAGCTTCTTCGCCATGGTCTTCGAACCACGAAAGCCGAGCGCTGCAATTTTATCAAGGTTAGCGTACAGCTCTTCCAATCCACCGATACCGGCAATCAACGCCGTCGCGGTTTTATCACCTACGCCTGGAACACCGGGAATGTTATCGACTTTATCGCCCATCAGTGCCAGATAATCGATGATGTATTCAGGGCCAAATCCATATTTATCATGCACACCTTGAGGCGTCATGATGACATTCGTCATGGTGTTGATCAGAGTGACATGCTCATCCACCAACTGCGCCATGTCTTTATCACCCGTGCTGATCAAGATCGGCATACCGGCTTTTGAACCTTGGGTTGCCAAGGTGCCGATCACGTCATCGGCTTCAACGCCTTCGATCACCATCATAGGGAAACCCATGGCTTCGATGATCGCATGCAGTGGCGCTATTTGCCCACGCAGATCATCAGGCATTGGAGGACGATGAGCTTTGTATTCCGCATACATGTCATCACGAAAGGTTTTGCCTTTCGCATCGAAGATCACCGTGACATTCGACGTTGGGTATTGTTTTACCAAACTGCGTAGCATGTTAACGACGCCATAAATCGCCCCTGTCGGCTCACCTTTAGGGCTCGTCAGATTGGGGGATGCGTGGTACGCACGGTAAAGATAAGAGGAGCCGTCGACCAGAATCAACGGACTGTCAGAAGTCGTCGCCATAACGTTATAAGCTAACCAGAAAATGATTGATGAGCTAGGATGCCACGACTCGCCAATTCTGTTAACCCGCGATTTCGATCTATATACCCAAACCACCACAGAACGTCGACTGTCTCTGCTTATTGATTGGCAATGATTAGCAGGTGATAGCGCTCAACCATCACACAATCCGCAGTAATGGAAACCACCCTGTGTATAAATGATGTCATCCCAGCAGGCACCCGATTTCACTGTGGATAAGTTTGTTGGTATTTATTTTTGCCCATTCAGATCATGCGTAAATAACGTGCAAAATGAAAAATTATATCTTTTGTTTTTATGCACTTAAGGTTAAGTCATTGATCCTGATCAGGATCATTTCTCGATCATCGACTGTGGAAAAAGAAATTGTACACAGATCCCTTCGTCTAAATTTATTTCACAAGCTAACCCTAAATTCTGTGAGCAACAGGGATTCAAATGATCATCATTTTGCTCATAGACTAGGCTTTGTTTGATGATTAATTCAGCAGAAGCTCGCCAAGCCGTGGCGACGCTATTCTTGACGATGAGGACGCATTAGTGAAAAAAGTGGCAGTCATCTTAGCCGGCTGTGGCGTGTACGACGGTTCTGAAATCCAAGAAGTCGTGTTATCCCTACTAGCCATAGAACAAGCAGGTGCCAGTTGGCATTGTTTTGCGCCTGACGAAGAGCAACACCATGTGATCAACCATCATGCTGGTGCGCCAACTAGCGAATCACGTAATACACTCCAAGAAGCTGCACGCATTTGTCGTGGCGAGATTTCCCCAATTACCGAGTTAGATCCCAATGACTTTGACGCCTTGTTGCTGCCTGGCGGCTTTGGAGTGGCTAAAAATCTCAGTGATTTTGCTGTGAATGGCACCGCCATGACGGTTCAGGAAGATGTTTTACATATCTGCAAAGCATTTGCGAATGCAGAGAAGCCAGCGGGTTACATCTGTATTTCCCCAATCTTGATCCCGAAAGTCTATGGCCCCGGAGCCAAAGGGACGATTGGTTCAGATCCAGACACAGCAGCAGCCTTTGATGCCATGGGCGGTGAACATATCCAGTGCCCTGTTGACGACTTCGTTCTGGATCAAAGCCGACGATTACTTTCCACACCAGCTTATATGCTTGCCACCTCAGTCAGCGAAGCCGCTTCGGGCATTAACAAACTGGTTGCGAAACTGGTGGATATCGCCTGATTCAGCAAACTAGGTGAAGTAGGGAGTCATTCATGAGCATTAGAAAAGAAAACGGCGACACCTAGGAGGGTGTCGCCTGCATGAGGAAAACTGCAAGATAACTATCAGCAGTTTCATGCAAATACATATACTGGAAGCAATGTGAGCAATGTCGTGTGTTCTTTGGCGAAGAATGCCTTCGTCATCGAACGAAATAAATAGTAATCATTCTCATTAGCATTTGCTAGTCATTATTATGTATTTTTAGCATTTCATTCACTAGGTGTGATTTTCTTCACAAAATGGAGGCGATATTGATCAAGTGCGTCTTTCTTCTCTAAATGCTCTATCTGGTAGTGGTTGTTCAGTAACAAACACAACATGCCAGCAAAACAGTTCCGCGACTTCACTCTTAAGCTGGTGTAGCCATGCTGGGCCACCCAACGCTCTTGAGCATGAAGCAACGTTTGCGCAATGCCTCGACGTCGGCCTTGTTGTGTCACCCCGCCCAACCAACTGTAGAAACAATCATCATCTAGCTGATAGCCAATTTTCACGCCACATAAATCTCCTTCATGTTCCGCGATTAACACCAGATAAGGCTTATCACCAAGACGCTTTTTGAGCGATCCTAATGTTTCTGAACGAGCAAACTCCCCAATATTACCAAGCACTTCGATGGCTTCTGCCAAGGTACCTTCTCGAATAATCATGAAATATCCCTTAATGACGCTGTACTTACTTTCTTATTTCACGAGTATATACGAGTCACTCAATATCAGCCGACAACAAGGTTCAGGTACAAAAAAGCCGATCTTGCGATCGGCCTTTTTAACCCTCATCTGTGTCGTATTAACAGTCGCTAAACCAGCTTGGTTTCCGCGGCTTCGTTAACACGTGTCATTCGACCTACTAGGTAGTTCAACAACACACCGTACATAGGTACAAACAAACCAAGGCTGATCACCAGTTTGAAGATGTAATCCACCACGGCGATTTCCGTCCAGTTCTCTGCCATGAAGGCGTCAGGGCTGTTGTAAAACGCAATGGCAAAGAAGGCCAACGTATCAATGGCGTTACCAAAAATGGTCGAGCAGCTTGGCGCAACCCACCACTTTTTCGTCTGACGAAGTCGGTTAAACACGTGAATGTCGAGAATTTGCCCCAGCATGTAAGCCATAAAGCTTGCCACGGCAATACGTGCAACAAACAGGTTAAACACGGTCAGATCGGCGAGACCTTGGTACTGCCCTTGATAGAACAATACAGACAACACATAAGAAATCAGTAGCGATGGCACCATCACACTGAAAATAATCTTACGTGCCATGCCTGCTCCGAAAATACGGACAGTCAGATCAGTCGCCAGAAAAATAAACGGGAAGGTAAATGCGCCCCACGTGGTGTGGAAACCAAAAATGGTGAACGGCAGTTGTACCAAGTAGTTGCTTGACGCAATGATAACAAGGTGGAAAACCACCAAGTAAGAGAGGGCGTTGCGCTGTTGCGCGGGCGTAAAAGTGCTCATTGTGAACCTTTTTGTCATTGGGGGCGAGGGAACCCAAACGTACTATTTATGCCAAGCCTTCGGCTCGACACGTGATTTTATCGACTTCATGTTGCACATAGCACCATAAAGAAGGTGGCGAATTATACAGCAAATTATGCGCTTGCCAACCGCCTTTGCGAAGGGAACTGAGTACTTCGGTTTTCTCAGGAAACAGGCAGTTGTTGACTGAGCCACCGTTGCAAAAAAGCGAGCTCGTCATCCCCATCTTGACCAAGACGTTCTAGCCAAATGCTGGCGCTGTAATGCTCGGCTTTGAGCAAAAACGTCACCCCTTCAAAGTCCACAAGCCACGTATGCAAATCCGCGTCTGTCTGTTTGTCTTCAGGTGTAGCGCCGATGAGCTCACAGAATGTGTTTAAGTAAGACGCCGCATTGTCGAAATCCAACGCATTCGCGGCAATCACCAAACGCCCTTCATGGGCATCAAAGAGGGTTAACACAAAATCGGGGTTATCCATAACTCACATCATCCGGATTGAGGGTGATGTGATCTTCAATCACATCCAAAAATGCATTGCCGTATTTTTCAAGTTTGCGCTGGCCCACGCCATTCACGGCTAGCAGTTCACCTTGCGATGTCGGGATCATTTCGGCCATTTCAATCAAGGTCGCGTCGTTAAACACCACATATGGTGGAATATCTTCTTGATCCGCGATGGCCTTACGTAGCTTACGCAGCTTGGCAAACAGCTTCTTATCGTAGTTTCGCTTACCCAGTTTATCGGCTTTGCTTCGAGGCGACAGGCCCAAACGAGGCACAGCCAACTCCAGTGCCGTTTCACCACGCAACACAGGGCGTGCTTCTTCGGTCAGTTGTAACACTGAGCTTCGTGCAATGTTTTGCATTAAATAGCCACGGTGGATCAGCTGGCGAAAAATACTCACCCAATACTCGTGGCTGTGGTCTTTACCCAAGCCATAGGTACTGATTTTATCGTGACCGTGCTCTTTCACGCGCTGATTTTGCATACCACGCAGCACTTCAACCGTGTAACCCACACCAAAGCTTTGATTAACGCGATACACGCAAGACAGCGCTTTTTGTGCCTGCTCAGTGCCATCAAATAAGGTGGGAGGATCTAAGCAAATATCACAGTTTCCGCAAGGTTTCTCCCGGTATTCGCCAAAGTAGTTCAGCAACACCAAGCGACGACAGGTGAGCGCTTCAGCAAATGCGCCCATGGCGTTAAGCTTATGGCTTTCAACCTGTTTTTGCGGTCCTTCCGGTTTCTCTTCCAAGCAACGATGCAACCAGCCGATGTCTGACGGGTCATAGAACATCACAGCTTCAGCAGGCAAGCCGTCGCGCCCAGCGCGTCCGGTTTCCTGATAATAAGATTCAATATTGCGGGGAATATCGTGATGCACCACGAAACGCACATTGGGCTTATTAATACCCATTCCAAACGCGACGGTCGCCACCACGATTTGTACGTCGTCTCGCTGAAAAGCTTCTTGCACCCAAGCACGCTGTTCGTTGCTCATGCCCGCATGATAAGCGGCTGCGCGCAGGTTTTGGTCGCACAACTTTTCTGCCACTTGCTCGACTTTCTTACGGCTGCTGCAATAAATGATGCCACTTTGCCCGCTTTGTCCGGCGAGAAACTGAGTCACTTGCGCCAACGGTTTGTGCTTTTCGATCAAGGTATAGCGAATATTGGGGCGATCGAAACTACCAAGAAAGGTATGGGGTGCATCTAAAGCAAGACGAGAACAAATATCCTGACGAGTGGTGTCATCCGCCGTGGCGGTCAAAGCCATCACAGGCACATCAGGAAAATGCTGTTTCAAGCAGCCAAGTTGAGCGTACTCAGGACGGAAATCGTGTCCCCACTGAGAGATACAGTGCGCTTCATCGACAGCGATTAGGCCAATCTTGGTGGTCTGTAAACGCTCAATGAAATCACGCATCAGTACGCGTTCCGGCGACACGTACAACAATGACAAGTTTCCTTCACGCAGCGATTGCCACGTTGCCGCCTGAGCTTCTGGGAGCATTGATGAGTTAATACACGCAGCTTGCACGCCGTTGGCGAGCAGTTGATCGACCTGATCTTTCATCAGTGAGATCAGTGGAGAGATAACGATCGTCACACCTTCCCGCACCAAAGCAGGAATTTGGTAACACAGGCTCTTACCGCCGCCTGTTGGCATGATGACAAGGCAATCTTGACCCGCGATCGCGGCATCAATGATTTCTTTTTGACCGTCTCGGTAGCTGTGATAGCCAAACACCGACTGCAAAACAGATTCATCTTGTGCAAGTTCCGGCGTTTGCGCGGCCGAGTCAGTTACGGTCATGATACCTCTCAACTATGAATTGGCGCTCATTCTAAACGCCCAACGCTCATGTTGAAAGCCATGCTGTCGTCGCACACGATTTTCTCAACAATATGTCACCTTAAAGGTGTGCATAGTCATGCATCCTCCATATACTGATTGTTGCAGCCAAACCGTTTAGATTTGATGGAAATATGGCACTTACACACCATGCCAACCATGAATACCCCTTATTTTTCGCTGCCCGCACCGCCTTTTGGCGGTTTTTGCTCTTTGTCCTAAATCGAATGTTGAGATCTCGCAGTGAATGATGCGCAACAAACACGCAGAGGCGTACTGCTCGCCCTTGGCGCCTACACCATGTGGGGTATCGCCCCTATCTACTTTAAAGCGTTAACTGACGTCCCGGCATTGGAAGTCGTGATGCACCGTGTGCTGTGGTCGTTTTTCTTTCTCGCCATCATAGTGAAAATGAGTGGCAGCTTTGCCCGCGTCAAGCTGCTACTCAAAGATACCAAGCGTTTAGCACTTTTAACCATCACGGCCTTAGTTATTGCCGCCAACTGGCTCATTTTCATATGGGCCGTGGGCAACAACCTCATGTTAGACGCAAGCCTTGGCTACTTCATCAACCCGTTAATCAACGTGGTGCTCGGCATGGTATTTTTGGGTGAGCGCTTTCGCCGCTTACAATGGATTGCCGTCGTCTTAGCCTTTTCAGGGGTCGCCATTCAGGTCATTACCTTTGGTTCACTACCATGGGTAGCTCTGGTATTAGCCAGCAGCTTTGGTTGTTACGGTCTGTTGCGTAAAAAAATTAATGTGGATGCAGCCACCGGATTGTTCATTGAAACCGCGGTGTTATTGCCAGCATCAGCCATTTATTTGTTCTTTATTGCCGACAGCGCGACCTCAAACATGCTCGACAACAGTTGGAGCATGAACCTGCTACTGATTGCCGCAGGTATCGTCACAACCTTACCGTTGTTGTGCTTTAACGGCGCTGCCACCAAATTGCGCTTATCAACGCTGGGCTTTTTCCAATACATCGGCCCAACCATTATGTTTTTTTTGGCCGTGGGTCTTTATGCCGAGCCTTTCACTGCCGACAAAGCCACGACATTTATCTTCATCTGGACGGCACTCGTCATTTTTACCTTCGACGCCATCAGGCACCAGAAGAAACAACGGGCCCAGTCCTAATCTCACTGTAATTGAAAGGAACGGTACCGTAAGGTGCCGTTTTTTTATGCGCTTGCGATCTTCCTATCCTGCTGCCTTTACTGGCGATTTTCACCCATTGCCTCGTTAATCCGACACCCTTATCGTCCATTGCCGAACTATACTCAGAGACTGACCATCTTGGCGTTAAAAGGAATTCGAATGAAACGACCCTCTTCCCGACTTTTCTCCACATTGGCACCTGTATTCGTGCTTAGTTTGATGATGACTGGTACCACGAACGCCACCACAGAAGGTCAAATTACCGATGCGGTGGCCCCTGAACTTGCCACCGGTAGCGTAATGCGCAAAAGCGTAAAAGGCACTGAGTGGATGGTCGCATCAGCCAACCCTCATGCCAGTAAAGCCGCTGAAGCCATTCTAAAATCAGGCGGCAATGCCATCGATGCGATGGTTACCGTGCAAACCGTTCTGGGTTTAGTTGAACCACAAAGCTCTGGAATTGGTGGCGGCGCATTTTTAGTATATTGGGACAACAAGGCACAAGCGCTCACTACCTTCGATGGTCGCGAAACCGCGCCAATGGACGCCACACCTAAACTATTTCTCAACGAAAACGGTGAGCCACTTAAATTTTATGATGCCGTTGTGGGAGGCCGCTCCGTAGGCACACCTGGCACACTGCGTTTGATGCACGACACCCACGCCAAATATGGGAACTTATCGTGGCGAGCAGTACTGACGCCTGCCATCGAATTGGCCCAATCCGGTTTTGAAGTATCCCCTCGTTTAGCGGCACTGATTGAAGGAGATGCCGACAGGTTGCGTCGCTATCCCGCCACGCATCAATACTTCTTTGACAACAACGGTCACCCACTAAACATTGGCGATCGCTTAGTGAACCTAGAGTACGCCAGCACTTTAAAAATGGTGGCCGAAGATATCGACAATTTCTATCAAGGTCCTATCGCGGATGACATCGTCGCCACCGTGCAACGCGCCGCCGGCAACCCTGGTGTATTGAGTAAAGATGATCTCGCAAACTACCGCATCATTGAGCGTGAGCCCGTTTGCGCCCCTTACCACCAATATCGAGTGTGCGGCATGGGTCCGCCCACCTCTGGCGGTATAACCGTTGGTCAAATCCTTGGCATCGTCAGTCACTTTCCTATGAAAACCCTGGGTAAAGACAACCCAGAGAGTTGGCGTTTGCTCGGTGATGCTTCACGTTTGGCCTTCGCCGATCGCGGGCGTTACATTGCCGATGCAGACTTTGTCCCCGTACCGACAGAAGGCTTATTGGCTCCTGCATACCTAAAAGCACGTGCGGCACTCATTCCCGAAGAGGGTGCCATGACAGATATCGCCCCCGGCGTACCCCAATTTAGCCATGCCAAGCACACACCACCGCGGGCTGATGACCAGTCCATCGAATTACCGTCCACCAGCCATTTCTCCATCGTGGATAAAGCGGGCAACATTGTGTCGATCACCACCACGATTGAGAACGGCTTCGGCTCGCGTCTGATGACGCGAGGCTTCCTACTCAATAATGAGCTGACCGATTTCTCCTTTGCAACTCACAAAGATGGCATACCCATTGCGAACCGCGTAGAGCCGGGTAAACGCCCACGCTCATCCATGGCTCCCACCATCGTGATGCGAGACGGTAAGCCTTATATGGCAGTTGGCTCTCCAGGCGGAAGCCGCATTATCGGCTATGTTGCCAAAACATTGGTCGCGCACCTTGATTGGGGCCTAGATATCCAATCCGCCATCGATTTACCCCACCTCGTCAACCGATTTGGCACTTATGATCTTGAAGCAGGGACTGACGCGGAAAGTTTCAAACCAGCACTTGAACAGATGGGATATAAAGTGAATATTCGTGACTTAACTTCAGGTATACACGGTATTGTAATCGATAGTGGCACCTTGGAAGGCGGAGCCGACCCAAGGCGCGAAGGATTGGTCACGGCCAAGTAGCCGAAATTAATGCCCCTCAGGAGGAGCACCATGTTACGTAAATTAAATGTGATGGCACTTTCCGCCGTATTGATCGCTGCGGCCATGCCGGCACATGCACTGAGTTTGGACAGTTTGGTGGGTGATGCAAAAAAAGAAGCCAGCAATCTGATGACTGGCGTCAGCAAAGAAGCGGCAGATAACCCACTCACGTCTCTGCTTTCAAGCGATCTCAACGTCAACGACGATCAAGCCGCGGGTGGCGCTGGCGCATTACTGGCAATGGCGTATCAAGAACTTGGTACAGATCAAGCAAGCGAGCTCACGAAGATGGTTCCAGGTTTGGACTCTCTAACTGGCGCCATTCCTGGCGATCTAGGCAGCATGCTAAATAACATGGAGTCGGTGAACAAAGTGTTCGACGCGCTAGGGTTAGACCCTACCATGGTGACCCAATATGCGCCGGTGATCTTGAAGTACCTTGGTGAGCAAGGAGCCAGTGATTCGTTGTTAGGTTCGCTATCAAGCCTTTGGGGTCAAGCGGCTTAATTGCTCCGTGCTCCGCCGCTAAAGAAAGCACTCAAAAAAAATCAGCAACGCTCAAGCATCAAAAAGGGAGGCATTCAGCCTCCCTTTTTCTTTATGTCTCTTGATGAAGCTTGGTTTAGCTTTGCCAGTCAATTACCGCTTTCAAAAGGCTCAAGCCTTACATAACTTCAAGCTTGGCATATTGTGTCACCAACCACTTGATACCCTCACCGTTAAACGCCACCTGCACACGGCTTTGGTTACCACTGCCTTCAAAATTAATGATGGTGCCTTCACCAAACTTAGGATGCTGCACACGCTGGCCTAAATTAAAGCCCGTTTGGTTGAAGTTCTGCTGAGATTGGGTTTGTGAGAATCGACCACTCGCAGCCGCAGGGCGTGTCACCTTGGCACGCATGCGCACTTCTTCCATGCACTCTTCTGGCAATTCACGAATGAATCGAGACGCTTTGTGGAACATGTCTTTGCCATACACACGACGCATTTCTGCGTGGGTAATGTAGAGTTTTTGCATGGCGCGCGTCATACCCACATAGCAAAGACGACGCTCTTCTTCGAGTCGACCCGCCTCTTCAGAAGACATCTGGCTTGGGAACATGCCCTCTTCAACACCCACCATAAACACCATTGGGAATTCCAACCCTTTGGCACTGTGAAGCGTCATTAACTGGACGGCATCTTCGAACTCATCAGCTTGCCCTTCACCCGCCTCCAGTGCTGCATGAGACAAGAACGCCGACAGTGGCGACATGTCTTCTTGCACTTCTTCAGGCACTTCGTATTGTCGCGTTGCCGTCACCAGCTCTTCCAAGTTATCGATACGTGCTTGGGCTTTCTCGCCTTTCTCAGCTTCGTACATAGCGCGTAATCCCGAGTTCTGGATCACGTAGTCCGTTTGCTGGAACAGTGCCATTTCACGGGTGTCGTCTTCCAACGCATTCACCAACTCGACAAAACGACGCAATGAATTCGCCGCGCGCCCCGCCAAGACTTGCTCTTCCAATAGCTGAACGCTCGCCTCCCACATCGTGGCACCGCGATCACGCGCCGCCAAACGAATGGTCTCCAAGGTACGATCTCCGAGGCCACGGGTGGGTGTGTTTACCACGCGTTCAAAAGCAGCGTCGTCAAAACGGTTCGCCATCAAACGTAGGTACGCCAACGCATCTTTGATTTCTTGGCGTTCGAAGAATCGCATGCCACCGTATATGCGATACGGCAGACCCGCTTGAATCAAGGCTTCTTCCAATACACGTGATTGGGCGTTATTACGGTATAGCATGGCGCAATCATTCAATGCGCCGCCATCGTCATGCCACGATTTGATTTTACCGACGACAAAACGCGCTTCATCTAACTCGTTAAACGCACTGTATACAGAGATCAATTCACCTTCTTGACCATCGGTCCATAGGCTCTTACCCATGCGCTCGGCGTTATTAGTAATGAGGTGGTTAGACGCTTTCAGAATGTTGCCCGTTGAACGGTAGTTCTGCTCCAAACGAATCGTTTGTGCGCCTACAAAATCGTCGAGGAATCGTTGAATGTTCTCAATTTTCGCGCCGCGCCAGCCGTAAATTGACTGGTCATCATCACCCACAATCATCACATTGGCTTGTGTCCCCGCCATCATGCGAAGCCACGCGTATTGGATGTTGTTGGTATCTTGGAATTCGTCCACCAGAATATGCTGGAAACGCGCCTGATAATGCTCTCGGATATGGGTTTTATCACGCAGCAACTCATGGCAACGCAATAGGAGTTCAGCAAAATCCACCAACCCCGCTCGGTCACAAGCTTCTTGGTAGGCGCTGTACACACGCAACCACGTCTTTTCGACAGGATCAAATTGCGCATCAATATGGTGTGGGCGTAGCCCTTCGTCTTTTTTGGCGTTGATGTACCACGACGCCTGACGCGCAGGCCAATGTTTCTCATCCAGATTTTGCGCTTTGATCAAACGACGCAGCAAACGCTGCTGATCATCTGAATCCAGAATCTGGAAATCTTGCGGCAAATTCGCATCAAGATGATGGGCACGCAAAATGCGGTGGCACAAACCGTGGAATGTACCGCACCACAAACCGGAGGATGTGCCCTGCATCAATTGATCAATACGACCACGCATTTCCGCAGCGGCTTTGTTGGTAAAAGTCACGGCCAACACAGAAAACGGAGAGGCATGCTCGACTTTCATTAACCATGCAATGCGATGAACCAGCACCCGGGTTTTACCACTCCCCGCGCCCGCTAGCACCAGATAGTTGCCGAGCTGGGCGGCTACGGCTTCGCGTTGTTTGTCGTTAAGACCGTCGATCAGGTGGGATACGTCCATCGTTCATTCACTGGTTATTTATACACTGGTTGGAGATTATATACCCAAGTGACTTTCAGGTGCGAACCTAAGACCAAAATTCTGAGGAAAAACGCATTAGCTTTACGTTTTGAGCAATCTTCTGGGCTGAGCCATTGTGATTAGCGCTGTCATCCTCACTATTCACACGGCTCACAAATAATATTTAAGCATTACAAATCATAAGGTTAAATAATCGCGCACCGACCAGATTATTAATTTTTTGTAAAAAATAACCTCAGTAGCGAAAGTTTTCATATGTTCCACCTATCTTTTTAAGTGAGCACGTTATGAAGACGGCTCTATCTTTAATCAATTGATAATCCTAAGGACCTCCGTCCTTACAATGAGGAATTGACATGAAAAAGACGAATTTTGCTGTCGCTGCTGCTGTCACTAGTCTGCTTGCTGTGGGTGCTACCACATTAACCACCACTGTTGCTCAAGCGGCAGAAAAAGAGAAATGCTACGGCGTGGCGAAAGCCGGTAAAAATGACTGTGCTACCAACACGAGCTCATGTGCTGGTACTTCAACGAAAGACGCACAATCTGATGCATTCATCGTCGTACCAGAAGGTCTATGTGACCGTCTATCGGGTAGCTCTAAAACCTCTTCTTAATCGACGAAAGCAAAGGGATTAGGCATGGATAAGTTTTCACCATGGATTGGTGTGGGGCTTAGGCATCCACATCATGAACACTTCACTAATCAGACTCCGGATATAGGATGGTTAGAAGTACACAGTGAAAACTTTTTCCAGCCTGATTCTGCTGCTGTCGAGACATTGCTCGCCCTGCGTCGTCAATATGCGATTAGCTGTCATGGGGTGGGCTTGTCATTAGGGTCTACCGACCCCATTAACCGCGAACATTTACGTCGTCTAAAACGACTCATAGATACCATTGATCCACTCTTCGTGTCCGATCACTTAAGTTGGAGTTCGGTTAACGGCGAGTACTTTAATGATTTGCTTCCCCTTCCTTATACCGACGAAGCCCTTGAGGTGTTTTGCGCCAATGTCGATGCCACACAAGATTATCTTGGTCGGCAAATGCTGGTTGAAAATCCTTCGAGCTATTTGAGCTTCAGCCATTCCACGATTCCCGAATGGGAGTTTTTAGCCGAAGTCTCACATCGCACAGGCTGCGGCTTGCTGCTCGATCTCAACAATATACACGTCAGTGCCTTTAACCATGGCTTTGACGCTCAACAATATTTAGCAGCCATTGACCCCGACAAAGTCAAAGAGATTCATCTTGCTGGTTACACAGTGAATCCGTTGCCTGAAGGGGAGATCTGGATTGATACTCACAGCCAACCTGTTTCTGAGCCTGTGTGGGCACTCTACCGTGCATGGATAGCCGCTAACGGACCGCGACATACCTTGATTGAATGGGACACGGATATTCCCGCCCCCGAGGTTCTCCTCGCGGAGGCAAAAAAAGCCCATGATATTCTCACTACGCTCTCCCCCAGCACTCTCAGTGGGGTGGCATCATGACCTCCCCCGATTTGGCTTCCCTGCAACGCCAGTTTGGTGATGCATTGCATTACCAGCCTCACGAGTTACCCGTTGAGCACGGCGTGACATCGCCCGATGCTTTGCTTCAGGTCTATCGCAATAACTTTGTGATGACACTGAGTGAATGCCTTACCGTGGTTTACCCCGTGGTCAAAGCACTCGTCGGGGATGTCTGTTTCGATGCGATTGCACGACAACATGTGCTGCACACGCAAATGAAAGATGCCTGCGTGGATCGTTACGGCGAGGGTTTCAATCACACGATTACCGCCATACCAAACATCATTGAAGCGGTTCCCTATTTGGCGGACATCGCGACACTGGAGTGGCATATTCAAACCGTTAATCAGGCGGTTGTGCCACCCGCGCCATTTCCCGTTGATGCGCTCGCGTTGGTTCCACCAGAGGAGTTTGGTGATATTCACCTGCACGTCTCGCCTGCTGCCAAAATCATTCAAAGTGACTTTGCCATCAGCCAGATTTGGGATGCAGTGACTCGCCAAGACGAGGAACAACTTCAATCTATTGACTTTAATTCTGCAGAATCTGTACTCATACATTTCAGGCATGACACGCTGACCGTGACTGTGCTGGACGCCATTGAGGCAGGTTTGATTGACGCCTGCGCACATTCGCCATTTCGAGATATTGCCCCAGAGCAGTTGCAACATATTGCCAGCGCCATGCAGCGCGGTGTCTTTACTGACTTCAACCTTACTCGCACGCCATAAGAAAAAGGATATTGCGTATGCTTTCTTTGATCACCAAACTGGATAATATTTTTGAATCTGCGCTTAAGCCTCTAGCGCCAGCGTTGTTGCTGATCAGCCGTTTATGGGTTGCGTGGGTCTTTTTCCGAGCGGGACAAACCAAAATAGCGAGCTGGGATAGCACCCTCTATTTGTTTGAATATGAATATCAGGTGCCCGTTTTACCTTGGGAAATGGCCGCATATCTAGGAACTGCCGCAGAGCTTATCTTGCCGGTATTCTTGGTGTTAGGCTTACTTACACGCCCTGCTGCGCTTGCCTTATTTGTGTTTAATATTGTGGCGGTGGTGTCTTACCCTGCGCTTTGGGATAAAGGCTTCTTTGACCACCAGATGTGGGGCGTCATGATGTTGGTCACCATGATTTGGGGACCAGGTTTGCTGGCTGTCGACAATAAACTCAAACAGCGCGGGTGAGGGTCAGAAGTTGACTCAGGTGGGAGATTTCCACATCCGGTAATAACGAAGCATGCCGCTGCACCGTCAGCGGCTGTTGCGTATCATTAAACCAACACGCTTTAAAACCTGCCAATTTCGCGCCTCGCACATCCGACTTTAAGTGATCGCCGACATGCAGAATACGTGATGGTTTTTGCCCAAGAAGAGATTTAGCTTTCATAAAAAGTGCAGGGGCAGGCTTGGCAGGTCCATCAGGCCCTGCTTGAAGTATTCCTTGAAAGTAAGGAGTGAGCCCCAATCTATCGCAGTCGACATTGCCGTTAGTGATCGCCACCAAGGGATAACGCGCAGACAACGCAGATAGGGCTTCGACCGCTTCATCAGGAACCACAAAATTACTGCGCTCCATCAAAAAGAAATCAACAGCGCTATTGGCGAGTTGCGCTCCGGCGCTGTCACTCAGGCCGCAGCGACTGGCAGCAAGGCGGATTTGAGCACGTCGAATTTCAGTCACAAACCCTTTCAAACACGCATCATTGTCGATCACTTGCTGTCGCATTTCTTGCCACTGTGACCAACTAAATGCCGCCATTGGCGCACAATGCTCTTCTAACCAATCCAGTAACTTTTGCTCGGCACGGATAATGACGACGCGATTGTCGTAAAGGGTATCGTCCAAATCAAAGG
The DNA here is from genome assembly GCF_028683095.1 of Enterovibrio gelatinilyticus. Classification (GTDB taxonomy): domain Bacteria; phylum Pseudomonadota; class Gammaproteobacteria; order Enterobacterales; family Vibrionaceae; genus Enterovibrio; species Enterovibrio gelatinilyticus. The sequence continues at coordinate 38,666 of NZ_JAJUBC010000032.1, read as the reverse complement.
TCAACGCACTCACCGCTTCCCATCTACGATAAAACTTCATGTTCATTCCTTTTCATCGTCAGTGAGCGAGATCAGCCCGCTGCGCTAGTCACTCTTGCGCTTTCGTGCCCGTGGATGGGCCGCATCATACACTTTGGCAAGATGCTGAAAATCGAGGTGGGTATACACTTGTGTTGTCGACAAGTCAGCATGACCCAACAACTCTTGCACAGCGCGCAAGTCGCCGGATGACTCCAGCATATGGGTCGCGAAGCTATGCCTGAGTTTGTGCGGATTAATATGACTATTCACTGCCTGCTTTTGCCCCCACTCAGCCATACGTTTTTGTACGCTACGCGGGGAGATACGGTTTCCCAACTTGGAAATAAATAACGCCTCTTCAGGCCCTTTGAGCAGCAGGTTGCGCACTTTTATCCAATTGATCAGCCATTCTTTGGCCATGCCAGTAAACGGCACAACGCGCTCTTTGTCACCTTTACCAATCACACGTAAGTCGCCCTTTCGTACGGCGACATCACGAAGATTAAGGCCAATGAGCTCAGACAAACGCAACCCAGCGCCATACATCAACTCCATCATGGCGCGATCTCGCACCGCTAATGGGTCGTCGGCGTCTACAGAAAGCAGTTGGTTGATTTCATCGACATCGAGATTTTTCGGTAACGTACGGCCTTGCTTTGGCGCAGCCACGCCTTTAGCTGGATTCGCACCCAAAACGCCATCGGCCACCAGAAAATCAAAGAAACTACGAAGGGCGGATAAGCGCAGCGCAATACTGCCCGGTTTTAGGCGCTCACGTTTGGCTTGAGAAGCGATTTGACGCACCCAGCCGGCATCCACGTCCTGCCATTGGGTCACGCCAGATGTTTGCAAGAACGTGGCGCAGGCAGTGAGTTGTTGACGATAATTTGATTCGGTATAGCGGCTTAAGCCTCGCTCACGGATCATGTAGTCAAAAAATCGCGCCAACGGTTTTTCCATCGACGAGAGAAGACTCATTCGTCATCCTGCCATTTGTTCAGCAATATGCCGATGTGCTCGGCAATTTGCTCAACAAACAAGGTGTCCATGCTTGGCTGAAAATGCCCGCCGTCTTTACTCGCAAACGACAAAAAGCCGATTTCTTTGCCCGCAAACACTGGAACCAATGCGTACGACCCGAGTTCAGGCGCTTGGCTCACAAATTGCTGACCTTCGGCTTTTCGCAAACGACCAAGATAAACGCGTTGACCACAAAAGTGCGCTGACTTCACTGCGTCGACACTTTTCTTGTCCAGCGCATGATGCCCAACATCGTAAAACCGCAGGCTTACCTGCAATTGCAGAGATGTCGCCAACACTCGCAACGCTTGATGAATCGCTTGCTCATCATTGGCGGCAAACAATGCTTTGTGAGTTTGCGAAAACGCCCTAAACAGGTTTTCATTTCCTGCGGCAATACTCATTAACTGCGTGATGTCTTCTTCTAATTCCGCCACGCGATCACGTAATCGACCGAGCTGAATTTCAACCAAAGAGACCGTGCCACGCTCGGCGTGAGAAATACGAAGCTGCGCCAACAACTCAGGCTGGCGTAGAAAGAAATCTGAATGGTCTTTCAAATAGCTGGCCACGGCATCTTCAGTTAATGCTTTTGCCAGTGGCCCTTCGAGCTTGGAAAGCTCCGTCATACTGTTATTTGTCCATCATAAACATGTGAGGTTGGGCCTGTCATATACAAAGGATGACCCGGTCCACGCCAGCGAATGTGAAGATTGCCGCCCGGCAATTGCACGAGTACAGACTCATCAAGCAAGCCTTGCATGATACCCACGGCAACAGCGGCGCAAGCCCCACTGCCACACGCTTGTGTTTCGCCAGCGCCACGTTCGTAAACACGCAGGCGGATCTCGCTGCGCGATACAACCTGCATAAAGCCTGCATTCACACGCTCTGGAAAACGCTCATGCGATTCCACTAACGGGCCCAAGGCCTCTACAGGTGCAGTATCAATATCATCAACCACGGTCACGCAATGTGGATTTCCCATGCTGACTGCACCAACAAACAAGGTGGTATCTTCTACACGTAAAATATAGGTTTTTTCTTCCGCATTTGCGCGAAATGGAATTTTAGCGGGTTCCCAGATAGGCTCACCCATATTGACCGTGACACCATCATCACTCTCAATATTAAGCACCATTTTTCCCGATTTGGTGCTGACATGGATTTGATGTTTGTTGGTTAGCCCTTTCATACGAACAAAGCGAGCAAAGCAGCGCGCACCATTGCCACACTGCTCAACTTCACTGCTGTCGGCATTAAAAATCCGGTAGTGAAAATCACTTTCTGGATCATAGGGGGGCTCGACCACCAAAAGCTGATCAAAACCCACCCCCGTGTTTCTGTCCGCCAAACGACGAATCATATCCGGGGAGAAATACGCATTCTGCGTCACGCAATCAACCACCATAAAGTCGTTGCCGAGACCATGCATTTTCGAAAATTGTATTTGCATCCGGTTCCTTTATTCAGGCAAAACCTGTTCTAACTGCCACAGTGACTCTAGAGGCTCTCTCTGACGAACCAGATGGGCCGTTTCACCGTCAACGATCACTTCTGCTGCGCGACGACGCGTGTTGTAATTTGATGACATCACGAAGCCGTATGCACCTGACGAACGTACCGCCAGTAAATCCCCTGCTTCAAGAACCAGCGCGCGATCCTTACCTAGGTAATCACCCGTCTCACACACAGGGCCAACAAGATCGTATGTCTTGGCTTCCCCTTCACGAGGACGAAGCGGCACGATGTCTTGCCAAGCTTGATACAAAGCAGGACGAATCAAGTCGTTCATTGCGGCATCAATGATGGCGAAATTCTTTTCAGCGTTATGCTTTAGAAATTCCACTTTGGTCAGCAATACGCCAGCGTTGGCTGCAATCGCTCGACCCGGTTCAAACACCAATTCAATGTCTTGGTGATTATCAAGACGGTCTAGCAGTGCTTTTGCATATTCTGACGGTTGAGGCGGTTTTTCATCGTGATACGTCACGCCCAAACCACCACCCACATCAAGGTGTTTAATTTGAATACCATCTGCACGCAAAGCATCAATCAGCGCCAATAGGCGATCTGTTGATTCAATAAACGGTGCCAATTCCGTTAACTGTGAGCCGATATGACAGTCGATACCATGAATGGCTAAGTGTGGCAGGCTATGCGCGTACTGGTAAACCTCACGAGCACGATCAAACGCGATACCAAACTTGTTCTCTTTTAAGCCCGTGGAAATATATGGGTGCGTTTTCGCGTCCACATCGGGATTGATGCGCAAACTCACTGGAGCGACTTTGCCTAACTCACCCGCGACTTGGTTAAGTCGATCAAGCTCGGATTCCGATTCCACGTTGAAGCACTTAATACCTAACGACAGGGCACGCGCCATTTCATCCGCCGTTTTAGCCACACCGGAGAACACCACTTTCGCTGGGTCACCTCCTGCCGCCAACACGCGCTCAAGTTCACCTTGTGACACGATGTCAAAACCAGAGCCTAGACGAGCGAGTACATTGAGCACGCCCAAGTTGCTGTTTGCCTTAACGGCATAACAAATCAAATGCGGATGATCGCCCACTGCGTTATTGAATGCATGCCAGTGGCGCTCTAATGTCGCACGCGAATAAACATATAGCGGCGTGCCATAAGTTTCAGCCAATTGCGCCAATGGCAGCTCTTCAGCCCAAAGCTGTCCGTCATCCTGATAATTGAAGTAATCCAACGTTGTCCTTCCCTGTCCGATATATTATGGCTGATCAACGCCCTGAGCTTGCGTATCCTGTGTGTTTTCCGAGTCTACTGGCGCACCATTTTGCGCTGGCGCGTCTTCGGGAAAATAAAGAGGTCCTTGCTGACCACATGCCGACAGCAGGGTAAATGCTGCTAACACAGCAAATTTCAGGGTTGTTCGCATCATTTATGCCAGTGATCCAAAAGTTAATGACCTCTATAATCGCATCAACACACTGAAAAGCAATAGGACGGAATACAATGAACGCAAGCGAATACCACGATCTTGTCGACGCAGAATGGATGGCCATAGAAGAAGGCATCGATGAATGTGGTGCGGATATCGATTACGAGACATCTGGGAATGTCTTGACGCTGGATTTCGAAGACCGCAGTCAAATCATCATTAATCGTCAGGAGCCGATGTCAGAAATTTGGTTGGCATCAAAATCAGGTGGTTTTCACTTTGGCTACAAAGACGGTAAATGGCTATGTAGTAAAACAGACATGGAATTTAGCGACATGGTGAAGCAAGAGTGCAGCAAGCACGCTGGAGAAGCGGTGAATTGGTGATTAGGGTTGGTTGATGATGTCGCTGACCGCCTCTGGCGAACAGCGACACAATGCACTATCTCAATGCACTATCTTGACGCGATCTGCGCGGGCTCACTGCGCATTTCTGCACCGCGTTGCCACTGGCGATCACTCTTGTATGGGATCACCTGCGCACGACCATCCGCTTGATGAATAATGTCGTAGAACTGTGGGAGGTTGAAATTAACGGCTTGCCCGCTAAAACTCACTTTCTCTTGTGACGAAGTGTAGAAACGGTTCACCCCTTGCACCATTTCTTCTTTATCACCACTGCACTGTCGGTACATTTCTACCCGGTTGTTTTCATCCAACACGTAGATATTGAACCCTTCTTTGCAGTCTTCAAAGAAGAACTGGATAAGACCTTCACTCGCATAAGCATCCACCACTTCTGGCGGATGAACTTCACCTTCTTTATCCAACACCACCAATGGCGAACCATTGATCTTATTGGTAGATATCGAGCGATAAAAGTCCACTGAGTTTTCGAGTTTCTGAACCGACACACCGCGACGTTCAAAGAACAAACCAAAGGTTTGATCAGCCACACGTATCGCCTTAAAGCGACGGCGTTTTTCCTGATCAACAGGTTTTAAACGCATGTCGATACACTCGGCCACCAGTTGATACACCAAATTACGGATAAGCCCACGCATTTTTCCTGCGTAGCAGAACACATCCACCGACTCAGGGGGAATGGCGTCTTGGTGCATCTTACCCAATAAGGTTTTCAACACGTCCAACATCGCATTGTCGCCCTTGAAGTTCAGGGTACGAACTTCGTTCCAGCTATTGCGATACACCAAATCCACACTGCCCACCAAGCATTGCTGCTCAGCACCGTAGCTAAAGATGTCGGTGTTTTTGAAATCGAATCGGACTGACGGTTGCTTCAATTCGGAAGTGGGGTCTTGCTCAAGGTTGATAAACAACGCCAGTTTACGAATTTCACATGGGCTGGATAAGGCTTGCAGAGACGGTTGCGGTCGACGCACCGTAAAGGTATTTCGCATGTCGCTGACAAGCTGATAGAGCTTATCAATGTCAACGTTGCTGGTACGCGCGACAGAATGCAAACAGGTTGATTCGGTCAACATACCATTGAAATAAGCCCAAGCAACCAGCTTAGATAGATAGCGGTTATGCTCTAAGGGGGCACGACCAATAATATCTACCGGCTTGAGTGATTGCTTATACAAATACCAACCCGGCGGGTTGTTACGACCATCAGGCACCTGAATCAAGGTTAGATCGGATTCATGCAAATCTGGCGAAAGCTGAGGGTTAAGCAAAGTGACCTTACCCGGCAACACTTCAAAGGCCGCATAAAGCTTACGAGCCAAAATGCTGATATCTTCAGGGCTAATAGCCGAGGTGATGTCATTGCGGCGTGCAAAGCGGATCAGGTTACGATAACTCAGCATCAAAGCTTCTAGTAGCTCATTGTGAGCAACCTTCACTTCTTCTACTTTCCAGTTGCGACGGTTATCTAACCGAGCAATATCGTCCTGCGTCCATCCCCACTCTCGCGTCAGCACGCACAATACTTCGCGACGCCAAGGCACAGAGCCAGGTCCTGGCTCACGAGTCAGTTTTTCGTGGGTTTTAAGATAGAAGCAGCGACGCACTAAATCCAGACGGCGGTGATCGTCAATGCGCTCAAGATAGCGAGTCACTTTCTCTAACATGAGGTAGTACGCATCTGACTGGTACACGTCCAGCATGCCGGAGAAGAAACGGCGTTTGCCGTCAACGCTTAGAAGCTGAGTGCCCGGATATTCCCAAGAATAAGCTTCCAGCAAAATCGCTTTGAGTACCGATTTATAAGGTGAATCGATACTTTTATACAGTTGCCAAAGGCTAGAGCCAAAATACTCTTCGGCAGGGATCGATGGCAAACCGCCAAAGTCGACCCAATCATCACGGCGAAGTGAACCATTGGCGATCAGCTCACCCACGTACTCTTCATAGCAGTTTTCCATCTCCGGCGGCACCAAGTACCAAAGAAGCTGTTGGCCTGCCAAGTGCACGGCTGAGCGATAAAATTCGTCTAGCAAAAGGTAGTGTTGACTTGAACCACAGTTATCTGAGGTCATTTCCTGTGCAAGGTTTTGACGGAAACGCTGCTCACACATCACGAAGAAGTTCACTTCAACGCCTTGTGCCATGGCCCAATCGGAAATCAACGAGCACTTCGCATCCAACATACTGCGCTCTTCTTCACTCACCCACTGTTGCACACACACCCAAATATCAAGATCGCTGCTCAGGCTTTGTCCCATAGACGCAGTACTGCCCATAGAGAACATGCCCTTAATGGGGAAATCTTGAGAGAGCGGTTTTTCGGGTGCCGACGTATTAGATGCCAACGCGCAATCATTCACGAAATCGCATTGTGTGTCGGAAAGGGTGAAGCTAGAAATGCCATGAACGACACTGCGCTCAAGGTAGCCAGGAACGGCAGGATGATTAAAGTGCAGCAAGGCAGGCAATACGTTAAATACGTTAACGGCCTGAGAGTGCATTGCGCTTCGTGCGCGCTCCAATCTCACTCGATTGAAGGCGTCAAGACGCTCTATTTGCTGATCAACATAGTTTTGCAAGATTAACATCCAAAGTTGCCGACATCCTAGTCAACGAAACAGGTCTCACCGAATTACTACTACCGCGAGGCCCATGGATAAAAACGTGATCAATCTAACAGTTTTTACTCGGAGCGTAAAGCAACCAACGACGCGATTTTTCCGCATCACTTCGCTCACTCTGTGAACAAAACTGTGAGATACATTACGATCTATCTCAAATTTGATTCGAAATAAGGTGAACCAAGTAGTATTTCACACCCTATATCGACCGTTATTATTTGATCCATATCACACAGGATAGTCTACGCCGCCACGCTTCGCACGTTTTGCCCCGCGGTTATTGCCCTCCAATAAGATTTGTCCCCGTTATCGACATCATCAAGCCTCACTTAATACTCTTTTTCCTGCGCGCTTTATTGGCACTCTTTTGTCGACGTCTGAATATTTGGTCTTTATTTCAGCCAATAAGTCTCCCTTACGTCGCATCATATGCACCGACAGACCTCTGAAAACCTTTATCTTGAGGTGGTTTGGAAATAAGAAGCGGTGATACGATGAGAGAATGAAAATCACATGGACCCCACTATGAATTCAACGCCAATCCGCATCGCAACACGCAAAAGCCCACTTGCGCTGTGGCAAGCAGAGTATGTAAAAGCTGCCCTTGAAGCTACGCACCCGGGTTTGATTGTCGAACTGGTACCTATGGTGACCAAGGGCGACATTATTCTCGACACACCGCTGGCAAAAGTCGGTGGTAAAGGCCTGTTCGTGAAAGAGCTAGAACAAGCCATGATCGAAGGGCGTGCAGATATTGCCGTTCACTCGATGAAAGACGTACCCGTCGAATTCCCAGAAGGGTTGGGATTGGTGACAATTTGTGAGCGTGATGACCCGCGTGACGCCTTCGTTTCCAACCGCTACGAAAGCCTAAGTGATTTACCACAAGGCGCGATTGTCGGCACATCTAGCCTACGTCGTCAGTGTCAAGTTCGTGAAATGCGCCCTGATCTGGTGGTGAACGATTTGCGCGGCAACGTCGGAACACGCTTAGGTAAACTCGACAATGGTGAGTACGACGCCATCATTCTTGCTGCTGCAGGTTTGAAACGTCTCGGTCTGCACGATCGTATTCGTAACGAAATCGAACCTGAAGAAATCCTCCCTGCCGTTGGACAAGGCGCAGTGGGTATCGAATGTCGACTCGATGATGAGCGTGTACGCACATTGCTTGAGCCGCTATCAGATGCCAACACCACTTATCGCGTGCTCTGTGAGCGTGCAATGAACAATCGCCTACAAGGCGGCTGTCAGGTGCCTATCGGTAGCTACTCTGAAATCCAAGGCGATCAAATCTATTTACGCGCATTGGTCGGCGAACCCGATGGTAGCGAAATCATTCGCGGTGAAGTGACTGGACCACTAGAAAAAGCCGAAGAGTTAGGCACAGGTCTTGCCGAGCAATTACTGGCAGAAGGCGCCCGCCCTATTCTTGAAAAACTGTATCAGGACGAAATATGACCGTCGTGGTCGTCCGTCCAGCACCTGCGTGCTATGAGCTGGTCGACAGCCTCAATCACGCTGGAATAAAGGCGCTGCCCGCGCCTTTGTTGTCTTTTTCTGCTGGCGCCGACCTCCCAACGCTCTCAGATACACTTAACGCACTGCCCAGCGGCAGTGTCGTGGTGGCCGTGAGTCCTCGCGCTGTTGAATATGCACAAGCTCATTTAACCGAGCAGCATACCCCTTGGCGCAAGGATCTTCATTTCGTGGCGGTGGGTGAAAAAACCGCCAACACTTGGCATGCTCTCAGCCAAGTTGATGCCATTCAGCCCCCAACCGAAGACAGTGAAGGTATGCTGTCGTTACCTGTTTTTTCAAAAGTTGATGCCCTCAATGTCTTGATCCTTCGAGGGAACGGCGGTCGAACCTTGCTAGGAGACAACCTCGCTGAAAATGGGGTCAAGGTACGCTATTTTGAAGCCTATCAACGACACTGGAACGCAGACGCCCTATCATCGTTAGCCACACAATGGCGCAAAGAGCTCGTCGATACCTTGGTGGTAACCAGTGGAGAACAACTTTCACTTTTATGCCAGACAATCTCAGAGTGTGACCAGCAATGGTTAAAAGAATGCCATATACTGGTGCCAAGCAAACGGATTTACAATCAAGCAATTGGCTTTGGTTTTTCTGCAATCAACTGCGTAAACAGCGCATCTAATCAGTCGCTGCTACGCGCTTTATACGAGATGAACAACTCGGGACATTCGGATGACAGATAAGAATAAACCTTCGGGCACGGAGAAAGACACAACAGCGCCAGCATCCTCCAAAGACACGGCGAAGAATGCGTCTGACAATGCCACCAACTCTCGTTCTACCGCCGACACCAAGGTGTCTAAACCGACTGAGGAAGCATCGTCTTCACCAGCCTCAACGCCTGCAAAAGACTCGCAACCCTCCGCCCCTGTGAAGAAAAACAAAAGTGGTCGCGGATTGGCTGTTGTCGCTATCGTGTTGGTTATCGCACTCGGTGGCGGCCTTTATTACCACGGTCACCAGCAATCAACACAACTGAACGCTGGTATGGCAGCACTTAGCACACAAGTGTCTGAGCTGAAAACAGCACTCGCTAACAGCGAAACGCAAACACAGAATGCAGTGCAAAAAGCCACGCAAGATACTCGCGTGCTGATCGACCAACAAGACAAAACCATTCTTAGCCTTCAATCTGCACTGGCTGACGTGAAAGGCCGCCGCCCTAATGACTGGTTGCTTGCTGAAGCTGACTACTTGGTCAATCAAGCGGGTCGCCAATTATGGCTAGAGCATGATGTGCTCACTGCCACGACTCTGATGGAAACCGCCGATCAACGTATTGCGGCATTGAATGACCCCTCTCTGACGCCATTGCGCCAGGCGATGGCGAAAGACATTCAACAACTCAAAGCCATTAAACGAATTGACCGTGATGGTATTGTTCTGCGACTCAATAGCTTGCAACAAGAGGTGGACAAACTGCCGTTAGCCAATGCCATTTTACCTGAGGGCGAAGTTGTTGCGCCTGAACAAGTATCCGGCAATGTTGATGATTGGCAGCAAAACCTAAAAGCATCCATGAGTGACTTCGTCAGCCAATTCATTACTTATCGCAAGCGCGAAGGTGATGTAGTGCCATTGCTCACGCCAGCTCAAACCTTCTATTTGCAAGAGAACCTTAAAGCGAAACTGGATCAGGCCATCACTGCGGTTTATCGCGAAAATGGACGCTTGTACGCAGAGTCCATTAAGACTGCGGAAGAGTGGGCTGCCCGTTTTTACAATCAAGATGCCAAGATCACCGAAAGCTTTATCAGCACACTCGACACGCTCAGCAAACAGACCATCGAAGTGAGCTACCCTGAAGCCCTTGAGAGTCAGCAGCTAGTGAGTGATTTGTTGGCAGACCGATTGCGCCGAGACCTCGCACCATTGCCTGCAGAGGGGACTAGCCAATGATCAAAATCCTCCTATTAGTCATCGCACTTATTGCAGGGTTGGTTGTTGGCCCGGACTTGGCGGGCAACCAAGGCTATGTGCTGATCTCTGCGGCAAATCAAACCATTGAAATGAGCCTGACAACACTGGTGATTGTGGTGATTGCCGCGTTTGGTGCCTTGTTTCTACTCGAGCTAGTTATTCGCAAGCTACTCTCGTTGTCTAGCTCTACACGTGGCTGGTTTTCAGGCCGCAAGAGTAAAAAAGCACGCAGTTTCACGAACCAAGGTTTGGTTAAGCTGCTAGAAGGTGATTGGAAGCAAGCCGAGAAGCTGGTAGTAAAAGGCGCTAGTTTTAGTGATGCGCCACTGCTGAACTACTTAGCCGCGGCAGAAGCAGCGCAAGGCCGTGGTGATGTGGATAGTCGCGACCGCTACTTGCAACAAGCTGCCGATTTTGGTGCTGACAGCCTGGCAACGGCGCTAACGCGCGCCAAACTACAATATCGCCAAGGCCAATACGAAGAAGCACTAGCGAGCCTTCAAGGCCTAGTTGATGCAAACCCTCGCAATGCCATCTTGCTTAACTTGCTGAAAGATACCTACCTGCAGCTTCAAGACTGGCAAGCTCTGTTGCGTTTACTACCGTCACTCAAGCGTGTAAAAGCCATCACTGAGGACGAGACAGCCAAACTTGAGATCAAAGCTGAATGTGGCTTGATGGCGCATATCGCCACTCAAAAAGGCAGCGACGGTCTTCTTGCTCATTGGAACAGCCTATCTCGCGCAGCGCGTCAGCAAACCCCTCTGATCGCATGTTTAGTTAAACAACTGATCGCAAGACAGGCAGATTCGGAGGCTTACATTATTTTGCGTGAGAACCTGAAGAAGAAGCCGGATGAAACCTTGATCGGTCTGGTGTCTGAGTTGTCACTGCCCGACTATCACCCCGTAATCTTGAAATTGCAGGATTTGCTGCGCTACAACGAGAACAACCCGGTCACGCACAGTGCTTTGGGTCAGTTATTTTTCCGAGAAGGTAAATGGGCAGAAGCACGCCAGCACTTTGAAAGAGCGCTTGATGTTCGCCCTGATGTCACCGACTACGCATGGTTAGTCGATACCCTTGAAAAGCTTAATGAATCAGGTGAAGCCAACCATGTTTCACGTGAAGCGTTAAAACTCGCGCTACCTCACAAAGACTGAAACATTTCCCGCACAAAAAAACGCCCATCTGGGCGTTTTTTTATTCACATAATTCTCGAAAGGCATTAAAAACAACCCAATATGTTTCAATACGTTAATAATCATTAAGGGCTATTTACAACGCATTGTTAAGACAAAGTAGCTGTTATCAAATAGGAAGGTAAAAAATTGATGTCCAAACTTTTTGATAGTGAGCACGCCCAATCATGGATATGTTACCTTGGATCATAGTGTCAGGCTTGATGGTTTCGGTTGTTACCGGTCTGCTGACAGTTCTGCTAGTCAAAGGCATGGAGTAATCCTCGCCAATGACAGACGCCTCCTTCTGGAGGCGTTTTTGTTTTTAGAGTTAGGGTGTTAAAAGAGGACAAACGTCGCGCAAAAAACGCGAGACAACCATTTACGGTTTGAGATATATCGGCTTACACAGCACTTTCTTGGTATTCGCTACACGAGCACACTTACGACACGCATACTCAGGCGCTTTCACAAGCTTCGCCAACTCCAGTACGTCTTTTTCGATTTCTTTACTTTTCCAATCACATAACGTCTTTGCCACAGTCACTTTTCCTGCTTAGCGCATCGCCGCTTTCACGTATACGTCAAAACGATTCTTCTTCGTTTCAATCTGAGTCGAAGGCGTTTCACCCGCAATAAACTCTGCATAATCAGGGCGTTTCACCACCACGCGTTTGGTGGCCAACTGATAAGCAGGAGAAAACAAACCATCAGCGTCATGATCGGCACCCACAAGCGATTGAAATACACGCATTTCTTTTTTGACGAGCGCGGACTTCTTCTTGTGCGGATACATAGGGTCAAGGTAGACCACATCAGGACGTTCACGGGTCGAATCTTCAACCAGTTGGGCGAGCGCATCATGGCTGGACGCATGTACCATGGAAAGGCGCTCAGTAACCCAATGGCCAATTTCAGGATCCAGCTTGGCACGTTCTAAGCCATCTTCAAGAAGCGCGGCAACCACAGGGTGGCGTTCTACCATCTGAACCTTACAGCCAAGTGACGCCAATACGAATGCATCACGCCCTAACCCAGCAGTGGCATCGAGTACCGTCGGCGTTGCCCCTTTGTTAAGACCAACCGCTTTCGCAATGGACTGCCCTTTACCGCCACCAAATTTCCGGCGATGACCGACTGCGCCGCCAATCAGATCGACAAATACGGCGCCCAGTTTAGGCTCATCTAATTTGCGAAGCTCTAACCGTGATTCGGTTAAAACCAGTGCAAATATCGCATCGCTCTCATGGGTAAGCCCCCAACGTTCAGCGATAATATCTAGGGTGTCTTGGCGCGTTGGCGCTTCGCAGGTTAAAGCAATCTGCACCTGAGTTCTCCGGCAAACTATTCTCGGCGAGTATAACCGTAAGCTGCGCCCAATTGGAGTAAAGAAAACAGCAAACGCTCTGCCGTTTATTTCATCGCCAGGATTGACGGCTGTGCCGATTCGCTTTTGATCAACGCTTCCATCGGTTTAGGTCTGCTGAAGTGATACCCCTGTGCGTAATCAACGCCAAGGGTTTTTAAGCGGGTTAGTATGGCTTCATTCTCAACAAATTCAGCGACAGTCTTCTTGCCCATCTGTGTCGCCAACTCATGAATTGCACGCACCATGGCATAGTCTGTTTCGTCTTCGGCAATATCACGCACGAACTGACCATCAATCTTGATGATATCCACCGGCAGGCGCTTGAGGTAACCAAATGAAGACAGGCCTGAGCCAAAGTCATCCAATGCGATGGTACACCCCAACCGCTTGAGCTTAGTGAATAGCTCTATCGCATCGGTCAAATTACCAATCGCCGCCGTTTCGGTGATTTCTAAGCAGATCGAAGTACTAGGAAGCTTGCTGGTAGTCACAGCATCAATCAGAAATGCAATGAAGCCCGCATCACTCATTGAGCGTCCTGACAGGTTTATCGAAATCATCGCGATATCATCAATGCACTCAGGATTGGATTCAAACCAGCCCAAGGTTTTTTCGATGACTCGCTTGTCGATCAGATGTGCCATGTTGTAGCGCTCTGCTGCGGGTATAAACAGGCCAGGAGCAACATGGTTGCCCTCTCTGTCTCGCATTCTTACCAAGACTTCAAAGTAGAGCTTTTCTTTCAACCTCGAAGAGACACTCTCAATCGTCTGCGCGTGCACTTCGAGCCTATCTTCAGCAAGGGCTGCGTGGATTTGATTCACAAACGCCATTTCACGTTCGTGACGACGCAGCTCTTTGTCATCAGGGCGATAAAGATGAACACGGCTTCGACCATCGTGTTTCGCGGCAAAGCACGCTGTATCCGCTTGAGCATGCACTTGCTGCTGCGTACCTGCCGTTTTATCCAACATTCGAATGCCGACTGAGCAACCTAATGCCAAACGTGTGTTGTTCCAGTAGAAATCCATTTCACTCAGCGCATCAAGGATTTGCTTTCCTTGCTCTAACGCTTGTGCTTCGTCACATTGGTAACAAATAATGGCAAACTCGTCACCACCTAAACGTGCCAACGTCGCGCCGACAGGGAGCATCTCTCGTAACGCTTGCGCCGTTTGCTTTAACGCCTCATCACCAGCTTCATGGCCCACTGTGTCATTAATCACACGGAACTGATCGAGGTCGATGTAGAACATGGCATGCACGAAATACTCGTCCGTTGCCGAACGCAAGGCATCACCCAAACAGAGTTCGAAATAGTTGCGATTGAAGAGGCCGGTGAGAAAGTCATGTTGTGCCTGATAGCGCAGTTGCTCTTCCATGCGGCGGTTTTCGGTGATGTCTTCTCCCACCAGCAGAAGCTGTGATTGCACTTGTGTTGAACGAACACTTTCTCGTATCCAGCGCTCTTGGCCATCACTGGTTCGATAGCGAATTTCACGACGCCAAATACCAAAACGCTGACGGTCTTTGCTACCCAACAGGCTGCGGGGTGGCAAGCTATTATCAGCGTAAAAGTCCGTTACTTTGTGCCCCAGCATGTGGCGTTTGGAGAAGCCTAACCACTCTGTCGCGCATTGGTTCACAGACTGAATGCGTGATTGATGATCGATGGTCAGCAGCATCACAGGTTGTTGCTCATACAACATCCGATATTCCACTTCACTGCGCTGCAGCTTTTGCTCTGCCAATTTGCGCTGACTAACATCTCTTGCCTCAAACAAGATCTGAGCATCCGCATCGCCATGATCAGGCAAGGCTTTCAATGCGACATCGAGAATGACTTCGTTTTGCTGGGCGGATAGCAAGCAGGCTTCAAAGCGACTGGTTTGCCCTTCAATCAATGATTCGATATGCAGTTTTAATCTGTCACCACTGAGCCAATCATTCCAACGCCAAAGCGGCATAGACTCCCGCACTTCCCATTGAGGGAAAACACGTTGGAATGCGCCATTGGCAGACACCACACGCCCTTGGTAATCAAGCAATGCAATGTATTGATGGCTTTGGTCAAACACCCCTTTGAACAAAGCGCGGCTTTGCGCTAATCGACGTTCGCCTCGTTTTTGCTGACGCATATGCTTGGTCAGCACCATAATAATTACGCCAGCTATCAGCATGATGGCCATGCTGCTGAGAATGGCATCGCGATTGGCGAAGAGAAATGATGGCGGCTGATTAACCGCCACCACTTGAGAAAACAGCGTCAAATCAATCTGCTTTTTCTTCGCGGTGTTGTATTCGAACATGAGCTGATTCGCATCAGTTACAATCGGCGGCATATTGGGCGACAGTAATGCCTCTATCAGCAGCTGTGCTTGTACTTTTCCATGATGTTCGCCATCAACCATCATGCCGCCAATAATGCCATAGGGCAGCATAAAACTGTTCGCACCATAAACTGGCACCTTAGCTCTCTCGGTCACTTGGGTTAGCAAATCACCGTGCGTCATAAACGCGCCATCGATGTCCTTAAAGTAAGAGACAAACATCACCACATCGCCAGGTTCAAACTCGGCAATACGCTTGGTCAAATCTTCAAAGTTCAATTGATGTAGACGATTTACCTCAAGCCCAAAGTTATCGGCATGCACCAATTGTTTTTCGATCGCCTGCCAATACGCTCGGCTAGAAAAGGCATCATCAACGGCAAACCACACTCGCTGGGTATCGGGATGGAGTGTTTTAATGAGTGCAAGGTTGTCTTGCACGTTAATTAGCTCTTCAACACCGGACAAGCGTTGAATATTTTGAAAAGGTTCATACGAGGGAACATTGAGCCCAGAGAAAATGACAGGAATATCCCCCAACTCTGCCGCCAATGCATTTACGAGCCAAAGTGCCGCATTGTCAGTGGTGAGTATGGCGTCGTATTGATGGTCTTTTAGGCGCGCTTGGTAGAGTTTTTTCAGCTCCGACATAAACTCGGATGATTGGATTCGCTTGGTATCGAGGTAGGTGTGCTCGACAACAATGTTCTGCCCATCGATGTCTTGCCCTTCTATGCCCTGCTCTATGCCACGGACAAGAGATTCCGTCCAAAAAAAATCAGGATGATAGGAATGCACAGCAAGAACCTGATAGGCTGCTAACGCTGTACCACTTTTCACCAAGAGAAAAGCGAGCAAAAACCATTTAAATATCTGGCGCATAGGAATTATGGATAAATTCTTTCTGACTGTATCATTGATATGACACCCTATTGGCAAGCCTGTCATTTGGTCAAGTTTCATGCACGGAAACTGCGGGTAACATGGAGTTTAGTGAATAGATATGAATGAAATTGCAAAACTAGATGATTTAGATCGCCAAATCCTGCATACATTGATGGGCGATGCGAAAGTCCCTTACGCTGAAATGGGCAAACGCTTTTCAGTCAGCCCTGCGACTGTGCACGTGCGCGTGGAAAAGATGAAGGCCGCAGGCATCATCACGGGCACAGAGGTGCTCGTGAACACTAAAGCCTTGGGTTACGACGTGTGCTGTTTCATTGGTATTAATCTCTATGCGGCGCGTGATTACCACTCTGCAATAGAAAAGCTGCAGCAACTTGATGAAGTGGTAGAAGCCTATTACACCACAGGCGCCTACAACATTTTTGTTAAGTTGATGTGTCGCTCAATTGAAGAGCTGCAATATGTACTGATTGATAAGCTGCAGGCGATCGATGAGGTGCAATCGACGGAAACACTGATTTCGCTACAAAACCCCATCAAGCGAAATGTCGCGCCTTAAGCGATACGCGATACGCGATACGCGATACGCGATACGCGATACGCGATACGCGATAAATGGTGAACCCCTGAATGAAAAATGCCAGCATAAGCTGGCATTTTCTCTTTTGGCGGTGCGGAGAATTACTCGGCACTTTCCTGATTTGGCAGATCTGGAATATCCATTTGCTGATCTTCCGCCAACCAACGCGCCACATCTTTGGCAAAGTAGGTCAAGATACCGTCTGCACCAGCACGCTTAAAGCACAGTAGCGATTCCATCACGGTTTCACGCTCGTTGAGCCAACCATTAAGAGCCGCGGCTTTATGCATCGCGTACTCACCCGATACTTGATAAGCAAACGTTGGTACTTTTAGCTCTGATTTCACTCGGCGCACGACGTCCAAATACGGCATGCCCGGTTTCACCATGACCATGTCCGCACCTTCGTTAATGTCCATCGCCACTTCGTGAATCGCTTCGTCGCTATTGGCAGGATCCATCTGATAGGTTTTCTTGTTACCCCCTTTCAGATTCGCCGCTGAACCGACTGCATCGCGAAAAGGTCCGTAATAGGCAGACGCATATTTCGCAGAGTAGGCCATGATTTGCGTGTGAATATAGCCTGCTTCTTCTAGCGCATCACGGATAGCACCAATGCGACCGTCCATCATGTCTGATGGCGCAACAACATCCGCTCCGGCTTCTGCATGAGACAAAGCCTGTTGGATCAACACTTGGGTGGTTTCATCGTTCAGGACATAGCCTTCATCATCCGTAAGACCATCCTGACCAGACAAGGTGTATGGGTCGAGTGCTACATCGGTGATCACGCCAATTTGCGGCACATGCTCTTTCAGCAGACGTACCGCACGCTGAACCAAGCCTTCTGGGTTATGCGCTTCATCCGCACTGGCGGATTTAAATTCTTTTGGTACGACAGGAAATAGCGCAATGGCAGAAACACCAAGCTTTGCAAGGTATTCTGCTTCATACAACATCAGATCAATAGACAGGCGTTCAATACCTGGCATTGATTCAATCGGTTCACGGCGGTTCTTACCCATCAATACAAACATTGGGTAAATCAAATCACTCGCTGACAGTTGATTTTCTGCCACTAAGCGACGGCTAAAGTCATGTTTGCGCAGACGGCGCAGTCGACGGGCCGGGAATGCGCCCTGAATGGATACAGTCACGATATCCTCCTTAATCCAAGTGCTTTGATCGAATAATAACGTTTAGAGTTTAAATAAGCGACGGGTGTTATCAACACTTTGTGAGATCACATGCTCTGTGTCTTGCTCACGCAATACAGCAATGGTTGACGCAATATGCGGTAAGTAGCACGGCTCATTGCGACTTGATTTAGGTTTAGGTTTCAAATCACGGGGTAATAGATAAGGCGCATCCGTTTCAATCATCAACCTATCATCGGGTATTAGCGGCACTATCTCTCGCAACGCTTCTCCACGCCTTTCATCACACACCCAACCCGTGATACCAATGTAAAGCCCGACATCCAAGCACTCTCGAAGCTCGTCTTCTGACCCAGTAAAACAGTGCAATACCGCACCCGGCAATTTTGGTAACCATGGCGTCAATATCGCCATAAAGCGCTCGTGAGCATCGCGACAATGCAAAAACACCGGCATGTTCAGTTCCGCTGCAAGGCGAAGATGGGCTTCAAACACCGCTTCTTGCTGAGGGCGTGGAGAGAAGTCACGATTAAAATCCAGACCGCACTCCCCAATTGCCACCACTTGGGGTTGGCTCGCGAGTTCACAGATTGTAGGCAGTGATAAATCATCTACCGATTTGGCATCATGCGGATGAACGCCAGCCGTTGAATAGGCAAAGTCTGGATATTGAGCAGCCAGCAGAGCTGCCTGAGGGCTGGTTTCCAGATCGGTGCCTGTCAGCAGCATTGCGCTGACGCCAGCAAGCTGCGCTCGCGTAACGACATCATCTCGGTCTTTATCAAATCGGCTGCTGGCGAGGTTTACACCAATATCAATCACAGTCTTTCCTTCAATCCGTTAATCGCATAAAAAAAAGCCAGTGTATCACTGGCTTAATTCTCATTCACACGGGCAGGTATTATCCCTGACTTTGCTCTTCATTTTCGTCGCGGCCTTCCTCGTCAGGTCGTTTATAGAAACGAGAGAAGAAAAGCCCGACTTCAAACAACAGACACATAGGAATCGCCAACAGTGTTTGCGAAATGATGTCAGGTGGCGTCAGGAACATGCCTACGACAAACGCCGCCACAATAATGTAGGGACGCTTTTGGCGTAAATCATCAGGGTCTACTGCCCCGGTCCACACCAACAGAATAATCGCCACGGGTATTTCAAATGCAATACCAAAGGCCATGAATAGCGCCAATATAAAATCGAGGTAGCTCGCGATGTCTGTCGCTATCTCAACATCTATCGGTGCGATAGATGTAAAGAAGCCGAAGACCAATGGAAATACAACGAAATAGGCGAACGCGACGCCGCAATAAAACAGCAACGAGCTAGATGCTAACAACGGCATCACAAGGCGTTTTTCATGTTTGTACAAACCCGGTGCCACAAAGGCCCAGATTTGGTACAAGATCATTGGCACAGCAATGAACACCGACACGACAAGGGTCAGCTTGATTGGCGTAAAGAAGGGCGAGGCCACATCTGTCGCAATCATACTGGTGCCTTCAGGCAGGCGATCAACCAAAGGCGCGGAAACGAAGGTATAAATATCGTTCGCGAAATACACCAATCCAAGAAACACCACCAGCACGGCCAATAAGGCGCGTAGCAGTCGGTCTCTTAGTTCAACTAGGTGACTAATAAGCGGTTGAGTATCTTCAACAGTTGACATAGTTTCTCGACAAAAACTGGAGCCCTAAAACAAACCGTTATTCGGTTTTATCTTTGGTCGGGCTAGAAGCGCTAGCAACATCAGTGTTTTCACTCTTACTGGCGTAAGGGCGCTGAACATCTTCGGCTGCTTTTTTTAGCTCATCAACAGACTGCTGCAAGTCAGGCGACAGGTTTTGCATTCCCATCTGCTCGGCTTTTTTCAAGTTATCCTGTAGCTCTTGGATTTTCAGCTCTTGTTCGAGCTCATCTCTCACTGAGCCAGCCATACGTCGTGCCGCACCAACCCAGCGAGACACATTGCGAATAGCCACAGGTAAACGTTCAGGGCCGAGAACCACCAGACCTACAACTGCGATCAGGATCAGCTCCCAAAAACCGATATCAAACACGGATTATGCCTGCTCTTTGTCTTTCGCTTCGCTTTTCTGTGCCGTGCTGTCTTTCTCTTCCAGTTTCTCTTGGACGAAATCAGCGTCTTTCTTTTCGTCATCAGTCATGGCTTTTTTGAAGCCTTTAACTGCTGAACCCAAATCACCACCAATGTTACGCAGTTTCTTGGTTCCAAAAAGAAGGATCACGATGACGGCAACGATAAGCAATTGCCAAATACTAATACCACCCATCTAGTACTACCTCAGTGTTATATGGTGAATAAGCGATGTAACGCGAGTTTACTCGCACAATGTTACAACTCATATGATATGTTCAAGCTACCTCAATTTTTCGCTTTCAGCGAGAATAACTTGAATTGATATTCATTTATTAAATGCTCGCCATGCAAGTAACCAACTACATGCTGCGGCAGAGCCCGCCAATAATGGCAAATCCTCTACCTGATTACTGTAAAGTATGGCAGAAGTCACCAGCAGCGTTGCACCAACGCCCAATAAAAATCTCGCACGGTTATGCTGTTTGCGAGATTGCATAAACTCTTGATACATGGTGTCCAGACGCTGGTTCACCTGACGCCCTTGGCGCAAACTGTCGTACACCAACTCAGGTAATTCAGGCAGTTTTTCAGCCCAAAATGGCGCTTTTTCTTTGATGGCATTAATGACCGCTTGTGGACCAAGTTGACGTGACATCCACTGCTCAAGAAACGGCTTCGCGGTGTCCCAAAGATCAAGCTGCGGATAAAGTTGTCGACCCAGCCCTTCTACGTACAACAAGGTCTTTTGCAACAGAACCAGCTGAGGCTGCACTTCCATATTGAAACGACGTGCCGTGTTGAAAAGATTCAGCAGAACGTGACCAAATGAAATCTCGCAAAGGGGCTTTTCAAAAATAGGTTCACACACCGTGCGGATGGCAAATTCAAACTCATCAACGTTAGTGTCATGCGGCACCCAGCCGGAATCCACATGAAGTTCGGCGACTTTGCGATAATCACGATTAAAGAACGCGAGGAAGTTTTCCGCCAAGTAGCGCTTATCTTCTCGATTCAAGGTGCCAACAATGCCGCAATCCAAGCCTATCCATTGGGGGTCTTCGGGGTGTTCATAAGAAACGAATACATTGCCTGGATGCATGTCTGCGTGGAAAAAGCTGTCGCGGAAGACTTGGGTAAAGAAGACTTGAACACCACGCTCTGCCAGCAGTTTTAGATCTGTGCCGTTCGCTTTGAGTCCTTCAAGATCGGAAACCTGAATACCGTATATGCGCTCAGACACCATCAAATTAGTTCGGCAATAATCGCTGAATGTTTCTGGTACATACAAAATATGATCGTTTTCGAAGTTGCGGCGCAATTGAATCGCATTCGCCGCCTCACGCATGAGATCAAGTTCATCCAGCAAGGTCTTTTCGTACTCGCGTACCACTTCTACGGGCTTCAAACGACGCGCTTCCGGCAAGAAACGGGCAACGATTCTCGCCATGCGATACATAAGTTTGATATCTGCTTGGATAACCGGAAGGATATCAGGGCGAATCACTTTCAAAACGACCTCGCGGCCATTTTCTTTCAATATCGCGGTGTGTACTTGTGCAATGGATGCAGAGGCTAGCGGCGTTTCATCAAAGTCATCAAACCACGTTTCTAGTGGACCACCAAGTGCCGCTTCCATTTGGGCTTTCGCCAGTTTGCCGTCAAACGGCGCAACCTGATCTTGCAACAACGCCAGCTGATCAGCGATTGCGGGAGGGAACAAATCACGTCGAGTCGACATCATTTGACCAAACTTGATCCAAACAGGTCCTAGCGCTTGCAGCGCTAAACGTAAACGCTCACCGACCGCCATGTCCTTATGCTCGTTTTTCATCCAAAACAGCATTTTGCGCATCAAGTGAGGGCCACGAGTAATGGGCTGCTTAGGTAGCAGCTCATCAAGACCATAGCGCAATTGAACTTGGGTGATTTTATACAGGCGGCGAATTTCGCTTGGCGTCATGCGTTTTCCACCTTAGTGACCACGGCAAGTTTTTTCTCAAAGGCATCAAAACGTGCTTGAAGCCTTGATGCTTGGCTTTGCACGTCATCAACCTGATCAGCAAAATACGCCACTTCAAGTGCCCCAGGGGCTAAACGCCATTCTTCCACCACCAACTCTGCAGCATAACGTTGGTTACGCTCACCGACGGATTTGAGCAATGCGAATCCCTGTTTGGCGCCACGCACCACGGTGTGTGCCACCACATCACCCGTGTAGTGTGACAACCACTCGGCAATGTCTGGATTTAAGCCATTCAGCAAATTAGAAAACTGCTGAGCGACGTCGATATCCCCTTCAAGGTGCAGTTTGTCTTGCTTAATAAGCTGGGTCAGATTGGCTTTGTCTTTCAGTTGCGGCGCAACTGAAATCGGGAGTGCCAAATCACAATCAGCATGCCCTTCATAATTGGCCAGCACATCAAGTTGCTGACTAAAGACAAACACCAACTGCTTGTTAATATCGGTGAGGCTGACACGCAGCACTTTTCCTTTTAGTCGCGACAAGCGTCGCTGACTTTCTGCATCCTGACGGATCAAAGTATTAAGACTGGTTTCAACCACCGCAGTGACTAATGGGTCGAGAGGCATAGCGGCACCTTAGAATTTATAACCACGGTGCAGGGCAACAATGCCACCGGTCAAGTTGAAGTATTTGGTCTGCTCAAAACCCGCATCTTCCATCATGCTCTTCAGCGTTTCCTGATCAGGGTGCATGCGAATAGATTCTGCCAAGTAACGGTAGCTTTCTCCGTCGTTCGCAATCAATTCACCCATTTTTGGCAATAGGTGGAACGAGTAGGCGTCGTAAACTTTTGATAATGGCTCAACGATAGGTTTAGAAAACTCCAACACCAGCAGTCGACCACCGGGCTTAAGGACGCGATACATGGATCGCAGCGCTTTGTCTTTGTCCGTTACATTGCGCAGACCGAAACCAATGGTGATGCAATCGAAGTGATCATCCGGAAATGGCAACTCTTCTGCATTGGCCTGAACATAGTTAACGTTACCCACCACGCCCATATCGCGCAGTTTGTCGCGACCAACATTAAGCATAGAGTTGTTAATGTCAGCCAAAATCACTTGGCCTTTTTCACCCACGATGCGAGAGAATTTTGCGGTCAAATCCCCTGTGCCACCCGCCAAATCCAGTACACGATGACCAGGACGCACGCCGCTGCAATCAATCGTAAAGCGTTTCCAAATTCGGTGAATACCCATGGACATCACATCGTTCATGATGTCGTATTTCGCGGCCACATTGTGGAAAACGTTCGCAACCATACCCACTTTTTCATCTTTGGAGATCGTTTTAAAACCAAAGTGGGTGGTGTTTTGCTCTGCGTCCTGCGTCACGCCCTGTGTCAAATCTGTCATTATTAACCCCTGAGTAACACCGGGCTCGGAATATGAAGTGCCCGCTATTTTTGCGCTTAGTGTACTTTACATACTCAAACAACCACAAGACGCGTAGATCAGTGTGATGGCGACATCTTATGGTTATTTTAGTCAGCTCACACCCTGCTGTGCATGCTTGGTGTGCCAACTGTCTGTCCCGTTATTCACTGGACGTGGGCAAGGCAACATGATCGCTATGCGTTTCCGAATCGTCCGAGGTGTCTCTTTTCAACATCGCAGGGCTGATATCGCGCTTTACTTCCACCCCAAGGGATTTAAACCCTTCCACTTGGCGTAAAATATTTCCGCGCCCCGTCGAGAGCTTGTTCAATGCACTGTGGTAACTGTCGCCGGCTTTATCAAGTGCTGCGCCCAGTTGCTCCACGTCGGTGACAAACAATCGAATTTTGTCGTAAAGCTTACCCGCTCTGTCTGCAATTAAGCGTGCATTTTGGTTCTGATGCTCATAACGCCATAGGTTATTAATGGTTCTCAGTGCCACCAACAAGGTTGTCGGACTCACAAGCATAATGTTGTGATCAAGCGCTTCTCGGATCAAAGAGGGCTCTGCTTCAAGTGCAATTTGGAAAGCGGGCTCAATGGGAATGAACATTAAGACGTAGTCGAGACTCTGAATGCCATGCAACTGATGATAATCCTTTCGCCCTAGCCCACGGATGTGCGCGCGAATTGCCGCAACGTGCTCTCTCAGCGCACTGTCCCTATCAGCCATGGATTCAGCATGGAAATATCGTTCATAAGCGATGAGAGCCATCTTAGCATCCACGACCACATCTTTTTCTTGTGGTAAGCGAACGATGACATCAGGTTGATAGCGCTTGCCTTGCTCGTTTTCCAAACTCACTTGGGTTTGATATTCATACCCTTCACGCAAACCGGACTCTTCCAACACACGCGCAAGTACCACTTCACCCCAGTTGCCTTGCTGCTTATTGTCGCCTTTTAATGCCTGTGTCAGGTTGACCGCTTCGCGGGTCATGTCTTCGTTGAGCTTTTGCAGGCTTTTAATTTCGTGAATCAACGTGTGCCTTTCTTTAGCTTGCTCTCCGAAACTATCGGTCACCTGCTTATGAAAACCTTCCAGCTGGCTTTTTAGCGGCCCCAGCAAGGAGTCTAAACTTTGACGATTTTGCTCATCAACCGTGCGCGCTTTGTGATCGAAAACCTTATTCGCCAAGCTTTCAAACTGCACACGAAGGCGCTCTTCCGCACCTTCTAGCAAGCGAATTTTGGCATCCGCCGACTCTAACTGTTCTTCGGTACGGGTTTGCTGCTCATTCAATGCGAGTTCAAGTGCCGCTTTTCTTTCCCGCAGGGCATCCACTGTCTCCGCTAACTGCGTTTTTTCTTCGCGAAGGGCGTCCATCTGGCGCAATTTTTCTGCCGCGGCGGACAAACGTCCATATTGCAAACGAAGCTCTGCGCTGAGTCGGTCACGCTCTAAATCTAAGCCGTCTAACTCCTCTTGAAGTGTGCGGTTCTCGGTCTGCAAATGTTCCACCGCCGCCAAATGCAGTTTTTCGTCCGCATCTCGCTGTTGCTGATGGAGCTCTCGCAAACTACGTTGAGCCATGCGCTGATAAGTGACGCATGCTATCAACGTCACTCCTGCGCTGATACCTGCCACCAGCCATATCATGCCATCTGAAAATAGGCTTTCGATCTGCATGCCCTTAACCTTTTGAATTGTGATTATTGCCTGTCTTGAAGGCTAATAAGACACTGGATAAATGTCCAGCCTTTCTGTTTAGAGGGAAGTGCTCTAGACTGCTGTTTTCCTTCTTATCAAGTAAGCATTTCTCATGAATGATCGCCTTGCGATTGGCTACGGATTGGCTGCGGTGTTGCTTTGGTCAACCGTCGCGACGGCCTTTAAAATCACACTCACCTATATGGACCCGATCCAAATGCTGGCTGCTGCCAGTGTAGTATCGGCGCTTTCCCTTGCCGCGGTTGCTGCTTGGCAAGGCACATTGAACCAATTAGCCTCAACCTTCTCTCGTCGTCCCTTGTATTATTTGATGCTTGGGCTTATCAACCCGTTTATCTATTATCTGGTGCTCTTCAAAGCCTACGATCTGTTGCCCGCATCTCTCGCGCAGCCTCTCAACTACAGTTGGGCGATCACCCTCACGCTCATGGCTGCCGTTTTTCTGGGTCAGAAAATTCGTCAACAAGATTGGATTGCTGCAGCTCTGGGTTATGCCGGTGTGGTCGTCATTGCCACTAAAGGCAATATTTTAGATTTGAACTTTGATAGCCCACTAGGAGTGGGGTTGGCGCTGCTTTCAACGCTATTGTGGGCAGGGTATTGGATTTTGAACGCGAAAAACCAAGCCGACCCCGTGATTGGGCTCTTGCTTGGTTTTATATTGTCCTTACCGTTTTCAATCGGCCTAAGCTTATACTCCAGCGATTGGAGTGGTATTCCATGGCAAGGCTGGTTGGCGGTAAGTTATGTGGGCCTATTTGAAATGGGGATCACATTCGTGCTTTGGCTCAAAGCCATGAAACTGGCCACCAATACCGCCAAGATCAGTAACCTTATCTTTATTTCGCCATTTATCTCATTGATATTACTTGCCAATATTATAGGCGAGCAAATCCACCCAACGACCTTAATCGGCTTGGTAATGATTATTGCCGGATTAGCTATCCAGCAACGAAAAACAAAGGCGTGATAAAAACAGTTAGGCGTTGCGCTGCGTTAGATATTGGCGCAGCTCTTCCACTGAAATGCCATCATCAGCAATTTCTTGTGCAAGCTCTTGAACGCGTTCACCACGGCGCTCTTCAATAATTTTATTGAACTGATGCACCAATTCACGCAATCCACTGATGGGTACTTGGCGAGCTGCACGTTGAATTCGATCTTCGCTCATACCGCTTAATTCAGTGAGAAGTTTACCAAACATCATTTTTTCAGGAGATTCGTCAAGCATCTCCAAGTGACGAGCTAATTCAAGCGTCGACATCGACATATATATACAGCCTATGGTTTTATTTTTAGGGAAAGAAATGAGGTGTTCGCACACTAAATATACTCCCTTTGCACAATAAGCAACAAAAAAATGCCCGCAGAAAATTTCTAACGGGCAAATAATTATCCATTTGTACTGTGTCAATCAGGCTCAATGCCCCTGAAAACCACCAATGTACAGATTAGGTTGTCGAGACCTTGCGCTTTTCGCGTCTTATTATTTTTATGGATTTATTAACACTCGGCGGTATGCCAGCGCTTGCCAGCAGAAGACCAAAGTAGGGCCAGTCCTGGTGCAATTAACAACATATGGAACACAAGGAGATGCGGTTCAGAAAGACCCGCGCGTTGCGTCAAGCTCACCAAAATACCCGCACCACTCATTTGGAATAACCCCAACAGTGCAGCCGCCGTTCCCGCTCTCTGACCAAAAGGCTCAAGCGCTTTACCCGCTGAAGAACCCAACACCCAAGCAAAACCAAACGAAGACATAAATACAGGCACCATGAACGCCCATGCTGTTTGTGTGGAGCTCAATGCTCCCATCAAGATGCCTGCAAATACCAATATCACCATGCCAGCGTTGAGCGTTTTACGACTGCCGACGGTATCCATGACTTTTGGCGTTGTCATGGATGCAAAAATATTGAGCGCGGCATTGATAGCAAACCATCCGGTGAATTGCTCCATAGACAAACCCAATCCGTTAATCAATCGCACAGGCGCCGAGGTCACATAAGCCAAAATAACAGCCATCGCCAACATACAAAGCACGGCGTGGAAGATAAACACAGGCTCTTTCAGTACTTGCCAATAACGAGATGGGCTCAACAATGCACCGCTTGAGTCAGTGTCAGCCGGACGTGTTTCGCGAAACAGGGTAAACACCAACACCAAAGCAACGATGGCATAGCCCATCATGAAGCTGAAGTTTGAGCGCCAGCCAAACTGTGCCGTTAGCCAACTGCCCAGCAAAGGTGCTAGCGCGGGAATAAAACAAATAGCGCCATTTAGGTAGCTGATCATCTGCCCACTTCGCTTTCCACCGAAGCTATCGCGTACCGCTGCAAACGCACACACCGAGGTTGCACATGCACCCAGACCTTGCAGCAATCGAGCGATTAACAACGCATCCAGTGATGATGCAATCCAAGCCATTGCGGAGCTTGCGGCGTAGATAGTGATCCCGACCAAGGCGACAGGTCGACGTCCAAAGCGATCAGCCAATGGGCCTGCCAACAACTGCCCCATGCCTAAACTCACCATAAACCAAGAGATAGTGTCTTGAATACGCGTAGGAACAACGTCAAATTCTGTGGCCATGATTGGCATGGCAGGCAAATAGATATCAATAGCCAGTGGGCTAAACAGTACAAGCAGTACCATCAAAGCGACCAAGCGACTATCAGGTTTTGAAGAAGAGATGGACATAAAGGACTCCTGATAAATTACCGCGCAGTGTAGTCTTGTTTTGATATGAATAAAAATGGCATATTGTCAGGTCAAACATTCCCCCATGGAATATCACAAATGAACTTAAATCGACTCCTCAGATATGATTTCAATTTACTGATTTGTCTCTATGTTTTGCTCGAAGAGTGCAATGTCACTCGGGCGGCTCAACGCCTTAACCTCAGCCAATCTGCTGTCAGCAAGAACCTGTCAAAGCTGAGGGAGCAGTTTGACGACCCGCTATTCAATCGCACGTCACGAGGGTTGCACCCCACAGCAAAAGCGCAGTCATTAAAGCCAGGCCTAAAGACACTGTTAAGTCATATTGAAGGGTTAACCGTGTCCGATGACTTCCACCCTGCCACCAGCGATCGTCGCTTTCATTTCGCCTTGGTTGAAAGTGCCTATCCGCTGCTGCTGCCTCGATTTTTGGGAGAAATACTGGATGCAGCGCCTTCCATCACACTGGATACAGAAGCATGGGGCGCAGGCACCTTTGATGCGATGGCTCGAGGAGAGGTGGACTTTGGCATTACTGGCAAAGATTTGAACCCTGCCGATGCCATGCTCACCCTAATGCCACCCAAAGGCATTGTTTATGAAGAACTTTATCAAGACCATCAAAAAGTGATTGTACGTAGAGATCACCCATTGCTCTCTCGGCCTTGGGACTTGGACCGTTACCTTAAGCAGCGCCACATACAGGTTCGTTGCGATGGCAGCGACCGATGGTTACTCGACTATAAACTGGCGGAGCGCGGGCTTGAACGAGATATCGCAATGTATGTCCCAGACTTCAACAGCGCTGCGAGTTTATGTACACACACAGATCTGATTTTTACTGCCCCCTCTCACTTTGCTCATGCTGCTGCGAAGCAGTTAGATCTCGTCGTAACAACCTTACCAGAGCCTCTTCCTCCGATGGCATATACGCTATTTTGGCATCAAAGTCAGGAATCCGATCCTGGCCATCGTTGGCTTAGACAGCTAATAATATCGCGCTGTAGACATATGACAGAAATTGCAGCGACCGAGGAAAACAAGTAGGTTAGAGGATTGAGGTGACCACATTCACCCCATGCTTTTTTGAACAATACGATCAATGAGAACAGATAAGAATAGGACGAAAAATGCACGCCAATTACGCTGAACGTGTCGACGCATTACGACGCTGGCTGGAAGAACAAGCACTGGATGCGCTGGTTATTCCACATGAAGACGAATTTCTTGGAGAATATATTCCTGCCCACAATGAGCGTCTTCACTGGGCCACTGGTTTCACCGGCTCGGCAGGTGCTGCCGTCATCACTCGCGATAATGCGGCCATGTTTGTTGATGGACGCTACACCGTACAGGTGCGCAAACAAGTTCCGGGTGACATTTTTGAATACCGTCATTTGATTGAAGAGCCTGCATTGCAATGGCTGCTCGCTAACCTGCCACAAGGCAGCAAGGTCGCTATCGACGCGCGTCTTCACAGTGCAAACTGGTTAGCCAACGCGAAGCAAGCCGTCGAAGGAAAGATCAACCTCATCACCATCGATAGCAATCCCATTGATACGTTGTGGCATGAACGCCCAGCACCTTTGCTCACTCAGGCTCGCTTGATGGGCAATGAAATCGTCGGTCAAAGCAGTGCTGATAAACGAGCAAAAATCGGTCAAGCACTCACACAAGCCGGCGCCGATGCTGCATTGCTTAGCCAGCTAGATAGCATTTGCTGGTTGTTAAATATTCGCGGGGGCGATGTGTCTCGTCTTCCTGTACTGCTCTCTACCGCCATCGTTGAAGCCAACGGCAATGTCACGTTGTTTATCGACCCGAACCGCCTACCTGAAGCGTTCTCGGCCCACGTCGGCGCAGGCGTGAGCATTCAATCGCCTGACGCATTGGCGTCATCTCTGGCTGGCTTTGGCGGAAAAACCGTCTTGGTCGACCCGCAAACCAGTAATGCTTGGGCGAGTGAAGTTCTTGCTAACAACGGCGCGTGTATCGTGCATGCCACGGACCCATGCATGCTCCCGAAAGCAGCGAAGAACCCAGTCGAGATTGCGGGTATGAAAGCCAGCCATGTTCGAGATGGTGTGGCAGTGAGTCGTTTCCTCGCTTGGTTGGATGCGCAGGTTAATGCCAACAACCTCCCTAACGAAGCCGAACTCTCTTACAAGCTCTATCAGTTCCGTGAACTCGATGAGACACTGGCAGATCTAAGCTTCGACACTATCTCTGCTGCAGGCGGAAACGCAGCGATGTGCCACTACAACCACCTCAACCAACCTAAGCCGGGCGAACTTGAGATCAACAATGTTTATCTGGTGGATTCAGGCGGTCAGTATCCTGATGGCACCACAGACATCACGCGAACTATAGCTATTGGTGAATGTGCCGACGACGTGAAGCAAGCCTTCACGCTAGTACTGAAAGGTCACATTGCACTCACCACGGCACGCTTCCCGAAAGGAACAGCTGGCAGCCAATTGGATGCACTGGCTCGCCAATATCTATGGGCGCATGGGTTTGACTACGACCACGGAACCGGACACGGTGTCGGTCATTTCCTGAGTGTTCACGAAGGCCCTCAGCGCATCGCTAAAGCGCCAAATACCGTCGCGTTATTGCCAGGCATGGTGTTATCGAATGAGCCAGGCTACTACCGTGCTAATGCATTTGGTATCCGCATCGAAAACCTTGAACTAGTGGTGGAGGTACCAACGCAAGGCGACATGACCATGCTAGGTTTCGAGTCACTGACTCGTGCTCCGATTGATCGTCGTTTGGTGGATATCACTCTACTGACAGACAGCGAGATCGCATGGTGGAACGATTACCACCAGAAGGTATGGACAGACATCAGCCCAAGCTTGGAAGGCTACGACTTAGCATGGCTAGAACAGGCCACGGCACCGTTGTCTCGATAAGTTCAGCAAAAGAAAAAGGCTCCTCGGAGCCTTTTTTAATTATCGATTCTTGCTAGCCCGAATACCCAACTTGCCAATCTTTCCACACCACATCAAAACCCGCCTGTTTAACCGCACTGGCTACCTCTTGGGCGCTGCGCTCATCGGATACCGCAAACTGCTCAAGTTCGGGTTCATCGTCTGCATATCCTCCCGGTTGCGTTTTCGATGCCGCTGACATCGAGGTAATACCAAGCGGTAGCACTTTGTCACGAAACGCAGGAGACTCTCTTGTCGATAAAGACAGCTCTACTTCAGGGTTAAACAAACGATATGCGCAAATCAACTGTACTAACTGTCTGTCTGTCATCACAGATTTTGGTTGAACAGCACCTTCGCACGGTCGTAAGCGTGGAAAGGAAATGGAATACCGGCTACGCCAATACGTTTGCTCCAAATAATCGAGATGACTGGCGGCAAAAAAACAATCTGTACGCCACTCATCAAGCCCAATCAAAGCGCCAATACCGATTTTATCTACGCCAGCTCGAGCTAAACGATCGGGAGTGTCCAAACGATACGCAAAGTCTGTTTTGTTTCCACGAAGGTGGTGCTCTGCGTACGTCGAGCGATTATAGGTTTCTTGGTACACCATGACGGCATCCAGCCCTAGCCCTTTCAATTCCGCATATTCCATTTCAGCCAAGGGCTGCACTTCCATCGCCAGATAACTAAAGTGCTGCTTGATAGCTGGAATAGCTTCTCGAAAGTACGCCATCCCCACCTTGGTTTGATGCTCGCCCGTAACCAGCAGAATGCTATCAAAACGCATCTGTTTTATTGCGTCACATTCGCGCTGGATTTCATCCAATGACAAAGTACGACGCTTAATACGGTTTTCCATTGAAAAACCACAATAGGTACACGCATTCGCACATAGATTGGAGAGGTACAAGGGCACATAGAAATTAACGGTATACCCGAAGCGACGTCGCGTCATCGCGGCAGCTTGTTGCGCCATTTGCTCAAGAAAAGGCTCAGCCGCCGGTGATATCAACGCCTTAAAGTCTTCAAGGTCGCGTTTGGGCTTCGCTAACGCTCGGCTGACATCACCCGCCGTTTTGCTATAGATGGAAAGTCGAATGTCATCCCAGTTTAAGGTTTTCCAATGTTCAGAAAAGCTCATCGTCCCTCCTGAACATTATGCCAGTTCATCGAGAAAAGCGGTCAAAGGGCTAGACGCAACAGCGTGTTGTACCTTGCCAGCTAAGCCCGCTTCATACGCCATTCGTCCGCTTTCTACCGCAAGCTTGAATGCACGCGCCATGGCAACCGGATTAGCTGCAGCGGCAATTGCTGTATTCACCAATACTGCATCAGCCCCTTTTTCCATGGCAAAGGCAGCATGAGACGGCGCGCCTATCCCAGCATCAACTACCACGGGTACTCGTGCTTGGTCGATAATGATATCGAGAAAATCACCCGAGACTAATCCCTTGTTACTTCCAATTGGCGCCCCTAAAGGCATGACAGCGGCACAGCCCACTTCCTCTAATCGCTTGCACAACACGGGATCAGCATGACAATACGGAAGAACAACAAAGCCTTCTTGCACCAACTGCTCCGCAGCTTTTAACGTTTCGATGGGATCTGGCATCAAGTATTTTGGATCAGGATGGATTTCCAACTTGAGCCAATGAGTACCGAGAGCTTCTCGCGCTAAACGTGCTGCAAAAACGGCCTCTTTCGCTGTTTTCGCTCCCGAGGTGTTAGGTAACAAATGGATACCAGACGCAATAAGAGGCGCAAGAATGTCATCATCACGGTTGGTGATATCAACGCGCTTCAGTGCCATGGTGACGAGCTCAGAACCGCTTTCTGAAATACTCTTCGCCATAACAGAGGTTCCGGAAAACTTCCCAGTCCCAGTAAATAGGCGAGATGAAAAGACTTTATCAGCAATGGTTAACATCATTATCCTCCAGCAATCGCCTGAAATATGGAAATCTGAATGCCTTCAGTTAAAGGCGTGTGTTGCCATTGGTGGCGAGGGACAATGTCACCCTCAATCGCCACCGCCACTGATTGCTCAGGTAACGCCAGTTCAGCTATCAGTGCCTTAAGTTGAATTGCGTCTTTTATGACGTAGGCATTGTCATTGAGCCAAATTTTCATCAAAGACCTCCTGCTGTTGAGCCTGACAAACCAAGCATTCCGTTTCACGAGGAATTGTCATTGCACGTAGTGACAAAGATTTTCCATCAAATTGGTAGAAGCGCGTCAGCGGCTTTTCTGATTGGGTAAGATATTTCAAGGTTTCAAGCGCTTGAAGGTTACCCATTATTCCTACCACCGGCCCAACAACCCCCGCACTTTGGCAATTTCGCACAGGAGTATCACTCGTTTCTGGAAACAAACAGTGGTAGCAAGGTGTCGCATTATCAGCAAAATCGAACACCATCAGCTGCCCACTCCAGCCAATGGCTGCGCCAGCAATTAGCGGCGTGTTCGATGCTACACAGGCTTGGTTCACGGCTTGGCGTGTTTCCATATTGTCACTGCAATCGAGCACAATATCTGCCAAAGAAATTTCCAATGTCAGTACCTTGCCTGACAAACGGCGTTCAACGGCTCGGGGTGAAACCAGAGGGTTAAGCGCCATCAATTGTGTTGCGAGCGCCTTTGCTTTCCCTTCACCAATATCCGTGTCGCGATAGGCTATCTGACGAGGAAGGTTTGAGCGTTCCACTTTATCGTCGTCAGCCAGCACAAGTTGACCTATACCTGCCCCAGCAAGATAAAGGCTTGCAGCTGTACCTAACCCACCACAGCCAACAACCAACACCTTGGCATTCGTCAGCTGTTTTTGCGCCTGCTCCCCCCAATCAGGAAGCATGATTTGACGGCTATATCGATCAAACGCTTGATCAGACAAAGGTAGTGCGTTCATTTCGCGCATCCTCTGTCAGAACTTCCGCAAATGCCTGTAAGGTCGCCGCTAAGTCATTCGATTGGGTAACCGCTCGAACTACGGCAATAGCGTCAACACCGGAGCGCCAAACATCGGCAGCTACCGAGAGGTCAATCCCACCAATGGCGACCGTAGGAAATCGACCACTGACCGTTTGTAGATGTGTTTTCAACTGATTCACACCTTGAGGCGGTGTTGGCATTTGCTTGGTCGGTGTTGGAAAGATATGCCCAATCGCGAGATAACTCGGGGTCAGTGACATCGCGATATCTAGTTCATCTGCCGTGCGCGTCGACACACCAAGCCTTATCCCTGCTTTGGCGATTGCATTAAGATCCGCAGAAAGAAGATCATCTTGGCCAAGGTGAATACCATAGGCACCAGCAGCAAGCGCTTTTTCCCAATGATCATTGATAAATACCTGCGCATTACACAACCTGCCGCACTTAACTGCCTCTTCAATCATGGTGCTTAGATTTGGGTGATTTGCATCTTTCACACGAAGTTGGACGGTACGCACACCAAACGCTAATAGTCGTTTGAGCAACGCAATATCATCAACAACAGGATAAAGAGGGCCTATGCCCTCATTCATCCTTGCGAAAGATAAATTCTTCAACAAGGTAGGAGTAGTCATCGCTCCTCCTACGCTTTTTGATGGTAAAGTTCGCTACCCTTGGCTAAGAACTCCGCAGATTTTTGCTTCATTCCTTCTAGCGGATCGTCCAGCATTTTTACTTCAATTGCGTCACCAAGCTCTTGATTCTTGGCGTACTCCCTCACTTCTTGGCTGATCTTCATCGAGCAAAATTTCGGGCCACACATTGAACAGAAATGCGCGACTTTCCCTGACTCTTGGGGAAGCGTTTCATCGTGATAAGCACGAGCGGTATCAGGGTCGAGTGCGAGATTAAACTGATCTTCCCAGCGGAACTCGAAGCGAGCTTTAGACAGCGCATTGTCTCTCACTTGAGCGCCAGGGTGACCTTTCGCCAAGTCAGCAGCATGTGCGCACAGCTTATAGGTAATAAGCCCCACTTTAACGTCATCTTTGTTGGGCAAACCAAGGTGCTCTTTCGGGGTCACATAACAAAGCATTGCACAGCCAAACCAACCGATCATGGCTGCGCCAATACCTGAAGTGATGTGATCGTAGCCCGGTGCGATGTCTGTGGTAAGAGGCCCAAGGGTGTAGAAAGGCGCTTCATGGCAATGCTCAAGCTGCTCGTCCATGTTTTCTTTGATCATGTGCATCGGCACATGTCCCGGCCCTTCAATCATGACCTGAACATCGTATTCCCAGGCTACCTTAGTCAGCTCACCCAAGGTGCGAAGTTCAGAGAATTGCGCTTCGTCATTTGCATCTGCGATCGATCCAGGTCGTAACCCGTCACCAAGCGATAGGGCAACATCATATTGCGCACAAATTTCACAGATTTCTCGGAAATGTGTGTAAAGGAAGCTTTCGGTATGGTGAGCAAGGCACCACTTCGCAATGATAGAGCCACCGCGAGAAACAATGCCAGTCACTCGTTTTGCGGTCATAGGAACATAGCGTAGCAGCACACCAGCGTGGATAGTGAAGTAATCAACGCCTTGCTCAGCTTGCTCAATAAGCGTGTCTCTCATCACTTCCCATGTCAGATCCTCAGCTACACCATTGACCTTCTCTAACGCTTGATACATTGGCACGGTGCCAATAGGCACTGGGCTGTTACGTAAAATCCACTCGCGAGTTTCGTGAATATTTCGCCCTGTAGAAAGATCCATCACAGTATCGCCACCCCAACGCGTCGACCACACCAACTTCTCCGTTTCTTCTTCGATAGAAGAGCTCACCGACGAGTTACCGATATTTGCATTCACCTTCACCAAAAAGTTTCGGCCAATGATCATCGGCTCTGATTCTGGGTGGTTGATGTTTGAAGGAATAATGGCGCGACCTTCCGCGACTTCTTTACGAACAAATTCTGGCGTGATTTCTTTGGGTAAGTTTGCTCCGAAGTTTTGACCTGGGTGTTGACGGTTAAGCTGCTCATCGGAATAAGTTGGGTTACCCATGTTCTCGCGTATCGCTATATATTCCATCTCAGGCGTGATGATCCCTTGGCGCGCATAGTGTAGCTGTGTCACGCAATGCCCATTCTTGGCACGACGTACGCTCGGTAATTGACCAAAACGCAGTTCATCTAAGGTGTCATCATCTAGACGAATTTGGGCAAACTCTGAAGTAACTTTATCGAGCAGCTCCGTGTCTGAACGCTCTTCAATCCAGCGCTCACGAAGTTTCGGTAAACCAGAATATATATCGATGTCATAACTCGGGTCGGTATAAACACCCGAAGTATCATAGACTCGAACAGCTTCGTTATCTTCAAACTGAGGGTTTTGCTTGTCTCCACCTATAAGGCTTGGCGCCAAAGAGATTTCGCGCATACCAACACGAATATCAGGGCGAGAGCCTTCTACATGGATTTTCTGAGAATTAGGGAAAGGTTGTACCGACAGGTTGTCGATAAAGGTTTTTGCATCATTTCTAGATTGTTTACGACTCGACATAGCATTACTCCAAATATTGTGGGAATAAATGCTTGCCGGATTGGCTCTGCAAGAGTTTGATTGCTCAAAAATACACCTATCTGAAAAATAGATATACCTACGGCATTAATGTTTGCTTCTCTTGTTTCCTTCGCAGGTATTAGCCTGATCAGGTTCAACGGATCCCGCTTTCGCGGTCTCAGCCAAATGGCACTCCGACAAGTATTAGCCAGCAGTATAGGTAATCGAATCAACCATCTCAACCTCAGAGTCTGTGACTAACTGCGCATTAATAGCTGAAAACCTGCCCAAGCAGCAAAAATACAAACCACTACATTCAACACAATGTTAAGCCCCATTTTGAACCACTCCCCCTGCTGAAGAAGTAAAACGTTGTCCATGGAGAATGTTGAAAAAGTTGTTAAGGCGCCAAGAAAGCCAAGGCCAACAAGGTGTCGCCAAGGACCCGGGCCAAACGTTTCTTGTTCCAATGCAGCAACGAGCACGCCCATTATCAAGGAACCAATAATGTTCACAACCAGCGTCCCGTATGGAAATCCGCGTCCTAGTAAAATCGCGCAAAGCTCAGAAATGAGATAACGAGAACATGCGCCAGTCGCACCACCAATGGCAATATAGAAAAGCAAAACTGCTTGATTCATGGCATCAACCACTTTTATTGATTAAAAAGTGGAAACAGGATACGCCCAATAGAAGCCAAGTGCGATGGCTGGATCAGGATATAAAAAGGATCACTCAGAAAAAGCGACATAAACGAAAAAGACTCCAACATTTCTGCCGGGACGCGCAGTCTAGAGCATGAAAGTGGAAGGGGTGGAGAGATTTGACCGGGCTGGCGTTCCAGCTCCCAACATCACTTTTCAAAAGTGACAGATACGAAAAAGCCCCGACATTGCTGTCGAGGCTTTAAATGTGGCAGGGGTGGAGAGATTCGACCGGGCTGGCGTTCCAGCTCCCAACATCACTTTTCAAAAGTGACAGATACGAAAAAGCCCCGACATTGCTGTCGAGGCTTTAAATATGGCAGGGGTGGAGAGATTCGACCGGGCTGGCGTTCCAGCTCCCAACATCACTTTTCAAAAGTGACAGATACGAAAAAAACCCCGACATTGCTGTCGAGGCTTTAAATATGGCAGGGGTGGAGAGATTCGACCGGGCTGGCGCTCCAGCTCCCAACATCACTTTGAAAAAGTGACAGATACGAAAAAGCCCCGACATTGCTGTCGAGGCTCTAAATGTGGCAGGGGTGGAGAGATTCGACCGGGCTGGCGTTCCAGCTCCCAACATCACTTTGGAAAAGTGACAGATACGAAAAAGCCCCGACATTGCTGTCGAGGCTTTAAATGTGGCAGGGGTGGAGAGATTCGAACTCCCAACACGCGGATTTGGAATCCGCTGCTCTGCCAATTGGAGCTACACCCCTATATGAACGCCATTTTAACGAGAATAAGATAAATAGCTAGGGATTAATGCCAACACGAGCGCTAAGTGCTCAGTAATTATGCTAAATCATGTTTTTCGGCTTGATTCTGTTTGTATTTATTAAAAACCAACAGACCAATCAATGCAGGTCCAGCAACAGCCATAGCAACGGCGGTGCATAACAATGTCATTTGAAGTA
This sequence comes from Enterovibrio gelatinilyticus, assembly GCF_028683095.1. GTDB lineage: Bacteria > Pseudomonadota > Gammaproteobacteria > Enterobacterales > Vibrionaceae > Enterovibrio > Enterovibrio gelatinilyticus. The sequence goes on along the minus strand of NZ_JAJUBC010000032.1, from coordinate 676 downwards.
ACGCTGATAAATCATTCATTGCAATGACTCTCCAAACCAATAAATGTGAGATGCATAATACCGAGATGGTATAAAAAATAATTCTTAATAGTAAGAACACGTATCGATCAAGTTAACATTTACATCATTTAATACGTAATAAATCAACATTGATCATCAAATGTATAAATAATCATACATTAAGTATTAGCCTTACCAATCTTATAAATCAAATTGTTAATAGGCAATTCGTTAAAAAATACAATGAGAGTTGTTCAAAATTGCCTAAGTGAATCGACAGCACTTCCCAAGCAAAGTCTAGAACCCAATTTTTCGTTTACACCAGGCTAGAAAGATAAGCGCAGGAACATGCACTACTCACTAAAACGAGATAAATAAGACACAAAGAATGGGGGAATTTAAACAACAAAAGCACGAAAAACAGGTCAACACATGACGAACAGGGAAGATCTCGAATCTCAATTAACACTTCAGGGGAATCAATTAGAAGGCGAGTAAGCGTCTTTGCTATATGCTACAAACGATAAAAAGCCCCGCTATTGCTAGCGAGGCTTCTTAATAAATGGCGGAGCGGCCGGGGGCGCGCTCGTCCGGGACTCAAGCCGAAGGCTCGTGAGAGTCCATCCACAAAACTCACAGACGATAAAAAGCCCCGCTATTACTAGCGAGGCTTCTT
>NZ_JAJUBC010000031.1 GCF_028683095.1 Enterovibrio gelatinilyticus | reverse complement strand
CCGTTAACGTCAAGCGTTTATTTTCAATCAATTTTGAAGCCGTTTTCGCCGTACTGAGTGGATGGTAGCACTTGAATCATGTGCCGCTCTCCGTGTCAGTGAGGCGGCATTATAGAGAGCTTTGAGATCTTGGCAAGGGCTATATTGAAGTTTTCTGACAAAAACGAACCGTTCGAACAAATTTCACCCTAAACGCTATTAAAATGCACAAAATTGCTTTGAAAAGCCCTTAACACGCTCCCAGTTAGTGTATTCCACCTCTTTACTTGCGTCCGTTTCCCCGCCTGTCATCTTCATAATGAATTGAATCATGATGCGATCAAAGAACCGATAACGGGGGTAATACAATGCACCAGCAAACACATCAATAAGTTCTGGCTGCCAAGGAGACAATTTCAGAAACTTCTGGACATAAACGCTACCCTCGGGCGTATCTTTCCCAGGTTTACGTGCAGTGAGGTTTACACAGAAAAAGGCAACTTTCCCGGAGTTGAGTTTAGAAAGGTTCTTTTCAATGAATTGGTATAGCTTTTTATTAAGGTGTCCATAGCGAATAGATGCACCAATCATGACTTTGTCATACTGCGTAAAGTCGACCTCAGGCTTCTCATGCAAATCCACCAGCTCACACTGATATGTAGCTGCCAATTCTTTTTCGATAAAGCGTAGAATTTTTACAGTCTGTCCTTCACGGCTAGAGTAAAGAAGAAGGGCCTTTTTCATAGTCATACCTATTGCGTGCTAACAGTAGCGTTAGCTTCGCCAAAATGTGGGAGTAAAGAGGACAAGTAACGTGAAGACTTCTAGTCGACCAAATAGCATGGAAAGAATCAGCACCCATTTAGCACTGCTATTTACATCACCAAAGTGAACGGCAACTTCGCCAAGGCCAGGCCCCAAGTTATTTAAGGTCGCCGCTACTGCAGAAAACGCACTCAACTCATCCATCCCAGTTGCTATAAGAGCAAGCATACAAAGGACAAACACCAGCGCATATGCTGAAAAGAAGCCCCAGACCGCATCAACAACCTGCTGTGGTAGCGCTTTATTACCCACTTTGATGGTGTATACCGCACGCGGGTGCACAAGACGTTTTAATTCACGAGAACCTTGAAGTGACAACAGTAAGATGCGAATCACCTTCATACCACCACCCGTCGATCCCGCGCACCCCCCTATAAAGGAAGAGAAAAGAAGTAAAACTGGTAAAAACAACGGCCATTCAGAGAAACTCGTTGTGGTGTAACCTGCTGTCGTCGATATAGACACGGTTTGGAAGAGCGCTTGGTTGAAAGCCTCAAATTCTGAATCATATGTACCATGGTCTAACAGCATGCCGAATACGATCGCCAGAAGAATAATTTGAATAACGATAAAGGCACGAAATTCTGGATCTTTAAAGTAGAAGCCTGGGTGGAGCTTCCCACTGGCAAACGCCGCAAAGTGCAACGAGAAATTACACGCAGATATAAAGAGGAAAAATACGGTGATGAAGTTAATCGCCGAACTGTTGAAATGGCCAATGCTGGCGTCATGAGTTGAAAACCCGCCAATTGCAACCGTTGAGAAACTGTGGCTTATCGCGTCAAAAACCGACATTCCGGCCACCCAATAAGCTGCCGCGCACGACACCGTCAAAGCCAGATAGATATACCAAAGCGCTTTGGCCGTTTCCGCAATTCGCGGCGTCATCTTGCTATCTTTTACTGGCCCTGGAATTTCAGCACGGTAGAGCTGCATACCACCGATACCCAATACGGGTAGAATGGCGACAGCCAAAACAATGATCCCCATGCCGCCGAACCACTGTAAAAGTTGACGGTAAAATAGAACTGCTTTCGGCAAGTCATCTAGTCCAACAATGACTGTTGCCCCGGTAGTAGTCAGGCCTGAAAAGGATTCAAAAAAGGCATCGGTCACTGACATATTGGGCTGCTCAGAGAGCATAAAGGGTATTGAGCCCGCGCTTCCGATAACTGTCCAAAACAAAACAACGATCAAGAAACCATCTCGTGCTTTCAGCTCATGCCGATACTGCCGGTTCGGAAACCATAGCGAGCCGCCACCAGCAAGCAAAAGGAAGAAAGTGAGAACGAAAGGAAAACCTTCACCATCACGATAAATGAACGCCACCACTGCTGGTGCCAGCATGGTGATACTAAATAGTGCCAGGAGAAGCCCGACGATACGGATAATTGAACGAAACTGCATAGCCTAAGAGGGCTCAATCCTTGTCTTCAGGTGAAAACCTGAATCATAAGTTATCATTTAGCCCGGCCACTCTTACCTGACCGCGAGTACGGTTTACAATTTCACTCGCCATCTGATCGGCACTCCGTGCATCCACTTCCACTGTCATCAACACATTATGGCTGAATTCAGCATTAACCTGAACCGCGTTATGGGATGCCAATATAGATTCTATCAAGGCAATGTGAGGGTATTCACAGCTTAATGTGAACTGGACCGTAATTGCCTTTTCAATTGTTGTCAGTTTTGTCAGCGCTTGCTGAACTCCGCCGCCATACGCTTTTACTAACCCTCCGGTTCCGAGCCGGATACCTCCATAGTAGCGTGTAACGACTGCCGTTATCTCTCCGACGCCTGAACCTGTGAGCTGAGCCAATATAGGTTTCCCTGCCGTGCCTGAAGGCTCGCCATCATCACTAAAACCCCAGCTCATTGAATCATCAGGGCGACCTGCCACAAAAGCCCAACAGTTATGACGAGCATCGTGATGCTTCGCTTTTATCTCAGCGACAAAGGATTTTGCACTTTCTATCCCTGACGTGTGCGCAAGATAAGTGATAAAGCGACTTTTTTTAATTTCCTCTTCTGACACCACCGCTGTGACAGGGATCAGATAAGGGGCGATATTCATTTCAAAGACCTATGATTGAAAAGGCGCAGGATATTAGCACAGTAAATGCTCCATATGGCGAACTGCTTTTGTCCGACAGCATACCCTCTCACGCTAGATGAGAAGTAGATCAAACACAGAATTCAAACAATCGTTTAACATTTTGTTTGCCTTTTCGGTTGGTGCGGCTCAGACTAGTGAGAGCTGGTCTTACCAGATCGAAACCCTACTTAACGGTAAACCAAATACCAGACGCAGAGCTGGCAATACGGAGATAGAACATGATTTACCAAGGTGACACTCTGTCCGTACGCTATCTGGAAGATGGCCTCGCGGAACTTAATCTCGACGCACCAGGTTCCGTCAATAAATTTGATCGTGCAACGCTTAAAAGCTTGGCTGAAGCACTCGATGCACTCGAATCAAAGACCGATATTCGCGCACTGCTGCTCACATCAGCGAAGTCAGCTTTCGTTGTCGGTGCCGATATCACCGAATTTCTGGATATGTTTTCGAGCCCAGAAGAAGAGCTCGCACAATGGATTGCCGATGCTAATGGCGTTTTCTCTCGCATCGAAGACCTTCCATTTCCAACTATTTCGGTCATCTCTGGCTTTGCCCTTGGTGGCGGGTGTGAATGCATCCTCTCCACTGACTTTAGAATTGCTGATACCACCGCACGTATAGGCTTACCTGAAACCAAGCTGGGTATTATTCCTGGATTTGGTGGCACCGTTCGTATGCCACGCCTTATTGGCGCAGATACCGCTATGGAGCTCATTACAGCAGGCAAAGAAAGCAAAGCAGATGCCGCGCTAAAGTTAGGGCTGGTTGATGCCGTTACTGCGCCAGATGATCTGCGTGATGCCGCCCTCGCTCTTGCCCAACAAGCCATTGATGGCAAGCTTAATTGGGAACAGCGCCGCTCACAGAAAAAAGCACCGCTTCAACTCAACAAAATGGAAGCAACCATGAGTTTCACCATGGCCAAAGGCATGGTGGCACAAGTGGCAGGTCGACATTACCCTGCGCCAATGGCAGCGGTTATTGCTATCGAAGAAGCGTCTCGCTCAAGCCGCGATGAAGCACTGCTGATTGAAAGTAAGCACTTCGTCAAACTCGTAAAAGGCCCCGTTACCCAAGCATTGGTTGGCCTCTTTCTTAATGATCAGTTTCTTAAATCCAAAGCCAAGAAAGCGGCTAAAGAAGGAAAAGATACACAACATGCTGCAGTACTAGGTGCCGGCATCATGGGCGGTGGTATTGCGTACCAGTCCGCAAGCCGTGGCGTGCCAGTTTTGATGAAAGACATCAGCCAAGCGTCATTAGAAATGGGCATGAAAGAAGCGTCAAAACTACTCAACAAACAACTTGATCGCGGGCGCATCAAAGGCGCCAAAATGGCTGAAGTGCTTGCCTCTATTACGCCTAGCTTACATTACGCCGGTATAGAGCAAGCAGACATCATCGTAGAAGCCGTAGTTGAAAATCCGAAAATTAAAGCGGCGGTATTAAGTGAAGTGGAAGGCTTGATCAGTGAAGATGCGGTTCTCACATCAAACACCTCTACAATCCCTATTGATTTGCTCGCCAAATCACTCAAGCGTGCAGAGAACTTCTGTGGCATGCACTTCTTCAACCCAGTACATCGCATGCCATTGGTTGAAGTCATTCGCGGTAAAGATACCTCCGATGAAACCATCTCTCGCGTCGTTGCTTACGCAGCAAAAATGGGCAAAAGCCCTGTGGTCGTTAATGACTGCCCAGGCTTTTTCGTCAATCGCGTTTTGTTCCCGTACTTTGCTGGCTTTAGCTTATTACTTCGTGATGGCGCTGACTTCACCAAGATAGATAAAGTGATGGAGAAGAAATTCGGCTGGCCGATGGGCCCAGCTTACCTGCTTGATGTTGTCGGCATTGATACGGCTCATCACGCACAAGCTGTCATGGCCGAAGGTTTCCCTACTCGTATGGCAAAAGACTATCGCGATGGCGTCGATGTCATGTTCGAGCAAAATCGTTACGGCCAGAAAAACGGTGTAGGTTTCTACAAATACTCGATTGACCGAAAAGGTAAACCGAAAAAAGACGTCGATGCCGATGTCGCGCCGCTACTCTCTTCTGTGGTTGGCAGCGAAACAAGCTTCAGCGATGACGAAATCATTAATCGCATGATGGTACCGATGATTAATGAAGTGGTTCGCTGTTTAGAAGAAGGCATCATCGCCACACCTCAAGAAGCAGACATGGCGCTGGTATATGGCCTTGGCTTCCCTCCATTCCGTGGTGGCGTATTCCGCTACCTAGATACCATTGGGCTACAAAACTACGTTGCGATAGCAGACAAGCTGGCCAACCTTGGCCCTGCCTATGAAGTTCCGCAAGGTCTTCGAGAAAAAGCAACGAAAGGCGAAGGGTATTTCGATGCCCAACGACAGTCAGCCTAACCAACACGGATATAGATTAAGAGGGAAATACCATGAAAAACGTTGTGATTGTCGATTGTATTCGAACCCCAATGGGCCGCTCCAAAGGCGGCGCATTCCGCAATGTTCGGGCCGAAGATTTATCGGCGCACTTGATGCGCTCACTGCTCGTGCGAAATCCGCAACTCGATCCTTCAGATATTGAAGACATCTATTGGGGTTGTGTACAGCAAACGCTCGAGCAAGGTTTTAATATTGCCCGTAACGCCGCCCTACTGGCTGGCATTCCACATTCAGTCGCTGCTACAACGGTGAATCGCTTGTGTGGTTCATCGATGCAGGCATTGCATGATGCCGCACGCGCCATCAAAGTTGGTGACGCAGATGTTTGCTTGATTGGTGGCGTAGAGCACATGGGTCATGTACCCATGACCCATGGCGTCGATTTCCACCCTGGCATGTCAAAATCCGTCGCAAAAGCGGCAGGTATGATGGGGTTAACCGCGGAAATGCTTGGTCGTATCCACGGGATTAGCCGAGAACAGCAAGACGAGTTTGCGGCGCGTTCTCACAGACGCGCTTATGCAGCCACACTAGAAGGTCGATTCAAAAACGAAATCATGCCAACCGAAGGTCATGATGGAAAAGGTGGATTGATACTTGTGGAGAATGACGAAGTGATTCGTCCGGAAACCACGGTTGAAACCTTGTCAGGTTTACGCCCCGTGTTTGACCCTGCCAATGGTACTGTCACTGCAGGTACCTCTTCGGCCTTATCAGATGGCGCATCAGCCATGCTTGTGATGAGCGAAGACAAAGCCAAAGCCTTAGGTTTACCGATTCGAGCACGCATCCGCTCAATGGCAGTAGCAGGCTGTGATCCATCAATCATGGGATATGGACCGGTACCAGCAAGTCATAAGGCACTGAAACGCGCAGGTGTCACAATTGACGACATTGGTATGGTTGAGCTTAATGAAGCTTTTGCCGCGCAATCATTACCGTGTGCCAAAGACCTCGGTTTACTGGACAAAGTCGACGAGAAAGTGAACCTAAATGGCGGCGCAATCGCGTTAGGTCATCCGCTTGGCTGCTCAGGTTCGCGTATATCGACTACGCTTATCAATCTGATGGAACACAATGATGTCGAACTGGGCCTAGCGACCATGTGCATCGGTTTGGGACAAGGTATTGCGACGGTCTTCGAACGCGTCTAATTCCCCAGTAAACCCAACCTCATTAAGCCGGGCTCATTGCTCGGCTTTTTCTATGTTAAACACCAGCAATAATTTATGCGAAAAACACATAGATAAAATGAGTTAGTTTCATTATTTTCATATCCTGTTTAGTTCTACACTGTACGCATATTGATAAACATCTATTTTTCTTCCCCTTTCCGGAGGACGCGCCATGTTCAAAGCTCTCGTACTCGATCAAGCAGACAAAGTCACCACCTCAAGCATCCAAGAATTGGAAATCAGCCAGTTACCAGAAGGTGATGTATTGATCGACGTTGATTACTCATCATTGAATTACAAAGATGGCCTCGCTATTACCGGCAAAGGCCGCATCGTTCGTGATTTCCCAATGGTACCGGGTATCGACCTTGTAGGCACCGTCGTTGAATCAACAGATTCACGTTACACCACAGGTCAGAAAGTCGTACTGACTGGTTGGGGCGTGGGTGAAGGTCATTGGGGTGGTATGGCACAAAAAGCACGTCTAAAAGCTGATTGGCTCGTCCCACTGCCAGAATCTCTGTCTGGCGACCAAGCAATGAAAATCGGCACCGCAGGCCTAACTGCAATGCTTTGTGTGCAAGCACTTCAAGACGCAGGCATTACACCAGAGAAAGGTGAAGTCCTTGTCACTGGCGCAAGTGGCGGTGTTGGTTCAGTAGCTGTGACGCTGTTAGCGAAGTTGGGTTACCAAGTGGTTGCCGTTACCGGTCGCGCTAGCGAAAACGGTGAATGGCTGAAAGCACTGGGCGCATCACGCATCGTTGAGCGTAGTGAGTTTGATGACGCAGGACGTCCACTTGAGAAACAACTTTGGGCAGGCGCTGTAGATACTGTTGGTAGCAAAATGCTCGCACGCGTATTGGCACAAACCGATTACGATGGTGCAGTGGCAGCTTGTGGACTCGCCGGAGGTTTCGACTTACCTACCACTGTCATGCCTTTCATTCTTCGTGGCGTGAAGCTACTTGGTGTCGATTCCGTTTACGCACCGTTTGAGCGTCGTCAACAAGCGTGGAAACGCATCTCTGAACTCCTACCTGCAAGCTACTTCGAACATGGTTGTTCTGAAATCAGTTTAGAACAGGTCGCGGAAGCTGCAGAAGCTATCACTAACGGTCAAATTAAAGGCCGTGTGCTGATCAAGCTTTAATATATCCAGCCAGTTCGTAAAAACGGAGCCTCGTGCTCCGTTTTTTATTATTCTTTTAGACCAAACCCATATCCTGAATTCGACTAGAGATAAGTTTGCCACACTCCTCCTTGATCAATTTTCGAAGCCAAATCTGAGCCGCGGAATGATCGGTTCTCGGGTGCCAAATCAGCGAATAATCAAATGGCTTAAATGCGAATGGTAACGGCTTGCTAACTAGGTCATATTTCTCGCCCACCAGATAAGCGAGGTCGGCAGGTACAGTGATAATCAGAGGTAAACTGTCTAACATCGCAATCGCTGCCTCAAGATGATAGGCACGAAGAGCAAGTTTAGGTGCAGGGTAGCCGCGTAACGCTCCATCAATTAGCGCTTTCACTCCATCACTGATCGCAATCACTGCATGGGGATAAGTCAAATAGTCATCCAGCGAAATTTCTTTTTCTGCCAAGGGGTGATTTTTCCCCACTAAACACAGCACACTCACTAAACCCAAGATATCAGACTGCAACGGATCGACTTGCCCTGTGGGACGACAAATCGCGAGATCGCAACCCTCACTCGTTAACTGACGCATTAATTGATCATGTTGAAGCGGAGCAAACTCAAGCGATAAACCAGGTGCTTCTTCATAGATACGAGGTAATGCAAACGGCAGAATTGTTTGCATCGCATAATCCGTTGTGGCGATTTTGAACTTTTGGGTACATTTCGCGGGGTCAAACTCTTCAGGAGATAATACCGTTCTTAGAGCATCTAATGGCGCCGTCAGTGATTGATTGAGCTCGAGCGCTTTCTGAGTAGGAATTAACTGCTGACCATGACGAGTAAACAAAGGGTCGTCGGTTAAGATTCGCAATCGACCAAGAACACGACTCATGGCAGACTGACTCAAATTAAGGCGAATAGCTGCCTTACTGACACTTCCCTCTTCCAGCAATACGCGCAAGGCAATCAATAGATTTAGATCGCGGCGATAGATGTCTTCGAGTTCCATAATTGGCCTAACAAATGGTAAGTTCGGCTAGTATACTGACGTTAGATTCGAAGCGGCAATTGTCATTGTAATTCGCCCGCACTCAAAGTTAACAAAAGCACAACATGGCGTTCTGTTTGTTTGCACTTCTCGCTTTTTATCTCACCAAATAACAGGCAAAAAAAATCCCGCATAAAAGCGGGGAAGCCCAAGAAAACTGGGTGTGAGTGTAGTCGATGAGTGAGTTAGCGTGCTGTGTCACTTTGTTTGGTTTGACCAAACACTGCGGTTAACAACATGTTAAATAAACTACACAATTAATTTACAAATCCAAGCCCTTGTGATTATTTTGTCTTCATAAATATGATCAGGGTTATATTTTTTATGTGATAGATGAATATGAACTCAGAATTTGGAAATCCGGATCACCTTTTAGACGCTAAAGGTCTGCGCTGTCCTGAGCCAGTGATGATGGTGAGAAAAACAATCCGCAACATGTCAGAAGGCGAGACTTTGCTTGTGACGGCTGATGACCCATCAACGACACGAGATATCCCGAGTTTTTGCCGATTTATGGATCACACTCTGGTCGCTCAAGAATTAGAGTCAGCGCCTTATCGATATTTGATCCGAAAAGGCTTGGCGTAACACCACCGCATAAAAAAAGCAGCCGAGGCTGCTTTTTTGTATCTGTTATCTAGTAAGACGACACTTGTTCTATCTCATTCAACCGCCGCCTCAACGATGCATTTTCCCGCTCAAGTTCCTGCACCGATTTTTTCATGGGCAGTATGTAACGAATCCGTACCGTTGAATCAACAGATAAGTAAGTGGTCACTATTGCACCAACAACCATGGGAAGCCACATATCGGTTAACAGCATGCCTAGAACATTTAAAGCAAGTGCTGTATGAAATAACCACCATTGGCTCTTAGGACTGATTGCGAGAAACCTGTCCATAACACGCTCCTTCATCACGATCAAACTACCTTCAAATTATCATGAACCATGCGGCTGAGGTGCGTAAAGTGTCACACAATCAGGCAGTGTCATGACAATTTAACGGGTCACAAAAGTAGCAATAGCTAACAACGCAAATAGAGCAGCAGTCACATACCGTACGATGCTCAAAGGCAGCGCATTGGCGGCTTTTTTTCCAAGCAAAACCACGGGGACATTCGCCAACAGCATACCCACAGTGGTACCTATGATAACCATCAGGAGCGCTTCACTGTACTGGGCCCCCAACACCGTCGTGGCAACCTGTGTTTTGTCCCCTATTTCTGCGATAAAGAATGCGATAAAGCTGGCGATAAATGGTCCGCGACTTGAAACACTTTCATCATCAAGCTTATCGGGCACTAATATCCACAATGCCATAACGGCAAAGCTCGCAATCAATACCCAACGCAGTACGTCAGGAGTCAGATAGTCAGCCACAACCACGCCTAACCAGGCCGCTAATGAATGGTTGAGTAATGTCGCAAAGAAAATGGCCAAGATGATAGGTAAAGGTTTGCGATAGCGACTCGCAAGTAGCAGAGATAACAGTTGAGTTTTATCACCAATTTCCGCCAGTGCGACAGTGGTGATAGAGATGGCTAGAACGCTCATTATTGTCTTCCGAGGCGAGGTTTATAATCGATAACAATGACAAATCTCACGCCCCGCCAAGTTCGTGTGATATGTCATTGGTCTCGTCAAACCTACGTTGCCGTATGTCGTCATTACCATGAAGCATTGTGGCTTCAACTATGTTGATAATGACCTCGCTAGCGCGAGAGACTACTCCCCAAGAGCGGGCGCATTTTATCCTCAAAAGTGAGACGATTTCAATCACCTTAATTTCAACGCGTCGAGTTCTGTCACTCCTATCGCGCTAGACGGACAAAAAACCGCCATCAGCGCTACTTATCCCACGACTAGCGCGTTATAATTGCGTGTTATTTTCCATTCATTTATTAACTGCGCGAACCTGACGATGCATAAATTCGACGTTAAAACTTTTCAGGGCATGATCCTCGCGCTGCAGGATTACTGGGCCCAACAAGGTTGTACTATTGTACAACCGCTCGACATGGAGGTAGGTGCTGGCACCTCTCACCCAATGACTTGTCTGCGTGCAATCGGCCCCGAGCCAATCGCAGCAGCCTATGTTCAACCTTCACGTCGCCCGACTGATGGCCGTTACGGTGAAAACCCTAACCGTCTTCAGCATTATTATCAGTTCCAAACCATCATGAAGCCGTCTCCTGACAACATTCAGGAACTGTACTTAGGTTCGCTGCGCGTACTAGGCATCGATCCTGAAGTTCATGACATTCGCTTCGTAGAAGACAACTGGGAAAACCCGACATTGGGTGCTTGGGGTCTTGGTTGGGAAGTCTGGTTGAACGGTATGGAAGTGACTCAGTTCACTTACTTCCAACAAGTAGGTGGCCTTGAGTGTAAGCCTGTGACTGGTGAAATCACTTACGGTATTGAACGCCTAGCCATGTATATTCAAGACGTAGACTCCGTCTATGACTTGATTTGGACTGATGGCCCATTCGGTAAAGTGACCTATGGCGACATCTTCCACCAAAATGAAGTAGAACAGTCGACCTACAACTTCGAACACGCAGATGTAGACTTCCTGTTCACTTACTTCGACCAGTGCGAAAAAGAGTGTAAAAAACTGCTTGAGCTTGAGAAGCCACTACCGCTTCCTGCCTATGAGCGCATTCTTAAAGCAGGTCACGCCTTTAACCTTCTAGACGCACGTAAAGCCATTTCGGTGACTGAACGTCAGCGCTACATCCTACGTATTCGCAACCTGACTAAGTCTGTTGCTGAAGCGTATTACGCCTCGCGTGAAGCCCTTGGTTTCCCAATGTGTAAAAAGGATGAGGAGAAGTAAAATGGCGAAGAATTTCCTGATTGAGCTTGGAACTGAAGAGTTACCACCAACACAGCTTCGTACCTTAGCTGAAGCCTTTGCAGCGAACTTTGAGCAAGAGCTTAAAGACGCTGAGCTAATGCATGAAGGTATTAAGTGGTATGCCTCTCCTCGTCGTTTGGCATTGAAAGTGTCTGCACTCGCAGAGCAGCAAGCTGATAAACAAGTTGAAAAACGCGGTCCTGCTGTTTCTGCTGCATTCGATGCAGAAGGCAATGCAACCAAAGCGGCGCAAGGTTGGGCTCGCGGATGTGGCATTACCGTCGACCAAGCTGAACGTCTGAAAACAGACAAAGGCGAGTGGCTGCTGTTTAAACAAGACGTGAAAGGCCAAGACACCAAGTCTATCGTTGTCGCACTCGCAGACAAGGCACTTGCTAACTTGCCAATCGCGAAGCCAATGCGTTGGGGAGACAAAGATACCCAATTCATCCGTCCAGTGAAAACGTTAACGATTTTGCTTGATGACGCGTTGATCGAAGGCAGCATCATGGGCGTGGCATCCGGCCGCACCATCCGTGGTCATCGCTTCATGGGTGAAGCTGAATTCACCATCGACAATGCCGATCAGTATCCAGCAATTCTGGAAGAACGCGGTAAAGTGATGGCGGATTACGAAAAGCGTAAAGCTATCATTGTCGCTGATGCTCAAAAAGCCGCAGAGCTGGTTGGCGGTATCGCTGATCTAGAAGATGACTTGGTTGAAGAAGTCACCTCTTTGGTTGAGTGGCCTGTCGTATTGACGGCAACTTTTGAAGAAGAGTTTTTGAAAGTCCCTGCTGAAGCCTTGGTTTACACCATGAAAGGTGACCAGAAGTACTTCCCTGTTTACAGTGAAGACAAGCAGCTTCTGCCGAACTTCATCTTCGTCTCTAATATCGAATCAAAAGAGCCACGCCACGTTATCGAAGGTAACGAGAAAGTTGTTCGCCCTCGCCTAGCGGATGCGGAGTTCTTCTTCAATACCGACCGTAAGCGTCCTTTGATTGACCGTTTACCGCAATTGGAAACCGCAATCTTCCAAAAGCAACTAGGCACAATCAAAGACAAGACCGACCGCATTACGGAGCTTGCTGGTTACATTGCTGGCAAGATTGGTACTGATGTTGAAAAAGCAAAACGCGCAGGCCTTCTTGCTAAGTGTGATCTAATGACCTCAATGGTCTTTGAATTCACTGAGACGCAAGGCGTGATGGGCATGCACTATGCGCGTCACGACGGCGAAGCAGAAGAAGTGGCTGTTGCGCTTAACGAGCAGTACATGCCACGTTTCGCTGGTGATGATTTGCCTAGCAATGGCGTTTCTTCAGCGCTGTCGATGGCAGATAAGCTAGATACTATCGTGGGTATCTTCGGTATTGGCCAAGCTCCAAAAGGCTCTGATCCGTTCGCGCTTCGTCGAGCATCATTAGGTGTGCTGCGTATCATCGTTGAATACGGTTATGACTTGGATCTGGTCGACCTTGTTGCCAAAGCCAAATCGCTATTCGCGCAAGAAGATGGAACAAGCCGCCTAACTAACGATAACGTAGAGAACGACGTTATCGAATTCATGTTGGGTCGTTTCCGCGCTTGGTATCAAGACGAAGGCCATAGTGTCGACGTGATTCAAGCGGTTCTTGCTCGTCGCCCTACTCAGCCAGCAGATTTTGACCAACGCGTTAAAGCTGTGACTCATTTCCGCTCTCTTGATGCTGCAGAATCACTGGCAGCGGCAAACAAGCGTGTGGGTAATATTCTGGCCAAGTTCGAAGGCCAACTACCAGCAGTTATTGATACAACTCTTCTCGTTGAAGATGCAGAAAAAGCACTGGCAGATAAAGTTACGTCTTTGGTTGATAGTCTTGCTCCGTTATTTGCGGCAGGTGATTACCAAACCGCACTGACGCAACTTGCAGACCTTCGCGAGCCTGTAGACAGTTTCTTCGATAACGTTATGGTCATGGCAGAAGATGAAGCGCTTAAGGCAAATCGCCTAGCATTGCTAAACACCCTTCGTAGTCAGTTTATGAACGTCGCAGATATTTCTCTGCTCCAGAAGTAAGCGCGTCAACGATCAGAAGCCTCGCATCATTGCGGGGCTTTTTTATATCTGCTTTCCAAGGAAATGTTCCACGTGAAACATCATTCTCGGCACGCCTTTCTAATTTATTAGGAAAGGTAAACTATCGATATAATCCAAATTCTAAGCTTCTCAGAAAAAGCGTTAAATCTGCGTTCATTTTGAACAGCGATTGCGGTATGTTTGACGGATCGCAACAGACCATAACTAAAGGACTAAGGTTTCGCACGTATGCAGTTTTCAAAATTTGGAACCAAGTTTTCTCAACACTCTGGCATTACACAATTGATGGATGATCTAAATGATGGCTTAAGAAATCCAGATGCCATAATGCTGGGTGGTGGCAACCCAGCAGCCATCCCTGAAATGACCCATCACTTTGCTGCGCTTAGCCAACAAATGCTAGACGATGGAACACTCGTTGCAGCACTATCAAACTATGACGGTCCACAAGGTAAAACTGCATTTATAGAATCTCTAGCCACAATGCTGAGTGACACCTACGGATGGCCAATAACAAGTAAAAACATCATGCTGACAAACGGCAGCCAATGTGCCTTCTTTTACTTATTTAATCTCTTTGCCGGTCATTACAACGATGGCAGTTTTAAGAAGATTCTTTTGCCATTAACACCGGAATATATTGGATATGCAGACTCAGGTTTGTCTCATGACATGTTTACTAGCTTTAAACCCACCATCGAGTATTTAGATAATCGCCAGTTTAAATATCATGTGGACTTTTCATCCCTTGAGATTGATGAGTCAGTCAGTGCCATCTGTGCTTCCAGACCAACAAACCCTACCGGTAATGTTCTAACAGATGATGAGATCGCTCAGCTTGATGTTCTGGCTCGAAAACATAATATCCCACTCATCATCGACAACGCTTACGGCGTGCCATTCCCTAATATCATTTTTGAAGACGTAAAACCCTTTTGGAATGAAAATACGATTCTCTGCTCTAGCCTTTCAAAGTTAGGTTTACCAGGTGTTCGATGTGGCATCATTGTCGCCGCAGAAGAAACGATCACAGCCCTCACAAATATCAACGGGATCGTGAGTTTATCACCCTGTGGCGTTGGCCCTGCGCTAGCCAATGAAATGCTGAAAAGCGGCGACCTGATTCATCTAAGCGAATCTGTTATAAAGCCGTTTTACCAAGCCAAGGCACAGCGAAGTGTAGAGCTTCTTCAGAATGCAATTCCCGATCCTCGTTTCAAAATTCATAAACCTGAAGGCGCTATTTTTCTGTGGCTTTGGTTTGATGAACTGCCAATCACAACAAAAGAACTTTACCAGCGTTTGAAAGCAAGAGGCTTACTCATTGTTCCAGGTGAATACTTCTTTATTGGCTCAGACAGTGGGTGGGAACATACACGTCAGTGCTTACGAATGAACTATGTTCAGGATGATGAGAAGATCCAAAAAGGCATCGAGATTCTCGCCGAAGAAGTTCAAAAAGCCTATCTTGAAGGGTAATGTTTCACGTGAAACAGTGAGCGAAAAATCCTAACTATTTGAGAGCCAGTTATTCACTAACTGGCTTCATATTTCAAGCATCCCCTCCGATCTCGCTATTATCAATCGCAATATTCCTACTGACATCTATTCGACATTGTTCTCAGTTCACCTAGCTACGCTCACTTCCCTGAGCAACACTAAGATAGAGTGACAAGTAGACGTTGGCGGACTCGAACAGCGAATATCCATACCTCATTAGACTTTCAGCCCGGTCACTGGACATTGGTAGAGCCATAGCTTCGTGAACATTAAACCCGCTATCTCGATGAAAATGAAATTTGAAAAAGTAGGGCCATGAGCCTCGGTTTAATTAATAGTGAGAGAAAGCGAGACCCATGATCAAGTGTTCCATGTGAAACATTTCTGTGTCTTCGTATCAGGACGGTTAGCAACGCGTGAATTAGAGATCGACATTGAAGTAGAGGGTGGATTGATATCAGGGACTCTTGTCACTGACGAACAATTCAACAACAGCGCTGTTTCAATATTAATCGGGGATCTGGCCTTACAGATAGAAACGGCAATCAAAAGGCTTTGCGAAATCAAAAGTTATAAATGATATCCACCAGCCTTCTAAACCACCAATACGTCAGTTTTCGTTTCGATAAACGAGGGGTTGGTAGATCATATATCCCATCGTTATCAGAGTCTGATCTCACCATTGATGTGTATGTGAAAGATGTACACTCCATCATTCAAACACTTTCAGATGTAAACGGCTTTAGGATATTTAATCTTATCGGGCATAGTGAAGGTGGGCTCATTGCTTTACTCGTAGCGCAAACGACATGTATAAATTCGTTAGTACTGATCGCAACGCCTGCCCTTCTTTTGCTGAAAACCTCATCAAGCAATATCAATTACGCGCACCACAATATACCAAACAAGTTAAAGCTATCCTTGAGTCCATAAACTAGGGTAAGGATATTCAATATGGCGATGAACATTTAGACGTCGTATTCCGACGTTCCGCTATTCCTTATATCAAGTCATGCATGTTTATCGACCCGCTGACAATAGCATCAACGTTGAACCGACCCATACATTCATACAAGGTGATAACGATCTTCAGGTTGGACTAACCAATGGGATGGGGTTTGAAGAGGTTTTGGGGAAAAATCATATGCATCTAACAATTTGTGAAGGCATGAATCACGTGCTGGTACATTCATCCAAAGATAAAGACCAAAACATCGATACATGCAATGATCCTACTCTACCAATACACGTTAAGCGTCAACGTGCATTTTTTTAAGATTTTTAGCTTTATATATCAACAAGTTAAATACACAGATGACGCTACGTAAAAAAACGCCGCTAATGCGGCGTTTGATACACAATTTTCAAGCAGCGAACGCTGTAAATGAAGAACTAGACGTCCAAGTTTGCTACTTTTAGTGCGTTATCTTCGATGAACGCACGACGTGGTTCAACATGATCGCCCATCAAGGTCGTAAACAATTCATCAGCTGCAACCGCATCTTGAACTGTAACGCGCAACATGCGACGTGATTCAGGATCCATCGTCGTTTCCCAAAGCTGATCAGGGTTCATCTCACCTAGACCTTTATAGCGTTGACGAGAAAGGCCACGGTTCGATTCTTTAATCAACCATGCCAGTGCATCAGCGAAGCTCTTCACTGGCTGCTTGCGCTCACCACGTTGAATGTAGGCGGTATCATCAAGCAGACCATCAAGTGCTTCAGAAAGGTCTGCGATACGCCCGTACTCTTTCGAGTTCAACAGATCGTAGCTGATAAGGTATTCATGGTCGACACCGTGAGTGCGCACAATAAGTTCTGGCTGATAAGCGTTATGTTCATCATCAAACTTAATGACTGAACTATATTGGCTTTCACCCGACGAGTTCTTATTAAGAACCGCAACGATATTATCAATCCACGCTTGAACGTTTGATTCGTTCTGAAGTGCATCAACAGCAAGACGTGGTTGGTAGACCAACTCATTCAATAGAGCAGACGGGTAACGACGCTCCATACGTGAAATCAACTTCATCACACCATTGTATTGCTTGATGAGATCTTCAAGTGCCATACCGCTAAGTGCAGGAGCATCTTGGTTAACAAACAATGATGCATTCTCAAGTGCAAGGGCAACTTGGTATTGCTCCATCGCTTCATCGTCTTTGATGTATTGCTCTTGTTTGCCCTTCTTCACTTTGTAAAGTGGTGGCTGAGCGATGTAGATATAACCGCGCTCAATCAGTTCAGGCATTTGACGATAGAAGAAGGTCAACAGTAGTGTACGGATGTGCGAACCATCGACGTCAGCATCGGTCATGATAATGATGCTGTGGTAACGGAGCTTGTCTGGGTTGTACTCATCACGACCGATACCACAACCCATCGCCGTGATCAGCGTGGTCACTTCTTGTGAAGACAGCATCTTGTCGAAACGCGCTTTTTCTACGTTAAGGATTTTACCTTTAAGTGGAAGAATCGCTTGGTTCTTACGGTTACGACCCTGCTTGGCTGAACCGCCAGCAGAGTCCCCTTCCACTATGTATAGTTCAGACAATGCTGGGTCTTTCTCTTGGCAATCTGCAAGCTTACCTGGCAGGCCGCCTAAGTCTAATGCACCTTTACGGCGTGTCATTTCACGTGCTTTACGTGCAGCTTCACGCGCGCGTGCTGCATCAATGATCTTGGTGCAAACGATCTTAGCGTCTTGAGGGCTCTCAATCAGGAACTCACTCAATTTTTCGTTCATTGCAGACTCAACCGCTGACTTCACTTCTGAAGAAACCAGTTTGTCTTTTGTTTGGCTTGAGAACTTTGGATCCGGCACTTTTACCGAAACAACAGCCGTCAGACCTTCACGAGCATCATCACCGGATGTAGCTGCGTTGGCTTTCTTCGAATAGCCTTCTTTTTCCATGTAGCTATTGAGCGTACGTGTCAGCGCTGCACGGAAACCAGCGAGGTGAGTACCACCATCACGCTGTGGAATATTGTTGGTAAAACAGTAGATGTTCTCTTGGAAACCATCGTTCCACTGCATTGACACTTCAACCGTCACGCCATCTTCGCGCTCATGTTCGAAATGGAACACAGACGGGTGAATTGGAGTTTTGTTACGGTTCAAGTGCTCAACAAACGCACGAATACCACCTTCATAAGTGAAGTGGTCATGTTTGTCTTCTTCGCGCTCGTCAGAAAGACGAATAGACACGCCAGAATTCAGGAATGACAATTCACGAAGACGTTTAGCAAGAATCTCGTAATGGAAAAGAAGATCAGTGAAGGTTTCGCCAGATGGCCAGAAACGGATGCGAGTTCCCGTTTCGTCTGTATCGCCAATCGGGGCGAGTGGCGCTTGAGGAACACCATGAACATACACTTGCTGGTGGATTTGACCATGACGCCAAATAGTCAGCTCAAGCTTCTCAGACAAGGCGTTAACAACCGATACACCTACACCATGAAGACCACCCGATACTTTGTACGAGTTATCATCAAACTTACCGCCTGCGTGAAGTACCGTCATGATAACTTCAGCCGCTGACACGCCCTCTTCTTCGTGGATATCTACAGGAATACCACGACCATCATCTTTTACAGAAACAGAACCGTCTTCGTGGATAGTCACCACGATATCATTACAATGACCAGCAAGAGCTTCATCGATAGAGTTATCGACGACCTCAAAGACCATGTGGTGCAAACCGGTACCGTCGTCAGTATCACCGATGTACATCCCCGGACGCTTTCGTACTGCATCCAGACCCTTGAGTACCTTGATACTCGATGAATCGTAATTGTTGGACATTGAGTTACTCTCGCTTAATTTATTCTGCGGCTATTTTACCGTGTTCCACATGAAACATCTTACTATTTTCGTCGGACATTTCAGCGACCTGATCGGCACTAATGGCACTTACAAATACTTGCGCACCGGTGGCTTTTAACTGCTCAGCCAAGAGCGCCCGACGCTGACTATCCAGCTCAGACGCAAAATCATCTATCAGATAGATGCATTGCTTACCTTTATCTTCAGTAAGCTGTTGGCCCTGCGCTAAACGCAGTGCACAAACCATCAGTTTGAGTTGGCCTCGAGACAAAACGTCTTCAACCGGCGTATTGTTAATACGCAAGCGTAAATCCGATTTGTGTGGGCCACTGACGGTATAACCGAGTTGCTGATCTCGAAGGAAGTTATCCTTCAGCAACTCAGCGTAATCTGTCTCTTTTTCCCAGCCGCGTGTGTAGCTGAGTTTTATTTCATACTCGGGCAAAAATGCCTGACACAAGGCTGATGCACGTGCTGCCAGCTTGGCTATATATTCACGTCGCCACGTATCAATTTGATTAGCTAACGGGGCTAATTCGGCATCCCAATAGCTTAATTCTCGATAACTTCTGGCCGTCTTCAACAACGCATTTCGCTGCTTGGTAAGTCGCTTAACACGAGACCAAATAGGGTAAAACTGAGGTTCCACATGAAACACTCCCCAGTCGATAAAAGCACGACGAAACTTTGGCCCCCCTGTCAGCAACTCAAACCCCTCGGGGGTGATAAGCTGCATCGGCAAGACTTCCGCCAATTGCACGAGCTTTTGCCCTTTCTCTTCGCCAATTTTCACATCAGCTGAGCCGTCACGATTTTTCTGAAGGCCAATAGGCAAAATTCTGTCAGAGTCAGGTGTACTTACACGTCCATGAACGACCAACCGGTCTTGTTGATATCGAATCACTCGCCCAGTTAACTGGCTGCGAAACGAACGCCCATGACCTAGATAGTATACCGCCTCTAGAACGCTGGTTTTACCGCTACCATTAGCCCCGACAAGAAAATTGAAGCCTGATGACGGGTTAAGGTCACAGGCTTCGATATTTCTCAGATCATGAATAGATAATCTGGTAAGCGCCATATTAAAGACGGATCGGCATCACCACATACATGGCATCGTCACTGTTACAGTCTTCAACGAGCGTACTTGCGGTACCATCCGACATTGAAAAACGGACTTGGTCACACTTCAAGGTATTGAGCACGTCTAGCACATAGCTAACGTTAAAACCAATCTCGAGATCGTCGCCTTGGTAGTCAACATCAACAAACTCTTCCGCTTCTTCCTGCTCAGGGTTATGCGCTGAAATACGCAACTGACCGTTGCTCACGTTCAAGCGCACGCCGCGAAACTTCTCGTTAGATAAGATTGCTGCACGTGATAAGGCTTGGCGTAATTCATCGCAGCCCGCTTCCATCGTTTTGTTCGTCGATTGCGGCATCACACGGCGATAATCGGGGAATCGGCCATCAACCAATTTTGACGTGAATATAAACTGGTTAACTTGCGCGCGAATATTGGCACTACCAATTTGAATGGTGACCGGTGCATCAGGTTGATCGAGCAAGCGCATCAGTTCGGTGACGCCTTTACGCGGAACAATCACCTGCTGGTTGTCTAAACTCGTTTCTAGCGCAGTGGTACCCACCGCCATACGGTGTCCGTCGGTTGCAACACTACGAAGCGTTGTACCGTCTGTTTCTAACAGCATGCCATTCAGGAAATAACGCACATCTTGGTTTGCCATTGAGAACGCAGTGCTCTCAATCAAAGCGCGCAAATTACCTTGAGCCAAGGTGAATTCGACAGTGCTCTGCCAATCTTCAATGTTTGGGAAATCATCAGCAGGCAAAGTCGATAACGTAAATCGACTACGCCCGGATCGAATCACCGCACGATCGCCTTCTGCAGCGAAGTTGATCGGCGCGCTATCAGGCAAACCACGACAAATATCGAGGAATTTGCGTGATGGTACAGTGACAGCGCCATCTTCCGACTCGCCATCTAATGCTATCGATGCAATCAACTCAACTTCAAGATCGGTACAAGTCATCGAAAGCTGACCAGACTGAACCTTCAAAAGAATATTACCGAGAATCGGTAACGTTGGTCGTCCCCCTAGCGCACCAGATACCTGTTGCAGGGGCTTTAAAAATAGGTCACGTGTAAGAGTAAATTTCATATTAAGACGACAGAGTCCGGATCAAGTTGGAATAATCTTCTTTTATATCGTGGCTTTCTTCGCGCAGCTGTTCAATCTTTCGGCACGCATGAAGTACCGTAGTATGATCTCGACCACCAAATGCGTCGCCAATTTCTGGAAGACTGTGGTTAGTGAGCTCTTTTGACAGGGCCATCGCCACTTGGCGAGGACGCGCTACTGAGCGACTGCGTCGTTTCGACAACAAGTCAGCCATCTTAATTTTATAGTACTCAGCGACAGTCTTCTGAATATTATCGATCGTCACGAGTTTTTCTTGCAATGCGAGCAAGTCACGCAGGGCTTCACGAACGAAATCAATGGTAATCGCTCGGCCAGTGAAGTTAGCATTTGCTATCACTCGGTTAAGC
The DNA here is from genome assembly GCF_028683095.1 of Enterovibrio gelatinilyticus. Classification (GTDB taxonomy): domain Bacteria; phylum Pseudomonadota; class Gammaproteobacteria; order Enterobacterales; family Vibrionaceae; genus Enterovibrio; species Enterovibrio gelatinilyticus. The sequence continues at coordinate 56,333 of NZ_JAJUBC010000031.1, read as the reverse complement.
GCACCTTCTAGCTCTCGTACATTCGAACGCAGACGTTTTGCGATGAAAAATGCCACTTCATCAGGCAGGCGAATATTATGTCCTTCCGCCTTTTTCATCAAAATCGCGACGCGAGTTTCAAGCTCTGGTGGCTCAATGGCAACCGTTAGGCCCCAGCCAAAGCGAGATTTCAACCTATCTTCTACACCACTGATCTCTTTTGGATAGCGATCAGAGGTCAAAATGATTTGCTGGTTACCTTCCAACAACGCATTAAAGGTATGAAAAAACTCTTCTTGAGAACGCTCTTTATTTGCGAAGAATTGGATATCATCGATCAGCAATGCATCAACACTTCTATAGTAGCGTTTAAATTCTTCAATCTGGTTATTCTGAAGCGCTTTTACCATGTCTTGAACGAAACGTTCAGAGTGCATATACACCACACGCGCATCGACTTTACGATCGCTAATGGCATTACCCACGGCATGAAGCAAGTGAGTTTTACCTAAACCCGTTCCGCCATAAAGAAATAGCGGGTTGTAAGCAGCGCCTGGGTTATCTGCAACCTGTCGGGCAGCGGCAAGCGCCAATTGGTTCGATTTACCCTCAACAAAGTTAGTGAACTTATGTTTAGGGTTAACATTCGATCGGTGATTAACATCAGATTGAACCGGTGATGGTGCTGGCTCCCAAGTGCGGCCCACATTAGGTCTTGCCACAGGCGCTGCCGGTACCGGCGCAACTGGCTGACTTGGCGGTGCGACAGCAGCAACAGGTTTACTGCCGACCTCAAAGCGCAACATCGGCAAATCATTACCACAAAATTCGTTCAATAACTGATTAATACTATTCAGGTATTTATCGCGAACCCAATCCAAAACGAAACGGTTAGGCGCGAACAAAGTCAAAGTATTGTCATTTAACTCCGCCTGAAGCGGTCGAACCCACATGCTGAATTCTGTTGCAGGAAGATCTTCCTGAAGGCGCTGAAGGCACTGCAACCAAAGCGAAGATGACACGTCTGACTCCACACTTGATAAAGAAAAGGGAAGCAATTTTATACTTCTACGACAAGGATCGCTAGCGTGAAGATCTCTTTTGCAGTGAATAAGATCGAAGTTATACACACAGATCGCACATTTAACTGGCCGATCAACACAGTATTCCCCCTACTTACTCACAGAATCATGCGAAAAAAATGCAAATCAACGAAGATCCGATCCTTATCTATTGGCCGTTCTTCCTTTAGTTCTTCCTTTAGTAGACTGGCTTGATCGCCCCTCATTTTGATCTCAAAAAATAAGTTATGCATGTGTTATACCCTAGCTACCCTTATGTCCCACACAACTAACACACAGAATAAAGTGGATAAGATCGGTAAAGGATCCTTGCGATTGCCATTTGACCACGTATAATTGCGCGCCCTGAGGGTGGTATAAAACCATTCGTGGTTTTAACATTGACTATAAGTCAGTCAGTGATTACAATCCGCCCTCTTTGTTGAGAGGCGTCGGACTTTGTCCCACGTCGGGTTAACAAACCTAAAAACTGATCAGTAATTTTAAGGTAGAAACCATGAAACGCACTTTTCAACCTTCAGTTCTAAAGCGTAAGCGCACTCACGGTTTCCGTGCGCGCATGGCAACTAAGAACGGTCGTAAGGTTATCGCCGCTCGCCGTGCGAAAGGCCGTAGCAAGCTTTCAAAATAATCCCTAGTGATTATTTGTGAATAAGCTAGCTTTTTCTCGGGAGTTACGTCTGTTAACTCCCGAACATTTCAACTCTGTCTTCCAGCAACCTCATCGCGCTGGCTCACCACACTTAACTATACTTGCCCGCAAAAACACTCTTGACTGTCCACGTTTAGGTCAGGCTGTGCCAAAAAAACAAATCAAACTTGCCGTCGACCGTAATCGCTTTAAGCGACTCGTTCGTGAAAGTTTTCGTCTGCGTCAGCACTCGCTGCCAGCGAAGGATTTTGTTGTGATCGCAAAGAAAAGTGCAAATGAGCTCAGTAACGAAGAACTGAGAGTGCTGCTCGATAAGTTATGGCAACGTTTATCTCAACCACCGCGAAAAAAATAGTCATTGGGCTATTTCGCGGGTACCAACTCCTCATTAGCCCTCTGCTAGGGCCTCGCTGTCGATTCACACCGACATGCTCCCAATATGCCATAGAAGCGGTCACCCATCACGGTGTTGCAAAAGGGTGTTGGTTCGCGAGCAAACGTTTATTAAAATGCCATCCTCTTAATCATGGTGGGTACGATCCTGTGCCCCCGCGTCATCCTAATAATCGAGACAATTAGCAATGGATTCTCAACGTAATATTCTGTTGATTGCCCTTACGTTTGTTTCTTTCATGTTGTACCTCAACTGGAATGAAGCAACCAACCCTCAACCACAGGGTCAAGGCGTAACACAGCAAGCACAACACAGTGGTGATGTACCTGCCGGATCAGATGCGTCTCAGCCTCTGACGCAGGATTCCGTCTCTAATAAGCTGATCACTATCCACAGTGACGTGCTGACTCTGACCGTTGATACACAAGGCGGTGACGTTGTTCATGCCGAATTGAACAAGTACGACGCGGAATTCGACTCGGACAACAAGTTCGTTCTACTGAAAAATCAGCCAAATCATGTTTTCGTTGCACAAAGTGGTTTGATTGGCCCTGATGGCGTCGACACGGTTGATGGTCGTGCAGAGTTTTCGGTAAACGGCACTGAGTTTTCTCTGGCTGACGGTCAAGAAGAACTTCGTGTACCGATGACGCTAGTGAAAGATGGCATCACTTACACTAAGACATTCATCTTAAAACGTGGTGACTACGCGGTTGATGTTGACTACACCGTCGACAACGAAAGCGAAAAAGCTGCCACGGTTCAAATGTATGCACAGCTAAAACAAAACCTGATGGATGACGGTGGCAGCCTAACGATGCCGACATACACAGGTGGCGCTTATTCTGCTGATGACACCAAATACAAAAAATACAGCTTCGATGATATGCAGGATAAGAACCTTAACCTGACTATCGCAAAAGATGGCTGGGCAGCCATGATGCAGCACTACTTCGTTGCAGCGTGGATCCCACACGCTGAAGGCGAAGCGAATCTGTACACGCGTACTAGCAATGGCCAAGGCTTCATTGGTGTTCGTTACCCGACCATGACTGTTGCGGCTGGCACCTCTGCCACTATGGATGCAACTTTGTGGGTAGGTCCGAAACTTCAAGACCAAATGGAAGCCACTGCACCTAACCTAAATCTGACCGTTGACTACGGTTGGTTATGGTTTATTGCAAGCCCACTGCACTGGCTACTCGCTACCATCCATGGCTTCGTTGGTAACTGGGGTGTAGCAATTATCATCCTAACCTTCATCGTTCGTGGTGTGATGTACCCGCTAACTAAAGCGCAGTACACCTCGATGGCGAAAATGCGCATGCTACAGCCAAAACTGGCTGAAATGCGTGAGCGCATTGGTGATGACCGCCAGCGCATGAGCCAAGAAATGATGGAGCTGTATAAGAAAGAGAAAGTGAACCCGCTGGGTGGCTGTCTTCCTCTTATCCTTCAAATGCCAATTTTCATTGCACTTTACTGGGCATTGATGGAATCGGTTGAGCTGCGCCATGCGCCGTTCATGCTTTGGATTCAAGATTTGTCAGCGCCAGATCCATACTATGTGCTGCCACTTCTGATGGGTGCGTCTATGTTCCTTATCCAGAAGATGAGCCCAAGCACAGTGACCGATCCAATGCAGCAGAAGATCATGAACTTCATGCCAGTGATGTTTACCGTGTTCTTCCTATGGTTCCCAGCCGGTCTGGTACTGTACTGGTTGGTATCGAACATCGTGACACTGATTCAACAGACGCTGATTTACCGCGCATTGGAGAAAAAAGGTCTCCATACCCGCAAGTAATCGCTCTAACAGTGACTAAGGCGGCCAATGGCCGCCTTTCTTCTTTATGCATGCGACACTGCCAATTCGTATAATTGGTATACACTAAGCAACATTTTCCGCAGCAGGTTTAGCTTCATGACTCATTCAGACACTATTGTTGCGCAGGCAACCCCACCAGGACGCGGCGGCGTAGGTATCATTCGCGTATCTGGCCCAAAAGCCAAAGAAGTGGCCATCGCCGTCACTGGACGCGAACTTCCTGTTCGTCGAGCAGAATACCTTCCATTTAAAGATATCGAAGGTAACGCGCTGGATCAGGGAATTGCTCTATATTTTCAATCGCCAAATTCTTTTACTGGCGAGGATGTGCTGGAACTTCAAGGCCACGGTGGCCCTGTCATCATGGACATGCTGATCAAGCGTATCGTCGAGATTGAAGGCATTCGCACTGCACGCCCAGGAGAATTCTCCGAACGTGCCTTTTTGAATGACAAACTCGACCTTGCGCAAGCTGAAGCCATTGCGGATTTGATTGATGCCAGTTCTGAACAGGCAGCAAAGAGTGCGCTTCAAAGCTTACAAGGCGCTTTCTCCACCAAAGTAAATTCATTGGTGGAAGCACTAATCCACCTGCGCATCTACGTTGAAGCAGCCATTGACTTCCCTGATGAAGAAATCGATTTTCTTTCTGACGGAAAGGTCGCCAACGATCTGAATGGCATTATTGATACACTCAGCGGCGTTCGCAAAGAAGCCAATCAAGGCGCTATCATTCGTGAAGGGATGAAAGTCGTCATTGCAGGTCGCCCAAATGCGGGCAAATCTAGTCTGTTGAATGCACTTTCAGGCAAAGAAAGCGCGATTGTCACCGACATTGCCGGTACGACCCGTGACGTGCTTCGTGAACATATCCACATCGACGGCATGCCGTTACATATCATCGATACTGCTGGCCTTCGCGACGCCTCTGATGAAGTGGAACGCATTGGTATTGAGCGCGCGTGGGATGAAATAGCCCAAGCTGACCGCGTGCTGTTCATGGTAGATGGCACGACCACCGATGCCACATCACCAGAAGAAATTTGGCCTGAATTTATTGACCGACTGCCTCCAAATATGGGAATGACGGTGATACGCAATAAAGCTGACGTCACCGAAGAGTCGCTGGGCATTTGCCACGCGAGTCAGCCTACGTTAATTCGACTCAGCGCTAAATCAGGTGCTGGAGTAGATGCGCTTCGAGAGCATCTAAAAGCGTGTATGGGCTTCTCAGGCGCAACAGAAGGTGGCTTTATGGCCCGTCGTCGTCACTTAGAAGCACTTGATGCCGCGTCACGACATCTTGATATCGGAAGAGACCAACTCGAAGGTTATATGGCGGGAGAAATCCTCGCGGAAGAGTTACGTATCGCGCAACAATATCTCAGTGAGATTACCGGCGAATTTAGTTCAGATGATCTACTCGGGCGAATATTTAGCTCGTTCTGTATCGGTAAATAATCCCTCTAAAAGCTGCCACTCGGCAGCTTTTTTTATGCCATCACGCTTCATTTTTCATTTGCTACACTTATGGCTATCCAACCTTTATTCAAGCCATTAGATGATTAATAGCCTAAATCCTATTCTCAATCTGGGGATAGCACGTTGCGATAAACTTCAAGTCCATCACTTGCGCATGGTTAACCTCTTGGCGGGTTTATGTGCGGGCGGTACTTTGTTGTTTTCAGCCTTGTTTGCTTTTGCATTCGGCAACGAAACGTCGGCATTACTTAATGGTCTTTACGCATTTCTCTACTTTATTACTTTTATGCTCACGCGCGAGGGAATGCTAAGGCTCGCCAAGTATTGGGTGTTCATTGTCTTTTTCCTTCAACAATTTACGCTGCCTCTTTTTGTGCTTTCTGACAATTTTGAAACTGAGCTTTTGTTGCTGGTGGTACCTACCGCTGTTGTTTTGGTGTTCGATCCGAGCGATCGGCTTCCACGCTACGGTTTATCATTAATCGCTATTATTTTGCTGTTTTTGGCAAAAACAGTACCTTCAACCGACCCTATCCTATCCATGACTGATGCAGATGCTCGTGCTGCCTATCTGTGTGTGATATTGGTACTTGTCATGGCTTCAGTGGCATTAACAGACTTCTATCTTATTGATTTACACAAGATAGATGAGTCATCTCGCAAGTTGGTTCATGAGGATCTCCTCACTGAAACCGCCAATAGCCAAAATATTTACAAACAAGCAGACGACATATTTTTTCGAGAACAACGAAAAAAAAACGCCCTTTCGGTTATCGCTCTAAACATAGATGGCTTTCGACAAATCAATGAGATGCATGGGCGAACGACCGGGGATCAGGTATTGATCCATATCGCGACACTATTAAGAGAAAATCTGTCAAAAACGGCGATATTGGGAAGAATGCATGCAGATACTTTTATCGTGCTGCTCGGAAATACCTCTTCCAGTGAAGCGCTTCACACTGCAGAACAACTCAAAACAGCAATAAGCCGCAGTGTCGTTCTACTCGATAATACGGCAGTAAAGCGCACAGCAAGCTTTGGTGTGACCACGTCAAATGAAAGCTGTTTAGCGGGCTATCAATTGATCGACACGGCACTGGTCGCTGTCAACAATGCCAAGAAACGCGGCAAAAACAAAATACATACACTCTCCCCGCAAGGTAACCATACCCTCTATAGAGACGAATTCTGTCAACCAAGCTGACTTGACTTGCCCAACCGCTCACTTCAATACTAACAGCCCGTATCTACACTGGTTTCGAGAATTGTATATGAGTGAAATAACCCTGATCACAGGAAGCACGCTCGGTGGCACTGAATATGTAGGCGATCATTTAGCCGATTTGCTTGAACAACAGGGCATCACCGTCAAGGTCATCAATGAAGCTGAACTTTCCGATGTTACTGGATGTAAGCGCTTGTTACTAATCACCTCCACGCATGGCGCTGGTGACTACCCAGACAATCTGCAAAGTCTAATGGATGCCTTAACCCTCCAAAAGCCCGATCTTTCAGGGTTAAAATATGCGGTTATTGGGATTGGTGATTCTAGTTATGACACTTTTTGTGGTGCAGGACGCAATGCAGATTCGCTACTTAAAGAGCTCGGTGCAGAGCAAATTATCGCACGACTTGAAATCGACATCCTGTCCAATCCACTGCCAGAAGAACCGGCAGAAACATGGTTATCCCAGAACAAAAACCAAATCTGTGAATAAAATGGCTAAATAAAGAGTAAATTTTATTCCGTTTTGTGATATTCGCATTGTGGATAACTATAGATCTAAACGGTGATCAACCTATAGTTATCCCAATAACAACTTTATCGCTCTGACCACCCTGTGAATAACTAGCCATTTTGATCCCAGCTAGTACAGCACTTGATCCAAGCTCACGCACAACTAACGATCCTCCTTAACTGAATGATCATGTTGATCATTTATCAGTTATCCACAGAGATCGGCTTCCTTAATAATGATCAATACAAAGATCTATATAAAGATCTTTATATATATTTAAGAGCTTCCCACTCGATCAAAGATCACACTTTTGGTTCTCACTTTTCTTGAAAAGCGGTAGAATGATCCTCTTTTTCGAAATACTCCAATCAACCATTCCTTTTTGAGGTCACACCATGTTTTACCAGGATAACTTTGATGTCATCGTTGTTGGTGGTGGTCATGCAGGTACGGAAGCCGCATTGGCTGCTGCACGTATGGGTCAACAAACCCTTCTGCTGACACATAACATCGATACATTGGGGCAAATGTCATGCAACCCAGCTATTGGCGGGATCGGAAAAGGACATCTGGTGAAAGAAGTCGATGCACTTGGTGGCCTAATGGCACGTGCAATTGACAAAGGTGGGATCCAATTTAGAACGCTCAATGCATCCAAAGGCCCTGCCGTACGTGCAACACGTGCTCAGGCGGATCGAGCTTTGTACAAAGCCGCAGTGCGTGAAACATTGGAAAACCAACCCAATCTGATGTTATTTCAACAAGCTGTGATTGATTTGATCGTGGATCAAGATCAAGTCACAGGTGTTGTGACAGAAATGGGCCTTAAATTTCGTGCAAAATCAGTGGTATTGACCGTAGGAACCTTCCTTGGCGGAAAAATCCATATTGGTTTAGAGAATTATTCAGGTGGGCGAGCTGGTGATCCACCGTCCATCGCATTGGCGGATCGTCTTCGTGAACTGCCGTTTCGAGTTGATCGCTTAAAAACGGGTACTCCGCCTCGCATTGATGCCCGCACTGTCGATTTTAGTGTGATGGAAACGCAGCATGGCGATACACCTCGACCAGTATTTTCCTACATGGGAAATTCCGCTGATCACCCGCGTCAGGTGCCATGCTATATCACCTACACCAATGAAAAAACGCATGATGTGATTCGCAATAACTTGGATCGCAGCCCTATGTACTCTGGTGTCATTGAGGGGATTGGTCCGCGTTATTGCCCATCGATTGAAGACAAAGTAATGCGCTTTGCGGACAAAGATAAACACCAAATCTTTGTAGAACCAGAAGGCTTAACCACACACGAGCTATACCCTAATGGGATCTCCACCAGCCTGCCTTTTGATGTGCAAATGGGGATCATTCATTCGATCAAGGGTTTTGAAAATGCGCGCGTGATCCGTCCTGGTTATGCGATCGAATATGATTTCTTCGATCCACGTGATCTCAAACAAACGTTCGAAACCAAATTTATCAAAGGCTTATTCTTTGCCGGCCAAATCAATGGCACAACAGGCTACGAAGAAGCTGCAGCACAAGGCTTACTTGCTGGCGCTAATGCCGCGTTGTTTGCTCAGGATAAGGAAGGTTGGTGTCCACGCCGTGATCAGGCTTACATGGGTGTTTTGATTGATGATTTGTCGACCATGGGAACCAAAGAACCTTACCGCATGTTCACTTCTCGTGCGGAATATCGTTTGCTACTGCGTGAAGACAATGCCGATTTACGCTTGACCGAAACCGGCCGTCAACTCGGTTTGGTGGATGATGAGCGTTGGGCACGTTTCAATCAGAAATTGGAAAACATGGAACAAGAAGCTCAACGTCTTCGTGGCACTTGGATCCATCCAACTTCTGAGCATGCGCAAGCGCTTAACCAGATCCTTAAAGCGCCGTTAGCGCGTGAAGCGAATGGTGAAGAGCTCTTACGTCGTCCTGAAGTTACGTACGACCAACTGGTGTTAAATCCAGTATTTGGCCCAGCACATGACGACCAACAAGCGCGTGAACAAGTAGAAACTCAAATTAAGTACGAAGGCTATATCAATCGTCAAAAAGACGAGATTGAAAAGTCTGTTCGTCATGAGAATACCTCTCTCCCTATTGATTTGAATTATCGACAAATCAAAGGGTTGTCTAACGAAGTGGTCGCTAAATTGCAGGACGCTCGTCCTGAAACTGTCGGCAAAGCGTCACGTATTTCAGGTATTACACCGGCGGCAATTTCTATCTTGCTGGTCCACCTGAAAAAACAAGGCATGCTCAAAAAGGGAGCCTGATTTTCTGTGAAACAACAACTTTCTAAACTGATTGAACAAGCAGGGATGGATATCCCTGCACACCAACAAGACCAGTTGATTGGTTATGTTGAGATGCTCCATAAGTGGAATAAAGCTTATAATCTGACCTCTGTGCGTGATCCTAAAGAGATGATCATTAAGCATATTATGGACAGCATTGTGGTTAGCCAGCACCTAGAAGGATCTACCTTCATTGATGTTGGAACTGGCCCTGGTTTGCCTGGTGTTCCTTTGGCTATCATCAACCCAGACAAATCGTTTACCTTGCTAGATAGTTTGGGCAAACGTATTCGTTTCATTCGTCAGGTTGTTCATGAGCTAAAAATTGATAACGTGACGGCGGTACAAAGCCGTGTCGAAGACTTTCAGCCAGAGGTGGGATTTGACGGTGTATTGAGCCGTGCATTTGCCTCTATGAGTGATATGGTGAACTGGTGTCATCACCTACCCGCAGAGCACGGACACTTCCTTGCACTCAAAGGGCAAGTTGATCAGGTCGAGATTGATGAACTTCCATCAGATTGTTCTGTGACCGGTATCAAACCTTTGACTGTTCCCGGATTGGAAGGACAACGTCATCTAGTAATCTTGGCTAGATAGGATCACTCGACGAGGTCTACTTGTGGGAAAAGTCATAGCAATAGCAAACCAAAAAGGGGGCGTTGGTAAAACAACGACCTGTATTAATTTGGCTGCGTCGTTAGCGGCGACACAGCGTAAGGTGCTTGTTATAGACCTTGATCCACAAGGTAATGCCACCATGGCCAGTGGTGTGGATAAATATGATGTCCACGCTACGGCATATGAGTTGTTGGTGGAAGAAACGCCGTTTAATGATGTCGTTGTCACGGAAACAACAGGTGGGTACCACCTTATCGCTGCGAATGGCGATGTGACTGCTGCTGAAATTAAACTCATGGAAGTGTTTGCCCGTGAAGTCAGGTTACGAAATGCACTCGCTGACGTTCGTGAAAACTATGATTTCATCTTCATTGATTGTCCCCCTTCTCTTAACCTTCTTACAATCAACGCCATGACGGCCGCAAACTCAGTGTTGGTTCCTATGCAGTGCGAGTATTTCGCATTGGAAGGGCTTACCGCATTGATGGACACCATCAGTAAGCTTGCCGGTGTTGTTAACGCAGACTTGCATGTAGAAGGATTACTTCGAACCATGTACGATCCTCGTAATCGACTTGCCACCGAAGTATCAGATCAGATTAAGAAACATTTTGGTGATAAGGTGTATCGCACTGTTATCCCTCGCAACGTTCGTCTTGCTGAAGCACCAAGCCATGGCAAGCCTGCTATGTACTACGACAAGTACTCCAGTGGAGCGAAGTCGTACTTAGCGTTGGCAGGAGAAATGTTACGCCGTGAAGAGCAAGCCAAGCAAGCTGCTGATATTGCCAATGCGTCTTAAGGAAATTTAATGAACGCGACGAAACGTGGATTGGGCAAAGGGCTCGATGCTCTTCTTGCGACCAGTGCAAAAGCACAGGCGCGTGTTGATCTCAATATTGATACCCGTGAAGCTGTTAATAACAGTGAGTTACAGCACTTGTCTCTCAGTGCGTTGCGTCCTGGGATTTATCAGCCACGTCAAGATATGGCGCCGGAAGCCCTTGACGAGCTTGCTGAGTCCATCAAAGCGCAAGGCATTATTCAGCCGCTGGTCGTGCGACAACTCGATAACCAGCAATATGAGATTATTGCGGGAGAGCGTCGTTTTCGTGCCGCTAAACTTGCAGGGCTTACTCATGTCCCTTGTTTGGTTCGTGAGCTTAACGACAAAGCAGCCAGTGCCATTGCATTGATTGAGAATATCCAGCGTGAAGATCTCAACGCGATGGAAGAAGCTGAAGCACTTAATCGGTTAATCCAAGATTTTACGTTAACGCATCAACAATTGGCTGAAGCGCTCGGTAAATCCCGTACAACGATCAGTAACCTACTGCGATTGAACGGATTGGAAGTCGGTGTAAAAAAATTGTTGCTGGGACGCCAACTCGAAATGGGGCATGCTCGTGCATTGCTGTCACTGGAAGGTGAAGCTCAAATCGAAGCGGCGTTAGTGTCTGTAAATAAAAAGCTCACAGTGCGACAAACCGAAGCGCTGGTGAAGAAATTACTGACCCCTGAGATAGAAAAGGCATCTGAGCCGTTATCTGATGATTTTGTCGCTTTGCAAGATAGGCTGTCAGATAGGCTTGGAACTAAGGTTTCTTTGTCTCAAGGAAAAAGTGGTAGCGGTAAACTCGTTATCAACTTTGATCAAAACGAAAAACTTATGCAAATCCTTGCAATTCTCGAAGAGAAATTGTGACGTAACGCGTTGGGTTTTTGTTACATATTTTTGCTTACTGTGATCAGGTTACCCTGTTGTAAAATTTAGCCTCTCTTTTTGCTGTCATGAGATTGCATTCAAAAGGGTGACCCGTATAATTTTCGCAGTTTTCCCAGCACGACGAAGGTGCTAAGAGGAAAGGAATCGAGGAACGAATACATGGTATCGACGCTCACGCGACCAGGTCGCAAGCTTGCGAAAAGGTTGCTGCTGTTACAGGTGTGCGTCGTGTTAGCAACGGCAATCTTGATGGTGACCACCATCAATGTCGACTGGGGAATTTCCGCACTCATAGGCGGTGGCATCTTTGTGGTAGCCAACGCAGCCTTTGCATTGTGTGCATTCCTATTTAGTGGAGCAAGAGCGGCCAAGCTGGTTGTAGCATCATTCTACAGCGGTGAAGTGCTCAAAATTCTACTGACCGTCGTTTTATTTTCCGTTGTTTACCTGTATGCCGAGGTGGAACTTGTTCCCCTCAAACTGACCTATTTGCTGGTACTTGGAATTAATATCCTTGCGCCAGTTTTATTCATTAACAACAACAAATAGGATGAGTTATGGCTGCGTCAGGTGAAGCGCTTACACCGTCAAGTTATATCTCTCACCACTTAACTAACTTGTCTACGGACAAATTGGGTTTGGTGGAAGAAGGTAGTTTTTGGGCGGTGCACATTGATAGCCTGTTTTTCTCTGTTTTGATCGGTGCAGGCTTTTTATGGCTGTTCCGTTCAGTAGCAAAGAAAGCAACAACCGGAGTACCAGGCAAGCTTCAGTGTTTTGTGGAAATGTTGGTAGAGTTCGTTGATGAAAACGTTCGCGAAACCTTCCATGGAAAGAATCCACTGATTGCACCTCTGGCTCTCACCATTTTCGTTTGGATATTCTTGATGAATACGATGGACTTAGTGCCTATCGATTTTATTCCTTATCCAGCGGAACAGCTCGGTATTCCTTACATGAAGGTAGTACCTACGGCTGATGTAAACATCACCTTGGCAATGGCGCTAGGCGTTTTCTTCTTGATGATTTATTACAGCATCAAGATCAAAGGCTTGGGCGGCTTCGCGAAAGAACTGGCACTTCACCCGTTCAATCACCCAATTATGATTCCATTCAACCTGCTTCTTGAAGTGGTATCGCTGCTAGCGAAACCAATTTCACTGGGTATGCGTTTGTTCGGTAACATGTTTGCAGGTGAGGTGGTATTTATCCTTATTGCGGCACTCCTGCCGTGGTGGGCGCAATGGTTGGGTTCATTACCGTGGGCAATCTTCCACATTTTGGTTATTACCATCCAAGCGTTCGTCTTTATGATGTTGACTATCGTGTACCTGTCTCAGGCGCATGAAGAATCACATTAATACGTTTTAGTAAGCAACTTTGTTCGACCTTCCGGCATATAAGCCGACAACAAGAAACTGGAGATAGTGATGGAAACTTTATTGAGCTTTTCTGCAATTGCCGTTGGCATCATTGTAGGTCTTGCTTCCCTAGGTACTGCGATTGGTTTCGCACTGCTTGGTGGTAAATTCCTTGAGGGTGCTGCGCGTCAACCAGAAATGGCACCAATGCTGCAAGTTAAGATGTTCATCATCGCTGGTCTGCTTGATGCTGTACCTATGATCGGTATCGTAATTGCTTTGCTGTTCACTTTCGCAAACCCATTTGTAGGTCAACTGGCTGGCTAATTTAGCTGAACGGATCCTGTATAGCTAACTAGTGAGGAGTCGCTGTTGTGAATATAAACGCAACTCTGTTTGGTCAGGCAATCGCGTTTTTTATGTTTGTTGTGTTCTGCATGAAATATGTATGGCCACCAATCATGCAAGCGATTGAAGAGCGTCAGAAGAAAATTGCTGACGGTCTAGCAGCAGCTGAACGTGCTGCAAAAGACCTGAACTTGGCCCAGGCGAATGCTTCCGATCAATTGAAAGAAGCAAAGCGCTCTGCAACTGAGATCATCGAACAGGCAAACAAGCGTAAAGCACAAATTATCGACCAAGCCCGCGAAGAAGCAACTGCTGAACGCGCAAATATCCTTAACCAAGGACAGGCTGAACTCGAAGCTGAACGTAACCGTGCCCGTGATGAACTGCGTAAACAAGTTGCAACTCTGGCCGTGATCGGTGCCGAGAAGATCCTGGAGCGCTCTATTGATGAGTCTGCTCATAGAGATATTCTCGATAAAATCACTGCAGAACTTTAAGAAGGAGGGGCCGCAATGTCTGAATTGACAACTATCGCACGCCCCTACGCTAAAGCAGCCTTCGATTTAGCAGTAGAGAAAGGCGAATTAGACCAATGGTCTGAGATGCTGACATTTGCTGCAGAAGTTGCCCGCAATGAAACCATCGTTGATTACATCGGTGGTATGCATTCAGCTGAGAAGCTGACAGAGATATTTGTCTCAGTGTGTGGTGAACAGCTCAATGAACTTGGCCAAAACCTGATTAAGGTGATGGCTGAGAATGGTCGCCTCAAAGCGTTACCAGATGTATGTACCCAGTTTTTGGCACTTCGCCAAGAATATGAGAAGCAGATAGATGTTGATGTCTTTTCTGCTGTCGCGCTTGATCAAGCGCAACTGGATACTATCGCCGGTAAACTTGAAGCCCGCCTTGAGCGCAAAGTGAAGCTGAACTGTAGTGTAGACGAGACCCTGGTTGCCGGGGTTGTGATTCGAGCTGGAGACTTGGTCATCGATAACTCAGTAAGCGGTCGTATCCGCCGTCTGAGCGATGCATTGCAGTCTTGATTTGGGGAATTGGAGCATGCAACTTAATTCCACGGAAATTAGCGATCTGATCAAACAACGTATTGAAAAATTCAACGTTGTAAGTGAAGCACGCAACGAAGGTACCATCGTGTCAGTCAGTGACGGTATCATTCGCATCCATGGCCTTGCTGATGCTATGCAAGGGGAAATGATTGAACTACCTGGCAACCGCTTTGCACTCGCGCTTAACCTTGAGCGTGATTCTGTAGGTGCGGTTGTTATGGGTCCTTATGCCGACCTTCAGGAAGGTATGAAAGTGACCGGTACTGGCCGCATTCTTGAAGTGCCAGTAGGTCCTGAACTATTAGGTCGTGTCGTGAATACTCTCGGCGAGCCTATTGATGGTAAAGGTCCAATCGACGCGAAATTGACTTCTCCTGTAGAAGTGATTGCACCGGGTGTAATCGCTCGTCAATCAGTCGACCAACCGGTACAAACTGGTTATAAAGCAGTCGATGCTATGATCCCAATCGGCCGTGGCCAGCGTGAGCTGATCATCGGTGACCGCCAGACAGGTAAAACTGCGATGGCTATCGATGCGATCATTAACCAGAAGAACTCTGGTATCTACTCTATCTACGTGGCTATCGGCCAGAAAGCGTCAACCATTGCTAACGTGGTTCGCAAACTGGAAGAGCATGATGCACTGAAAAACACCATCGTTGTTGTGGCATCAGCGTCTGAAGCTGCTGCACTTCAATACCTTGCTCCTTATGCAGGTTGTGCGATGGGTGAGTACTTCCGTGACCGTGGTGAAGATGCACTAATCGTATATGATGATTTGTCTAAGCAAGCTGTTGCTTACCGTCAGATTTCTCTATTGTTGCGTCGTCCACCAGGCCGTGAAGCATTCCCAGGTGATGTTTTCTATCTTCACTCGCGTTTGCTAGAACGTGCAGCACGTGTAAATGCTGTCTACGTTGAAAAGTTCACCAATGGTGAAGTGACAGGTAAAACCGGTTCTTTGACTGCGTTACCTATCATCGAAACCCAAGCGGGTGACGTATCTGCGTTCGTACCTACCAACGTTATCTCGATCACTGATGGTCAGATCTTCCTGCAATCTGAACTGTTCAACTCTGGTATTCGTCCAGCGGTTGACCCAGGTATTTCAGTATCGCGTGTAGGTGGTTCTGCTCAGACCAAGATCATTAAGAAATTGTCTGGTGGTATCCGTACGGCATTGGCTCAGTACCGTGAACTGGCGGCATTCGCACAGTTCTCTTCTGACCTTGATGAAGCTACTAAGAAGCAGCTAGATCATGGCCAGAAAGTGACCGAGCTAATGAAGCAGAAGCAGTACGCACCAATGTCTGTTTTTGAACAAGGCGTGGTGATTTTTGCAGCAGAAAAAGGCTATTTGACAGACGTTACTCTGGAAAAGCTGGCTGATTTCGAAGCTGCTCTGCTTGCATATGCTAAGGCACAGTATGCCGAGCTGGTTGCTCTGATCGAAGAGAAGGGCGATTACAACAGCGATATTGAAGCGCAACTAACTAAGTTGGTTGAAGACTTCAAGGCAACTCAAACCTGGTAATGCGTAGAAGGCCGCCTTTGCGGCCTTCTTACAACGGAGAGTAACGATGGCCGGCGCAAAAGAAATTCGTAACAAGATCGGAAGTGTGAAAAGCACACAGAAGATCACCAAAGCGATGGAAATGGTTGCCGCTTCTAAAATGCGTCGTTCGCAAGACGCCATGGAAGCCTCCCGTCCATACGCGACTACTATGCGCAAAGTGATCGGTCATGTCGCCCTTGGTAAATTAGAGTATCGCCATCCATATCTGGAAGAGCGAGAAGCCAAGCGCGTCGGTTACATCATCGTATCTTCAGATCGTGGTCTGTGTGGTGGCCTGAACATTAACTTGTTCAAACGTGCTATCAATGGGATGCAGGAGTGGACGCAAAACGGTGCAGAAGTTGATACTGCCCTGATTGGTTCTAAAGCTTCGGCATTCTTTAGCAGCTACGGTGCGCAAGTATCAGCACAAGCTTCAGGCCTGGGTGATAACCCTGCTCTTGAAGATTTGATTGGTACTGTTGGCGTCATGCTGAAGAAATATGATGAAGGCCAACTGGATCGCTTGTATCTGGTGTACAACAAGTTTGTAAACACCATGACGCAGGAACCAGTGATCGATCAATTGCTGCCTTTGCCTAAGTCAGAAGACGAAGAAATGAAACGCAGCCACTCTTGGGATTATATCTATGAGCCCGAGCCAAAACCGCTGCTAGATACCTTGTTGGTTCGCTATGTCGAATCGCAAGTTTATCAAGGTGTGGTTGAGAACTTAGCGTGCGAACAAGCGGCGCGAATGGTTGCGATGAAGGCTGCAACAGATAATGCAGGTGACATCATTGATGATCTGCAACTGGTGTATAACAAAGCCCGTCAGACTGCAATTACACAAGAGCTCTCGGAGATTGTCTCCGGTGCAGCTGCGGTGTAAGGCAAGGGCCAACGAAATATTTTTAGAGGAATAACGATGGCTACAGGTAAGATCGTTCAGATCATCGGTGCGGTAGTCGACGTAGAGTTTCCACAGGAGTCGGTACCTCAGGTATATGACGCCCTGGACGTGAAACGTGAAGGCGAGCGTCTGGTGCTGGAAGTTCAGCAGCAGCTGGGTGGTGGTATCGTCCGTACCATCGCAATGGGTTCGTCAGATGGTCTGCGTCGTGGACTGGAAGTAGAGAACACAGGCAAGCCAATTGAAGTACCAGTAGGTACTGCAACCCTAGGTCGTATCATGAACGTTCTAGGTGACTCAATCGACGAGCGTGGCGAGATTGGTGAAGAAGAGCGTTACTCTATTCACCGTGAAGCGCCAAGCTACGAAGAGCAATCAAACGCGACTGAACTGCTGGAAACTGGCGTTAAAGTTATCGATTTGATGTGTCCGTTCGCCAAAGGCGGTAAAATCGGTCTGTTCGGTGGTGCGGGTGTAGGTAAGACCGTTAACATGATGGAGCTTATCAACAATATCGCACTGCAACACTCTGGTTTATCAGTATTTGCAGGCGTAGGTGAGCGTACTCGTGAGGGTAACGATTTCTACTTTGAAATGCAGGAAGCGGGTGTTGTAAACATCGAAAATCCAGCAGAATCAAAAGTAGCCATGGTTTACGGTCAGATGAACGAGCCACCAGGTAACCGTTTACGCGTAGCGTTGACTGGCCTGACGATGGCAGAGAAGTTCCGTGACGAAGGCCGTGACGTACTTCTGTTCGTTGATAACATCTATCGTTACACCTTGGCAGGTACTGAAGTATCAGCACTGCTAGGTCGTATGCCTTCTGCGGTAGGCTACCAGCCTACGTTGGCAGAAGAAATGGGTGTACTTCAAGAGCGTATCACGTCAACGAAGAGTGGTTCTATCACATCTGTACAGGCCGTTTACGTTCCTGCGGATGACTTGACTGACCCATCTCCAGCGACCACGTTTGCGCACTTGGATGCAACCGTTGTTCTTTCACGTAACATCGCCTCTATGGGTATGTATCCAGCGATCGACCCATTGGATTCAACATCTCGTATGTTGGACCCACTCGTTGTTGGTCAAGAGCACTATGATGTTGCCCGTGGCGTGCAGTCAATTCTGCAGCGCTATAAAGAGCTGAAAGACATCATCGCTATCTTGGGTATGGATGAGTTGTCAGAAGATGACAAACTCGCTGTATCTCGTGCACGTAAGATTGAACGTTTCTTGACTCAGCCTTACCACGTAGCGGAAGTCTTTACTGGCCAACCAGGTGTTTATGTTTCGCTAAAAGACACCATCTCTGGCTTTAAAGGCATGATGAGTGGCGAGTATGACGATATCCCAGAGCAGGCATTCCTGTACTGTGGCGCTATCGAAGAAGTCCTCGAAAAAGCGAAGAACCTGTAACGGTTGTTAGGAGGCGATATGGCAGCGATGACCTTCCATCTGGATGTGGTAAGCGCGGAAAAGCAAATGTTTTCTGGTCGAGCTGAAGCTATTCAGGTGACTGGTAGCGAAGGTGAGTTGGGTATCTACCCAAGCCACACCCCGCTGCTGACCGCCATTACGCCAGGCATGATCCGTATCACTAAGCAACATGGCCATGAAGAGGTGATTTACCTTTCAGGTGGTATGTTGGAAGTGCAGCCAAACACAGTGACTGTGTTGGCCGACACCGCGATTCGCGGTGACGATTTGGATCAAGCAAAGGCAGAAGAAGCGAAGCGCCGTGCGGAGGATCGTATCCTCAATAAGCACGGTGATATGGACTTTGCTCAGGCGGCCAGTGATCTGGCCAAAGCGATTGCCCAGCTTCGAGTGATCGAGCTGACCAAAAAGGCACGCTAATAGTCAGATGACATAGCAAGCTGAAAAGGCGACCAGACGGTCGCCTTTTTTATTTGCAAAAGGCAATATTGAATCAATTTTTTGCGACAAAATAACGGGAAATTTGGCATCTTCCATCAATTTACATGCCGTTTCCCGTCACTAATCGCTACAATACGTGCCATTATTTTAAAGTAATGCTTTCTATTAAGGACTATTTCCCCATGAATTTCAGTGCTGTGATTCTTGCGGCGGGTAAAGGAACCCGCATGTACTCAAATTTGCCTAAAGTGTTGCACACACTGGCAGGCAAGCCGATGGTCAAACATGTTATCGATACATGTTGTTCACTCGGTGCTCAAGATTTGCATCTGGTTTATGGTCATGGTGGTGATGCAATGAAAGCAGCTTTGTCAGAGGAGCCAGTCAATTGGGTACTTCAGGCTGAGCAACTGGGTACTGGGCATGCAGTGAACCAAGCCGCATCAGAATTTAAAGATGATGAGCAAATTCTCATTCTTTATGGGGATGTCCCGCTAATTTCAGAGCAAACGATAGAAAACTTGCTGGATGCGCAACCTAATGGTGGCATTGCGCTTCTTACCGTAGTGCTTGATGACCCGTCAGGCTACGGACGTATCGTTCGCCGCAATGGTCCTGTGGTTGCGATTGTTGAAGACAAAGACGCTTCTCAAGAACAGAAGCTAATCAAGGAAATTAACACTGGCGTGATGGTCGCAACAGGCCGTGATTTACGTCGTTGGTTATCTGAGCTCAAAAATGAAAATGTGCAAGGTGAATATTACCTCACTGACGTGATTGCCATTGCACATGGTGAAGGGCGTGCAGTAGAAGCTGTTCACCCTGAAAGTGCCATTGAAGTTGAAGGTGTAAATAACCGTATTCAATTGGCGCGTCTTGAGCGTGCTTTCCAAGCGGCGCAAGCTGAAAAGTTATTAGAAAGTGGTGTGATGCTGCGTGACCCTGCGCGGTTCGATCTTCGTGGTCAGCTTCAGTGCGGCATTGATGTCGAAATTGATGTAAACGTGGTGATTGAAGGTACAGTGACCTTGGGCGATAACGTGGTCATTGGCGCGGGTTGTGTACTGAAAGATTGTGAAATCGATGATAACACCGTGGTTCGACCGTACAGCGTGATTGAAGGAGCCTCTGTTGGCGAAGCCTGTACGGTAGGTCCGTTTGCTCGCTTACGTCCTGGTGCAGAACTGGTGGGCGATTCTCACGTAGGTAACTTTGTTGAAGTGAAGAATACGCGTATTGGTAAAGGCTCAAAAGCAAATCACCTCACATATTTGGGTGATGCAGAGCTTGGCGATCGGGTGAATATTGGCGCAGGCACGATTACTTGTAACTATGATGGTGCTAACAAGTTCAAAACCATCATTGAAGATGACGTGTTTGTTGGCTCTGATAGTCAATTGGTTGCGCCTGTGACCATTAAAAAAGGTGCAACGATTGGCGCTGGTACGACATTGACCACAAGTGTTAATGAAGGTCAGTTGGTGATCACTCGGGCTAAATCGCGAATGATTGATGGTTGGAAGCGTCCAACAAAGCAAAAATAAGCTGACGAATCGCATAAAAACACCGCATTTGCGGTGTTTTTTTATTTGGTTGCTCAAAACATCAGCAAACGAAAAATAGGGGGTTGACGACTTTCCTATTCCGCAATACTATACGCGCCTCAGTTGGGATATCGCCAAGCGGTAAGGCAGCGGCTTTTGATGCCGCCATTCCCTGGTTCGAATCCAGGTATCCCAGCCAAATGCGCGCGTAGCTCAGCTGGATAGAGTACCTGGCTACGAACCAGGCGGTCGGAGGTTCGAATCCTCCCGCGCGCACCATCTTTCCTCTTTTGAGGAAGATGAAAGAAAAAAATGCGGAAGTGGCGAAATTGGTAGACGCACCAGATTTAGGTTCTGGCGCCGCAAGGTGTGAGAGTTCAAGTCTCTCCTTCCGCACCATATTAAAGACATCATGCTTAATTGCGTGATAGTCATTGGGATATCGCCAAGCGGTAAGGCAGCGGCTTTTGATGCCGCCATTCCCTGGTTCGAATCCAGGTATCCCAGCCATATTTTGGCATGGCTACGTAGCTCAGTTGGTTAGAGCACATCACTCATAATGATGGGGTCACAGGTTCGAATCCCGTCGTAGCCACCATTAATTCGAAAGCTTTAGCTTTCAAACAGACTGACGCACTACCAAGTGTCTAGAGTGACAAACTCAAAGTCTGAGCAAAACATGCGGTGGTGGCGGAATTGGTAGACGCGCTAGCTTCAGGTGCTAGTGTCCTAACGGATGTGAGGGTTCAAGTCCCTCCCTCCGCACCAGATTTACTGTCCTTTTAGAGAAAGGATAGACAAAAAGAAATACGCGGAAGTGGCGAAATTGGTAGACGCACCAGATTTAGGTTCTGGCGCCGCAAGGTGTGAGAGTTCAAGTCTCTCCTTCCGCACCATATTAAAGAGCAGACTCATAGTCTGCTCTTTTTTTTTGCCTATTATTTTTGCGTTTAAATTCCTGCCTTCATGATGTAATCCCTCGGTATAATTATATTTTTTGTGGAACCGATCATCATTGTGGTGATTTGTCTCGCATTTCTCTCTTGAAAATTTTTCTATTACGCATATTATCTTTCGAAACGAAAGTTTGGTGGTTACATGTCGAAACGTAATACTCAACAGCGTCGCCATATGATTGTCGCCAAGTTGAGTGAGCAGGGAAAAGTGAGTGTTGATGAACTCTCATCACTGTTTGAAACTTCTGAAGTCACGATACGCAAAGATCTTGCTGAGCTTGAGAAAAATGGAATTTTACTTCGTCGCTATGGTGGTGCAGTTCCTATTCCTCATGAAATGGTTTCGGAAAGTTCTATAAAAGTTTCGGATCAAAAGCTCGCTATCGCAAAAATGGCGGCAAGTCGGATCCGCGACCATAATCGAATAGTGGTGGATAGTGGTTCAACAACCGCAGCATTGATCCCGTTGTTAAATCAAAAACGTGGATTGGTGGTGATGACTAACTCCTTGAATGTGGCGCAAGCTATCAAGGAGTTGGAAAACGAACCAACACTGTTGATGACGGGAGGGACTTGGGACCCCCATTCAGAGGCATTTCAAGGACAAGTCGCTGAGCAAGCATTGCGTGCCTATGATTTTGACCAGCTGTTTATTGGTGCTGATGGTATTGATGTGAGTCGTGGTACAACGACATTCAATGAAATTGTTGGACTGAGCAGAGTCATGTCAGAAGTGTCTAGAGAAGTGGTGGTGTTGATCGAATCCGATAAGATCGGACGAAAAATTCCTAACCTTGAGCTTCCTTGGGGCGTTATCACAACGGTTATTACCGACAGCAGCATCGACTCCACCACCAAACTCGCCATTGAGAAAATGGGCACAGAGGTGATCTGCGCCCCTAATTGAATACGGGGAAAGCTATGTGTGGAATTGTTGGCGCAGTGGCGCAAAGGGACGTGGCGGAAATTCTGATAGAAGGATTACGTCGATTAGAATATCGCGGATATGACTCCGCAGGTTTAGCGGTGATCGATGCTGATCATCAACTGAACCGTCTCCGCCGATTAGGCAAAGTGAAAATGCTGTCTGATGCGCTAGATGCCAACCCTATTGCTGGTGGAACCGGTATCGCACACACCCGCTGGGCGACACATGGCCAACCGAGTGAAGAAAATGCCCACCCACATATGTCGGGTGAAAATATTGCTGTTGTACATAATGGCATTATTGAAAATCATGAATCTCTCAGAGAAATGCTCCAAGGCCGCGGTTATATCTTCAGTTCGCAAACGGATACCGAAGTGATTGCTCACTTAGTGCATTGGGAGCTTGAACAAGGTGGCTCTTTGCTAGAGGCATTTCAACGCACTGTCGCTCAATTGGAAGGCGCCTATGGCACCGTAGTGATGGACAAGCGCGACTCTGAAAGATTGATTGCTGCACGCTCTGGAAGCCCATTGGTGATTGGTTTGGGAATAGGTGAGAACTTCCTTGCTTCAGACCAGTTAGCGCTGCTTAACGTGACACGTCGTTTCCTCTTTCTTGAAGAAGGTGACGTTGCCGAAATTACGCGCCGTCACGTCGATATCTTTGATGTTGAAGGCAACGCCGTTGAGCGTAGCATCAATGAGTCGTCTGCAGAGCACGATGCTGCAGATAAAGGCATTTATCGCCACTACATGCAGAAAGAGACCTTTGAGCAACCCTCGGCCGTTATCAGTACCCTTGAAGGCCGTATTGATGCTAACTCGGTATTGGTTGATAGCTTAGGTCATGGTGCGAAAGACATTCTTCAAAAAGCCGAACATATTCAAATTATTGCCTGTGGTACGTCTTACAACGCAGGCATGGTGGCGCGCTATTGGATTGAGTCCATTGCAGGTGTGAGCTGCGATGTTGAAATTGCCTCTGAATTTCGTTATCGCAACTTTGTCACGCGTCCAAATAGTGTGCTTATCACACTCTCACAATCTGGAGAAACAGCAGATACGCTCGCGGCATTACGTTTGGCAAAAGAACGCGGCTTTATGGCGGCAATGACGGTATGCAACGTGGCGGGCTCATCCTTGGTTCGTGAATCTGACATCGCTATCATGACGCGAGCGGGTACTGAAATCGGTGTGGCATCAACCAAAGCATTCACCACACAGCTTACCGCTCTTCTGATGATAGTCACGGCGCTGGGTAAGCAGAAAGGCACAGTGAGTGCTGACAAAGAAGCTGAGATTGTTAAAGCCTTGCAGCGTTTGCCTTCGCATATTGAAAAAGCGCTGATGTTTGATAAGCAAATTGAAGCGCTTGCAGAAGATTTTGCAGATAAACATCACGCACTGTTTCTTGGTCGAGGTGAGTTTTACCCTATTGCGGTGGAAGCGTCTTTAAAGCTAAAAGAGATTTCTTATATTCACGCAGAAGCGTATGCCGCTGGCGAGCTGAAACACGGCCCTCTGGCGTTGATTGATGCGGACATGCCAGTCATTGTCATTGCACCAAACAATGAGTTGTTAGAAAAGCTTAAATCCAACATCGAAGAAGTCCGTGCGCGCGGTGGTCAATTGTATGTGTTTGCGGATGAATCTGCTGGGTTTCAAGAAAGTGATGGCATGACAATTATTCCTATGCCGCCAGTTGACGAAGTGTGCGCACCCATCTTTTATACGGTGCCAATGCAGCTACTTTCATATCATGTTGCCCTTATTAAAGGGACGGATGTTGATCAGCCACGTAACTTGGCAAAAGCGGTCACTGTCGAGTAATCCGCTGAATATATACCTCAGAGCTGTACAAAAAAAGGAGCCTTGGCTCCTTTTTTTGTCACATTATGCATTGAGTTTTACATTCGTTGCTATTTGCAACTTGGAAACCTGTCACGACATTTGCATTTTGCAAATCATTTCGCATCTATAACAAGACACCTCGCCTAGAAAGATAAGCAACAACATTCGACATCATCATAACTCTATGAATTATATTGCTATTTATTTTGTCTAAATAGTTGGCGCACATTGTGCATATTGTCGATAAAGCAGCACAACAACAACCAAAGCTGTAAGTCGTAGGGAGTGAAGTATGATCGACTCGAAATCACAAGTAGCAAAACGCATTAAAGAAGCCCGTGAGTGGAAAGGGATCACTCAGGTGAAAATGGCAAAACTACTGGATGTAGCGCGCCAAACGTATTTAGACATTGAAACAGGCAAAACAGAACCTCGTGTTCGTATGTTGTCTGAAATTGCCGAAATTACCGAACGCCCATTGGTTTGGTTTGTGTATGGTGACGCGGACGTTGAACTGCATGATGTGCAGTACAAGCAAGACGTTAACCGCCTCCTAGAGCACTTTTCTAAATTGCCTCACGAAGCGCGTACAGCGATTCTTAATCAGAGCGTTAACATGGCATCGTTCTTGGTCAATTATTCCAAATCGGCCCAAAGAGGTTAAGCACTCACTTACTTGGTAGGCTTCGCCCAGCCTTGCCTGCCAAAATAGGTTTTGCATTAAAGCCTTGTCATTTGGCTTAGGCAACGACAGCCTAGATTCACAATTCAACAATGCTTTACATGTGAACATGACTGCGCTGTGCATAATGCAGGATCTAGCAGTAGAGAGTGTGACAGTGAAACGGTGTAAACCTGACACTGTGACGAAGAGTTGTGGGGCAAGATACGATGTTGATTGTCAAATCTCACGTTGCACAGCGCATCAGAGAAGCGCGAGAGTATCGAGAGATCACGCAAGTGGAAATGGCGCAACATCTTGATGTTGCGCGGCAGACTTATTTAGATATTGAGTCAGGCAAGACGGAACCTAAAGTCTCTTCACTTGTTACTATAGCCGACGTAACTGGTCGTCCGTTAAATTGGTTTTTATACGGTGAAAGTACGCGAAGTGATATCGCGTTTACACACAGAGATGATTTGAATAACTTACTATTTTTATTCAATCAACTCCCGCTTTCGGCGCGTAATCTCGTGATGGATCAGGCTTTGTTATTGGCAGAGTACATGGTGATCATGAAGTCATCGGATAACGATGCTTAAAAATAAAAAGCCCAGCTTTCGCTGGGCTTTTTGCTAACAACGCGTTTATTTAGGCTATTGCTTGGCAAGAAAGAATCGATATGACGGGTTTTCCGATTCATCTTTCCACGAATAACCAAGCTCACGTAGATGCGTGGTAAATGACAGCAGATCGGCTTCTTCAAGCTCAAAACCACACAATACGCGCCCATAGTCGGCACCGTGGTTGCGGTAGTTAAAGATGCTGATGTTCCAATGTGTGCCCAGTGTGTTGAGAAAACGCAGCAGTGCACCTGGGTATTCTGGAAACTCGAAGCTATACAAACGCTCTTTCATGACTTTGGTTGGTCGCCCGCCAATCATGTAGCGAACGTGAACCTTCGCCATTTCGTCGTCTGAGAGGTCTTCGACCGCATACCCACCTTTCCGCAGATCAGCGATGATACTATCAAGCTCTTCCTGGCCATTGAGCAAACGCACGCCAACAAAGATATTTGCTTCGGCATCATCACTGTGGCGATAGTTAAACTCGGTAACTGCTCGACCCCCAAGCACTTTGCAGAAGTCCAGAAACGCACCCGTACGTTCAGGAATAGTCACTGCTAACAAACCTTCACGCTTTTCACCCAGCTCCGCGCGTTCAGACACGTAACGAAGACTGTGGAAATTTGTGTTAGCGCCTGACAGGATAGCTGCAAGGTTCTTGTCTTTAAGTTGATGCTGCTCGACATAACGTTTCAGGCCAGCCAGTGACAGTGCACCTGCAGGCTCTGAGATAGCGCGTGTGTCTTCGAAAATATCTTTTACCGCTGCGCATATCTCATCGCTAGAGACAGTAATGATGTCATCAAGGTGTTCTTGGCAAACACGGAACGATTCATCACCAATGCGTTTTACGGCAACACCGTCAGCGAACGTACCCACATTCTCTAGCGTGACGGGCTCGCCCGCTTCTAATGCCGCTTTGAGGCATGCGGAGTCTTCCGCTTCCACGGCAATGAGTTTTACGTGTGGCATGAGCTGTTTGATGATGACAGCGACACCTGCGGCGATACCACCGCCGCCTACGGGCAGGAAGATGTAATCAAGGTGACCATTTTGCTGCAGCATTTCCATGCCAATGGTACCTTGCCCCGCAATGATAGACGGGTGATCAAAAGGTGGCACAAAGGTGTAGCCGTATTCTTCTGAAAGTTCTACGGCCTTGGCTTTGGCTTCATCAAAGTTATTGCCATGCAACACCACATTGCCACCAAAGCTGCGCACTGCGGCGACTTTGATGTCTGGGGTAGTTCTTGGCATCACGATCGTGGCTTTCACGCCCAGTTTGCTGCTAGACATCGCAACGCCCTGAGCGTGATTTCCTGCAGAAGCGGCAATTACGCCTGCTTTTTTCTGCGTGTCAGTCAGTTGAGACATCATGTTGTAAGCACCACGCAACTTAAACGAATGCACCGGTTGGCGGTCTTCACGCTTCAGTTGAATGGTATTACCCAATCGCTGGGAAATTCGTGGCATGTCCTGCAAAGGACTAACAATCGCCACTTCATACACAGGTGCGCGTAAAATATCGCGCAGGTAATCGGCATTACTGAGCGGTGCAACGTCTTGAGTTTTTTGGTGGGCCTGCGTCATGATTACCCCTCCAGTTTGCTTTTATCGCGAACAGCACCTTTATCGGCACTGGTTGCAAGGCTTGCATAGGCTTTAAGGGCCAATGAGACAACGCGTTCACGTGAAACGGGTTTCCAACCACGCGCATCCGTTTCTGCGCGACGGGTAGCCAGTTCGGCGTCATCCACTTCCAGCACAATTGAACGGTTAGGGATATCAATGGCAATGATGTCGCCTTGCTTCACCAAACCGATCGTACCGCCACTCGCTGCTTCTGGAGAAACGTGACCGATAGACAAACCACTGGTACCGCCAGAGAAGCGACCATCGGTGATTAACGCACACGCTTTACCTAAGCCCATGGATTTCAGATAGGTGGTTGGGTAGAGCATTTCTTGCATACCCGGGCCGCCTTTCGGACCTTCGTAACGAATAACAACCACTTCACCTGCTTTTACTGCGCCAGACAGAATGCCGTTAACCGCATCTTCTTGCGCTTCGAAGACATGAGCAGGGCCTCGGAAAACCAGGTTCTCTTCGTCTACACCCGCAGTTTTAACGATACAGCCATCTGCGGCGAGGTTGCCACTCAGCACGGCAAGGCCGCCTTCTTGGCTGAACGCATTTTCACGAGTACGGATACAACCGTTAACTCGGTCATCATCGACGGTATCCCAGCGACAATCTTGTGAGAAGGCTTTGGTGGTGCGAATGCCCGCAGGGCCAGCACGGAAGAAGGTTTTCACATCTTCGTCTTCGGTCACCATGATGTCGTATTGCGCAATGGTGTCAGCCATGGTTTGACCCAAGACGGTCGGTACGTCGGTATTGAGCAGATTGGCACGTGCCAATTCGCCCAAGATGGCGATAACGCCGCCCGCACGGTGAACGTCTTCCATGTGGTATTGCTGGGTAGACGGAGCCACTTTACAAAGATGAGGAACACGACGAGACATGCGGTCGATATCATCCATGTCGAAATCAATCTCACCTTCTTGCGCAGCAGCGATAAGGTGAAGCACGGTGTTACTTGAACCACCCATCGCGATGTCGAGCGCGGTGGCGTTCTCAAAGGCGGCACGACTTGCGATATTACGTGGCAATACCGATGCATCGTCTTGTTCGTAGTAGCGCTTGGTTAAATCAACAATGCGCTGACCCGCTTTTAGGAACAACTGTTCGCGATCAGCGTGGGTTGCCAGCATTGAACCGTTACCGGGTTGGCTAAGGCCCAGCGCTTCAGTCAAGCAGTTCATGGAGTTAGCGGTGAACATGCCTGAGCATGAACCACACGTTGGGCAGGCTGATCGTTCGATCTGCTCGCTTTGCTCGTCTGAGACTTTTGGATCGGCGCCTTGGATCATGGCATCCACCAGATCTAATTTTAAGATCTGATCAGAAAGCTTGGTTTTACCCGCTTCCATTGGGCCGCCAGAAACAAAGATCACGGGGATGTTGATGCGCATGGCAGCCATCAACATTCCGGGGGTGATTTTGTCACAGTTCGAAATACAGACCATGGCATCCGCACAGTGTGCATTGACCATGTATTCCACGGAATCAGCAATCAGTTCACGTGATGGCAGGCTATAAAGCATGCCGCCGTGACCCATTGCGATACCATCATCGACGGCGATAGTATTGAATTCTTTGGCGATACCGCCAGCTTCTTCAATCTCACGTGCAACGAGTTGGCCCATGTCTTTTAGGTGAACGTGTCCCGGTACGAACTGGGTAAAAGAGTTCACGACGGCAATGATGGGTTTTCCGAAATCTTCATCTTTCACGCCAGTGGCACGCCAAAGGGCGCGTGCGCCGGCCATGTTGCGACCGTGTGTGGTGGTGGCTGAACGATACTTAGGCATTTCCTTGTCCTCTTTTACTGCTTATTTGGCTTCCGGAGAGACCGGATCGAGCCATCCCCACTTGTCTTCTGTTTGGCCGTTGAACAGGCCAAAGAATGCGGATTGCACTTTTTCTGTAATTGGGCCACGCGCGCCTTCACCCACGGTGATTTGGTCAACGCTGCGAACCGGTACTATTTCAGCGGCTGTGCCTGTCATGAACACTTCATCGGCAAGGTACAGCGCTTCACGTGCGATATTTTCTTCGCGCACTTCATAACCCATGTCACGAGCAAGGATCATGATGGAATCACGCGTGATGCCAGGCAAAATTGCGCTGGTGGCAGGTGGCGTAGAAATAACGCCATTTCGTACCACAAACAAGTTTTCGCCAGCACCTTCTGAGAGGTAACCATCAACACTCAATGCAATACCTTCAGCATAGCCGTGGCGACGTGCTTCACCACCAACGAGCAAGCTAGATAGGTAGTTACCCCCTGCTTTTGCGGCGGTTGGAATGGTGTTTGGTGCTGCGCGGTTCCAGCTTGAAATCATCGCATCCACACCGTTTGCTAGCGCTTCTTCGCCGAGGTAAGACCCCCAGCCGAAAGCGGCAATGATCAGATCCATTTCAGTTTCTGGCGGTGGGCAAACACCTAAACCCACATTGCCGACAAAGCCCAATGGACGAATGTAGGCGGAGTTGAGTTTGTTGGCGCGAAGGGTTTCACGACAGGCTTCCATCAGCTCATCGACGCTGTATGGGATCGGGAAACGGTAGATTTTTGCACTGTCTTTCAGACGCTGCATGTGCTCACGATGGCGGAAAACGATAGGGCCGTTCGGGGTGTCATAGCAACGAATGCCTTCGAACACCGAGGTACCATAATGCATCGCGTGAGTCAGAACGTGAACCGTGGCATCTTGCCAAGGAATGAGTTCACCGTTAGACCAAATATAATCCGCTGTGTTTGCCATGTATTCATCCTTTTTAGTAACGCACTACAGTTATTCTTGCGGGAGCAGACGTACGTGTGAGACATCCCATAATTTGTCTAATTGGCTATGAAGGTTGGTAACAGGGCGAGTGCTTTCCACCTTCAGGGTAATTTCAACCACATCATTACTGTCTGTATGATGCATGTCTAAGCGGGTAAGGCGAAAGCCACGGTGACGCACGATGCGAAGCAATCGCTCCAACAATTCAGGCTTATCGTCCGCTTCAATAATGAGGGTATGTGATTGGCTCATGTTCTCTCCAACATATCCTGGTTGGCGGCGCCGGGTGGAACCAGCGGCCATACGTTCTCTTCCTCTGAGATAGCAACATGCAGCAGGTAGGCTGTGTCACTGGCCATCATCTCTTGCAGAGCAGGGATGACCTCTTCTTTACAGGTGATGGTCTTCCCAGGAATGTTGAACGCGCTTGCGAGCGTGACAAAATCCGGGTTGTCAGACAAATTGGTTTCGCTAAAGCGTTTGTCGAAAAACAGCTCCTGCCACTGACGAACCATCCCTAAGCGCTGATTATCCAACAGCACCATTTTGACGGGTATATTACGTCGTTTTAAGGTTCCTAGCTCTTGAACGTTCATCATAAATGAACCATCTCCCGAAACTAATACAACCTGATCTTTTGGCCTTGCCATTTTTGCGCCCATGGCGGCGGGTAAGCCAAAGCCCATGGTGCCGAGCCCTGCTGATGTCAGTAAGTTTTCAGGGCGACGTGGTTGTACGTGCTGAGCAACCCACATTTGGTGTTGCCCTACATCGGTCGCGACCACGGTTGAATCTGGCATCATGTCAGAAAGTTGCTTTAACAGCAGCGGCGCATAGATGGCGTCGCCCGGATGATCATATCGCCAACCGAAATCTTTCATCATGGTGTCGATGCTCTCTTGCCACTCGGAGATATCAGCGGGCTCACCAAGCTGTGGTAAGACGACATTCAGATCGCCGCGAAGAGGGACGTTTGCACGGCGAAGCTTATTAAACTCTGCGGCATCAATATCGATGTGCACCACGGTCGCATTCGGTGCGAAGGTATCGAGCTTTCCGGTCACGCGGTCATCAAAGCGAGCACCAATTGCAATCAAGAGATCGGATTGTTGAACCGCGAGGTTAGCGGCTTTTGTGCCATGCATACCTAACATACCTAAGTAGTACGGGTAATCGCGATGTACCGACCCTAACCCTTTTAATGTGCAGGTTGCAGGGATTTGGCTGTGATTCAGAAATTGGCGCAGCGTGTCTGTTGCGTGTGCCAATTGAACACCCCCGCCGACATACACGATAGGCTGCTTGCTTGCGGCAATCAGCGCGTTGGCTTCTTGCAGTGATGTGACTGACACGTTTGGTGCGGAAGGCAAAGGAATGTTCGGCGCGGTTGTCTCGTCGATCTGTCCGAGTTGAACATCTTTAGCGATATCCACCAGCACAGGGCCGGGACGGCCTTCTTTAGCAACCACAAAGGCTTCTGCCAGGGTTTTGGCTAAATCACGTTGATCAGTTACCAGAAAACTGTGTTTGGTACACGCAAGGGAAAGGCCGAGTACGTCGACTTCTTGAAAGGCATCGGTACCGATAAGGGGGCTGGCGACTTGACCTGTGATAGCGACAATAGGCACGGAGTCCATCATGGCATCAGCGAGGCCGGTGATCAGGTTGGTCGCACCAGGGCCGGAGGTGGCAAGGCAGACGCCCACACCGCCAGTTGAACGTGCATAACCGATAGCAGCCATCGCAGCACCTTGTTCATGGCGACAAAGTACGTGATCAAGGCCACCGTCATAAAGGGCATCGTAAACGGGCATGATAGCGCCGCCTGGGTAACCGAAGATGGTTTCTACGCCTTGCTCGCGCAATGCGCTTACTACTAACTGTGCACCTGTCATTTGAGCTTCCCCTCTGTTGAATTGAGAGAGAAGCGCTGTTGCCCTGCTTCCTGTGGTGTTTCCATACCGCGTTTTCCTTATGCGTTTACAACCGGACTTCCAATGTTAAAAAGCCCCCGAACCTTTCGATGCGGGGGCTGGTTGCGATGTTTTTGTTACTTTCTAAACGTCGCTGCCCCTCGCGGTAGTACCACCACGATAATTGAAATAATAATGACGAGGGCGCGAGTTGATAAATTCATTTTTTCTCTTACGTTAACCACCGAATGTTAGGTGATGAGCGTTTATGTCAATGTTTGTTTGCATACTTGTTGTCTGCCCCTAGTGGTATCACAGACGTTCGTCGCATGACAAGTAAAAACTGACCAGTTTTTACTTTTTTAGCATCGTAATGCAGTAATACTATCTCTTTATGCACTTAACTAGTTGATAGTTAAATAGATAGCTACGGGGCGTTATGAATCTTGCCATTATTCAAAGCCGGGCTTGTGTCGGTGTCGGCGCACCACAAGTGACCGTTGAAGTTCATATCAGTAATGGTCTTCCTGCCTTCAACTTGGTTGGATTGGCTGAGACGACGGTAAAAGAAGCGCGAGATCGCGTGCGTAGTGCCATCGTGAATTCCGGCTTCGAATTTCCTGCCCGGCGTATCACTGTCAACCTTGCGCCTGCTGACTTGCCCAAAGATGGCGGGCGATTTGACTTACCTATCGCGCTTGGCGTGTTGGCGGCTTCTGGTCAAATTCCAATGACGACACTCAATCAACACGAGTTTGTTGGAGAACTTGCGCTCTCAGGACAGCTTCGTGCCGTGAAAGGCACATTGCCCGCTGCGGTTGTTTGTCGCGAGGCAGGGCGACGTTTAGTGGTGCCGGATGATAACGGAGGCCAAGTTGCGCTGGTGGGGCGAGATACGCATTTATCCGCGCCTGATCTCAATGCTGTGTGTCGACATCTCAGTGGTCAAGGTCACTTATCGTTAAAAGAGCCAGACAACATGGAGACCGTCACGCACGAAAACCATCGTTGTCTGCAAGACATTATTGGTCAGCAACAAGGCAAACGCGCGCTAGAGATCTCAGCCGCTGGATCCCATAATTTGCTATTTTTGGGCCCACCAGGGACGGGTAAAACCATGTTGGCGTCGAGAATGGCGGATTTGCTTCCGCCCATGAGTGATACCGAGGCACTTGAAACCGCAGCCATTACTTCTCTGACAGAGCGTCCGCTTCATGAGGGGAATTGGCGTCAGCGAC
This sequence comes from Enterovibrio gelatinilyticus, assembly GCF_028683095.1. Lineage (GTDB taxonomy): Bacteria > Pseudomonadota > Gammaproteobacteria > Enterobacterales > Vibrionaceae > Enterovibrio > Enterovibrio gelatinilyticus. The sequence continues at coordinate 23,265 of NZ_JAJUBC010000031.1, read as the reverse complement.
CGTTTCGTTCGCCTCACCATTCTAGCTCCATGGCTGCGTTGGTGGGCGGAGGTACTGTGCCGAAACCGGGCGAAATCTCTTTGGCGCACAATGGCATTCTTTTTCTTGATGAGATGCCCGAGTTCGAACGCAAAGTCTTAGATTCGTTGAGAGAGCCATTAGAGTCAGGCGAAGTCATGATCTCTCGAGCCAACAGTAAAACCCTTTTCCCTTCTCGCTTTCAGTTAGTCGGGGCGCTAAACCCAAGTCCAACGGGTCACTATGAAGGACAGTTGGCACGATCTAACCCGCAGGCCACATTGCGTTACTTGAATCGTTTGTCTGGCCCATTTTTAGATCGCTTTGATTTATCCATTGAGATACCTGCTTTGCCTCGAGGCACCTTGGCGGAAGGGGGGGATCGCGGCGAACCGACCAGCGTGGTTAAAGCGCGGATAGAACGCGCACGTGCCGTGATGCTCGCGCGTGCAGGTAAGGTCAATTGTTTGCTGTCGAGTCGTGAAATTGAAACCTATTGTCCGCTATCAAAAGCGGATGCGGATTTTCTTGAGACCGCGCTACATCGCTTAGGGCTGTCAATTCGGGCGTATCATCGCATCATCAAAGTGGCGCGTACCATTGCCGATCTTTCCGGCGAGCAAGACATTCAACGTGGACACCTTGCAGAAGCTTTAGGCTATCGAGCCATGGACCGATTACTCAAACAGTTGACCTCATTGGCAAGTTAGGAAAGCGAGCGGGTGATTGGTGGTGAAACCTTTGACCTTGAGTCACTGCGTGTAACTGAATGGTGTTTTCTATTTCAGCGTCGTATCATACGGCTTCGATGAATTCTGCATTTTCCGCTTAGGGATAATTGATTTGGTTTTGCTCCTGAACCTGCTTTTTGTCAGCCTCAATACGGCAGTGAGCGCTTTGTTTCTCTGTCTATTGGCGCTCATCAAACTGATACTGCCTTTTACTGCGGCGCAAAGAGCAATTACGCGGATCAGTAACGGGGTCATGTGGGTCTGGGCAACGCTTAATCACAAAATGTTGAATCTGACCTCCTCGGTAGAATGGGACGTGCAAGGCGGGGAATCTCTCAGTAAAGAAGGCTGGTACTTGCTGATTTGCAATCACCTAAGCTGGACGGACATTGTGGTTGTTTTCTCCGTGTTTCGTAACCGTATTCCAATGGCGAAGTTTTTCCTTAAGCAGGAGCTTTTGTATGTCCCGTTTTTAGGGGTAGCCTGTTGGGCGGTGGATATGCCTTTTATGAAACGTTACTCACGTCAGTATTTACTTAAGCATCCACACAAGCGCGGGCGTGATTTAGCCACAACGCGAAAATCGTGTGAGCGCTTTCGTCAAACCCCCACAACTGTCGTCAATTTTGTGGAAGGAACGCGTTTTACGCCTGAAAAACACCGCCAAACTTGTTCGCCGTTTACTCATCTCCTTGCGCCAAAAACGGGTGGTATTGCCTACACCTTGGGTGCAATGGGCGATCAATTTGATGCCATTATTAATGTCACCGTCGCCTATCCGGAAAACCGAGTGTTGCCTTTTAAAGCGCTGCTATCTGGGAAGATGAAAAAGATTGTCGTTCGGATTGATTCCTTGCCAGTTGATGCTCAGGTCACGGGGGATTACTTTAATGACAAAGCCTTTAAGCGTGATTTTCAGCAGTGGCTTTATCAACATTGGCAAGAGAAAGACAGTGAGCTAAGTGCTATCTATGGTGAAGGCGTTCACCAATACATAGACTCATCGCGAGAATCGAATGCAGCGTAATTGCTGGGCGAGAAACAAAAAAAGGGCCAATAGGCCCTTTTTTATATCTGAATTTCTTATTGCGTAAGCAGGAAGTTCACCAGCGCAAAGTAATCATCAGTGGATTTGATGGTTTTCGGAGTCACGTGGTATCTACCGTTAACGATAACCGCAGGCACACCACGAAGGCCTGATGCTTGGAATGCTTTATCAAAGCGGTTTGCCATTGCGTTTGCAGCAAAGCTGTTGAAGGTGCCGTCATATTGCGCGGCGTCTACGCCTTCATCAATGAACATCTGACGTAGCTCTTCATCATCACGTGGTGGTTTTTGCAGAAGGTGAATACGGTTGAAAATTACCGGCATCATTTTGTCTTCCACGCCGAGCATAACCGCAGTTGCTTGCGCTTTGCTTAGCGATTTACCCATATTGCCACCCATAAAAGAAACATGGTTCTTGTTAAAGGCGACATTCTCTGGGATCTGCTTTTTCAGTTCTGCCATCAAGCCTTGGCTTTTGTTGCAATGCGGACAGTAGAAAGAAAAGAATTCGGTCACGGTTGGCGACTCGGTTTTTGGCAAATCCAATACTTGATAATCTTCACCCGCATTAAAGCGTGCTGCATGTGCCGAAAATGCCAGCATAGTGACTGCTGCAAAGGCTAACAATTTTTTCAACATAACGTTCTTTCTCCCTGGGTATTGTTATTATTCGGCCTACCATTGAGGCGTTAGTGACAGCACGGGTTCCTCTAGTGCCGCTAATTGTTCTTTAAAGGCGAGGACCTGATTTTCCCAGTATTTTGCCTCAGCAAACCAAGGAAATGCACGAGGAAATGCAGGATCTTGCCAACGTTTTGCCAGCCACGCCATGTAGTGCACCATTCTGAGACCACGCAAAGGTTCAATAAGTTGCAACTGTTGATGCGGAAAATCGTGGAATTCCGAGTAGGCTTCCGCAATGGTATCGAGTTGTGCGAGTCGATCACCTCGATCGCCATTGAGTAACATCCAGATGTCCTGAATGGCGGGTCCGTTTCGCGCATCGTCGAGATCGACGAACATTGGCCCATCTCGCCACAGAATATTGCTTGGGTGGCAGTCGCCATGAAGACGAATACTCGGCCACTGATTGTTCCATTGCGATGTCAGTACGCCAATCAATCGATCGAGATCAGAAAAAAAGCTGTTTTCGAGATGCATTGGAATGAACGTACTGTTTTCGAGCTCGCGGCGAGGCTGCAGGACATATTCTTCAAGACCCAATGTTGGGCGATGAATAAATGGATTGCTTGTACCCACTTGATGAATACGCCCCAGAAAGCGCCCCACCATTTCAAGCTGATCCCAGTTGTCCACTTCAAACGAACGTCCACCAACACTGGGGAAAACCGCAAAACGATAGCCGTCGTAAGTGAACAGGGTGGTTCCGTTGAGCTGCATAGGAGCTGCCACAGGAATGTCGGCGTCTTCTAAATCAAGGGCGAATTGATGCTCTTCGAGGATTTGCTCATCGCTCCAGCGTTGTGGGCGATAAAACTTGGTCACCAGACGGCGACGTTCTTCATCTTGAAACTGATAGACGCGGTTCTCATAGCTGTTTAGCGCCAGTAAACCAGACTCAGGACGAATGCCGACCGACTCGAGTGCATTGAGCAGCGTGTCGGGGGTCAGTTGTTGGTAGTTAAATTGCGCGTCGCTCATAGGATCACTTCGTGTGGGTGATGATACGCGATGGTATCAGAGAACATGGCGTGGGTGATGATTACGGTGAAAAATGTGCGGCAATGAAAAAGGGCGCAATGATGCGCCCTTTGAACAACGTTAATAATTACAGTTTGCTGATAAAACGACTTTCTGTTTGCACGGATTTCTGATCATCACCCGACTGTCGTTCAAGCACAAACATGATGTTAGTCACCGGTGTTGTCAGTTCATACGGGTCAATCGCTAGGCTCACGGGTAAGGTAAATATTTCGCCCGCTTTTAAAGAGACCTGTTGTTTCCCATACCATTCGATGCCATCAATCCCTGATACAGAGAGGTTGTAAGTTTCTGGCTGCTGGGTTTTATTGAGAATTTTCAAGGTGTATGTATTCTCAATTAAGCCATCGCTATTGGTTTTAAACAGCTGTGCTCGGTCTCTTATCACATCGAGGCGCATTGGCTGCACGGCGGACAATAGGTAGAAGAATAGGACACACATCGCTACCATAACTGCACCATAGCCTAAGAGTTTAGGGCGCATGATATCGACTTTATGTCCTTCAAGTTTGTGCTCAGTGGTATAGCTGATCAGGCCCTTGGCGTAGTTCATGCGCTCCATGGTTGCATCACACGCATCGACACAGGCACCGCAGTTGATGCACTCATACTGCAAACCATCGCGAATATCGATGCCCGTTGGGCACACTTGCACACAAAGATTGCAGTCAATGCAGTCCCCTAATCCCAACTCTTTCGGGTCTTTCTTACGAGGCCTTGGACCGCGCGCTTCGCCTCGTTCTTTGTCATAACCCACAATGAAAGTGTCTTTATCGAACATCGCGGACTGAAAACGGGCGTACGGACACATGTGAATACACATGATAGAGCGCATCCAGCCAGCATTGCCGTAAGTACACACACTGAAGAATAAGACCCAGAAAACAATCCAGAAGCTACTTGAGAAGGTGAAAAATTCAATGAACAGGGTTTTGACGGGAACAAAGTAGCCGACAAAAGTTAGGCCTGTCAGCAGTGCCACAGCAAACCAACAAAGGTGCTTCACGGTTTTTCTGGCGAACAAGCCTGATGTCATTGGCTTTTGGTCTTGAGAGCGTCGTTTATTGGCGGGGCCTTCTAGCTTTTCTTCAAACCAAATATAGATGAAGGTCCACACCGTTTGAGGACAAAGGTATCCACACCAGACGCGGCCTAAAAAGGTGGTGATAAAGAAAAGGCCAAACGCAGCGATCATTAATACCGAAGCGAGCAGTGTTAGATCTTGTGGCCACAAGGTTGTGCCGAAAAAATTGAATTGTTGTTTGCCAATATCAATCAAGATGGCTTGTCTGTCGCCATACTGAATCCACGGCGTGAGAACGAAAAGCAGCATGAAAAACCAGCCCATTTTTTGGCGGAGTTTCTGGTATATCCCTTTGGCTTCTCGCACGTAAATACGATTGCTGGGGTTAAAGCGGTCGCCGCTGCCTTTGTGGGTTTTTGGGTTAAACTCTTTGGGAGTAACGTCTTTGACGTCTATTTTATCCTTGCTCATGACACTTGCATTCCTTGGGTCAAACCGGTTCTCCCGGTTAATTTGCTTGGGTACGTTGCCCACGCATCTTTTGATTAGAATTTACATCAATATTAGACCGTAGATTATACCGTAGTGGATGCAAAGAATTCTGTGCGTATGGTGGAAAATTGGTCGACGTAAGTGCTGATGACGTGTAACAGATGATTGTATTGTAATAAAAAAGCGAAGCTGTCTAGCTTCGCTTTCTGTCTGGAATTCTGTGGCGAGATTAGCTGATAATGCCACGTGCTCGCAATATTGCCGTTTTGAAGTCATTCTCACAATCTTTCGCGAGACCTGGGATCATTTCATCCTTGCTGCTGTTACGCATTTTCAGGTGATAGATCAGCACATCATCAGTGAGTGCATCCAGTTGACCTTCATAACCCGCTTCTTTGGCGAGTTTGCCGATCATTTGCATCAGATTCAGCTCGGGTTCTTTCTGCCATTCTGGGTGAAGCAGTTCTATCAGTTCGTTAACGCGATGACATTTCATTGATGACTCCAATTTGGGCTAACACAGTGTTAAAAAATAGCCTTGGTTTTTATATGGCTTATTCGCCATACAGTACCAGAATCACTATGTGCAAGCTATGTCGTCTTATGCCGCTTCGCCAGTAGGCTCTTCGTTGTTTAACACTGGGGTTGGGCGGATCAATGTCAGATCAGGCGTCGATGTTTTTGATGATGCTTTAAACGTTGGAGCAAACGAAGTAGAGCGCATACGTGCTGGGGTACGAGTAACACGAACGGTGCGAACAGTAACAGGGCGCATTTAAGTTTCTCAGTTTTCGCGCATCCATGACGAGGTTGATAGCAGAGTGATTCAGGGGTTCCGATGGCTGATAGCCTTGCTGTAATTCCACTCTGAAATGAAATTTCGCGCGGAGCATATCAAAAACAGATTGTTTAAAAAAGCACCAAGTTAAAAAAAATTAAAAAGCCGTATTCACGGCTTTTTCTTGAACAGTTTACGGGGTTAAGGAATCGGCATGACCCGATTTCTTCCGAGGTTTTTTGCTTCGTACAACTGGGCATCAGCACGAGCAATCATGCTGCGAATGCTATCCCCTTTGTCAAATTGAGCAACGCCGATAGACACAGTGATGTTGTCGAGTTTTTTGCTGGTTTTTTTGTCTTTAATGACCAATTTATCGATGCTCGCCCGAATGGTTTCTGCCACACGGCAAGCGCCCTTCAATTGACGGTTTGGCACAAGCAAAGCGAACTCTTCACCACCATAGCGAAAGGCTTGAATGCCTTCACGGCAGTAATCCGACAATCGCTTTGCGGTGAGCTTGAGTACCTGATCACCCATTAAGTGACCATAGGTATCATTGAAATTCTTAAAGTGGTCGAGATCGCAAAGTAGCAATGAAAAGCCTTTTGGTGGCGGGCTGTTGGCGAGTGCGCCTAACTCTGAGTCAAAGGCTCGTCTATTGAATATGCCTGTCAATGCATCATGCAACGCTTCTTCGTTAGCTTGTGCCAATGTCTCTTTAAGCCGTGCGATTTCTCTTTGTGCATCAGCCAATTGGTTTTTAAAGAAACTTGTCGATTGGCGAATTTGGTTTGACCCTTTAACGGCACTTCGAACAACGGCGATAGTTTCATCCATTGACAATGTTTCTTCGCCGACGCGCGAGAGTTGGGAGAAGGTCTTATCTAACGTGTTTTGAAATGTATCAGTGTCTTTGAGCGTATCTTCCATGGTGTTGCCCATTTCCAATGCTAAAGCCTGTAAGCTTTGCTGGAAATCATCCGCTTCCTTGACTTTTTTATCCGCAAAGTGAGATTGATATAGCTGCTCACACTGTGTTTCGCTGAGCGTACCTGTCGCTTGTATTGATTCATTAATGTGCCACGAGAGGTCGGTGTCTGAGTCCGCCACATAGGTATACCATAGGGCATAATTGGTCGGTGTCGCTGGCACTTGGTGTTTCATTAGTAAGGGAACAACTTTCTTTAAATATCCTGTAGATAGCGCAAAATTATCTTTTGACATAGCTGGCTTTTTCTCCGTTGTATCAAGTGAGATAAATACCTTCACTGACTACCAGTTTTATAATCTTAGTTGAATTTAAGAAGAAGATGTGACGGTAGCGTTGATGTTGAATGTCTCAATGGGTTAATGCGCATGAATACTGGGAAGTAAAAAAGCAGGAGTAATAACAATGGGATGGTTTAAAAAAGCGCTAGCGAAAGTCGGCGTTGGCAGTGCCGAGGTTGCACTCATCATGCCTAAAGAAACATTCATGCAAGGTGAAACCACGACCATCGAAGTGACAATAACGGGCGGGAGTACGCCACAACCGATTGATACGATTTCGTTTGAGCTTTGTTGTGATTACATGGGATGGGAGCAAATTCGCACAACGGGTGAACAAGGACGTAAACGTCAGAGACGACGAATGACATATTCCCTCGCCAAGTGGCAGCTGCCTGACACCTTCACGTTGCAGCCTGGAGAAGTACGCCAATTTGATACGCAATGTCAGATCCCTCGTCATACACCGCTCACGATGGGGGATGGCAAAGTGTGGGTGGTCGCAAACCTAGATATTCCAATGGGTAAAGATGCCTCATCGAAGACTTTTTTTTCGATTGGCCCGAGTGCGTGTTTCAATGCTGTGCTGGAAGGTTTTGAAGCCGTGGGCTGCCGAATAGAGAAAGTCAGCAATCAAGATGTTGAACGGTCGTCATTGCCTTTTGAGCAACGTATTGAGCTGGCGCCGGTTTCGGGTCGCCTGGTGGAGCTGTTACAGCGCATAGAGTTAGTTTCGAGTTGTGATGATAAAGGATTGCACCTCGCGTTAACCCTATATCGACAAGGTGAAGGGCTTGGAGATGCGCTAGGGCGTTTGGTTGGCGCCAATAAAGTGGAGCGCTCGCTCACTATTTCGCCGGACGCAACGGCAGAGCTAGCTCGTCGAGAAATCGACATATTGTTGGATAAAATTGAAGAATAATTTAAGCGTACACGTGTAAGCTTAAATGTGTCATACTCGTTTTCAGTATCACTGACGCCGCGTTTGCGACGTATTTGCGAGAAGGACGATTGAATTCATGACGACCAGTGCTCCCGCTTCGCCTTCATATTCTGTGAAGGAAGAAATTGCTAGTAGCATCAGCCATGGGCTGGGTGTGGTGTTTGGTATTGTGGCATTGATTTTATTGCTAGCAAAAGCGATAGGAGAGCATGCAGATACGCTGACCTTTGTGAGCTACAGCGTTTATGGTGCCAGCATCATCACTTTGTATTTGGCTTCGACCCTGTATCACGCCATTCCTTCAGAAAAAGCGAAACGTGCGTTAAAGACATTCGATCATTGTGCGATTTATTTATTGATCGCAGGGACTTACACACCGTTCATGCTGATCGGCTTGCACACACCACTGGCGATTGGCGTCATGGCATTGATTTGGGGTATTGCCTTTGTTGGCATCATTCTAAAGATAGCCTTTGTTTATCGTTTTAAATCACTCTCCCTCGCGACATATCTGGCAATGGGATGGTTGTCTGTCGTGGTGATTTATCAGCTTGCCTACGCAATCCCAACGGCAGGTTTAGTGTTACTCGCACTGGGTGGATTGGTCTATTCGCTTGGCGTTATCTTCTATGTTAAGCGCACTATCCCTTATAACCACGCGATTTGGCATTTGTTTGTATTGGGCGGCACGGTTTTGCATTTTCTGGCGATTTATTTCTACGTTTAGCGCTGTATATATCCAACGGCGCTTGGCTTATAAAAAAGCCAGCAGGGAGGCTATCCACTGCTGGCTTTTTTAATGCCGTGAGGGGGAGGTTTAGTCACGCCAGAATACGGGGAATAACAACACCAAGACGGTGAGTATTTCCAACCTTCCCATCAACATGCCGATAGACAGCGCCCACTTAGCGGTATCTGAGAGGCTGGCGAAATTACCTGTTGGGCCAATCACCGTTCCCATTCCTGGGCCAACATTGGCCACCGCTGTCATCGCTCCACTTAGGCTGGTGATCCCATCTAACCCCGTTGCCGCCAAGATCATTGCTAACACAATAATGGTGAGCAGGTAGGTGATGGCGAAGGCAACCACGGAGCGCACGATGTCTTCATTCACAGGGCGACCGTTGTAGCGCTGAATAAACACGCCCGATGGATGAACCAGTTGCTGAATGTGTTTTTTCAACAGAGCTAATGCGACTTGGAATCGAAATATTTTTGCCCCGCCAGAGGTTGAGCCTGAGCAGCCACCCACTAACAACATAAACGCAAAAATGACTGACGCAAAAGGCCCCCATGCGGTGAAATCATCAAGGCCAAAGCCAGTGGTAGTGACAACAGAGACGATGTTGAACATGGACACGCGAATCGCATCAGCGGTGGTGTAGTCCTTGGTAAGCACTAACCAGATGGCAACCATCAAAGAGGTGATGATAACCAGAGTGGTAAACCCTCGTATTTGCGCATCTTTGAAGAGTAACGAAGGGCTGCGGCGTCTGAGTGATTGGATCATCAGCAAAAATGGCAAGCCACCCGCAAACATAAATACCGTACCCACCCATTGCGCCGAATGAGAAAAACGATTCATTGACGAGTCGGAAGTGGAATACCCGCCAGTTGAAAGGGTGGTCATGGCGTGGTTCACCGCTTCAAAGGGCGTCATACCCGTGAGCCAGTAGCTGATAAAGCACAAGCCAGACAAGAAGACATATACCATCATGATGCTGATGGCGACGTTCTTGGTACGTGGGCTCGATTTTGCTGACCAATCAGAAGACTCGGTTTGGAAAAGCTTCATCCCGCCGACATTGAGAAAGGGCAAGATGGCCACGCCCATCACGATAAAGCCGACCCCACCTAACCATTGCAAAATGGATCGCCAGAGTAAAATCGCAGGGGCCATCTGGTCTAGCCCGCTAAGGACTGTGGAGCCTGTTGTGGTGATGCCGGACATGGTTTCAAAGTAGGCATCGGTGAAGCTGATGTGGTTGATAAACACAAAAGGCAATGCGGCAAAGGCACTGGCGATAAGCCAAACCAATGTGGTAATGAGGAACATATCGCGGGCGTTGAGTCGAAAATTGTCTGTTTTACCTAAGGACAGACACAGAAATGCTGCGACGTGAGTAATGATGACCGACAGGCCAAAATCGAGAAACCCTGCCGTACCTGTGAAAAATGCGGTCAGGGTGGGGACGTACATGAAAAGGGCGATCTTTGACAAGAGCAGCCCGATAACGAAAAGTACGGGTCTAAAATTTACCATTTTCCGTGATGCTAATTAGAGGAAGAATGGACTCGGCTGGAACAGCCTTTCCACATCCGGAATATATTTTTTATCCACCAAGAACATCACGACATGGTCATCTTGTTGGATAACCGTTTTGTCGTGAGCGATAAGTACTTCGTCTTCCCTAACGATGGCACCAATGGTGGTACCTGGGGGGAGTTTGATTTCCCCAATAGCGCGACCAACCACTTTTGAGGTGTTGGAATCGCCATGTGCAATGGCCTCTATGGCTTCTGCAGCGCCACGGCGAAGTGACGATACGTTAACGATATCTGCTTTACGTACATGTGTAAGCAGTGCCGAGATAGTGGCTTGTTGCGGTGAAATTGCCACGTCAATCGCGCCACCTTGAACCAAGTCGACGTAAGCGCCACGCTGGATAAGCACCATGACTTTCTTGGCACCTAGGCGTTTTGCCAGCATGGCTGACATGATGTTGGCTTCGTCTTCGTTGGTGACTGCGATGAAAACATCAATCTGATCGATATGCTCTTCACTGAGCAATTCCTGATCTGACGCATCACCACAGAACACGATGGTGTTTTCGAGAATCTCCGATAGTTGTTCTGCGCGACGTGGGTTTCGTTCTATCAATTTCACGCTGTAGGCGCGTTCTAGACTGCGAGCGAGACCGGCACCGATGTTACCGCCACCTACAATCATGATGCGCTTATAAGGCTTCTCGAGGCGCTGCAATTCACTCATGACAGAGCGAATGTGGTTGCTTGCTGCCACGAAGAACACTTCATCATCGGCTTCGATAATCGTGGTGCCTTGCGGGCGGATTGGACGGTCGCGACGGAAAATGGCCGCCACACGCGTATCCACATGGGGCATATGCTCGCGCAGCGCAGACAGGGCATTACCTACCAGCGGGCCACCGTAGTAAGCCTTGACTGCTACCAGACCCACTTTATTGTCTGCAAAGTTAACGACCTGCAATGCCCCTGGGTATTCAATCAAGCGGTGGATATAACGCGTCACCAATTCTTCAGGTGCGATCAGGTGATCGACCGGACAGGCATCGGTTTGGAACAATTGTTCTTTGGCGGCGAGATATTCAGGGCTTCGTATCCGCGCAACGCGGTTTGGGGTGTTGTAGAGCGTGAAGGCAACTTGGCAAGCAATCATGTTGGTTTCGTCGGAGTTAGTGACGGCAACCAGCATGTCCGCATCTTGTGCGCCTGCTTCGAGGAGTGTTGAGGGGTGACTGGCGTAACCTTGCACTACCCGTAAATCGTATTTGTCTTGCAGCTCTCTGAGGCGCTCAGGGTTTTTATCGACGATGGTGATGTCATTGTTTTCGCCAACCAGATTCTCGGCCAGCGTACCGCCGACTTGACCAGCCCCCAAGATGATAATTTTCATAACGTCTGCCTGAACCTCAGTTCATTGTTATTGGTTTTATTAACGGGCAGCACAGTGGCTGCCCGTTTTTGGTGCCATTACGCTTTTTTAAGCTCTGCGTAATAGAATCCATCCATGTTTTCTTCACCTGGTAGAATTTGGCGACCAGGGCGATCGGTGGTGCCTGTTTTTAGCGTTGCGTCAGAGGTTCGAGCAAGGAATGCTTTCACTTGTTCGCTGTTTTCCTGTGGCGTGATTGAGCAGGTCGCGTAAACCATAGTGCCACCTGACTTTAGCTGCGCCCACATGGCATCAAGGATCTCTGATTGTAGTGAGACAAGCTGGTCAATATCGTCAGCGCGTCGCAGCCATTTTATATCAGGGTGGCGGCGAATAACGCCGGTTGCCGAGCAAGGGGCGTCCAGCAGGATACGATCAAACTGCTCACCCTGCCACCAATCAGCAGGATAACGTGCATCACCGCAAATGACTTGTGCATTCAGTTGTAAACGCTGAAGGTTTTCTTTCACGCGGAGTAAGCGCGTTGCATCCACATCCATAGCGACCACGTTGGCATCGGCTTTGTGTTCAAGGATATGACAGGTCTTTCCACCTGGCGCGGCGCAACAATCAAGGATCAGTTCGCCGGACTGCGGCTGAAGATAATTGATGGAAAGCTGCGCGGCGGCGTCTTGAACGGATACCCATCCGTCGGCAAAACCTGGTAATGCCGTTACATCACACGGTGAAGCAAGCTTAAGCGCGTCTTCTGCGTCAGAATGAATGTCGGTTTCGATGCCATTCTCCGTCAGCAGTGCACGGTAGCTGTCGCGGGTATGATGGCTGCGATTAACACGCAACCACATTGGTGCTTTCTCGTGGTTGGCTTCAACCACTTGTTCCCATTGTTCAGGGTAGGCATTTTGCAGCAGCTTGAGCAGCCAGCTTGGATGACCGTATTTTCCTGCGTCATGGGCGACAGCAGCAGCGTCGAGTGTTTCTTGTTGACGTTGGTAGCTACGCAATACGGCATTAACAAGCCCGCGAAGTTGCGGTTTTTTCAGAACTTTGGTCGCATCAACCGTTTCAGCCACGGCAGCGTGGGCTGGAATGCGCATAAAGCTGATTTGGTACAGCCCCACCAAAATGAGGTGATGGAATACGCGTTGCTTTCCTTTTAACGGCTTGTCCATCAGGCTTTGGGTGATGGATTCAAGGCGAGGGAGCCAGCGTAATACGCCATAGCAGATTTCTTGCAGCAGAGCGCCATCTCGTGGAGCAACTTTTTGCTGAGCAGGAGGGAGTGCCGCAGACAGAGACTGTCCTTGGTCTACCACCTGATAGATAACCTGTGCAGCCACAGCTCTTACATTCATGAAGGTACCTTCGTCAGGGTGTGATGCATGTTGTTGATATCATGCATCACGAAAAGTGTTACTAACGACTAAAAAAGGCCAGCAAGCTGGCCTCTGACATTAAAGGGTATTGCCAGGTTCAAACCAGTCTCGGCGAGAGTTCAGCATATCTGCTGCGCTCATGGCTTTTTTGCCTGGTGGCTGTAGCGAGGTTAAGCGTAATACGCCATCGCCAGTTGCCACGCGAATGCCTGTTTTATCCGCAGACAGAATGGTGCCTGGTGCTTTGTCAGTTTGCTCAGTGTCGACGTCGGCACCCCACACTTTGATATTGTGTTCGGTGTCATTCGCCGTCAGCGTGAAATAACTCATCGGCCAAGGGTTAAACGCGCGAACGCAGCGCTCAAGCTCAACGGCACTCAGGGTCCAATCTACCAATGCTTCTTCTTTGCTCAGCTTCTTCGCGTAGTTGGCTTGCTCATCATCTTGCTTTTCAGCGATGGTGCGACCTGCAGCGATATCATCTAGGCAATTCACTAATGCATCTGGGCCCAATTCAGCCAATCGCTCATAAAGCGTGGCACTGGTTTCGTTCGCATCAATGCTCAGGGTTGCGATTTTCAGCATATCGCCAGTATCTAGGCCTTCATCCATCTGCATGATGGTGACACCCGTTTCTTCATCACCCGCCCAAATGGCACGTTGGATTGGTGCAGCACCGCGCCAGCGAGGAAGAATAGAACCGTGAACGTTAATACAGCCTAAGCGTGGGGTTTCTAACACCGCTTTAGGTAGCAGTAGACCATAAGCCACAACGACCATGATATCTGCATCAATAGCGGCTAATTCTTGCTGCGCGTCTTCTGACTTCAAGCTAGCTGGCTGATAGACAGGAATATCATGCTCAAGTGCTAGCATTTTCACTGGGCTTGCGGTCAATTTCTTGCCGCGCCCTGCTGGGCGGTCTGGCTGTGAATAAACAGCAACCACGTCATGGTGCGAAGACAACAACGCCGCCATGTGACGGGCGGCGAAGTCCGGCGTACCGGCAAATACAATACGTAGTGATTGGCTCAAGGAAACCTCAGCTGACTTTTTCGTTAGCGCGTTTGATTTTTTCGAGCTTTTGTTTGATGCGCTGTTGCTTGAGCGGCGACAGGTAATCAACAAACAGTTTGCCTTCAAGGTGGTCTAATTCGTGTTGAACACAAATCGCCAGCAGATCGTCAGCGTCGAATTGGAATTCTTTGCCATCGCGGTCTAAGGCTTTCACCGTGACCTCTGATGCGCGAGCAACAAGAGCACGTGCACCTGGGACAGACAAACAGCCCTCTTCGATACCGTCTTCACCACGTTTGTCCGTGATCTCTGGGTTGATCAGGACCATTGGTTCATCACGAGAATCAGAGATATCGATCACGACAATACGTTGATGAACATCAACTTGCGTCGCTGCTAGGCCAATGCCTTCTTCGTCGTACATGGTTTCTAACATGTCATCGACAATTTTTAGAATCTCTGGTGTGACGCTTTCAACCGGTTTCGCCACCGTGCGTAGGCGATCGTCCGGGAAGGTCAAAACCTGTAATACACTCATAAACGTCTCTTAAATTTATTGAACTGCGCCGTATCCGGCTTTGGTAATTGGGCTAATTCTAGACATTTTGCGTTTCAAATGACAGCATCCAAACGAAAGTATGCTTTTGGAGACAAGGGATGTTTAAAAAGCTAATCACATTCTGTATTGCCGGTTTGTTGTCAGCAACTGCGATGGCGGCAAGTATTGAGGTTGCGAAAGATGCGCCTTCATCTTATACCGTTCGCAAAGGAGATACCTTGTGGGATATTGCAGGTATTTATCTGTCTAACCCATGGCAATGGCCTAAGTTGTGGAAACAAAACCCAGATATTGAAAACCCTCACCTGATTTATCCTGGGGATGTTCTGCGTTTGAATTGGGCATCAGGCAAGCCCACGTTGTCGCTGAGTTCGGGCTCTCGGCTTGTCGATCAGCTTCCCGTGAGTGCCACGTCACAGTCGGTCTTTAAGCAGTATTTGACGTTTGATACTTTAATTAGCGAGGCGGAACTTAGCTTGGCTCCCCGTGTTTTAGGCAGTCAGGAGGGCTGGAGCTACATTTCTAAGCGCACGCCGTTCTATATTGATGCGTCGGTTGAAACCGAAAATTGGTTTGTGTATCGCACCGTGACAAAGTTCGAGCGTCTCGATAACGAACAAATCATCAGAGTATTTAGCCTGAAGAAAGTTGCCGAAGCCAAGTTAGTTCGAGCGCTGGATGAGATGTCCGAGTTTAAATTGGTCAAGCAGTCTCAGGAAGTGAAGCCGAACGACATTCTGTTGCCTGCATTGGGTGAAAAAACCGGGAATGTGTTTCATCCACAAGCGGCTCCAGCTGCGTTAGAGGGCAACTTGGTTGGGCACCTTTATGGCAGTAAGTATGTGGGCTTGAAACAAATTGTTGTTGTAGATAGAGGAGCAGAAGACGGTGTCAATGCTGGTCATGCACTGTCTGTACAGCAGCCAGGCGCAACGTTAAAAGGTACAAAGGGAAAAATGCGTTATGACAGCGACATTGATAATGCTGTGATGGCAGAGACCACATTGCCTGATCAGCGTGTGGGCGTATTATTAGTGATAAAAAGCTATCCCTACTTTAGTTTGGCAATGGTCGTCGATGCCGCGCAGCCTCTTTCAGCGCCGATGCCAGTGATCTCTGTAGAAGGCTAATGGTGGATGCTTCGCTTGAGTCTTGGTTGCGGCTTGCTGCTGTACCAAGGCTTGGCGGCACTGCCGTCAGTAAGATAATCAGTAAATACCCGCCAGAAAAACTCATTGCACTTGATGACATGACGTTATCGACACTAGGGCTCAAGCCAGCACAAATACAGGCGCTTAGGTTCCCTGATAGGTCGGTTATCGACAAGTGTATGACGTGGTGTGAAGCCGAAGATAATCACATCATTAGCCTTACCGATAGTCGATATCCTTACCTTCTCAAGCAGATCCCTGGTTCACCGCCGCTCCTTTTTGTGCAAGGGAAACCAGAAGTCTTGTCATTACCGCAAATCGCAATTGTTGGTAGCCGAGATGCCAGCGCTGAGGGTTTGGCGATGGCGCATGACTTTGCTCTTTCGCTGGTCAAGCATGACGTGGTTGTCACCAGTGGTTTGGCATTGGGGATAGATGGTCGAGCCCATCGCGGCGCACTCGATGGCGGCGGTCGTACTATTGCGGTATTAGGCTCTGGGCTTGAAAGAGTGTACCCTGCTCGCCATCGTGATTTGGCTGAAGATGTCATATCGACAGGTGCGCTGGTGTCAGAGCTTTGGCCGTGGTCACCACCAAAACCTGCATTTTTTCCGAGAAGAAATCGAATTATCAGCGGTCTATCTACTGGCGTGCTGGTTGTCGAAGCTGCCATGAAAAGCGGCTCATTGATCACCGCGCGTCTAGCGTTAGAGCAGGGGCGTGACGTATTTGCTTTGCCAGGCTCCATTCATAACCCTTATGCTAAAGGCAGCAATGGCCTTATTAAGCAAGGTGCGTTTTTGGTCGAGTCTGTTGAGGAAATATTAGAGCAGGTGGGAACGCTGGCGGGTTGTGCAATAAACCACCAGTTAGACATAACGCCAGCTCAAGTTTCGCAAGAAGAATTGCCATTTCCTGAAGTGTTGGCTAACGTAGGAAATGAAGCAAGGTGTGTCGATGTGCTAGCAGAGATCTGCGATCAGCCCGTTCACGAAATCATGATGAAGTTGTTAGAACTAGAGTTACTGGGGCTTGTTTCGGCGGTACCCGGTGGCTATGTCAGAGCGAGGAGGGGATAGCCATGATGGACATCTTAATGTACCTGTTTGAAACTTACATCCATAGTGATGTGGAGTTGCTGGTAGATCAGGACGAATTGGCTGATGAACTCTCCAGAGCAGGGTTTCATCAGGAAGATATATATAAAGCGTTAAATTGGCTTGAGAAGCTGGCGCTACTTCAAGATGCCGACAAATCTCCTTACTTAACAGGGAGTGCGTTGACGTCCATGCGTATCTTTACGCCAAATGAAATGGATCGTCTGGATACAGAGAGCCGAGGCTTCCTTATTTTCCTCGAACAAATCAGTGTGCTTAGCCCGGAAACACGTGAAATGGTTATTGATCGTGTCATGGAGCTGGAAACGCTAGAGTTTGTACTGGAAGATCTCAAGTGGGTGATCTTGATGGTATTGTTTAATGTGCCTGGAAACGAGCGCGCGTACGACCAGATGGAAGACCTGCTCTACAGCACAGCAGAAGACGAGTACCTTCACTAAGGTGCTCACCCATAAGTTGTTGAGGCTAATCAGTTTTGGCTGGAAAAATTGACGAATCGCTATTTAGTGCGCACGAACATGCACTAGAACAAGAAGAACGCTGTCCTCAATGTGGCAGCGTTCTTGTTATTAAACACAGCAAACGTGGCCCATTTAAGGCGTGTACGGGTTACCCAGCCTGTGATTTTGTTGAATCGCTGCATCACAATGATGGTCATGTGGTGAAAGAGTTGGGATTACCTTGCCCTGAATGCGGCAGTGAATTGGTGCTTCGCCAAGGGCGGTTTGGTATGTTCATTGGTTGTTCTGCATATCCAGAGTGTCAACATATTGAAAAACGCGACCAAGAGCCTGTCAGTGAAGGTGTTGAAGTCTCTTGCCCTGAATGTGGCAAAGGCCAACTCCACGAGAAAAAATCGCGTTTTGGTAAAGCGTTTTACGCTTGCGATGCGTACCCTAAGTGTAAGTTTGCTGTGAACCTTAAGCCATTAAAAGGAAGCTGCGAAGCGTGTGGTTTTGCGTTGTTATTAGAGAAGCAAACCGCTGCAGGTATGGTGAAGGTGTGTGCGAGTAAGAAGTGTCAGCATAAACAAGGTTGATGGTTGGCTCTCAGATAAAATGCTCAGACAAAAAAAGCCGCATTTGCGGCTTTTTTTGTATCGAAACGGGATTACAGTGGTTGATTGAGTTTATCAGCCGCTTCCAACAACGCTGGGAACTCATCACCAGACAAATGCGTAGAGAGTGTTGTTAAATGCTCTCCAAGTTCGCTTTGCGAACTGGCACAGACGTTGATGTGACCAATTTTTCGGCCAGGTCTTGGGGCTTTGTCATACCAATGCACGTGAGCTAAAGGCATGATGCTGTTTGGCACTGTCACTTCACCAATAATATTAATCATTGCTGTCGGACGAACGCGTTTTGCGCTGCCTAATGGCAACCCGCACACGGCGCGAAGGTGGTTTTCAAATTGGCAAACATCGGCGCCTTGTTGTGTCCAATGGCCTGAATTGTGAACGCGAGGTGCGATTTCATTCACCATTAGCGTGCCATTTACATCAAAGAACTCAATCGCCAATACACCAATGTAATCAAGCGCGGATGCGACTGCATCAAACATCGATTCAGCTTGTGCTTGTAAGGTAGCGTTCTCGTTGGCTGAAACGGACACACTCAGAATGCCATCAGTGTGAATGTTTTCTGTGAGGGGATAGATAGCAAGGCTGCCATCTTGTCCACGAGCGCCAATCAAGGATACTTCGCGATCAAAGCGAACAAACTCTTCTGCGATAACGCATTGACGGTCAGCTTGATGGGACGCGGCAAGGAAGACTTCGATGTCTTGCCATATTTCATCTGTTTGCTCGGATGATTTAAGCCGCCACTGACCTTTACCGTCATACCCGTCCAGCGCACTTTTCAAAATCATCGGCAAACCAATGCGTTCAATGGCGTTATCAAAATCAGCGCGATTTTCGATGACTTGGTATCGCGCGTTGTTAACGCCAGCTTTGTCCAGCAGGGATTTCTCTTTACGGCGATCGCCACCCGTTAAAATGGCTTCTTCTCCCGGGTAGAATTTTCCGCTGTCTTGGCAAAGACGAAGCACGTCGGGGGCAATATGTTCAAATTCCGCGGTAATGACGTCAGCGTTCGCGATGCCATTCTCTAACCCATGACCAAGCACTTCCAGTGTCACAGGATGAACGACGTTGCCTGAGCGGACATCATAAGCGCTAATGGTGAGATTCAATGGTGCGCCCGCAAGCGCCATCATTCGCGCTAACTGGCCTGCGCCAAGTACCAATACATTCATGATTACTCTACCGATGGGTCTGGGTGTGCCAACACTGTGTCGGTTTGGTTCTGACGGAAGGTGTCGATTTTAGCTAGCAGGTCGTCATCACTCGTTGCAAGAATTTGTGCAGCGAGTAAGCCTGCATTTGCAGCGCCTGCATCGCCAATGGCAAGTGTGCCAACAGCAACGCCTTTTGGCATTTGTACAATAGACAATAAAGAATCCATGCCTTTGAGGGCTTTTGATTGCACAGGAACCCCCAAAACAGGAAGGCTAGTGAACGCTGCCGTCATTCCAGGAAGGTGTGCTGCGCCACCCGCACCAGCGATGATGACTTTGATACCTTGAGAAGCAGCATTGCTGGCGTATTCTGCAAGCAATTGAGGGGTTCTGTGTGCGGAAACCACTTTTGTTTCATACGCGATGCCGAAATGCTCAAGCATGTCTGCTGCGTTTTTCATGGTTGGCCAATCTGATTTTGAACCCATGATGATGCCGACTTTCATAACTGCTCCTGTAACTGCCATGTACTCGCGAACGTCATTACGACGAGAAATTCGGCGTCATTATATCGGTTATAAATCACAAGGAAAACGTTTGCGTCGATGCATTTCATCGTAAAGAGGGTGTTTTTACCCGCAATACGAATTTCGAGAGTGTGTTTCGAAGTGTGACAAAAACGTTGAGTCTGCCATGCCTAATTGGTCATAGTATGCAAAAGCGTAAGAAGAAAATGCGGAGAAGAACATTGGCCAACGTGGAGCAATGTGTAAAAGCCTTATCTCAAGGCGATGTAATTGCCTATCCGACGGAAGGTGTGTTTGGTGTTGGGTGTGATCCCGATAGCGCTCAAGCAATTCAAACCTTATTGGATGTGAAAGAGCGTGATCGCGCCAAAGGTCTGATCTTAATTGCATCGGATCTTTTCCAGCTTGATGGGTATATCGATATGAGCCAATTAAGCGAAGAAACGAAAGTGGATGTTTTGGCGAGTTGGCCTGGGCCTGTTACTTGGGTGATGCCAGCGGGCGAGAAAATCACGGGTTGGGTTACGGGAGATTTTGATACCGTTGCGGTGCGTGTCTCTGACCATCCTGATGTGAAAGCGCTGTGTGCTGCCTATGGTAAGCCGATTACATCGACCAGTGCGAATTTGAGCGGTGAAGAGCCGTGTCGCTCAGTGGAAGAAGTCGAAGCACAACTTGGCGACCGTGTTGCTTGTATTTTAGAGGGAAAAACGGGTGGTCTTGAGAGGCCGACCGAGATCCGCGATGCACGTTCTGGTAAGGTGCTTCGACAAGGTTAAGTAAAAACATCGGATTAAGAAGGAACGCCAGTGCAAGACCACACCCAACCAGTCGATAAAGATGCCGTAAAACGCTTCCTCCTTTCGTTGCAAGACCGTATTTGTGATGCGTTATCGCATGAAGATGGCGGCGCTGCGTTTGTGGAAGATGCATGGGAGAGAGATGCTGGTGGCGGTGGTCGTAGTCGCGTCCTTCGTGACGGTACTGTTTTTGAGCAAGCGGGCGTGAATTTCTCTCATGTGTTCGGTGATAAAATGCCAGGCTCCGCGACAGCGCATCGACCAGAGCTTGCTGGGCGTAGCTTTGAAGCCATGGGCGTGTCTTTGGTGGTTCACCCTAAAAACCCACACATTCCGACGTCCCATGCCAATGTTCGTTTCTTCATTGCTGAGAAAGAAGGCGAAGCCCCTGTGTGGTGGTTTGGTGGAGGGTTTGATCTCACCCCTTTTTATCCTGTCGAAGAAGATTGCCTTCATTGGCACAATACCGCAAAAGCAATTTGTGCGCCGTTTGGTGATTCCGTTTATGCCGAGCACAAAGCGTGGTGTGATCGCTATTTCTTCCTTCCGCACAGAAATGAAACCCGTGGCGTTGGTGGTCTTTTCTTTGATGATCTCAATGCGTGGGGTTTTGATGCGTCTTTTGACTATATAAAAGCGGTGGGTGACGGTTTTATCGATGCTTATCTTCCAATTGTTCAAAAACGGAAGGACAAAGTGTTCTCAGAGCATGAGCGCCAGTTCCAGCTTTATCGTCGCGGTCGTTATGTCGAATTTAACCTAGTGTATGATCGCGGTACTCTGTTTGGCCTTCAAAGTGGCGGGCGAACAGAGTCAATTTTAATGTCCATGCCTCCGCTTGTAAGGTGGGAGTATGGGTTTGAGCCTGAATCGGGTTCACCTGAAGCAATACTATATAAAGACTATTTAACGCCAAGGGATTGGTAAGGCTTAGTAGGTAGATGGATAAATACGTCGTTGTCGGTAATCCGATTTCACACAGCAAGTCCCCTTTTATACACACCTTGTTTGCACGTCAGACAGGGCAAACAATGTCATATGAAACCTTGCAAGCCCCTATTGGCGGCTTCAATGAAGCCATGGATGCGTTTTTTGCTGACGGTGGTCGTGGCTGCAATGTCACTGTTCCATTCAAAGAAGATGCATATGCGATGGCGACGATGCTTACCGAGCGCGCTCGTTTAGCCGGCGCGGTTAATACGCTTAAAAAGCTGGACGATGGCGGCATTCTTGGTGATAACACCGATGGAGAAGGCCTCGTTCAGGATCTTCTAAACCATCATGTGCAGTTAGAGGGCGCTAACATCCTCTTGCTCGGCGCGGGAGGTGCTGCGCGCGGTGTGGTGCTTCCTTTACTTAAGCACACCCCCAATACGTTAGTGATTGCCAATCGAACGGTTAGCAAAGCTGAAACGCTGGCTTCTTTGTTTTCTGAATACGGAAATGTATCTGCTTCATCCTTTGATGCTTTGGGTAACGTTGAGTTTGATATTGTCATTAATTCGACGTCTGCCAGCTTATCGGGTGATCATCCGAACATTCCGGCTACGGTTATTCACTCAGATAGCACTGTGTATGACATGGTGTATGGCTCTGGCCTCACTAGCAGTAATCAATGGGCGAAAGAGCAGGGTGCTATCCGTGTGATTGATGGCTTGGGTATGTTGGTAGGGCAAGCTGCGGAAAGTTTTACTATCTGGCGTGGCATCCGGCCGGGAACAGGTCAGGTGCTAAGGGAGCTTCGCCGTAACTTGGCTGAATAACTATGAATCAAACTATTATATTTCCTGATCATCAAGACATAGATAAAGACAAACATGCCGTTTGTTTTCATGCTCAGCAGTCAGGGGCGCTAATTGTTTGCTATGTATCGATAGATGATATTCGAAAGCGTCAACATGAAGCATTAGTAGTAGAAGAAGCGATACTGGCTGCTTTTGACCAGCACCGCTTTGACTTCGAAGATCTTGCAGAAGAAGCCATTGAGGAAGAAAACTTCAATGACCAAGGTGAAATCTGGGTTCGTTAACCTTCGGCAAGGTAGTCGTTCTTAGTCGCAACATAGTTATCCGATGATTTCTGTAAAAATGCACGCTCGGCTTCTTTCAGCGGTCGAGCTTGCTTTACAGGGCTTCCCACATAGAGATATCCCGACTCTAGTCGTTTTCCCGGTGGAACGAGACTGCCTGCTCCAATCATTACTTCGTCTTCAATGATGGCACCGTCTAAAACGATGGCACCCATTCCAACCAATACACGATCGCCAATAACGCAGCCATGCAGCATGACCTTATGACCCACGGTAACGTCTTTACCGATAATTAGAGGATAGCCTTCAGGGTTGTCCTTGTTTTTATGGGTGACATGCAAGACTGAACCATCTTGCACATTAGATCGGTCACCAATAATGATGTGGTTAACGTCACCGCGAGCAGCGACTAAAGGCCAAATACTCACATCATCACCTAAGGTAATGTCTCCAACCATCACAGATGATGGGTCTAGATATACACGCTCTCCAACATTAGGAAAGACACCCTTATAACTTCGAAGTACTGATTGCATTTGTTATGCCCTTAAGGATTATTTGAATTCAAGCCTATATGGATGAGAAAAATAGTGCAATTCATCACCAATGTTTCATGTAAGTAGCTCGGTTTGGTTAATTGCTGAACGAACGCGCTGTTTTTCGCAAAAAACCATGCAAAAAGCCTTGCCAAGATCTCAAGCCTCCCTATAATGCGACCTCACTGACACGGCGACCTGCTCCACACGGAACAAGCAGCCCACTCAGTACGGC